>NZ_CP094470.1:1481702-2222553 GCF_023347315.1 Faecalibacterium sp. I2-3-92
GTGCGGGCCGCCCTGCGCCGCTCTGCCCCCGAGGAAAAGCAGAATGTTTATGCCTTCCATGAGATCCTGCTGGACAACGCCCGCCACAGCGTGACTGTGAACGGCACCCATATTGACCTGACTTACAAGGAATACAGCCTGCTGCGCCTGCTGCTGGAAAACACGAACCTTGTTGTGACCCGCGAGACCATTCTGCAGGTGGTATGGGGCACCGATATTTCTGTTGAGAGCCGCACCGTGGATATGCACATCCGCACCCTGCGCAAAAAGCTGGGGGACGCGGGCAGATATATCTGCACCGTGCGCAAGGTCGGCTACAAGCTGGCCGACAATGAGGAGGGCGAGGAAGAATGAAACCGCAGAGCATGGAAGAAAAAATCAGTTACCGGCTGTTTTTCATGGGCTTCGTCGGTCTGGTCTGCACCGCCGTGCTCTGTCTCTTCGTCTTTCACAAAGCGTTCCGGGAACAGGCATGGACCTCACTGGAGCATCAGGCTGATCTGGTTTCCGCCGGATACGAGCAGCTTTCCTCTCCGGATCAGCTCTCCATGTTCGTCAACGGTGACCTGCGCATTACCCTGATTGCAGCAGATGGCAGTGTGGTGTTTGAATCCGCCACTGACCAGCAGATGGAAAACCATCTGTCCCGCCCGGAGATCCAGCAGGCCATGCAGGAGGGTGTAGGCCGTAACTGCCGTGATTCCCAGACCATGGGGTACGAGACCTACTATTACGCCATGCTGCTGCCCGGCGGCGATATCCTGCGTGTGGCCCAGGATTCTGAGACCATCTGGTCGATCTACGACGCGGCCCTGCCCGCCATCATCCTGAGCTGCATCCTGATGATGGGTGCCGCAGCGCTGATCGCTGGGCTACTGACCCGCAGTCTTGTCCAGCCCATTCTGAAAATGACGGATGACCTTGAGCACATTCAGGAAAACGTTCCCTACCGGGAACTCATCCCCTTTGCTGAGAGCATCCACTCTGATCGGCTGCTGCGGGAAAACAACGAGAAGATGCGGCAGGATTTCACGGCCAACGTCAGCCACGAGCTGAAAACGCCGCTGACCAGTATTTCCGGCTATGCGGAACTCATTGAGACCGGCATTGCCAAACCCGCCGATGTGCCCGAGTTTGGCCGGAAGATCCATGTAGAAGCCAGCCGGATGATCCAGCTGGTGAACGATATCCTGCAGCTGTCGCACCTGGACAGCGTCAGCGAGACCCATGCACAGCCCGACATGGAAACGGTCGATCTGCTGGACGTGGCCAAGGATTGTGTGGAACGCCAGAAGCTGAACGCGCAACGCTCCTTCATCTCCCTGACCTATCTGGGCGAGAGTGCCAGAGTGCTTGGCAACCGGAATCAGCTGGATGAGCTGTGCCAAAACCTGTGCGACAACGCCATCCGCTACAATCGACCCGGCGGCAAGGTCCAGCTCATCACCTCCTGCACCCGGGACGGCCATTGTACCCTGACCGTCAAGGATAACGGCATCGGCATCCCGAAAGATGCGCAGTCCAGCGTGTTCGAACGCTTCTACCGGGTGGATAAGAGCCGGAGCAAGGCCACCGGCGGCACCGGTCTGGGGCTGGCTATTGTCAAGCACATTGCCCGCATCCACAACGCCCGTATCAAGCTGGAAAGCGAAGTAAATGTTGGCACCACCATCACCGTCGTTTTTGAGACCGCCCACTAAAACTGCAAAAAGCTCACGTCTGCCTGCACCTGCGGGCAGACTTTTTTTGTTGTAAGCATTTCTCGCTTTGTTCCCTGCTTCAACGCCCGGACTGCACCCAGAGAGAGCAGATCATACTCATTTTCCCAGCAGCGCTGAACGGTCTGCACGCAGAGCAGCTCCAGCGCCGCACACTGCACTGCTGTAGGCAGAGCTGTGCCCGCCCTGCGCTGGCCGGTCAGGGTCACGGCAAAGCCATCTTCTACAGCTTCCACCGATACCACACAGCGCCGGAAAGTCACCTGCCCGCCAGCCAGTGGAAAAGTGTGCTCTCCGCTCTGACCCAGCAGCAATTGTGCCATCTGGCTCTCTGCCGGGGTGAGCCGGGTGTTCCCTGTTTCGGTGAGCAGAAGCATTTCCTCCGCATTCTCAATGGCACCATCCGTCAGGATAAGCACCGGAGCCAAAAGAGCGTTCCGGCTCTCGTATAGGTGCGGAGCCTGCGGTGCAGCTTCTTTCACGACCTGCAAAAGTCGTTCCGGGAACAGTTCGTTTTCTCCGTCTGCTGCGGCCAGTTCTTCTCCGGAAAGATCCATGCAGAGGACCCGGGCAGACAAGCCCTGCACCGGCTCCTCTTTCAACACGGTCTCCGCCTGTCGAATGGTTTTTAAAGTTGTTTCGGCATTCAAAAGCAGATACTCGCATATCCGGTAGCTTGCTTTACGGGGCAGGCCACGCTCGGCTTCAGTTAGAGCCGTTTGCAGGGTGTTTCCCTGCCCGGTGCAGAGCTGCACCTGTGCGGCGGCATCAGAAGCATCGGCAGCGGCTTCCGGAAACTGGTAGAGCAGACCCACCGTCCAGCTCTGTGCCACCACTGTGGGAGGAGTCAGGAGCAGGGCACGCACCATGCTTTTTTCGGTGTTCTCTGCCCGCAAAAACACCCCACACCAGAGCACCAGTACCCCTGCCGCCAGCCACCGGATGGCACGCTGTTGGCCCGTCATGCGTTTTCCTCCGCAGGCGTAGCCCTGCCCCACAGCCGCCCGGCCAATTGACGCACCACCTGCACCAGCACGCAGAACCGGAGCATTGCCGCTGCCAACCAGACCAGCAGCACAAGGGCATCAAACCGGGAGATGCTGCCCAGCCTGCCCGCCCGCAAAAGCTCGATGCCGGGCAGGGCATTCCCCGCCCCAAACACCAGTTCCGTGCAGAGCGCAAAGCTGCCAACCAGTATAAAAACTTTCACCGGAAGCCAGACAGCGCCCCGCACCTGCTTTGCCGGGCAGAACAGCGGTAGGGCGAAGTATTCCGGATACAGGGGCAGGATAATCGGTTGAGCATCAGCTTGCATCATCAGACTTTCCCAGTGGAACTGGCCATTCAGCCCCAGCAGGCAGAGCAAACCCGCCAGCGCCGCCGCCCAGCACAGGATCGGCGCACAACGGACCAGTACGGCAGGTTCCAGCTTCCATCCTGCCCAGAGCAGCAGCGGGAGAAGCCCCAGCATGGCCATGGAAGAAAAATTCTCCCAGCAAAGCTCCTGCGCCTGACGGAAAGTCTCCACAGCCTCCCAGACAAACCAGAGTCCCAGCCCGCCGCAGACTACCCGGGAACGCAAATCTGTACCCAAAAAACTGTCTGCACGCTGCTCTGCCTCGGCTGTCAGGGCGATGATCAGAACCAGCGCCAGTGTCATGGGCAGGCCGCGCAGCAGAAAACTGCGGGCTGTTACAGGCGCACCCGTCTGTAACACGCACAGAGCGAACTCTGCTGTGAGCACACTCAGAGTCAGTGTTTTTTCAGAGAAACAGGATCGTTCCAACTTCAACCACCTCGTTTTTGCCAAATGGTAAAGGGCCGCCGGGAAAGTTTTGGGTAGCTGCGCCGGGTCACACCGTCCGGCGAGAGCGGCACCTCGGGGAAGATAGCATCCCGCAGGTAGGGCACACCCAGCGCCGAGACCCGGGTCAGCCCGAATAACACGCCCAGTGCACAGGCGGCAAGTCCCACCGGGCCAGCCACCCCTGCTGCCAGCAGCACCACCAGCCGCAGAACAGTCGCCACCTCATACAGCGAGGGCGTGACGAACACCGCAATGGACGCGGCAGCAGCGGTCAGGATGACCGGTGTGCTCATCAGTCCGGCGGCAATGGCTGCATCCCCGATGATGAGGGCAGCGATCAGGCTGACAGAGTGCCCCAGGGTCTGGGGCATCCGCAGACCAGCCTCCCGGATGATCTCCAACATCAGAATCACCAGCAGCATTTCTCCGAACAGCGGCAGCGGCGTTGCCTGCTCGGCGGCCTCGATTTTGAACAGCAGCTGGGGCGGCAGGAGTTCTGGTAGGTAGACTGCCCAGCAGACGAATACGCCCGGTAGGAAAATGCTCAGGTAGAACGAGATATATTTCAGCAGCCGCAGAAAGGATGCAAAATAGGCCGTTCCTGCATAGTCATCCAGGCATTCAAAGTTTTCGCAGAACAGGGTGGGCAGGATCAGCGCTGAGGGGCTGCCATTGACCAGAATGACGAATTTTCCCTCCCGCAGCTTTGCCGCTGCCACAATAGGCCGTTCGGTATAGCGCACAGGAGCAAATGTGCGGATCTTACAAGGAAAGAGCCATGGCACAAAGTAGCTGGAATCCAAAAGCAGCTGCGGCCTGGCCCGCTGCAAGGTCTGCCGCACCTTTTGCACCGCTTTTGGGTCTGCCGTATCCCGGCAGTAACAGAGAGCATACTCCGTTTTCATCTCACAATCGGCTTGACCGATCTCAATGACCAGAGCATCATTGCGGAAGCACCGCCGCAGCAGGCTTGTATTCACCCGGAGCAGATCCGCAAAGCCTTCCCGGGAGCCGCGGAGATTTCCCTCCCCTGCCGGTTCATCCACCGAGCGGGCGTTCAGGCTTTGCACCGAAAAGGCGATGCCTTTTGCGCATCCGTCCAGCAAAAGCACTGCCATGCCCGCCGTCAGCCGCCGGATCAGGGCATCCCAGTCCTCCACAGGGGCAGGCTCTGCGGGCAGTGCGGAGTGCTCAAACAACAGCGCAAACACCTGTTCCCCGGTCAGCTGTTCTGCCGGACCGGGCGGTGTGCGGCGGCTGGCGGCATCCAGCAGCAGCTGCCACAGCCCTTTCAGGCTGGCCATTCCATCAAACAGAACGATGGCTCCTTTGCAGTGGTAAAGCTCAAGCTCCTTCGCATAAAAATCTGCCGATCGGCCAAACCTAGCGTTGAGCTCCGCAAGATTTGCCGCCAGATGGCTGGAAAGCTGTTCCATTTTGCCGCCCCCTTTCTGGTAGCTTGTCCGCCGGGGCGGCGGTTATACGCTGGGAGGTGTTCCGGTTTGAAACTCTTGATTTTCCGTACCATCCTGATCTATCTCTGCGTCCTGTTTGCCATGCGGCTGATGGGCAAACGTCAGCTGGGGGAACTGCAGCCTGAGGAACTGGTATCCACCATCCTCATCTCCAATCTGGCTTCCATCTCCATTGAATCTGAAGAGGTACCGGTCACAGCCAGCCTGATTCCCCTCTTTCTCATTGCGGCGCTGGAGCTTCTGGGGTCGATCCTCAGCTTCAGGAGCCAGCGCTTTTTCAACCTGATGTCCGGGCGGCCCAAAACGGTCATCCTGAACGGTGAGATCGATCAGAACGCCCTGCGCACCCTGCGGCTGACTGCCGCCGATCTGATGGAGGCGCTACGCGGCAAAGATGTGTTCGACCCCCGGGATGTCTCCTATGCGGTCGTGGAGACCAACGGCAGTCTCTCGGTGGCTCTGCGCCCGGAAAAGGAACCGGCCACCCTCGCCGACCTTGGGGCAAGGGTACAGCGGGCACAGGCCACCATCCCCTTTGTGCTGGATGGTCAGGTGCTTGCCGAAAACCTGACCATCTGCGGCAAGGATGCTGCCTGGCTGGAACGAACCGCACAGGCCAACAGCCTGCTTCTGGAAGAGATCCTGATCCTGGCGGGCAACGATACCGAGGATTATTTTCTGCTGAAAAAGGAGCCTCGTCAAACGGCGGGGCTCCGGCAAGGGGGTGCAGCATGAAACGTATTTATGTCTGCATTGGCATCGTAGTCCTGCTGCTGGCGGCAGCCTTTTATAGCAGCTTCCGGGTACAGCAATTCGCCGAGGATATCTCCGATGACATCGACACCGCCATGGAGGATATCCGGAACAGCGATCTGACCGGTGCGCGGCAGGCACTGGCCGAAGGAGCCGAGCTCTGCGACACCATGCGGGAAGGCATGAACCACCTGCTCCGCACGCAGGACTTCACGGAGCTGGAAGCCGCCCTGCGCGCCGCCGATGGCCATCTGGAACTGAATGCACCCGAGGAAGCCTTCGGGGAACTGCGCCGGGCGCAGGTTCAGGTAGAGACCCTGGCCTGGCTCTCTCATCGTATTCTCTGAGGGTATTTGTACTGAGCTGAACAGTTGAGGTGAGCACAACAAAAAGCCAGGCTTTCTCGTGAAGTTCACGAAAAAGTCTGGCTTTTAACGCTGGAACCTTAGTTTTTCTCTTTGCGGTCGCCCATCAGCTTTTTCAGCTCCGTGAAGAAGCTCTCGACATCGGCAAACTGCTGGTAAACCGAAGCAAAGCGGACATAGGCCACTTCATCGATTTTTTTCAGCTCCTGCATGGTCAGTTCACCAATGCGCACACTGGACACCTCGCGGTCATAGGAGCTCATCAGACTTTGCTCAATGCTGCTGACAGCCCGTTCCAGTGCATCGTAGCTCACCGGGCGCTTGGCGCAGGCCCGCAGCATTGCGTTGAGCAGCTTCTGACGATCAAAAGGCTCACGGGAGTTATCCTTTTTGATGACGATCAGCGGGACGGTCTCCACCACTTCATAGGTCGTAAACCGCATGCGGCAGCGCAGACACTCACGGCGGCGGCGGATCCGCTCACCGTCTTCGGTCGGGCGGGAATCGATGACCTTGGATTCCTCATCGCCGCAATAGGGACATTTCATAAATCGTTCCTCCTGATGTTGGTTCTTGGCCTGTCGGGCAAAACACGGTCAGGCTTTTTTGGTTTCAGCCTTTTTGCTCTTGCGGTCGTTCCACAGCACCCAGGCGGAGGTGGAAACACAGAGCGAGGTATACACGCCGCTCAGCATACCCATCATCAGCGGGAAGGCAAAGGTAAAGATGCTGTCCAGGCCGTACAGCTTGGAGACCACGCACATCACACCCAGTGCCATTACAGTGGTCACCGTAGTAATGATGGTACGGCGGGCAGACTGGTTGACCGAGTGGTTGACCAGCTCCTCGAACGGAGTCTTTTTCCCCATCAGGGCACGGTTCTCGCGGATGCGGTCATAGACCACAACCGTATCGTTGATCGAGTAGCCCAGAATGGTCAGCATGGCGGCAATAAAGTTGCCGTCCAGCGGGGTGCGCAGCAGCACAAAGGTGCCAAAAACCACCATCAGGTCGTTCAACAGGGCCAGCACAGCCATCAGGCCACCGGTCAGGCCGCCGATCTTCTTGAAACGGAAGCCGATATACAGCAGGATGAGCAGCAGGGAGAACACCACAGCCACCAGACTCTTCTGCAGGAACTTGGTGCCCATGGCAGCGCTGACATTGCTCAGGGACAGCTGGGCAAAGGCATTGTCCGGGTACTGTTCGTTCAGGGAGGTCAGCAGATTCTCCACCTGATCGGTGGTCACGGTCTCGTTGCCGGGCATGGAGATCTTCAGGGTCTGCTCCCCGGTGGCGACATTCTCGCCGGTCTGCAGGGTCAGGCCGTTGTTTTCCAGTGCGGTGGAGGCGGTCTTCTGAACCTCGGAGGTGCTGATCTCACCCTGATAGCTCAGGGTGATCATGGCACCGCCCGTAAACTCCGTATCCAGCCGGACACCGAACACTGCAGCACACAGGATAATGGCCGCCATCAGGCAGGTGGAGATGGTCAGGAAGCGCTTGCGCAGGCCCACTAAGTCGATGGGCTTCTTTTCCTTGACTTCCTTGCCGGGCTTGACAGCACCATAGAGCCAGGGATTCCGCAGGGCCTTGATGGAGGCTGCACCGCGGATCATCACACGGGTGGCAAACACGCCGAACACAAAGTTCAGCAGAACGCCGGTCAGCAGCGTGTAGCCAAAGGCGTAGATGGTGCCTGCGGTGGAGGGCCCAAAGGCGAAGAACACGAAGTGCAGGGCCTTGGCGAACAGGCCGTCCGAGGGGCCGAAGGCACCCATCAGCACGATCGCCACAATAACGATGGTCACGTTGCCATCAATGATGGGGGTCAGGCCGCGGGCAAAGCCGCTCTTGAGCGCGCCATCCAGCGATTTGCCGTTGTTCAGCTCCTCCTTGATGCGCTCGGCGGTGATGACATTGGCATCCACGCCCATACCAATGGCCAGGATGATACCTGCGATGCCGGGCAGAGTCAGGGTAAAGCTCTCAAACACCGGGAAATAGCCGGAGACGAAAGCCAGCGTTGCCGCTACCTGACCGGCCAGTGCAATACAGGCCAGGAAGCCAGGCAGACGATACAGCAGCGTCATCAGCACCACGATGAGGGCATAGGCAATGAGGCCGGCCAGCACCATGGCGCTCAGGCTGTTCTCGCCCAGGCTGGGGCTGACAGTGGAATAGCTGTCCACAGTCAGGGCAAAAGGCAGTGCACCGGAATTGATCTGGCGGGCCATCTTGATCACGTCCTCCTGCGTGAAGGGATTGGACGCAGAACTGGTGATGATGGCGGCACCATCGGTGATGGCCGCATTGACCGTTGCGGTGCTCACGTTCTGATCATCCAGCCAGATGCTGATGGTTCCACTGCTCTGGTAGAGCTCCGTGGTGGCATCCCCGAAGGCCTTGGCACCCTCGTCGTTGAACTTGAGGGCCACATAATATTCGGATGTACTGCCGCTTACCGGGCCGTACTGAGCAGCGGCGCTCTCGACCATGGAGCCGTCCAGGATCAGTTCACCGTCTGCGCTGCTCCCCTTGCGGAAGGTCAGGTAGGCGGTGCTGCCGATCTCTTCAATGGCGGCTTCGGGGTCAAAATCGGTCTCGCCGGACTGCCACGGAAACTCCAGGATCAGGCGGTCGGAGTCATAATCCACATACAGCTCGTAGTCGGTCACGTTCAGGCCGACCAGACGATTCTCGATGACCAGCTGGGCAGCGTCCAGCTGATCATCGGTGGCATCGTAGTTGTCCGAGGGGGCAAACGTTACGTTGACACCGCCCTTGATATCCACGCCAAAGCGGATATCCTGCGCTCCCTTGATGTAGGTCTTGGTCACATCACCGTACTTGACTGCCACACCAAAGAATGCCGTGTAGACAAACGCGGCGATCAGGAGCACTGTGACAACAAGCTGCCATGCTTTGCCTTTCGTCTTCATAAAAAACAGGAAACCTCCAAAATATAATAAACCTCCGCCGCGCAGAAAAACCTCTGCACGGAGGAGATTTTTTGCAGAATAAAACGCTTACTCTGCCTTTTCGGCCAGCAGCTTTTCGATGACTGCCAGCTTTACGCAGACGCAGAGCAGATCAGATGCGGTCTCCACCTCGTCCAGGCTGGGATAGGTGGGCGCGATACGCAGGTGAGAATCCTGCGGGTCCTTATGGTAGGGATAGGCGGAACCGGCACCGGTCAGGGTCAGACCGCACTCCTTGCACAGCTGGGCCACACGCTTGGCGCAGCCGGGCATAACGTACAGGCTGATGAAGTAACCGCCCTTGGGGTTCGTCCAGTGAGCGATGTCGCCGCAGGGGGTCAGCTCCTCGGAAAAGGCCGTCTTGACCGCATCAAAGCAGGGGATCAAGCGGCGGCGGTGTTTTGCCATGTGGGCCAGCACACCCTCTTTGTTCTTCAGGAAGCGGACATGGCGCAGCTGGTTCATCTTATCATAGCTGATGATCATCACGGAGAAGCGCTTGCAGATATACTTCATGGAGTCCACGCTGCATGCAATGGCGGAAACACCTGCACCGGGGAAGGTGATCTTGCTGGTGGAGGTGAACATGAACACACGGTTCTCCGTGCCGTACTTCTTGCTCTCGTTCAACAGAACAGGGGTCTCGATGATCTCCTCGGTCAGGTGGTGGACGATGTAAGCCTCATCCCAGAAGATCTTGAAATCAGGAGCAGCGGTCTTCATCTTGGCCATCCGGTCAATGGTCTCATCGCTGTAAGTATAACCATCCGGGTTGGAATACTGGGGCACGCACCAGATGCCCTTGATGGTGTCATCCTCGGCCACCAGCTTCTCCACAATGTCCATATCGGGGCCATTGGGGGTCATGGGCACGCTGATCAGCTCAAAGCCGTACTCCTCAGTGATGGCAAAGTGGCGGTCATAGCCGGGCACCGGGCAGAGGAACTTGCGCTTTTCCACCTGAGACCAGGGGCAGGGAGACTCAGGGAAGCCGAACACATAGCCAATGTTGATGAGGTTATACATCAGCTGCAGGCTGGAGTTGCCGCCCACGAACACTTCCTCGGGCTTGACACCGAACACATCCGCAAACAGGACGCGAGCCTCGTGCAGGCCCTCCAGATCACCATAGTTGCGGGCATCGGTGCCTGCGTCGGTGGTGTAATCGTTCATCTGCAGCAGACCCATTGCCAGATCCATCTGGTGAGGGCCGGGCTTGCCACGGGCCATGTTCAGCTTCAGGTTCATGGCCAGAAACTTTTTGTACTGCTCATTCAGCTTTGCCTTTTCGGCAGTGAGCTCCTCACGATTCATCTCAAGATAGTTTGCCATTGAAAAACACACTCCTTTATCGTACTTCCAATTTCCCACAGTATCCGATGCCGGGTGTTTCAGGAGTTCTTGCCAGAGAGTTCTCCCACCACCGTCATCCAGACTTTAATATTATACCGCAACTCCGGGCGCGAAACAAGCAAATTACAAAAAAAGCCCCGCCAAAGCCGAAGCATTTGGCAGGGCATCCCTTTCCTGCTGTCTGCAGAGTGCAGATATCAGCTCAGGGCGGTCTGGTTCTTATACCGTTTGCGCACAGCGCCGTATTCCAGATGGGCCTCGCCGCCCTCCACGGTGTCCTTGTCGATGGTGACACGGATGATGGTGGGGTCATTGGGCACATCATACATGACAGGCAGCAGGATGCCTTCCATGACGCTGCGCAGACCGCGGGCACCGGTCTTGCGCTCAATGGTCTTGCGGGCGATCGCGTGGAGGGCCTCGTCGGTGAACTCCAGCTCTACACTGTCCATGCTCAGCAGTTCCTTGTACTGCTTGACCAGGCTGTTGCGGGGCTCCTTGAGCACGCGCACCAGTGCGTCCTCGTCCAGATCATCCAGCACGGTGATGACCGGCAGACGGCCGATCAGCTCAGGGATCAGGCCAAACTTGACCAGATCGTGAGGCTCCACCTTGCGCAGCAGGGCACGCTGGGCATCCTCGGAGTTGTCCTTCAGGCTGCTGCCGAAGCCCAGTGCAGAGCGATCAGTGCGGCGCAGGATGTATTTATCCAGGCCATCAAAGGCACCGCCGCAGATGAACAGGATGTTGGTGGTATCGATCTGGATAAACTCCTGCTGGGGGTGCTTGCGGCCGCCGTTGGGCGGCACGTTGCTCACGGTGCCCTCCAGGATCTTCAGCAGCGCCTGCTGCACACCCTCGCCGCCCACATCACGGGTGATGGAGGGATTCTCGCTCTTGCGGGTGATCTTGTCGATCTCATCGATGTAGATGATACCCACCTGTGCCTTCTGCACATCAAAATCCGCCGCCTGAAGCAGCTTGAGCAGGATGTTCTCCACATCCTCACCCACATAGCCCGCCTCGGTCAGGGTGGTGGCATCCGCAATGGCGAAGGGCACCCCCAGCATCTTGGCCAGGGTCTGAGCCAGCAGAGTCTTGCCGACACCGGAGGGGCCCAACAGCAGAACGTTGGACTTCTGCAGTTCCACATCCGCACCTTTGCCGCTCAGAATGCGCTTATAATGGTTGTAAACGGAGACCGCCAGCACACGCTTGGCCTCATCCTGACCAATGACATACTGGTCCAGCCCGTTCTTGATCTCAGCCGGGGTCAGGATATTGATATCCAGACCATCCACAGCCTGCATCCGGGTACGGCTTGCGCCGCGGCCCGGGCGGCCGTTTGCTTCCGGGTGCTCCGGCTGATCCGAGAGCAGATCATGGCACAGGCCGATGCACTCGCTGCAGATGTTGACACCGGGGCCGATGATCATCCGTTCCACTTCGTCCTGATGCTTGCCGCAGAAGCTGCACACCAGGTCTTTTTCATTTTTGCCGGAATTGTTGTTTGCCATAACTGTTATTCCTTATTCTGGGTCTTTGCGCGCAGGGCTCTCCCCCGCGCCTTTCAGTTTCAGCGGTGGGCGATGACCTCATCGATCAGGCCGTATTCCTTGGCTTCCAGCGCGGTCATATAGTTGTCGCGCTCGGTGTCCAGCTGGATCTTCTCCAGCGGCTGGCCGGTGTATTCGCTGAGCATGTGGTTCATCTTATCGCGGATATACACCATGTGCTCGGCGTGGATCTTGATATCGGTGGTCTGGCCGGAAAGGCCGCCGCCCTGACCGCCGATCAGCGGCTGATGGATCAGGATCTCGGAGTTAGGCAGGGCAAAGCGCTTGCCCTTGGTGCCGCTTGCCAGCAGGAAGGCACCCATGGAAGCGGCCATGCCCATGCAGATGGTGGAGACATCACACTTGATATACTGCATGGTATCGTGGATGGCCATGCCTGCGCTGATAGAGCCGCCGGGGCTGTTGATATACAGGCTGATATCCTTGTCCGGGTCCTGCCCTTCCAGGTACAGCAGCTGCGCCACCACAAGGCTTGCGGAGGTGTCGTTGACATCCTCGCTCAGAACGATGATGCGGTCATTCAGCAGACGGGAGAAGATATCATAGGAACGCTCACCATGTGCCGACTGTTCGACAACGTAAGGAACAAAACTCATAAAGTTCGCCTCCTGATACGAAAAATAATTCTATTTGCAAAATTGACCGATACGGCAAAAGAAACAGGGCCGTATCGGTCAATTTTAACAACCTTTGTTTACAGGGTACGCTTCAAACAGCGTTTCCTGCAAATTGCGGCCTTGGCAGCTGGATTATTCAGCGTCCTCGGTCTTTTCAGCCTCAGCGGCCTTCTCTACGATGTTGGCGTGGCT
Organism: Faecalibacterium sp. I2-3-92; assembly: GCF_023347315.1. GTDB lineage: Bacteria > Bacillota > Clostridia > Oscillospirales > Ruminococcaceae > Faecalibacterium > Faecalibacterium duncaniae. The sequence goes on from NZ_CP094470.1 coordinate 1,494,541, forward strand.
CTTGATGAAGTCGATGGCCTTGTTGATTGCCAGATCCTTCTTCAGGTCGTCAACGTTGACCAGCTCACGGACCTTGTCCTCTTCCATCTTGTACTGGTCAGCGATGCGCTTGATCTCAGCGGAAACATCCTCCTCGGAAGCCTCGATGTTCTCAGCAGCGGCAACAGCCTCCAGAGCCAGGCGGATCTTAACCTGCTTCTCAGCCTGAGGCATGAAGGAAGCACGGAACTGATCCATGGTCTGGCCCATATACTTCAGGTAGTCTTCCAGGCGCAGACCCTGCTGCTCCACACGGAAGGCGAAGTCATTGACCATCTCGTCCATACGGGTATCGTACATAGCCTGGGGGATCTCAGCCTCCATGCTCTCGATGACCTGATCGACCAGAGCGTTCTCAACAGCCAGGTCATCCTGCTTGTCCAGCTGCTCCTGGTTGTTCTTGCGGATGGACTCCTTGAACTCTTCCAGAGTGTCGTACTCGGAGCAGTCCTTGGCCAGCTCGTCATCCAGAGCGGGCAGCTCCTTGTACTTGACCTCGTGCAGCTTGATCTTGAAGACAGCAGCCTTGCCAGCCAGCTCAGCAGCCTGATACTCCTCGGGGAAGGTGACGTTCACGTCGAACTCCTCACCGGCGGAGTGGCCAACGATCTGATCCTCGAAGCCGGGGATGAAAGAGCCGCTGCCCAGGGTCAGGTTGTAGTGCTCAGCCTTGCCGCCCTCAAAAGCGACACCGTCCACAAAGCCCTCGAAGTCGATATCAGCGATATCGCCATTCTCAGCAGCACCCTCGCGGGTCAGCTCACGGGCGTTGCGCTCCTGCACGCGCTTCAGCTCTGCATCGACGGCCTCGTCGGTAACAGTATGGACAGTCTTCTCAACGGTCAGACCGTTGTAGTTGCCGACCTTGACTTCGGGCATCACAGCGACCTTGACGGTCAGGGTCACGCCCTCGGTCTCGCTGGCAGCATCCACAGAAACCTCGGGACGGCCAACGGGCTCGATGCCGGCTTCCTTCACAGCTGCCTCGTAAGCAGCGGGGAACAGCTCATTGATGGCATCATAGGTAAAGACATCAGCGCCGTACATCTTCTCGATCAGAGAACGGGGAGCCTTGCCCTTGCGGAAGCCGGGCACGGAGTACTTCTTGCCCTCCTTCTTGAAGACATCGGCCACTGCGCCCTTAAAGGCCTCAGCGTCGATGGAGAACTGCAGCTCTGCCATGCTCTTCTCGAGCTTTTCGCACTTGATGAAATTCATTTTGTGTATCCTCCACTCAAAAATTCTATTGCGTTGGGGACAGGTTTTCTTCCCTGTCTCCTGCAACCGCGCACCGCGTCCTGTATCTTCTGTTTGCGAAATGCGGGGACGCGCGCGCTCAATTGGGTGCAACAATCGCGTCAAAACTTATTATAGCACGTTCCAGACACAATTGCCAGACCAAATTTTGACTTTTTGTTCTTTTTGCCCACACTTCCCGCCTTTAATTGATGCGGTAGGGGCAGAAACGCAGGCCATCGGCACTGACAAGCTTATACCGGATGCCGTCCACATCGCCCTGCACCGCGTACCGGATGGCGTTTCCGTGCAGGTGGCCGTAGTAACAGCGGGTGATGCCGTAGGCCTTCAAGGTGGCCACGATCTCAGGAGCACTGGTGCCGGTGTAGACCGGCGGGTAATGCAGGAACACCAGCTTCTCCAACCCCGGTTCCGCAGCATCCAGGCTCATTTTTAAGCGCCCGATCTCGCGGTTCATCACTTTTTCATCGTGGGGTTCTCCCACATCGAACAGCCAGCCCCGGGTGCCGCACAGCGCATACCCCTCCACAGAGTAGGAGTTGTTGTGCAGGATGTGCAGGGTGTCAAAGCCCTCAGCCTTGAGGTAGGCGTTCATCTTGTTGGCCGTGGTCCACCAGTAATCGTGGTTTCCCTTCATGATCAGCTTCTGGCCGGGAAGCTCCTGTAAAAACGCAAAATCCCTGCGCGTATCGTTCAGGCGCATGGCCCAGCTGATATCACCCGCCAGCACGATGGTGTCCTCGGGTTTGATCAGCTTGCGCCAGTTGCGCTCCAGCCGCTCCACATAGCCGCTCCACCCCGGAAAAACATCCATGGGTTTGGAAGCGCCCAGTGAAAGATGGGTATCGCCAAGCACATAAAGTGCCATTCATTTTTCTCCTGTTCTAAGTCCGGCAGGACAAGGTTTATTCCTGATAGCTCAGCGCCACCTGCGCGATCTGCTCCGGGTCGATGACGGTATTGAACCGCTCGGCCTTCTGCCGCAGGGCAGCAAGGCTTGCGGGTGCAGTGCGGCCGGTGGCTGCTTCCAGCTCCTGCATGGCCTCAAAGTCGTTCTGCGGGGCAGTGTGGCCCAGAGCCTCCAGCACGCTGCGGGGGAACTTGTAGGGGGAGGCAGTAGACAGCACCACCATGGGCACACCCTCGCGCTTGTGACGGCCCGCCACATGGAAGGCCACAGCGGTGTGGGTATCGCAGAGATAGCCATCCTGCTCATAGCGGGCACGGATCTCCCCTGCCACCTCTTTCTCGCTGCTCCAGCCGCAGCCAAAGCTTTCCTGAATGGCGGCCAGCGTCTCGGGCCGGACGGTATAGCTGCCGGTTTCAGACAGGCTCTTCATCAGGCCCGCCACCTCGGCATCGCTGCCGGTGACGTGATAGAGCAGGCGCTCCAGGTTAGAGGACACCAGAATATCCATGCTGGGAGAAGTGGTCTTGAAGAATTCCCGCTTGGCAGTATAAGTACCGGTGGTTAGGAAATCGGTCAGGACATTGTTCTCATTGGAAGCGCAGATCAGTCTGCCCACCGGCAGGCCCATCTGCTTTGCATAGTAGCCCGCCAGAATATCGCCAAAATTGCCCGTAGGCACACAGAAGTCCACCTTGTCACCAAAGCGCACCTTCCCTGCCTTGAGCAGCTGGGCGTAGGCGGCAAAGTAGTAAACGATCTGCGGCACCAGACGGCCCCAGTTGATGGAGTTTGCACTGGACAGGCGGATGTTCCGCTTTGCCAGCTCGGCAGCAATGGCCGGGTCGCCAAAGACCTTCTTCACGCCGGTCTGGGCATCATCGAAGTTGCCACGCACAGCGTAGACCGCCACATTTTCGCCTTCCTGGGTCACCATCTGCAGGCGCTGGATCTCACTGGTGCCGCCCGTGGGGAAGAACACTGCGATCTCCACACCCGGGATATCGTGGTAGCCATCCAGCGCGGCCTTGCCGGTATCGCCGCTGGTCGCCACCAGGATCAATGTTTTCTCGGTGCGGTCAAGATTTTTCTTTGCCTCCACCAGCAGCTTCGGCATCAGCTGCAGGGCGTAATCCTTGAAGGCGCAGGTCGGGCCGTGCCACAGTTCCAGAGAGTACACCTCATCCGAAACAGGGGCCAGATAGCCCGCCTTTCCGCCAAAGGCCGCACCATAGGTGGCCTTGGCGGCCTCCTGCAGGAACTCCTGCGAATAATCGGTCAGATACTGCCCCACGATGGCAGCAGCCATCTCGGGGTAATCCAGCGCACAGATCGCCTTGACATCCACCTGCGGGAAGCTCTGCGGAACAAACAGACCGCCCTCATCCGACAGGCCCTGTGCAATGGCCTGAGAGGCACTTACCACGCGGTTATGATCTCTCGTGCTGAAAAACTGCATTGTCGTCGCTCCTTTTTGCCAGCGGGGCCCGCATTGACCCCATGTTTGTGGCAGCGGCAAAAGCCGTTTTCTGCCTTTTCCCACCAATGCACCCCGCATTACGCGGTAAATGCACCCTTTATAATATGTACCATCCAGCGCCCGCTGTCAAGAGGGGTCACTTCGGCAACGTCAAAACGAACCGGTTCATCACTCTGTCCGGTGTGCTGGAGATAATATTCCGCGGTGCGGATGAGCCTGCGCTGCTTGGCAGGGGTCACGGCCGCAGCAGGCGCGGCCAGCGGGTCGGGGCTGCGGGTCTTGACCTCACAGAGCACCAGTGTGCCGTCCGGCTCCCGCAGGATGAGGTCGATTTCCCCCATCCGGGTGCGGTAGTTGTGGGCCACCAGCTCACATCCCTGCTTCTGGTAATACCGCGCAGCCACAGCCTCGCCGGTGCGGCCGGTCTCGGCCCGATCCATCACTTGCCCTCCGGCCAATAGCCCTGCTTTTTCAGGAAGCTGCGGCGGTAGAAGGGCTGGATCCCGTACTGCTCGATCAGTTCATAATGGAGCTTGGTCGGGTAACCTTTGTGTTTTGCCAGCTGATACTGCGGGTACTGCTTGTCCAGCTCCATCATATAGCGGTCACGGCTGACCTTTGCCAGGATCGATGCTGCGCCGATGCTGGCGCTGGTGGCATCGCCCTTGACCACCGGCTGGGCGGGAATCTCCAGCGCAGCCGGGACACGGTTGCCGTCCACCAGCACGAGGTTCGGCACAATGTCCAGCCCTTCCGCAGCCTGCTTCATGCCGCTCATGGTGGCGTTCAGGATATTATCCCGGTCGATGATCTCCGGGCCTACAAAGACGATCTTATAGGCCAGCGCCTTGTCAAGGATCTCATCAAAGAGGGCTTCCCGTTTTTTCTCGGTCAGCTTCTTGGAGTCGTTGATGCCGTACACCGGCTTCTCCGGGTCGAGGATACAGGCCGCCACAACGACCGGGCCGCACAACGGGCCGCGGCCCGCTTCGTCCACACCGGCAAAAAAGCCGTACTGCGCACGGATGGCGGCATCATACTCGTACAGAGGGGCAGAGATCTCCTCGTCAGAACGCCGTTTCATTCGTCGTCCTCCTCGGCAAAGTCTGCCAGATCATCCCGCTGGGGCGGACGCTCCAGAGAGATGCGGCCCCACTTGCAGGCGCGGAACTCGTCCACCAGCATGATGGCGCAGCGTTCGGTGTTCACCTCGCCGCCGCGCACCAGCAGTCCGCGCTTGCGGCCGATGGCCTCCAGCAGTTCGTAGGGCGGCAGAGCCAGCGTCTCTGCATCCAGCTTGTAGCGCTGGGCCACGAGGTCGGGGTAATTGCGGCGCACCTCATCCAGCAGGTTCATGGCCAGCTCTTCCACATCCAGGATATCATCCTTGATGGAGCCGATGAAGGCCAGATTAGAAGCAATGGTCTTGGAATCAAACTTTTTCCAGAGCACGCCGGGCATATCCAGCAGGTCAAACTTTTCGGTGCTGACCCACTGCTTGCCCTTGGTCACGCCGGGGCGGTCGGCCGCCTTGGCACGGGCAGAACCTGCAAAGGTGTTGATGAAGGTGGATTTGCCCACGTTGGGGATGCCGCAGAGCATCACCTGAGTTTTGGCACCACCCATACCACGGTTCTGGCGGCGCTCCAGCAGCGAGGCCAGCTCCTTTTCAATGGCAGTCTGCACCGCCTTGGCACCGCCCTTCTGCTTGGCGCTGATGGCCACACAGCCTGCATCGGCGGCGTGGAAGTATCTGATCCACTCCTCTGTCACAGCAGGATCGGCCAGATCTGCTTTGTTCAGCACATAGAGCTTGGGTTTGCGGGCCGTAATGCGCTCCACCTCGGGGTTCAGGCTGGAAAGCGGGATGCGGGCATCCAGCAGCACCAGACTGGCATCCACATGCTGGATCTCCGTCTCCATCATCCGCAGGGTCTTGGTCATGTGGCCGGGGAACCATTGGATGTTATATTGATTTGCAAAGCGGGTATCGTTGTTCATTTTACCACCCCAAAATCCGAAAAGGGCAAAAAGCAGAGCAGCACTTTGCCCAGAATATCGCGTTCATCGATGCAGCCCACATAGGACGAGCGGCTGTCCAGCGAGGCGTTGCGGTTATCGCCCATCACAAACACCGTACCCTCCGGCACCGTGTACGGGAACGTTACGTCATAGCCAAGATAGGTCGGTTCAGCGATATAAGCTTCCTGCAGCACTTCCCCGTTCACCGAGACCGTGCCAGCCTGATAATCAATGTTCACCACATCGCCGCCCTTGGCAATGACACGCTTGACCAGCGGCTTACCGTAGGCCGTGTAGCTGTCCACGATGACCACATCGCCCCGCTGGGGCTCGTAGCCTGCGCCCCAGACGATCAGCTTATCGCCGTTCTGCAAGGTGGGCACCATGGATTCGCCGTCCACCTGAATGATGCGGAAGAACAGCGAGAATACCAGCACCAGCACCAGCGCAGCGGAGATCAGCGCCTCGTACCACTCAAACACATTCTGTCCACGCACAGTTTCCTGTGTTGAAGTATGCTTTTCCATTTCCCGATGCACCTCACAATCTTGTCTGGCCCGGAATAAAGAAAAAAGGGACAACAAGTTGTCCCTTTTCTCCCGGTTTTACGCGGGGATCATCAAATATCGCTCTTGACCTTAGCAGCCTTGCCGGTACGACCACGCAGATAGAACAGCTTGGCGCGGCGAACCTTGCCCTTGCGGACAACGGTGACCTTCTCAACGAAGGGGCTGTTGATGGGGAAGACACGCTCAACGCCGACACCGTAGGAAACGCGGCGAACGGTAAAGGTCTCTGCAACGCCGCCGTGCTTCTTAGCAATGACGGTGCCCTCGAAAGCCTGGATACGCTCACGCTCGCCTTCCTTGATGCGAACATCAACGCGGACGGTATCGCCAACGTTGAACTGGGGCTTCTCAGCCTTGATGCTGCCTTCAGAAATAATCTTCAGTGCGTCCATTTTTGAATCCTCCATTTGTTTTTAGACGTTCATGCACGGCACCTTGCCGTCAGAGGACCGCCCGTTTAATGATATTGTCATTAACCCCGCTGTGGTATCAGCGGACACTAACGCCCTAATAGGATAGCACAAAACGCCCGCGAAATCAAGCGATTTGCCCAAAATAATCCCAAAATTTTTCTGTTCTGCCCAAAAGGCATTCTTTGCCCGGGAAATCAGGCAAAGAGCTGCCGATCCGCCGTCAGGAAGCGTTTGCGCAGGATGCCTGCGCTGGCGGCAGGCAGACCGAACTTTTCTTCCAGAAAGCCGGTGAGCAGCGAGGGATTCAGGTTCAGCTCCTGTGCGGCAGGCAGGCAGAGCTCCATGCAGACACGATCCCCTGCGGTGGTATATTCCACCTGCGGGATGTGATCTTTGAGCTCCACGATCTTTTTGCCCTTTTTGCTGTGCTTTTCCACCGGGGCGCTTTCCAGCGCGTTATACTGTTCCAGCACAGCCGCTGCCGCTGCCGGGTAGGTGATCTGGTAGCAGGCAAAGGCGATGAGGTCAGCCTTCATCTGCACCGGGCCCACATGGGTAATGCGGATGCCGGTGGGCATGATGGCGTTCAGTTCGGTCTGCCACTGGGCAAAGTCCGGGTTCTCAGCCTCGGTCTTGACATCCACGCACTCACATTCGCTCTCCTGCCCCAGCGAAAGCGGGCAGGCAAAGGTCATGTAGATGTGGGGGTTGAAGCCCAGCGTGTGCCACACAGGCAGGCCGCTGCGCTTGAGCACCCGCTGCATCACCCGCTGCAGATCCAGCAGGGAGATGTAGGAGGCCTCATTCTTTTTCTCAAACGAGATTCTGACTGTAATCAAAGCAGGGACCTCCTAACAGATGATTGGCACCGCAGCCATGGCAGGCGCGGTTGCAGGGCTGGGTGGTCTGGGCGGCAAGGGCCTTGTTGTACTCCCGCACCAGATATTCGTGGGTCACACCGTAGTCCATGTGGCTCCACGGGGTCACCTCGTCCAGCCCAATGGGACGCTGGCAGTAGAACTTGGGATCAATGCCCAGATCCTCAAACACCTGCATCCAGGTATCATACTTGAAGCACTCTTCCCAACCGTCAAAGTAACAGCCCCGTTTGTAGGCTTCCAGAATAACAGGAGCCAGACGGCGGTCGCCCTTGGCGAACACGCCCTCCAGAAAACTGGTGGTGCTGTCGTGATAGTTCACCTTGATCTTGCGGCTGTGGACGCTTTCCAGCAGGTGCTTCTGCTTGGCCTGCAGGCTTTCCTCCGTGTCCATGGGCACGAACTGGAAAGGCGTATGGGGCTTGGGCACAAAGCAGGCACAGCTGATGGTCACCTGCACGCCCCTGCCCTTGGCGTGCCTGGGGTTGGAGTAATAGAGATCTACCACCTTCTGGGCGGTCTCGGCAATGCCCTCGATGTCCTCCATCGTCTCAGTGGGCAGGCCCATCATAAAATAGAGCTTGACCGAGGAATAGCCGTTGGCAAAGGCCAGTGAACAGGTCTTTTCGATCTCGTCCCAGGTAACATTCTTGTTGATGACATCCCGCAGGCGCTGAGTACCGGCCTCGGCCGCGAAGGTCAGGCCGCTCTTGCGCACCTTGGTGGTCTTTTCGATCAGGCTCTGGGAGAAGTTGTCCATCCGCAGGGAGGGCAGCGAGAGGCTGACGTGCTCCTTGGGGGCCCACTCATTCAGATCATCCAGCAGTTCTTCCAACTGGCCGTGGTCGGAGGTGGACAGGCTGGACAGGCTCAGCTCCTCATAGCCGGTGTTGGCACACAGATCCTGTGCTGCCTTATTCAGCAGGCTGGCATCCCGCTGGCGCATGGGGCGGTACAGGAAGCCCGCCTGGCAGAACCGGCAGCCGCGCACACAGCCGCGCAGCACCTCAATGCTGGCACGGTCCTGGATGGCCCCCACCATGGGCACAACAAAGTTCGTTGGCGGGGCAAACTCGTTCAGATCCTTGATGATGGCCTTGGTGATGACCGCCGGGATGCCCGGCTCGTTGGGGGTAATGGCCTTGACCCGGCCGTCCTCAAAGTAGGTCACATCGTAGAAGGCAGGGATGTAGACCCCGGGGATCTTTGCAATGCGGCGCAGCAGCTCCTTTTTGGAGACGCTGCCCTCTTTCTTGGCACGCTCGATCTCGGCGCAGATGGAAGGCAGCTGGTTCTCACCCTCACCCAGCTGGATGACATCAAAGAAATCTGCAATGGGCTCCGAGTTGCAGGCGCAGGGGCCGCCCGCCACGATCAGGGGCCAGTGCTCGTCGCGGTCCTTTGCGTAGAACGGAATGTGCGCCAGATCGAGCATTGCCAGAATGTTGGTATAGGAAAGCTCGTACTGCAGGGTAAAGCCCACCGCATCAAAATCGGTCAGGGGGTCCTTGCTTTCCATGGTGTACAGGGGCAGGTCCAGCCGCTCCATCTCAGCCTTCATATCCAGCCAGGGCATGAAGGCCCGCTCACACCACCAGTTCTCGTGGCTGTTGAGCAGCTCGTACAGGATCTTCTCACCGAGGAAGGACATGCCCACCTCGTAGGTATCCGGGAAGCAGAATGCAAACCGGACATCCACCTTTTCTTTGTCTTTATACACGCTGCCCGGTTCGCCGCCGGTGTAACGGCCCGGCTTCTGCACCCGGCCCAGCGCTTCTTTCAGCTTGGGATCAAACATCAAGTTCCTCCATTGACAGAACAGTTTTACTTCATTCGTTTTATTGTACCCGATTCTGCCGGGAAATGCAATCATTGTTTTGAAGCAGCGACCAGCCGCACGCCGCCAGCTGTGCCCCATCCAGCGGCGGGATGGGCAGGAGGTTGAAGGCCCCGGTCAGGAGGTTGGCCGCCAGAAAGGCACTGGACCGGATGGTGGCCCGCTGTTCCAGCCGAAGCATCCAGAGCCCGGCCAGCACAAAATTCACCGCAGGGCCTGCCGCGGCAAGGAGAGCGGTCTGCCACAGGGTCATTTCCCTGCCCCGGGTGCGCATACAAAAGCCGGTAAGGGTGACTTCAATGACCGGAAACTGCCCAAACAGGGCAAGATATACCCCGATGTGCCCCCACTCATGCAGGAATGCCGCCAGCAGCCCCAGCCGCAGAAACCCGCTTGCATCGAAATAGAGCAGAACGTACAGCATCCCGCAGAGCAGCAACGGGTCCCGGAACACAAGCGGCCCGTACCGGAGCCGATGCCGCATCATGGCAGGCTCAGCGCGGCAGAAGGATCATACCGGATGCCGCCTGTCAGAAATTCAAAGTGCAGGTGTGCCCCGGTGGCACGGCCCGTCTGTCCGGCAGTGCCCAGCCGCTGGCCTGCTGCAACCACCTCCCCGGCCCGGACATAGAGATACTGCATGTGGGCATAGAGCGTTTCCTGCCCGTCCCCATGGGTCAGCCGGACATAGTTGCCGTAAGCGGTTCCACGCCGGGCGGCGGTCACCACACCGTCCAGTGCCGCAAGGACCGGTGTGCCCTCCGCGCAGGCAAGGTCCACGCCCCGGTGGAAGGCTTTTTCCCCGGTAAAGGGATCCTTCCGCCAGCCATAAGGGTCAGAGACACGCCACGCCGCCGTTTCCAGCGGGAAGCAGAGCGTCTGCCCCGGCTTTGCCTGTTTCAGGCTGGCTCCCGCCGGGATATTTTTGCCCGCACAGACCGGGAGCACCCTGCCCGCCAGCAGAATGATCAGCAGCACCATCAGAGTCAGCACCGCCGCCCATTGATATCGATTGTGTTTCCCTGCTCGTCCATGTTTTGCCTGCATCTTTTCGCCCTCCGTTCTGGAAAGTGTATGCAGGAGGAAGATCACTGAGAACCAAAACACCCCCTGGGAGATTTCCCAGAGGGTGCTCTTTCCGTATTTACCGGCGGAGCCAGTCATGGAGCCGCTGGAAGAGGCTGGGGTAGCCGTGCCGTTCCGCGCGATCAACAACGTGCGGAGCGGGTGCGCTCTGCACAGCCGGAGCAGGTGCTGCTTTCAACGTGGCAGGCTGTTTTGCTGGTTCTGGGGGCTGCTCCGCCACCTGAACCGGCTCCGGTCTTGTTTCGGGCTCAGACGGCCGTTCCGGTGCCTTTGGCTCGGGCTGCTCCGGTTCTGCCGCAGGAGCAGCATCCCGGGCGAGCCAGTCATCCCGGAGCAGATCGTACATGTCCATCTGGCCGTTGACAAGGGGCTCACCGAGGGCCGCTTTCACCTTCTGATAGCTTCCGTCTGCCCGCATCTCCCTGGCATTGACGTTATCCCGCAGCTGCAGCTGCAGGATATCGCTCAGCTTCTGGATGAGGACAGGGTCCTCCACCCGGACACCCACCTCCACGCGGCACTCGGTGTTGCGGGTGAGGAAATCGCCGGAGGCGATATAGATGCGGGTGGTCACGCCATCGTAGAAGCTGTAGATGCGGCCATGCTCAAGGTAGCGGCCCACCAGACTGCGGATATGCAGGTTCTCGGTCTTACCCGGCATCTCGGCGCGGACACAGCAGATACCGCGCACGATCATATCGATGCGAACCCCTGCACAGCTGGCTTCTTCGAGCTTCAGGATGATATCCCGATCCGAGATGGAGTTGTTTTTCAGGATCATGGATGCGGGGCGGCCCAGCTTGGCGGCATTGATGACCCGGTCCATCTCGTCCAGCAGCACGCTCTTGAAGCGCAGAGGAGCCACCAGCATCTTCTCGGTGGTCTCCGTCAGCTTCTGCACGGCAAGGTTCTGGAACACATTGGAGGCTTCCTCACCGATGCCCAGATCTGCCGTGATGAACGAATAATCGGTATAGAGCTCGCTGGTCTTTTCGTTGTAGTTGCCGGTGCCGATCTGGGTGATGTAGCTGTAGCCCTGCGGGCCCTTCTTGGTGATGAGGGTCAGCTTGGAGTGCACCTTGTAATCATCAAAGCCATAGAGAATGGTACAGCCAGCCTCTTCCAGCTGCTTGGACCAGTCGATGTTATTCTGCTCGTCAAAGCGGGCACGCAGCTCCACCAGAGCCACCACTTCCTTGCCATTTTCGGCGGCTTCGATCAGGGCCTGCACGATCTGGGATTCCCGCGCCATCCGGTAAAGGGTCATCTTGATGGAGATGACCTCCGGATCCCGCGCGGCCTTTTTCAGCATCGCGATGAAGGGACGGATAGACTGATACGGATAACTGAGCAGGACATCGTGCTTTTCCACCTCGACAGCAAGGTCATAATCCTGGGGCGGCAGCATGGGCCGGGCCGAGGGATAGAACAGCTCCGGGTTGCCCTCGGCCTCCATTTTACCGGTGAGCTTGTAGAAGAAGCTCAGATCCAGTGGGCTCTTCTGGGCAAACACCCGCTTATGGCTCAGCTCTAATTTGTCGCAGAGGAGACGAAGGATTTCCTGCGGGGCCGTGGGAGTTACCTGCAGGCGGACAGCGGCCAGCTTGCGGCGGCGCTTGAGCAGGTCGGCCATGATCTCGCGGTAATCGATATCATGGTCCATCATGCCCTCTTTTACATCAATGTCGGCGTTGCGGGTGACGCGGAACAGGCACTTTTCCTGGACGGCATCCTTGCCAAAGATGAGGGACGCATAGTGGAGCACCAGTTCCTCTGTCAGGGCAAACTCGGTCTTGCCCTCCCGGCGCACCAGGATCAGCCGCTCCATCTGGCTGGAGATGGGGATCATGCCAAGGCTCTGGCCCTCTTTCTCCTTGAGCAGAGCGCCGAGGTAGATCTCCTTATTGCGCAGGAATGGGAACGGGTGGCGGTTGTCCACGATCTGCGGGCTGAGGATGGGGAACAGCTCGTTCTGGAAGTATTTTTTCCAGAAGCGCTCCTGCTCCTTATCCATCGCATCAAAGTTTACCTTTTTATAGCCGCAGGCATCCAGATTTTCCAGCGCTTTCTCGTAGTATTTATCGCAGTCCTCCTGCAGATGGGCAACTTTGGGCATGATGGCATTCAGCTGTTCCTCGGCCGTCATGTTGGTCTTGTTCTCACGCTTGTCTTTGTCCTTCTGACTGCGTGCAAGGTTGGCGCGCTCCTGCAGAGAGCCCACACGCACCATGAAAAATTCATCCAGATTGGAGCCATAAATGGCAAGGAATTTCACCTGCTCCGCCAGCGGGACATTCTTATCCTTGCCCAGCACCAGCACACGGCGGTTAAAGTCCAGCCAGCTGAGTTCACGGTTGATGAAGATCGTATCCTCTTTCATAGTAGTTTACTCCCTTTTTCCCTGACCTGCGGCTTTCGCCGCAGCGCTTCAGCTCACATAAGCAAGTCCATCCCACTCAGCCACCACCGCTTCTGTCAGGCCGGGCACGGCGGCGGCCTCTTCCACCGCAGCAAAGCGCCCGTACTGCTCCCTGTATTCGATGATGGCCCGGGCGCGCTGTTCCCCCACCCCCGGCAGGGTGCAGAGAGAGTCCTGCCCGGCGGTGTTCAGATCGACCCGCGCCAGCTGGATGAGCGGTGTTTCACTCCCGGCTGCACGGCCCGGCCCTGTCTGCCGCGGAACGGCAAACCCAAACGCCAGCGCGACGCACACCGCGCAGACAAGGGCCGCTGTCCACAGAAATCTCTGTTCTGTTTTTGTGAGACTGGCTTTCTTCATCCCATTGTACCCGACTTTCTCTGAAAAAGAAAGCCCTCTGCGGAGAATTTGCAGAGAGCTTTACAATGATTTTACGCAGAAGTTTCCGCACGGCGCACCATGCCGTACAAAAGCTCTGCCGCTGCACCGGCATCGTGGTCGGTCAGGGTCATCCGGTTGGCGGCAAGGCGCAGTTCAGGCGCGGCATCCGCAGGCACAACGCTCTCCCCCGCCAGATGGACAAGGTCGAGCATCTGGGTGCAGCCGGCCAGCACCGTCAGCTGCTCGGCGGCATAGCCGGAGGGAGGGCAGACGGCGTTGAGCATGGCACTGCCTGAGACAAGGCCCGGGGTAAGCACCAGCGTATCCGGTGCAAGGCGCTCCGCATGCAGGATGGCTGCCGCGTCCCCCAGCGCCTTTTGCAGCGTGGGCAGAATGGGCATCTGCTTTTTGTCCTGATAGAACAGGATGCGCAGAACGTCCTCGCCCTTGACATCGGCGGCGTTGCTCAGCACAAAGGGAGTCCACTCCTGCTTGAGGTGGAACACCAGCCCTTCGCTCATCCGCACAGCGCGGGTGGAGCCATCGCGCATCTGCAGGGCGATGCCCACGCCGGACAGGGAGGGCAGCATCTTCAGGACAGACTCCTCCATCCCCTCAAAGCTGCACAGCGCGGTGCCGGAGCCCTCCGAAAAGTTGTAGGCCAGTGTGCCGCCGCAGACCAGCGCGGGCGCACTGAGCCGCACCCCGCCCAACAGAGAGCGGACCGCCCGGGGCGAGCGCTGAGAGAAAACGGTCAGCCTGCCGCCCCTGCTGGCAAAAAGCTGCAGCACGTCCCGCTGGAGCTGAGGCAGATTGCCTGTAGCATCCAGCAGCAGGCTGTCCAGATCACAGAGGACTAGGGTCTGGTCAATGGTCGTCTCTTTCATAGGGTATTTCCTCCTGTGCGCTGACGGAGCGTTGTCAAGAAGCGGGTGAAGTAATCCGGCAGCTCAGAATCGAACCGCAGGTGTTCCCCCGTGATGGGGTGAATAAACCCCAGCGTTTTTGCATGCAGGCACTGACCATGCAGGCTGGTGATGCAGTTGTGGGGGCCGTACACCGGGTCGCCCGCCACCGGGTGGCGGATGGAAGCCATGTGAACGCGGATCTGGTGGGTACGGCCCGTTTTCAGGCGGCACTCCAGCATCGTGAACTCGCCCAGCCGTTCCAACACCTTGTAGCCGGTATAGGCGTACTTTGTGTGGGGCTCACTGGCCGGATAGACCGCCATCTTCTTGCGGTCGGTCTTGCTGCGGCCCAGGTTGCTCTCCACAAAACCCTCATCCTGGGCAAAGCCGCCATAGACGATGGTATTGTAGGCCCGCTCCACGCTGTGCACTGCCATCTGCTGGGAAAGGCCGATGTGGGTTGCATCATCCTTTGCCACCACCAGCAGACCGCTGGTGTCCTTATCGATGCGGTGGACGATGCCGGGCCGGATCTCGCCGCCAATGCCGGAAAGGCTGCCCTTGCAGTGCCAGAGCAGAGCGTTGACCAGGGTGCCGTCCGGGTTGCCGGGAGCCGGGTGGACGACCATCCCCTTGGGCTTGTTGACCACCAGAAGGTGCGCATCCTCATAGATGATGTCCAGCGGGATCTCCTGTGGCACAGCTTCGATGGGCTTTGCGTCGGGGATCTCCAGCAGGATGATATCCCCTGCCTTGAGCTTCAGGCTCTTGGCCGGGGCCCTGCCGTTGCAGAGCACATGGCCCTCAGCCACAAGGCCCTGCAGGGCGCTGCGGGAAAGGCCGGTGTCCTCGCCGCTCAGAAAGCGGTCGATGCGCTGGCCTGCGCCCTCGGCTTCTACGATGTATTCACGCTGCTCCATGGCTTACTGCTCCTTCGGGCCCTTTTTCGTATCCTCGTGCAGCTCCTCCAGGAAAATGACCAGCACCCAAAGCGCCACACCAACGCAGACACAGATATCTGCAAAATTGAACACAGCGAACCGCATGAACAGCAGGTTGATGTAATCCACCACCTCGCCGTTCAGCACACGATCGATCAGGTTGCCGATGCCGCCGCCCAGCACCAGAATGAGTGCGGCCTGCTGCAGACGGTTGTTCCGGCTGCGGAAGAACAGCCAATAAGCAACCAGCAGCAGCGCTGCGCTGGTTGCAACGATCAAAAACAGCTGCTTGCCGCTGAGCAGGCTGAATGCCATGCCCTGGTTGAGCACGAACCGCAGCTCCACCACATGGGGGATCAGCGGCATTGCGCCCACCGGCTGCAAAGCGCTGACAGCCCAGAACTTGATGGCCTGATCGAGGCCGACCAGCGCCGCAACGCACAGCAGATTGAAGATCACAAATGCCATAAAAATACTCCCAACGGCGGCACGCTGCCGCCTGTGTTCTGATACCAAAAAGCGGCGCTCCCTGCTCGAAAGGAGCGCCGCAGCGTTTAATTCAGGAAGGCTTATGCTTCCACCACGCTTGCGCAGCGTGCGCAAAGGGTGGGATGTGCGGCGTGGGTGCCGATGTCTGCGGAATACTTCCAGCAGCGCTCGCACTTTTCGCCGGTAGCATGTGCAGCAGCAACGCCCAGCCCCTCAACAGCGGAGGCAGAACCACCCTCGCCCTTGACCAGCTCCACATGGGAGACGATCATCAGGTCAGCCAGCTCATCCATGGGAATGCTGTTCAGCAGGTCATAGACGGCATCATTGCAGTACAGGGTAACGGAAGCTTCCAGAGAAGCACCGATGGTCTTTTCTGCACGGGCCTGCTCCAGCACCTTCTTGACCTCGTCACGGACAGCAATGAGCTGTGCCCACTTGGCCTTGAAGGCATCGTCTGCAGCGTACTGGCCTGCCTTGGGCATTGCCTCGAACACAACGTACTTGTTCATACCTTCGGTCTTGGGCAGGAAGTCCCAGATCTCCTGGCTGGTGAAGCAGAGGATGGGGGCAATGATCTTGTCCAGAGCGACCAGGATCTTGTACATGGTGGTCTGGGCAGCCTTGCGGCCCACACCGTTGGTGCAGTACAGGCGGTCTTTCGTCACATCCAGGTAGAAGTTGGACATGGCAACAACGCAGAAGTTGTAGACGGCGTGATAGACCTTGTTGAAGTCATACACATCATAGCCTGCCTTGGCATTCACGATCAGGTCATCCAGAGCAGCCAGTGCCCAGCGGTCGATCTCCTGCAGCTGGTCATCTGCCACACAATCGGTGTTGGGGTCAAAGCCATCCAGATTGCCCAGAATGAAGCGGGCGGTGTTGCGGATCTTGCGGTAAGCCTCGCTCAGCTGCTTGAAGATATTCTTACCGGCGCGCACATCCACAGTGTAGTCGGAAGAAGCGACCCACAGGCGGATGATATCCGCACCGTAGTCCTTGATGATCTCGCTGGGCTCCACGCCGTTGCCGGCGCTCTTGTGCATCTGCTTGCCCTGCTCGTCCACGACCCAGCCGTGGCACAGAACGGACTTATAAGGTGCGCAGCCCTTGGCAGCCACGCTGGTCAGCAGGCTGGACTGGAACCAGCCGCGGAACTGGTCGCCGCCCTCCATATACATGTCGGCCGGGAAGCGCAGCTCCGGGCGCTCCTCCAGAACAGCAGCGTGGGTGGAACCGGAATCGAACCAGACATCCATGATGTCGGTATCCTTGGTCCACTCGGAAGCGCCGCACTTCTCGCAGACTTCGCCTGCGGGGATGATCTGCTCTGCCTCGTACTTGTACCAGGCATCGGAGCCTTCCTTGCGGAACAGCTCGCTGACAGCCTTGATGGTGGCATCGGTGATGTGGTAAGCGCCGCACTTCTTGCAGTAGAAAGCCGGGATGGGCACGCCCCAGGTACGCTGACGGCTGATGCACCAGTCGTTGCGGTCACGGACCATGCCCTTCATGCGGTCGTGGCCCCAGTCAGGCATCCACTTCACGGTATCGATGGCCTTGTAGACATCGTCACGGAACTTGGCAACAGAGCAGAACCACTGCTCGGTGGCACGGAAGATGATGGGGTTGTGGCAGCGCCAGCAGTGGGGGTACTGATGCTTGATGTGCACCTGACCCATGATGGCACCAGCTTCGGTCAGGTCGGCCAGAATGGTCTTGTTGGCAGCCCAGACACGCTGACCTGCGTACTTACCGGCCAGCTCCGTCAGGCAGCCGCCGTCGTCCACAGGAACAGTGATGGGCACGTTGTACTTCTGAGAAACATTGAAGTCATCCACGCCGTGGCCGCCTGCGGTGTGGACGCAGCCGGAACCGCTTTCCAGCGTGACATGGTCACCCAGGATGACAGTGCCCTCCTTGGGCAGGTAGACGTGATGATAGCGCATCAGCTCGAACTCAGCGCCGGAAACAGGTTCGCCCACGATCTCGTAGTTCTCAATATGGCAGGCATCCATCACGCTCTTGACCAGCTCGGTGGCCATGATATGGTACTCCTCGCCGATCTTGACAAAGGAATACTCAAAGGCACCGTTCAGGCAGATGGCCTCGTTGGCGGGCAGGGTCCAGGTGGTGGTGGTCCAGATCACGAAGTAGGTCTTATCCATCGGGATGCCGTGCTTTGCCAGCACGCCGTTGGGGTCCTGAGAAACATGGAAGCGGACGAAGATGGAATCGCAGTCGTCCTCGCCGTACTCGATCTCGGCCTCAGCCAGAGCGGTGCGGCAGTCAGGGCACCAGTACACAGGCTTCAGGCCCTTGTAGATGTAGCCCTTCTTGGCCATCTCGCCAAAGATCTCGATCTGGCGGGCCTCGAACTCAGGCTTCAGGGTCAGGTAGGGGTGCTCAAAGTCACCGATAACGCCCAGACGCTTGAACTGGTCGCTCATAATGTCGATATGCTCGGTGGCGAACTTTTCGCAGATCTGGCGCAGCTCCAGCTTGGAGATGTCCTTCTTCTTCTCGCCCAGAGAGGACAGAGCCTTCAGCTCAATGGGCAGGCCGTGGGTATCAAAGCCGGGCACATAGGGAGCCTGGAAGCCCTCCATGTTCTTGTCGCGGATAATGATATCCTTGATGATCTTGTTCAGGGCGGTGCCCATGTGGATGTTGCCGTTTGCATACGGAGGGCCGTCGTGCAGGACAAACTTGGGCTTGCCGTCGTTGTGCTTGATCAGGTTGTTGTACAGGTCGTTCTTCTCCCAATCCTCCAGCATGGCGGGCTCCTTCTTGGGCAGACCGGCACGCATCTCAAACAGAGTCTTGGGCAGATTCAGGGTACTATCGTACTGGGACTTATTCTTAGCCAATGGTTACACACTCCTCTAATTTACTAAAACGCTTTTGGGATCACTCGCTGAACTTCACGCCCTTAAAAGCGGCGTAGTCCGGCGCTGCAGCCTCATCCTCGGCGGCAGGGGCCGGGGGCGGGTCGAGCTTGAGCTGGCTCTCGTCCTGTGCCCAGAACTCCTCGCTGGTCTTTTCATCCGCAGGGTTCTCGTCCTCAGCATCCACATCCGCTGCAGCGGGCTGTGCCTCGGCAATCTCCTCGGTCACAGCGGCGGCAGTGGTATCGGCGGCTGCAGCCTCATCCTCGGCAGGAGCATCCTCAGCGGGCTCCTCCTTCTGGAACTCAGGCAGGCGGCTCAGAGACTCAACATGGCTGCGGTACAGGTTCAGCACATCGGACTTGAAGCGGGTCACTTCCAGCCGGACGCGGTCATACTCGCGCTCCTGGGCAAGCTTTTTCTCGTTTGCCTCGTTGATGATCTCATCCGCGCGGTCACTGGCTTTTTGCAGCAGCTCGTTGGCATCACGGATAATATCATCACCGCGCAGATTTGCGCGATGCAGGATCTCTTCCGACTTCTGGTTTGCTTCCCGGATGACATTCTCACCCATCCGCTGGGCATTGATCAGCGCGCTCTTGAGCATATCGCCGTCAGCCTCGTAGCTCTCCATTTCCTTGTGCAGACGCTGATTCTCGGCAGTCAGCTCAGCGATCTGGCGGCGCAGCTCCTCAGCCTGATCTTCATCCTGCTTCAGCTGCTCCTCTACTTTATCCAGGAAACGGTCCACCTCTTCGGTCCGGTAGCCGCGGATGTTCTTTTCAAACTGTGCAGCACGCACATCCTGCGGGGTCAGCATAGTGGTTTCCTCCCTTTTTATTCAATATTGAAAAAACTCGATGATCGATCGGTCTTTTTTGCTTTTTCCGGGCAGGGCCGTCAGGCCAAAGCGCCCCTTGCCGCGTACCGTGAACACATCACCCTCATACACCGGGGCGTGGGCGCTCTCTGCAGGCAGGTGGTTGATCTCCACCCGGCCCGCCGCGATCCACTCACACGCCTGCCCACGGCTGCAATGGAGCATGGCCGCAAGCACAGCGTCCAGCCGCAAAGAGGACACGGTGGCTGTCTGCGTTTTGCGCTCTGCCTGCGGGAATTCGGGTACCTCATCCAGCGAAAGCAGCGTGGTGGTGACCTCTGTCCGGCCCACCTGCAGCAGTTCCCGGCAGATGAGCTCCCCCGCCGTTTCCAGCGCAAAGACATAGGCAGTGCCCGGCGTATCGGCCGGGAGCACGATGTCTCCCAGCGCTTCCCGACGCAGCTCCAGCCCCATCAGGCTGCCCAGATAATCCTTGTGGCCCGGCAGTGCCGCCCCGG
Source organism: Faecalibacterium sp. I2-3-92 (assembly GCF_023347315.1). GTDB lineage: Bacteria > Bacillota > Clostridia > Oscillospirales > Ruminococcaceae > Faecalibacterium > Faecalibacterium duncaniae. Next base: position 1,514,396 of record NZ_CP094470.1, read on the forward strand.
AAAGGGTGCGGCAGGTCAGCTTCACGCAGCACAGCGGGCTTGCAGGGTAACAGCCCTCCGGCTCCAGGCAGAGCAGCTTCCGCTCTGCTCCGGGCCAGCCGCCCTCAAAGTGATGGTCGCTCTCCGGCACATCGGCACGGTTCAGCGCCGCGCGGGCCAGATCCCGTTCCCTGTCGCTCAAAAAGCCGGAGTAGCGGGCAATGCCGCGTCCCTCGGCCGCGCGGGCCAGATCCTCCACATGCCGCATCAAAAAGCGCTCTTCATCGGTGCGGGCGGGCACAAAGCCCCGCACTGCCCTGGGAGCAGGATCAATAGAACGCGCCATTGTTCTCCAGCTCGTCCAGCAGATCGCCCATAATGTCCACGTTGTACGGGGTAATAATGAAGGTGCTGTTGGCAACGCGCTTGATCTGGCCGTTGTTGGCGTAAGCCACACCGGACAGGAAATCCACCAGACGGCGGGAAACTTCCTTATTGGTAGACTCCAGATTCAGCACGACCGTGCGCTTGTTGTTCAGGTGGTCTGCAATGGTGCTGGCATCCTCAAAGCGCTCGGGCTTTACCAGAACGACCTTGAGCTGGGTGGTGGCGTGGATGTTGACCACCTTGTTCTTCTTCTGGGCACCCTCCACCGGCTCTTCCTCTGCATCGTCCATGCCAACGCCGAGACCGCTGTTGTTGTTCACCATCTGGGGGCCGTCGTCGATGTACTGATCGTCGTAATCGTCCTCACCGCCAAAAAGGCCCTTTTTGAGACTATCCACGAAAGACATAGTATCTGCTCCTTTCATTCGGGCAGCCGCAGCTGCCTGGCGCCTTTTGCAAAAGAGATGCAAATAGCTTTTACTATTATCGGATTTTTTGCCGCAGATGTCAATAACTACAAAAGTTTTCCATCATACAAATTTTGTCCCGAGACAATAATCTCGTCATAAAGCCGAACCTGACTGACAGAACCAGCCGTTCCGCTGGGCAAAACGATGAGATCATCGCCATCCGTGATCTGCGGGTGGGCATCGTCCACAGGGTCGATGCGGCAGAAGCGGGCCAGGTTGCCGTACTTCACATACACGCCTGGGATGTAGTTCTCGCCCTGACCCTCTGCCTCGGAGCCGTCCGCCTTGAGGTAGTGCACCGCAGCAGCAGGCACCCGCAGGCCGGTGTTGCGTCCCACGATGATCTGGGCATCGGCACAGTTCAGCCGGAGCACATCGCCGTTGATGATCTCGCAGGAGAGGACGAAGCGGGCAATGTCGTTTTCCGCATCAATGTTCACCTCGCTGACCTTTGCCTTGAGGGGCGTTTCCACCTGACCGGGAAAACGGATCTCAATGCTCTTGGTCAAGGGCTTGCCGTCCCTGCCCAGCAGCTTTTCCGCCTGTTTGGCCGAGCACACCCCGGCATAGTACCAGGTAAAGCCCGAAACGATCTTTCCCGCGCAGCCGTCCAGCGCGATCTCCGGGGAGGATTCAACGTAAGCTTTCAGGTTGGCTGCATCCAGGGCAAGGATATCGGCAGAACCTGCGTTCAGCCGCCCGGAACTGGAGCTGCGGATGAAATAGCCAGTCTGCGGGGCCGTGATCTGGGACGGATTGCCCAGCTGGGACTGCACCGTGGCGGCCTGCTGGGTCAGCGCGGTGATCTGGTCGGAGAAGCTGGCCACCTCGCCGGTGATGACCCAGAGCTTGTTCTGGGCCAGAATGTAATTTTCCTTCTCCGCATCGGTATCCTCGTAGTCCCCTGCATCCAGCGAATCCATCAGGTCGTACAGAGCAGCGGAACGGTTCTTGCGCAGGGATTCCAGCTGCACCGAAGTGGTGTTCTGGGAGCGCTGCAGCAGGTCGATCTGGTCATTGATCTGGGTCAGCTGCTGGCGCAGAGAAGCCTGCGTTGCATCGCCGTAGATCTCAGCCACCGCTGTGCCTGCCGAAACACGCTCGCCGTCTGCCACCAGATATCCCAGCGTGCCGCCGCCCGCAACGTAGCTTTCCTCAAACAGGAGCACGCCTTCGGCATCCACGGTGTCCTCCACCGTAGCCAGCAGGGCGGTCTCGTAAGTATTGGGCGGAAACAGCACCTGCATTGCCTGATAGCCCACATACAATGCCGCCAGCAGCAAAAACACGATGACGACAGCGGCCAGCGTTTTCAGTGCGCCGGAGATGCCCTCGCGGTTTTCTTCCTGCATATCGCTCATCCTTTCGCTAAAAATTCATTTGTGAGACGTGCAGCCTGTTCCCGGACATCCGGGGCAGAGGCATCCAGCCAGCAGATACCCTCCATGTGGCGGAACCAGGTCAGCTGGCGCTTGGCATAGTTGCGGGAAGCCTGTTTCAGCTTCTCCACACAAGGGGCAAGCGCGCTCTCCCCCGCAAAGTAGGGGAAGAATTCTTTGTATCCGATGGCCTGGGCCGCCGTCTTATAGGTATCCCGGTGTTCCCACACACGTTTTGCCTCGTTCAGCAGATCCTGCTCCATCATCAGATCCACCCGCAGGTCGATGCGGCGGTAGAGCTGGGCGCGCTCCGGGAAATCCAGCCCAAGGATCAGAGAACGGTAGGGCTTTTCGGGCGGGAGTGAGTCTGCTTTCTGCTCACTGAGCTTTTTGCCGGTGGCGCGGTAATGTTCCAGCGCCCGCAGCACCCGGACATGGTTGTTCGGGTGGATGCCCGCCGCCGCTTCGGGGTCCACCGCCTGCAGCTCCGCATACATGGCCTCCGGACCCTTTTTATTCAGTTCCGCGGCCAGCTGTTCCCGCAAACCGTCCGGCGTTTTCTCAGCGGCAAAGCGGACACCATACAAAAAACTCTGGACATAGAGCCCGGTGCCGCCCACGAGGATGGGCAGATGTCCTCTGCCGGAGATCTCATGCTCCAGCGCTCCGGCCAGCGCGGTGAAATCCGCCACGCTGAACGGTTCATCAGGCTGCAGGATATCCACCCCATGGTGCGGAATGCCGTGGGTCTCCTCGGGGGTCACCTTGGCGGTGCCCACATCAAGCCCTTTGTAGATCTGCATCGAATCGGCGCTGATGATCTCACCGCCAAACTGCTCGGCCAGTGCAACACCCAGCGCGGTCTTGCCGGAAGCCGTGGGGCCGACCACGGCCAGCACCGGGTGCTTATCGTTACACGATCCGTCCAAACTGTTTTTCCAGCTCCTTCCGGGTCAATTTAAGGACACAAGGCCTGCCATGGGGGCAGAAGGGCGGCACCTCGCCCGAGAGGATCTTTTCAGCCAATGCCATCAGCTCCTGCGGGGAGGTCTTATCCCCCGCCTTGATGGCCGCGCGGCAGGAGATGGAATGGAGCACCCACTCGGTCTTTTCGCTCAGGGCATCGCGGCTGCCCTTGGAGAGCTTATCCGCCAGCTCCACCAGCAGATCCTCTGCACTGCCCTGTTCCACATCCGCGGGCACAGAGCGCAGGAACACGCTGTTGCCGCCAAAGTCGTCAATCTCCAGTCCGGCGCTTTCCAGCAGCTCAAGATTGGAGAGGAGTGCAGTCTTTTCCTCCGCCGACAGCTCCACCACCAGCGGCTCCAGCAGCAGCTGGGCCGGAACATCCCCATAGTTTGCCGCCAGCTTCTCGAAAAGCTGGCGCTCGTGGGCGGCGTGCTTATCAATGATGCAGATCTCCTCCCCGCGCTCAGCGAGGATGTAGGTCTTGAAGATCTCACCCACATAGCGCAGAGGGGCAGGGCCTTCCTGCACGTCAAAGCCCAGCTGTTCCGGCGTATCCTCGGCAGCAGAGGTCTGCTGCCGAGCTGGGGCGGCAGGCATTTCCTCCTTGGGGGCAGGATCCCATGCCGCCATGTGGTCCTGATGTTCGGGCAGATCTGCACTGTCCGGCTCAATGTCCAATGCACCTTCTCCCAGCGCTGCGGCAAAGACGGGTGCTTCAGGCTCACTCTCCGTGGGAGCTGGTGCCGGGCTGTGCAGGGTGGCATCCTGCCGGATGGGCAGGCCCGATGCAACCGTTGTCCAGCTGTGCTCTGTCGGCTTTTCCTCGGCAGTGCCCGGCACAGGCAGGATATCCGGGTGGCTTGCAGGTGCCGGACGGGACAGCGGTACTGCGGCCGGTGCCGGAGTGAAGCTCCGGAAGCTCCGCTGGGGCTGAGGGGTATGCTCATGGAGCGTTCCCGGCTCAGCCTGGCCCGGAATGATGGCAGAAAGCCCTGTAAAGTTATCCTTCTTTACATCTTTTTCTATCGTGTTATCATTTATTCCGGATTTGTTGGATTCTTCATCTTTTTTACCCTCTTCAAAGGCGAAGCGTCGCTCTCCAGTGCCCGGTTGGGCCAGTGCCAGCTTGACAGCGTGATAAACGAGGTCAAAGATATCGTTTTCCCGGGCAAAGCGCACCTCAGTCTTGGCCGGGTGGACATTGACATCCACAAGGTCAGCGGGCATTTCCAGAAGCAAGATTCCTCCAGGGAACTTGCCCTGCATCGTGGTGCCTTTGAACGCTGTTTCCATGGCCGCCATCATGGTGCGGTTGCGGACATAGCGCCCGTTGATGTAGAAATACTGCATACTGCGGCTGGCGCGGCAGCTCCTGGGCTGGGTGATGAGGCCCCACACCCGGTAGACCCCCTCCTGATTGTCCAGCTCCATGAGGTCACGGCTGAATTCCCGGCCCAGCACCGCGTAGGCGGCACTGCGCAGCTTGCCGTCACCGGGGGTGACATACTGCAGCTTACCCTCCCGGACAAACTTGAAGCTGACCTCGGGGTGGCTCAGGGCCACATGGGCCACAATATCCGCCACAAAGGTACCCTCGCTGGAATCCTTTTTGAGGAACTTCATCCGGGCCGGGGTGTTGTAGAACAGATCCTGCACCCGGATGGTAGTGCCCACGCCGCGTGCACCGGGCTCCAGCGGATAATCCTCGCCGCCCTCGATGCGGTAGACGGAGGCGCACTCGTCGTTCTCAGTACGGGTCAGTACTTCTACCCGCGCCACGCTGGCAATGGAAGCCAGCGCTTCTCCACGGAAGCCCAGGGTGTGGATATGGTTCAGATCATCCTCCGTCCGGATCTTACTGGTGGCGTGGCGGATGAATGCCGTGGGGATATACTCTGCTTCAATGCCTGAGCCGTTGTCGCTGATCTCGATCAGCTTCACGCCGCCTGATTCAATGGTCACGGTGATCTGGCTTGCCCCGGCATCAATGGCGTTTTCCAGCAGCTCCTTCACCACGGAAGCAGGCCGCTCCACCACCTCACCGGCTGCAATGAGCTCCGCCGTGTGCTTGTCCAGAACATGGATGACTGCCATATTCGTTCCCTCCCCTGTTTTTTAGGATTTTCAGGAAATCAGCCGTTCAGGCTGCCCTTCAAGGTCTTTTTCAGCTCGTACAGGAAATTCAGCGCTTCAATGGGGGTCAGTGTTTCCACATCCAGCGCATCCAGTTTTTCCAGCACCTCGCTGGGCACTGCGGGAGAGTTATACTCCTGCAGCGCGTCAAAGTCCATCTGCTCCACCTTGTTCTTGGGGGCAGTGGCTTCCAGTGCGCGCAGCACTTCGTGGGCGCGGCGGGTCACGGTGCCGGGCAGACCGGCCAGCTTTGCCACCTCGATGCCATAGCTGTCATCGGCAGGGCCGCGGACGATGCGGCGCAGGAAAGTGATATCCTCACCCCGCTTTTTCACCGCAATGTTGTAATTTTTCACGCCGCTGATGGTGCCCTCAAGGTCTGTCAGCTCGTGGTAATGGGTGGCAAAGAGGGTTTTGCAGCCCAGTCCCTTGGCAGGGTCGCTGATGTGCTCCACCACGGCGCGGGCAATGCTCATGCCGTCAAAGGTGGACGTGCCGCGCCCGATCTCATCCAGCACCACCAGACTGCGGGAGGTAGCGTTCTTCAGGATCTCTGCCACCTCGGTCATCTCCACCATAAAAGTGGACTGACCTGCCGAAAGGTCATCCGACGCGCCGATGCGGGTAAAGATGGCATCCACTACACCCACATGGCACTCTCTGGCCGGAACAAAGGAACCGATCTGTGCCATCAGGGCAATCAGCGCATTCTGGCGCATATAGGTCGATTTGCCCGCCATGTTAGGGCCGGTGATGATGAGGCAGCGATCCTCGCCGCAGTTCAAGGTGGTATCGTTGGGTACGAACAGACTGCCCTTGAGCATCTGCTCCACCACAGGGTGGCGGCCCTCCACGATGGTCAGCTGGTCGCTCTCATCCACAGTGGGGCGGCAGTAGTTGTTTTCTGCTGCCACCTGAGCCAGAGCGGCCAGCACGTCCAGCTCTGCCACGGCGTTGGCTGTACGCTGGATGCGGTCGAGCTGGGCACCAATGCTTTCCAGCAGCTCATTGAACAGCCGGTGTTCCAGAGCGATCAGCCGCTCGTGAGCACCCAGGATCTTATTTTCCAGCTCCTTGAGCTCCTGTGTGATGTAGCGTTCGCCGGTGGTCAGGGTCTGCTTGCGGATGTAGCTCTCCGGCACCTGTGCCTTATAAGAGTTGCTGACCTCGATGAAATAGCCAAACACGTGGTTATAGCCGATCTTCAGCTTGGGGATGCCGGTCTCCTGCCGCAGGCGGGTCTCGAGCTGAGCCAGCACGCCCTTGGTGTTATCGCGGATGGAACGCAGCTCGTCCACCTCGGGGTGGTAGCCCTTGGCGATGACACCACCATCCTTCAGGGTAGAAGGTGCGTCAGGGTCCACAGCGGCATAGATCTTGTCCTTGATATCGCTCAGCGGGTCGATCCTGGAGACGATCTCGCTGAGCTCAGCACAGCCGCAGCTCTCGGCCTGCTGGCGCAGGCTGGGCAGGCGCTCACAGGTCTGCGCCATGGCATAGATCTCTTTGGGCGTGGCCGAGCCGTAGACCGTGCGGGTCATCATACGCTCCAGATCGGCGATGTAATGCAGTTCTTCGATCAGATCGCCGCGCTGTACGGTTTGGTTGACCAGGCTTTCCACAGCATCCAGACGGTGGTTGATGGCATCGCTGGAAAGCAGCGGCTGCTCGATCCAGGTGCGGAGCAGCCGCTTGCCCATGGCAGTGCTGGTCTTGTCCAGCACCCAGAGCAGGGTCCCCCGCTTCTCGCGGCCCCGCAGGGTCTCGGTGAGTTCAAGGTTGGCCCGCGTCACAGGCGAAAGCTGCATATACTGGGCTTCATTGTAGCTGATGACGGTCTTCAGGCGCTCCACACCTTTGATCTGGGTGGTGTGCAGGTATTCCAGAAGCGCGGCCATGGCAAACCGCACCAGACCTTTTTTATCAATAGAGGTCGTCTCATCCCAATTGCGGCCAAACTGATTTTCCAACGAGATGGCCACCAGACCCGGAGCGTAGCGCTCCTCTTCCACCAGCTCCACAGAGCAGGTCATGTTCTTTTTGATATAGCCGGTCAGCTCACGGCAGTCCAGCATTCCGGGATTCATCAGCACCTCGCTGGGATGGTAGCGGCAGAGCTCCGCGATCACGGCAGGCACGATCTTCTCTCGTTTCAGCTCGGTGATGTGGGCCGTACCGGTGGAAACATCGGCAAAACAGATGCCCGCCGCATTCCCTTTCAGAAAAATGCTTGCAATGTAGTTGTTTTTGTCATCCTGCAGCATACTGCTCTCAATGACAGTGCCCGGCGTGACCACCCGGATGATATCGCGCTTGACCAGTCCCTTTGCCTTGGACGGGTCCTCCATCTGCTCACAGATCGCCACCTTGTATCCCTTGGCGATCAGGCGGGCCACATAGCCCTCGTAGCTGTGGAAGGGCACGCCGCACATGGGGGCACGCTCTTCCATACCGCACTGCTTGCCCGTCAGGGTCAGGTCCAGCTCCCGGGAGGCGGTCAGCGCATCGTCAAAGAACATCTCGTAAAAGTCGCCAATGCGGTAAAACAGGATCTCGTCCTTATACTGCTTCTTGATGTCCATATACTGCTGCATCATGGGCGACAGTTCTGCCATAATCGTTCACCTTTCCTGCGGGCTATGCCGCTTTGCTTCTTTCCGTCGGTTTGCAGTAAGTAACTGCGAATGGAAGGAAAACGCGGCCTGCGATTTGCAGCCGCGTTCTCATTTTACCTGTTAGTGGCAGCCTCCGCAGGTGGAGCAGCTGCCGGTGCAGGATTCGCTGGGCTCCTGCACGGTCATGGGGTCGCCGCCGTTCATTGCGGTGTTGATGATGGCATCAATGTAGTTGACCAGGTTCTCGCAGTCGCGCTTTGCCTCGTTGTAAGCAGTCATACCCTCGTCAGCCATGATCTTGCCATACAGGTCGTTGACCTTGGTGTTCAGCTCGGCGATGCGCTCATCACTGCGCTCGTTCTTGCTGATCTCGTTGTTCAGATCCATGCGGGCCAGATTGAATTCCCCGATGAGATTCTGCAGCTCCTCATCCTTGTCGTTTGCCTTGCGGGCCTGATCCAGAGCCAGGTAACGGGGGTCAGTCTGCAGTGCCATGGCGGCGCGCTTGAACAGATCGATGCAATCCATAATCAAAAATCTCCTTTGATGTGTTTGTTTTTATAGTTACATTATCATTGGGGCCGGTGTGCCCCGGGATCACGTTTCCAGTTCGCCCAGCAGGACGGTGGCGCGGGCACCGGTCAGGTGCACCTGTGCGTAGCTGCCCATCAGGGCGGGGTCTGCGGCAAACTCCACGGTCAGGTTGTTGTCCAACCGGCCGGAGAGGGTTCCGTCGCTGCGGCCATAGCCTTCCACCAGCACCCGGACAGTCTGGCCCACCTGCTGCCGGACCAGATCCATTGCGATCTCGTCCTGCACCTTGAGCAGACGGGTCATCCGGTCGGTTTTCTCCGCGCGGGGGGTGGGGTCGGGCATTTCCGCTGCCTTGGTGCCGGTGCGCTTGGAGTAGATGAAGGTGAACAACTGCATGTAGCCGACTTTCTTCACAAGTTCCAGCGTGTCCTGGAAATCCTCCTCCGTTTCCCCGGGGAAGCCCACGATGATATCGCTGGAGAAGGTAATGCCGGGCACCTTTTTGCGGGCGTACTCGATCAGCTCCATGTACTGCCCGATGGTGTAATGGCGGTTCATCTTTTTCAGCAATTCATCCGAGCCGCACTGCACCGGCAGGTGCAGGTGCTTGCACAGGTGGGGCTGGGCCGCAATGGTGTCGATCAGCTTGTGGCTGGCATCCTTCGGGTGGCTGGTCATAAAGCGGATCTGGTAATCGCCGGGCACAGCGCAGAGCAGATTGAGCAGGTCAGCAAAATCCACCTGTTCTTCCAGGCCCTTGCCGTAGCTGTTCACGTTCTGGCCCAGCAGAGTGATCTCCTTGTATCCCGCTTCCACCAGCCCCCGGAACTCCGCCAGGATATCGCCGGGCTTGCGGCTCTTCTCACGGCCCCGCACATAAGGTACGATGCAGTAGGTGCAGAAATTGTCGCAGCCATACATGATGGGCAGCCAGGCGCGGAACTCACTTTCGCGCCGGATGGGGATGTTCTCCACGATGACCGGGCGCTGGGCAGGCTCCATCAGCACGCGCTTATGCTTCTGCAGCTTCTGAGCAATGAGCTGGGGCAGCGTATCGATGCCATCCACGCCAAAGACCAGATCGACATAGGGATAGCTCTTGCGCAGCTTTTCCACCACATGTTTCTGGTTGGCCATGCAGCCGCACAGGCCGATCATCAGGCCGCGCTTTTTCTCCTTCAGGCCCTTCAATGCACCCACATTGCCGAACACGCGCTGCTCGGCGTGCTCCCGCACAGCGCAGGTGTTGAAGAGGATGAGGTCTGCATCCTCGGGCTTATCGCACAGGCCGTAGCCGATATCCACCAGCACGCCCTTGATGCGCTCGCCATCGTTGACATTCTGCTGACAGCCATAGCTGTGTACAAAGGCCAGCGGCGGGGTGTCGTAAGCCGCACGCACCAGCTCCGCAGCCGTCTCGTTGTGTTCAAAGTTAATGTATTCCAATAAAAACCATCCTTATTTTTCAAAAGCTCTTTTTAGTATACCCTCTTTCTGCCATAAGGGCAAGTGGGAAACCGCAAATTTCAGAATCCTTCGGGGTAATTCAGCCTTCTGCCTGCTTTTTGGCACATGCTTCACACAGGCCGAACAGCACCACAGCGCAGTCCTGCACCACAACATCCTTCTGGCGGCGCACCAGCCTCATCACCTGTTTCTCGTCCACATCGGCATCCACTACGCCGCCGCAGGCTGTACAGTAGAGGTGGCTGTGCCAGCACAGGGTGTGATCAAAACGATCCGCCCTGCCCGGAATGGACACCCGGCGCACCATGCCTGCCTCCACCAGACTGTTCAGGTTGCGGTAGACAGTGCCCAGGCTCAGGCCCGGGCACTCCGGGGCCGCCTTATCAAAGATCTCTTCGGCGGTGGGGTGGTCGCAAAGCTGCTCCACGGTGTGCAGCACCAGCTCCCGCTGTTTGGAATAACGCATCTTCCTCTCTCCTTCTCTTCCCTTTATACGTTCTCTTCGCCCTTGATCCGCGCCCAATATGCGCGGGAGGCCTGCTCGTTCTTGTTTTCCCCAAAGGTGTAGTATTTTGTATTCTTGAGCACATCCGGCAGATACTGCTGCTCGACCCAGTGGTTGGGGTAATCGTGGGCATACTTGTAATTCTGGCCCTTTACCAGCGCATCCTCGCCGTCATAGTGCTTGTTCTGCAGCTGGCGGGGAATGGGCCCGGTACGCCCGGCCTGCACATCCGCAATGGCGGCGTTGATGGCATCATGGGCGCTGTTGGATTTGGGGCTGGTCGCCACCAGCACAACTGCATCCGCCAGGGCCAGCCGCGCTTCAGGCAGGCCCACCGCGTTGGCGATATCCACCGCCGCCTTGACGATGGGGATGATCTGCGGGTAGGCAAGGCCCACATCCTCGCAGGCGCACACCATGAGCCGACGGCAGGCAGAGGGCAGATCCCCGGCTTCCAGCAGCCGGGCCAGATAGTGGAGCGCTGCATCCGGGTCGGAGCCGCGCATGGATTTCTGGTAAGCCGACACGATATCATAGTGGTCATCGCCGTCCCGGTCGTACCGCATGGCAGTGCGGCGGGTGACCTGCTGGATCATATCCAGCGTGATGTGTTTTCCCTCCGGTTCGGGAGCCGCCGCCGTCACTGCAAAATCAAGGCAACCCAGTGCCTTGCGCAGATCGCCGCCCGCGCTCTCAGCAAGATAGGCACAGGCATCGTCCTCCATCCGGATGGGCGTACCCTCGCTCTCCGAAAGCTTTTTCAGGGCGTTCCGCAGCCCCTGCTCCACATCCGCAGCTGTCAGCGATTTGAACTCGAACACAGTGCAGCGGGAAAGCAGTGCATTATAGATGTAAAAATAGGGGTTCTCGGTGGTGGAGGCGATTAAGGTCACAGTTCCGTCCTCAATGCACTCCAGCAGGCTTTGCTGCTGCTTCTTGTTCAGATACTGGATCTCATCGAGGTACAGCAGGATCCCCCCCGCCCCGGCCAGTGTGCCGATATCCTTGAGCACTGCCTTGATATCCCCCGTGCCGCAGGAAGTGCCGTTGAGCTTGTGGAGCGTCATGCCGCTGTTCTCGGCAATGATCCGGGCCACGGTGGTCTTGCCTGTGCCGGATGGGCCGTAAAAGATCATATTGGGGATACGCCCGCTCTCGATGGTGCGGCGGAACACCCGCCCCGGGGCCAGCAGATGCTGCTGGCCGCAGACTTCGGCCAGCGTTTTGGGGCGCATACGCTGCGCCAGCGGTTCATTCATCGGGCGTTCCCTCCTGTACTGCCCTGCTGTTCTGCATGGGCCTTATATAGAAATAGTATACCTCATTTTTACACGAACAGCAAGAGCAATAATGAAAATCATTCTCAGATGGATGCTGCAAATCCCATTTACAAAAAGGTCGAAACATGCTATTATCATAGTACATTTACGAGAAACGAGGGGTACAGATGAAGATAGCCGCTGCGGCAGAAGATCTCTCTGCCAAAAAGGAGCTGGCGCTCCAGGTCATCGACCGGCTGAAAACAGAATATCCGGATGCAGCCTGCACGCTGGATTACGACCACGCCTGGCAGCTGCTGGTCAGCGTCAGGCTGGCGGCTCAGTGCACTGATGCCCGGGTGAACATTGTGGTACAGGACTTGTTTGCAAAATACCCCAATGTAGCAGCGTTGGCTGCGGCAGAGCCCGAGGAAATCGAGGCCATCGTCAAGCCCTGTGGGCTGGGCCGCAGCAAGGCCCGGGATATCTCGGCCTGTATGCGGGTACTGCGGGATAAATACAACTGCAAAGTGCCCACCACCTTTGAAGCGCTGCTGGCATTGCCCGGCGTGGGCCGCAAGAGCGCCAACCTGATCATGGGTGATGTGTTCTGCAAGCCCGCCATCGTCACAGATACCCACTGCATCCGGCTGTGCAATAAAATCGGGCTGGTGGATGGCATCAAGGAGCCGCAGAAGGTGGAGATGGCCCTGTGGAAGATCATCCCGCCGGAGGAAGGCAGCGACCTGTGCCACCGCTTTGTGATGCATGGCCGGGCTGTCTGCAATGCCCGCAAACCCGAATGTGAAAAGTGCTGTTTGAACGATATCTGCCGGTACGCGGCAGAAAACGCCGTTCTTACAAAAGAAACCAAGGAGGCTTCTGTATGATTACATTGTCTATCCTGATCGTCCTTGCCCTGATCTGCGCTCTGGTGGGCGTGCTGATGGGCCTGTTCTCTCTGATCGGCCTGCTGGCTTCCCTGCTCGTGGGCGTGCTGGTAGGCGCTCTGGCCGGTCACATCGCCAACCGCTTTATGGGCACCCAGACCTCCACCGGCCGCAACATTGTGTTGGGCATTCTGGGCAGCTTTGTGGGCGAGTTCCTGTTCGGCCTCATCGGCATCCATGCCACCGGCAGCATCAGCTCCTTTGTTATCTCGGTGCTGGGTGCCTGCGTCTGCATCTGGGTGGATAACCGACTGTTCCACGATCGTTGACCGGTTTTCTCTGGTTGTTTGTCTTTGCTCTCCCCTCCGGGAGAGCTTTTTTATTTTCAGCCCCTTGACAGTTATATCGAGAAGCGATATAATTCATCCATGATATATCGTATAGCGATACAAAGTGAGGTGATATAATGGAAAATCCGGCACTGACGGAAACCACCTACTACATCCTGCTTTCCCTCTATCATCCGCGGCATGGCTACGGCATCATGCAGGAGACCCAGCAGCTCTCCGGCGGAAGGGTACGGCTGGCTGCCGGAACCCTGTACGGTGCCCTGAATGCCCTGTGCGAAAAGGGCTGGATCTCTCCCCTGCCCATGGAAAGCGGGAGCCGCAAAAAAGAATACCAATTGACCTCCGCCGGGCTGAAGGTGCTCAAACAGGAGCTGGTCCGGCTGGAGGAGCTTGCTGCCAATGGCCGCGCCATTTTACAGGAGGAACAGGTATGAGTGAAACAAAAACGCTGCATCGGAATTTCTGGGTCTGGGAATTTGAAAAAGAAGAACGCTGGCTCAACGAAATGGCGCAGGAGGGCTGGGCCCTGCAGAATGCCGGGTTCTGCACCTACACCTTTGAAAAGACGGAACCCGGCCAGTACATCATCCGGCTTGCCATGCTGGACAGTTCCCCGGATTTTGAAAGTTTCATGGGAGAGTTGGAAGCACAGAGCGTTGGGCATTGCTTCAGTTGGGGATATTTCCGCCGCAGCGCCCAGCTAGGTCCCTTTGATATGTTTTCGGATGTGGATTCCCGTATCTCCCACCTGAACAAAATTGGACAGATGGTGAGGCTGCTCTGTCTGGCAAACCTTCTCATAGGCGTTACCAACACCTTCAGCGGTGCATCACTGGCATGGCTAAACCTGCTTTGCGCCACGTTTTTGGCCTACGGGCTGGGACGTATCAGCAGCAAACGAGAGAGTCTGGTGGAAGAACGTCAGCTCCACGAGTGATTTTTTCTCCTTGATGTGCAGGATCTTCAGAGTTTTCAAAAAGTTCATTTTTACCCGCTTGCATTCCGATGCAGGCGGGTATATTATTGTCATTAGCAAATAGTTATCATGTGTTAAGTATTTGCATCCGTCAAGTGATAAGGAGGATTCGTATGCCGCAGAAGAGCGCACCGGAACTGTTCGCCGTGGTCCATTATCTGCATCGGCTGAGCACAGAAGGCAAACGCGGTGCCAAAATGGCACTGGAAAGCTGCCCCAAGTGTCATTTCATCATGCTGGAAGGCGTGCTGATGACCATTGAAGAGCATGGCCAGAATGGCACCATCTATGTTTCCGATCTGGCTGCCGCCGTCAAACAGCCCCTGCCCGCTGTTTCCCGCGCGCTGCGCCAGCTGGAGCAGGATGGACTCATTGAGCGGATCACAGACCCCAATGACCGCCGCAAAACGCTGGTGCGCCCCACGGAAAAGGGGTTGGATGCCAGCCGCCAGGTCGAAACTGCCATCAGCCGTTACTTTGAGCGGGTCATCTGCCGCATCCCGGAAGAGCAGCGGGAGCAGCTGTTCTCCCTGACCGGTGTACTGCTGGAGGCTGTGGAAGCGGAAAATGCGGAGCAACAAGCAAAATTGAAGGGAGAAAACGAAAATGGGTAAAATTTTCAAGCAGCTGGCCCGCCACTGGGCCGCCTGCCTTGCCGTGGTGGCTCTGCTGTTCGTGCAAGCCTACTGCGACCTTTCCCTGCCGGATTACACGAGCAGGATCGTGGACACCGGCATCCAGCAGGGCGGCATTGAAAGCCCCCTGCCGGAGACTGTGCGCCAAAGCACACTGGATACCCTCTCGCTTTTGATGAGCGAAGAGGATGCGGATGCACTGCAGAATGCCTACGGATATTATCTTCAGGACGATGGTGTTCTGAAGCTCCGCAGTGACCTGACCGATGCTGAGCGTACCGCTCTGGAGGAGGCCGTTACCACACCGGATATCGTGCTGTATATGGCGGCGGCGCAGAATGCCAACGCCCCTGCCGGGGATGAAGCAGAAGCCATGACCGCTGCTCCTACGGCAGAAGATCTGGATGCCGTTTGTGCCCAGTTCGCAGCCATGGCCCAGATGCCCGGCTTTTCACGGGAAATGATCCAGCAGCAGCTGGCCAGCGCCATGGAACAGGTGGACGAGACCACCCTTTCCAGCATGGCAAGTCAGGCTACTCTGCTGGTCAGCCTGGAATATGAGGCACAGGGCGTTTCCCATGATGTGCAGATGGCCTACCTCTTCCGGGTGGGTGGCCAGATGCTGGCCCTGACCCTGCTGATGGTGGTCGTTGCCATTCTGGTGGGCCTGATCGCCTCCCGCGTCTCAGCTTCCATCGGCCGGGAGCTGCGCAGAGAGACTTTCTCCTCGGTCATCCATTTTTCCAACGCAGAGATCGAGAATTTCTCCACCGCTTCCCTGATCACCCGCACCACCAATGATATCCAGCAGGTGCAGTTTACCTGTGTCATCCTGCTGCGCATGGTGGCCTACGCTCCCATTCTGGGCATCGGCGGCGTGATGCACGTCACCCAGGGCAACACCGGCCTTGCCTGGATCATCGTGCTGGACGTGGCCGCTCTGCTTCTGCTCATCACGGTTCTGATGAGCGTCGCCATGCCCAAGTTCAAGATTATGCAGACGCTGGTGGACAAGCTGAACCTCGTCAGCCGCGAGATCCTGACCGGCGTGATGCCGGTGCGTGCATTCAGCCGCGAATCCTTTGAGGAAAAGCGTTTTGATGCTGCCAGCCGGGAGCTGATGGGCACCCAGCTGTTCACCAACCGCGCCATGGTGGCCATGATGCCCTTTATGACCCTGATCATGAACGGCACCAGCCTGCTCATCGTCTGGTTCGGCGGCAAGGCCATGGATGCCGGAAAGATGCAGGTGGGCGAAATGATCGCATTCATCACCTACACCATGCAGATCGTCATGTCCTTCCTGATGCTGGCCATGGTGGCCGTGATGCTCCCTCGTGCCGGTGTGGCTGCTGACCGTATTGACGAGGTCTGCCGCACCAAGGCTTCCATCCATGATCCCAACGCTGCCACCGCAAAGCCCGCCCTTGAAAAGAAGGACTGGGATGGCGTGGTCCGGTTCGAGGATGTCAGCTTCCGCTTCCCCGGTGCCGACAGCGACGCGCTGGAGCACATCAGCTTTACCGCAAATCCCGGCGAGACCACAGCCATCATCGGCTCCACCGGCTGCGGCAAATCCAGCCTGCTCAACCTCATCCCCCGCTTTTATGATGTCACTGGCGGCCGCGTGACCATCGACGGCATCGATGTGCGTGAGATGCCGCAGGAGCAGCTCCACAGCCTTTTGGGCTATGTGCCCCAGAAGGGCGTTCTGTTCAGCGGCACCATCGAGAGCAACCTGAAATTCGGCGGTGCGCAGATCACCGATGCGGGCATGAAGAAGGCGGCTTCCATCGCACAGGCCACCGAATTCATCGACGCAAAACCCGAGGGTTATGCAAGCCCCATTGCACAGGGCGGCTCCAACGTATCCGGTGGCCAGAAGCAGCGACTCTCCATCGCCCGCGCCATTGCCAAGGAGCCGAAGATCTATCTGTTCGACGACAGCTTCTCTGCCCTTGACTACAAGACGGATGTCACCCTGCGCCGTGCGCTGAAGGAAGAGACCGACAATGCCACCGTGATCATCGTGGCACAGCGCATTTCCACCGTCCTCCACGCCAATCAGATCCTGGTGCTGGACGACGGCAGGCTGGTGGGCAAGGGCACTCATGCTCAGCTCATGGCCACCTGCCCTGAATATCAGGAGATCGCCAGGAGCCAGCTGAGCCAGAAGGAGCTCAACCTGCAAGACCTGAACACCGGAAAGGAGGATGAGTGATATGCCGAGACCCGGAAAACAGACCACCGAGCGCGCCAAGGATTTCAAGGGCACTCTGCGGCAGCTCCTCAGCGCATTGCGCCAGTATAAGCTTTCCCTCATCGTTGTGATGGTCTTTGCCATCCTTTCCACCATCTTCAATATCGCAGGCCCCAAAATTCTGGCCAAGGCCACCACGGCCCTTGCCACCGGCTGGATCGCCAAGCTGCGGGGGATCGGCAGCATCGACTTTGCTTACATCGGCAAGATCCTGCTCACCCTGCTGGCCATGTACCTCTGCTCCGCAGCATTCAGCTTCATTCAG
The DNA here is from genome assembly GCF_023347315.1 of Faecalibacterium sp. I2-3-92. Taxonomy (GTDB): domain Bacteria; phylum Bacillota; class Clostridia; order Oscillospirales; family Ruminococcaceae; genus Faecalibacterium; species Faecalibacterium duncaniae. The sequence goes on from NZ_CP094470.1 coordinate 1,531,469, forward strand.
GGCTGGCTGATGACCGGCCTTTCCCAGAAGGTCTGCTACGATTTCCGCCGCCAGATCAGCGAGAAGATCAACCGCCTGCCGCTGGCCTACTTTGAAAAGCGGACGGTCGGCGAGGTACTTTCCCGCATCACCAACGATGTGGACACCCTGGGCCAGAGCCTAAACCAGAGCGTGACCCAGCTCATCACCAGCATTACCACCATGATCGGCGTGCTGATCATGATGCTGTCCATCAGCCCCAAAATGACCCTGATCGCACTGCTCATCCTGCCCGTCTCTCTGGTCCTGGTGATGCTGGTGGTCAGGTTCAGTCAGAAATACTTCAAGGCCCAGCAGGCTACTCTGGGCGTTGTGAACGGTCAGGTGGAGGAGGTCTACTCCGGCCACAATGTCATCAAGGCCTTCAACCGTGAGGCTGCCGTGCTGGAGGACTTCAACGCCGCCAACGACAAGCTGTTTGAATCCGCCTGGAAGAGCCAGTTCCTCTCCGGCCTGATGCAGCCCATTATGAACTTTGTGGGCAACCTGGGCTATGTGGCTGTTGCCATCGTCGGCAGCATCTTTGCCGCCAACGGCATCATCACCATCGGCGATATCCAGGCTTTTATCCAGTATGTCCGCAATTTCACCCAGCCCATCCAGCAGCTGGCACAGGTGTCCAACATGCTGCAGAGCATGGCCGCCGCTGCCGAGCGCGTGTTCGAGTTCCTGAACGAGCCCGAAGAGGATCAGCTGGCCGACCCTGCCCGCCGGGCAGACCCTGCCTGCATCGATGGTCAGGTCACCTTTGACCATGTCCGATTCGGTTATGTGCCCGAAAAGACCATCATCCACGATTTCAGCTGTAAGGTTCAGCCCGGCCAGAAGGTCGCCATCGTTGGCCCAACCGGTGCCGGCAAGACCACCATGGTCAAGCTGCTCATGCGGTTCTACGATGTGGATTCCGGCTCCATCACCCTGAACGGCCACGACATCCGCGACTTTGACCGCAGTGCCCTGCGCGAGGGCTTCGGCATGGTGCTGCAGGACACCTGGCTGTTCAAGGGCACCATCATGGAGAATATCCGCTATGGCCGTCTGGATGCCACCGACGAAGAGGTCATTGCCGCCGCCAAGGCCGCCAATGCCGACCACTTCATCCGCACCCTGCCCGGCGGCTATCAGATGGAGCTGAACGAGGACGCTTCCAACGTCAGTCAGGGCCAGAAGCAGCTGCTGACGATCGCCCGGGCCATTCTGGCCGACAACCGCATCCTGATCCTGGACGAGGCCACCAGCAGTGTTGACACCCGCACCGAACAGCGCATCCAGACTGCTATGGACAACCTGATGCGGGGCCGTACCAGTTTCGTCATCGCCCACCGCCTGTCCACCATCAGGGATGCAGACCTCATCCTTGTCATGCGGGACGGCGACATTGTGGAGCAGGGCACCCACGACCAGCTCATTGAGGCCGGCGGTTTCTACGCTGACCTGTACAACAGCCAGTTTGAGGATGTTGTGGATTAAGCCACGCTCCCTTCTTTGAAAAAGGCTCAGGTTTTTGATCGAAACCTGAGCCTTTTTCTTTTGTCAATTCCTACCGGATGTGCTATACTTATTTTCGTGTCTTGAAGTAGGAAAGGAGTAACCACTCATGGAAACCACTCAAAAGCCCTACGCATTCAGCCGCAAGGTATTCTGCGAGGGGATGCGGGATGGTGTGCCCATTGCGCTGGGCTATTTTGCTGTCTCGTTCTCATTGGGCATTGCAGCCCGCAATGCGGGGCTGACCCCCATTCAGGGCTTTTTTGCAAGCCTGTTCAACAATGCTTCTGCCGGTGAGTATGCAGCCTTTTCGCTGATCGCTGCCGGTGCCACCTATCTGGAAGTTGCCATCATCACCCTGATCGCCAACGCACGCTATCTGCTGATGAGCTGTGCTCTGGCCCAGAAATTTGCCCCCGGCACGCCGTTCTTCCACCGGCTCATCATCGGCTACGATGTCACCGACGAGCTGTTTGGCATCACGATTGCACGGCCCGGCTATCTGAATCCGTTCTACACCTACGGTGCCATAGCACTGGCGGCCCCCGCCTGGGCCATGGGCACAGCGCTGGGCATCATTGCAGGCAATCTGCTGCCCGTGCGTGTGGTCAGCGCCCTGAGCGTAGCCCTGTACGGCATGTTCCTGGCCATCATCATTCCCCCCGCCCGGAAGAACAGGGTCGTTGCCGTGCTGGTGATGCTGAGCTTTGCCCTGAGCTTCGCCTGCGGCTGCCTGCCCGGCATCGCTTCCCTTTCGGACGGCACCCGCACCATCCTGCTGACGGTGCTGATCTCCTGCGGGGCAGCCGTTCTGTTCCCTGTTACACCCGAAGCACCGGAAACTGCCGGAACTGAGGAGGTGCAGGCATGACCTACAATAATTGGGTCTATATCGCCGTGATGGCCGCCGTTTCTTACGCCATCCGTGTGCTGCCGCTGACCCTTATCCGCAAACCCATCAAAAACCAGTTCATCCAGTCCTTCCTCTACTATGTGCCCTATGTGACGCTGGCCGTGATGACCTTCCCGGCCATCATCAACGCCACCCAGAGCCCCATTGCAGGTGCAGCCGCGCTGGTAGTGGGCATTGCCGCCGCATGGTTCGGAGCCAGTCTGTTTCAGGTGTCCGTCTCCTGCTGTGCCGTGGTGCTTGTGCTGGAACTGTTTTTGGTGCACTGAGCTTTCTGCCGCTGTGGTTCTGGGTAGGCCATGGCGGCTTTTTGGTCTTTGAAAATTTTTTCGGAAAACTTGTAACGTTCCGGCGGTTTTGCCGTCTTATGGGCGAACCGGTTCCAAAACACACCAAAAAGGAGGGATGCGCACATGGAGCACCGCAGTTTTGAGCAGATTTATCTGCAGTATTACAAGCCCGTGTACGCTTACCTGATGACATTGTGCCAAAACGAGGAACTGGCAGCAGAACTGACCCAGGAGACCTTTTACAAGGCGCTGGATGCCATTGACGGGTTCAAGGGCGGCTGTGCACTGAATGTCTGGCTGTGTCAGATTGCCAAAAACACCCTGACGGATACATACCGGCGGCAGAAGCGGGAACTGCCCCCGCTGGACGACACTCTGACGGATGTGCCCAGCCCCGCCCCCCTGCCGGGGGAGGAACTGGAGCAGCGGGAAGGAGCACTGAGCCTTTACCAGAAGCTTCATGCCCTGCCCGAACCGTACCGGGAGGTGTTCTGGCTGCGGGTCTACGGCGAACTGACCTTTGCAGAGATCGCCGCACTGCACCACAAGACCGAAAGCTGGGCGCGGGTGACCTTTTACCGCGCCCGGATGAAAATGAAGGAGGCCATCTTATGAAACTACCCTGCTACCTGGTTCAGGACCTTCTGCCCCTTTATAAAGATCACGTCTGCGACGAACAGACTTCCGCCGATGTGGCAGAGCACCTGAGCGGCTGTGCCGCCTGCTCTGCCCTGCTGGCTGAAATGGACACCCCGCCCCAGGAAACTGCGGTACAGGAAGAGCAGGCCGCTGAGGCCGCCGAGGCCCTGAGCACCGTAAAAAAGAATCTGCGCGCCCGGCAGGTAAAAATCACGCTGGCCGCTGTGGGCGGACTGCTGGCCCTGATCTGCGCTTTCTTTGGCTGGCGCTACTGGATGATGCACTCTTATGTGGACCTGCCGGCAGGAGATATTGATGTTGAATATCGGTATGGCGGCAGCAACTGGATTTCCATTCGGCATAAAGACACCGGTGTCTACTATACCAGTTTGGGATTCGTCACAAAATACTATGAGGGCATTCCCATTGCGTTCATCAGTGTCACCCAGACCCGGTGGGATGTCCTGATGCAGAAGCTTTCGCTCAAAAAAAACCCCGTCTGGTTCTATGAACCAAATATCAGCGGCTTCTTCGTTTCCAAAGAGACTTACGAGGCACTCTGTGCAGAAGAGGGCCGCATCCACATTGACCCCGACCGGCTGATTGAAATTCTGGGCGGCAATGACAGCCTCCGGCTGCACACGATCCGGTTTACCCGTGCGTATACACTATACAGCAATTCTGTTGAGTTCTCTCACTACAGTACTACAGATGAGGATTTTGAAGCCTATAACGCCAAAGTCCATGAACTCTGGCAGAAAGCATTGGACTACAACAACTCAAATTCTTAAAGGTCTCACCGATCTTATGAAAAAAATCTTAGTTTCCGGGGCGGGTGGTTTTGTTGGCTCCCGCGTACTGCACCAGTGGCAGGGCCGTGCAGAGCTTTTCACCTTCCCGCGCGGATTTCTGGCCGCTGCCGATGAATCCGCCATTCGCCGTTTTGCGGAAACCGTGCAGCCGGATGTCATCCTGCATCTGGCGGCATTGTCCGATACCGGCTACTGCCAGCAGCACCCGGAGGAATCCCAGCGTGCCAACGTCGAACTGCCTGTCTGGATGGCAAAAGCTGCACGGGACACCGGGGCCAAGCTGATCTCATTCAGCTCGGATCAGGTGTACGCAGGTGTGACCCAGCCCGGCCCCCTGCCCGAAACGCTGCCGCTCTCCCCCGCCAACACCTATGGTCAGCACAAGCTGGAGGCCGAGGAGCGGGTCCTTGCGCTCTGCCCGGAGGCGGTGCTTCTGCGGGCCCCGTGGATGTACGATCTGCCCGGTGATGGCCTGCCCCTCCGGGGCAATCTGCCGCTGAACCTGCTGCAGGCCGCACAAAACAGTACTCCCGTTCGCTTTTCACCGAACGACCACCGGGGTATCAGCTGGGTGCGGGAGGTGGCGGAACAGCTCTTCCCCGCCTTGCAGCTGCCCGGCGGTGTGTACAATTTTGGCAGCGGGAACGATGCCGACATGGTCACAACGGCCCGGCAGTTTGCCGAAGCGCTGGGTGTGCAGGTGCAGATCGAGCCTGCTGATTTCTCCCGCAACCTTGTGATGGACAGCTCAAAGCTGGCCGCACAGGGGATTCGATTCCATGATACATTGAGCAGTTTTGAAGGCTGTTTGAGGTTTTATCAAAAATAAGAACGACCCTCTCCGCCAATGCTCCGCATTGCCACCTCTCCCAAAGGGAGAGGCAATTGCAGCTTCAAGGTAAGATTCTGCAAATCAGCAGTTTTCTTCCTGTCAGATGCGTTGGCTCCCCCTTCGGGGGAGCTGGCACGCGTCAGCGTGACTGAGAGGGTCGTTTTATGTTACAGCAGAATACAGATCAATCCGGTGCAGCCATCGTTGATGACCTGTTCCAGCGTTTCCTGCAGGCGGGTGCGGGCTTCCTGTGGCATGTGGAGGAGCTTGTTCTGCAATCCCTCATTCACCAGTTCATGCAGGCTCTTGCCAAAGATGTTCGATTCCCACAGCCTCTCCGGGTCGGCTTCAAAATCGCCCAGCAGGCTCTGCACCAGATCCTCGCTCTGCTTCTCGGTGCCCACAATGGGGCTGATTTCGGTATGGATGACAGCTTTCATCATATGGATGGAGGGTGCGCTGGCTTCCAGCCGGACACCGTACCGCCCGCCCTGCCGGACGATCTCCGGTTCCTCCAGCGAGAGCTCCTCAATGCTGGGCATCACGATACCGTAGCCGGTGGCTTCCACCTGTTCCAGTGCACTGCGGATCTTCTCGTACTCCCGCTTTGCCCGGGAAAGCTCAATGATGCAGGGCATCAGGCCTGCTTCATCGCCAATTTCCAGCCCCGTCTGCTCACTGAGGACGCGGTAGAACACCTCCGGCTTCAACAGAACGGTCACCCGCACTACGCCGTCGGAAAGGTTCATGCCGCTCAGGGCGGACTCCTGCACCGAATCCCCGGCCAGCGCTCCGGCACTGTTCTGGGCCGGAACATCCTTCATCCGGCTGATCTTCTCTGAAAACTGGAGCGCCGCCGTGTAGATCTCGTTCTGGAGCCAGTGGCCCTTTTCCAGCATCGTCACCCAGCGGGGGATGGCAAAATCCAGCTCCCGCACCGGAAATTCGTAGAGGACACGCTGCAGGATGGACAGCAGGTCATCTTTTTGCAGATCCAGGCAGCTCACCGGCAGGACCGTGCGTCCGTATGCCTGTTCCAGCTCTGCAGCCAGAGCCTTTGTCTCCGGAGCATCCGGGCGGGTGCTGTTAAGCAGGATGACAAAGGGTTTGCCCAGCGCTTCCAGCTCTTCCACCACCCGCTTTTCGGCGGGCAGGTAGTTTTCCCGGGGGATCTCGCTGATGGAGCCATCGGTGGTGACCACGATGCCGATGGTGGAGTGATCCCGGATGACCTTGCGGGTGCCGGTCTCAGCGGCAAGGTCAAAGGGGATTTCCTCCTCGAACCAGGGGCTTTTGACCATGCGGGGCTTCTCGTCTTCCTCGTGGCCCATGGCTCCCTCCACCATATAGCCCACACAGTCGATGAGCCGGATGCGGCATTCCCCGCCGCCCTCCAGTTGGAGCGGCACGGCCTGCTCCGGGATGAACTTCGGTTCTGTGGTCATGATCGTTCGCCCTGCCGCCGACTGCGGCAGCTCATCCCGGGCCCGGAGCTTTGCGTCCGCCGGGCCGATGGCGGGCAGCACCAGCTGCTCCATAAACTGCTTGATGAGGGTGCTCTTACCGGTGCGCACCGGCCCCACCACGCCAATCAGGATCTCCCCGCCGGTGCGTGCCCCGATCTCCCGGCAGACAGTGGCTTCCAAACACTCCTGTTTTTCCAAATTGCTCTCTCCTCTCTCCCGTCCGCACCGGGCGGCAAGGCCGCACCTTCTGCGTCTGCTTCTCGGAAACAGTCTATTCGGACAGGCGGCAGGATATGAGCGGCACCTGGCGAAAAAGCGTCGGTTGACAGAAAATCTTTCCTACGCTACAATAGAGAAAACTGTATGGAAAGGTGGAACGCAGATGGAGTGGAAGGTTTATTTTGAGGACAATCCGGGCTGTCACCGCCCGCATCGGGGCCGCCCCGGGCAGGAAGTGTCCTGCGGGGCACACTCGGTGTGGGGCGGGCAGCATTTCATCATCCCGGCGATTTACCTTTGTGGAAAAGGGCTGGTTGTAGACATCTGCCGCCGGGTGGAGCGTGAAGCGATCGAAGCGCATTACCAGAAGTTGGCCGCTTACGAAGGGATGGATATTGACGAATGCCCGCCGGAAGCTGTCGAACTGGCCGAAGCCGAGGACCCGTTTGGTTCTTTTGACTATCTGCCAAGTGTAGCCATCAACGGCAAAACCGTGGAGTACAGCCGCGGTGCCGGGGAATATTATAACCCCCTCCGCTCCGAAGAGGAGATCATTTGCAGCGGTGAACAGGCGGCGCGGGATATCGTGAAGCACTACGGGCTTGACCCGGAACAAGGCTGGGATCTCCGGCAGTGGAGCTTTCCCTGGGCGACAAAGCGCAGGCCGACCCACATCACCAGCCTGACACTGACCCTCACCCAGCGGGAACAGCCTGCCGAAGCGGTGCAGTTCACGGCAGCGCCCGGAAAGGTCGTGGAGTTTGCCCACCCCGTCACCGGTGTGCCCTGCGTGCTGACGGTCAAGGACCTGAAACCGGCCCGGCTGCCGGAGAATGACCTCCCCCACATGGGGCCGCCCATGGAATGGCCCCGGGAATTTGTGGAAATGACTTACACCCTGACCCCCGCCGTGACCACCGGCTGGGTGCAGGTGAACGACTGCGCCTCTAGTGATAAGCCCATCCGGAAAAGCGACGCACCCACAGAAGATGGAGCCATTGGCATCATCGGCGGGGCAGACGGCCCAACGGCGATCTTTGTGAGCGGAAAGCAGCAGGGTGATACCCGCACCGCCTGTTCCTCGCTCCACTTTGCGCCGGTGGAACCGGAAAATATCCGGTGGAAGGTAACCTACTACCAGAAGCAGTTCCCGGATGAAACTATAGCGCTCTTATAACGAAAAGACAGGCGGCTCCAACCAAAGTTGGATGCCGCCTGTTTTACTGTTCAGATCAACTTGATGGCCACCGCCTCGCTGGTGCGGTCCTGGGCTTCGTTGGTATGCTCGGGGTCATCCAGCATATAGCGGAGCAGAAGCACCTCGCCCACATAAAGCACCGCCACCTTGATGGGGATGCTGCCGGAATCCAGCGGGCTTTCCTGCGCGCCGCACCGCAGCACCACATCTGCCATGGCTGCGCCGGGCGAATCCTCATAATGGGTGAGCAGAATGATCTTTGCGCCGGATGCCTTGGCCGTGCGCAGCGTTTCCAGCATATCGCGGGTCGCGCCGGAATAGGAGATGAAGAGCACCACATCCTCCGGGCCCATCAGGCTGGCAGCCAGGATCTGGAGATGACTGTCCCCTGCGGTGCGGAACTTATTGGACAGGCTGGAAAAGCGGGCGCAGATATCGTTGGCCAGCAGCATACTGCCGCCCTGACCCAGGCAGAACACCTGCCGCGCCGCACGCATCAGGTCCACAGCCTGCTCCACGGCTTCGGGCGAAAGAGAATTCTGGGTGCCGTTGATGGCAGTGAGAAACAGGCCGCTGGCGTGCTCACACAGGCTGGCGGTGGTAGCGCCCGGCTCCGGCTCATGCTGGTTGACCAGCGCACCGGTGGCGTTGGCCTGCGCCAGCGAAATGCGCATCTCATGGTAGCCCTCAAAACCCAATGCCCGGCAGAAGCGGAACACCGTTGCCTCTGCTACCTTGCATTCCCGCGCAAGGGAGGAAATGGAAAGGTACTGTGCCTCGTCGGCATGGTGGACAAGGTAATCTGCCACAGCACGGCCGGATTTTGTCAGTTCGTCCTGCCTTTGCTGCAGCAGCTCCCAGAAGTTTGTGGTCGTAGACATGATGGTCTCCTTTTTCCTGCTCCATTTCCCGCCGGAAGGGCTGGCCGCACACGCCAACACCATTGTCGGGAAGTTTTCCTTTAAGAAAAGTATAAAAGAATCCCAGCCGCTTGGCAAGAGGGGCTTTGACTACAAATTCAGGTTCGTTTCTGTGCAGAGCGCCCAAATTCGCCGCATTAGTATGACTTATTTGTGAAAATCCTTTTCAATTTACCGGATTTCCCCTTCTTTTTTGAGTGAAAACTATTTTCACCAGCAGAAAGTGTGATTTTTCTACAATGGTTACAAAATAGCTACAACTTTCAAAATTTCCGTGAATCCTGCCCAAAAGGTCAATCTTTTCGCTAAAATTGTGCGACATCCACAAGAAAATCCTTTCATTATTGGGCAGACAGCCGATAGACAAAATGAAAATATTTTTCTATAATAAGGCCAATAGAAGCGGTTCCCACACGAGGGCCGCAGAGCAGAATCGCACTACATCAATGAGTAAGGAGAAGTTTCTTATGAAAAACAGTATCTCTCGCCGCTCTTTCCTGAAGGCCGTGGGTGCCCTGAGTGCAGCCGGTGCACTGGCCGCATGCGGCGGCAGCTCCTCCAGCAGCACTGCTGCTTCCTCCACCGCAGCTTCTGCAGCGGCAAGCACCGCAGCTGGCGCAAACATCAAGCTGTGGACATACCCCATCGGCGGCTGGGGCAAGGACGAGACTGTGCAGGAGCTGATCTCCAGCTTCAACGCAAAATATCCCGACATCAAGGTCACCGTTGAGTACCTGGATTACACCAATGGTGATGACCAGGTCAACACCGCCATCGAGGGCGGCAGCGCACCCGACCTGATCATGGAAGGTCCCGAGCGTCTGGTTGCCAACTGGGGCAAGAAGGGCGTTATGGCTCCCCTGAACGACCTGTGGACTGACGATGCCAAGAAGGATATCTACGCTTCCGTTGAGTCTGCCTGCAGGAACGAAGCCGGTGACTACTATGAGTATCCCCTGTGCATGACCGCACACTGCATGGCCGTGAACATGACCAAGGTCAAGGAAGTGGGCGCAGACCAGTACATTGATACTGATAAGCACACCTGGAGCACTGACGGCTTCCTCAAGACCGTTGACGCACTGTACAATGGCGGTTATGAGAATGTTGCAGCCATCTACTGCAGCGGCCAGGGCGGCGACCAGGGCACCCGCGCGATCATCAACAACATGTACGGCGGCACCTTCACCGATGCTGAGCACACCAAGTACACCGCTGACTCCCCCGAGAACATCAAGGCCATCCAGGCTCTGTACGATGCCAAGGGCGTGAACTTTGATGCTTCCATCAACGGCGGCGAGGAGATCACCCTGTTCCGCAACGGTACCCTGCAGATGGCATTCTGCTGGAACATTGCACAGCAGCTGAACTCCGACAACAACGATGCCGGCCTGACCAACAGCGGCGACGAGATCTTCCCCATGGCCTTCCCCACTGAGAGCGGCGATCCCAAGCTGTGCGGCGGCATCTGGGGCTTTGGCATCTTCGACAACGGCGACGAGGCCAAGATCGAAGCCGCCAAGACCTTTATCGACTTCATCGCTGCTGACCCCGATCAGGTTGGCGCAAGCGTTCTGGCTTCCACCTACTTCCCCGTTCGTGAGAGCGTTGGCGATATCTATGCCGGTAACGACATTATGAGCGAGTACACCAAGTTCATGGGCTTCCTGGGCGATTACTACCAGATCACCCCGGGCTGGGCAACTGCTCGTACCGAGTGGTGGAACATGCTGCAGCGCGTTGGCACCGGCGAGCCCGTTGAGCAGGCCGTTGCTACCTTTGTTGAGAACGCAAATGCTGCCGCTACTGCCGAGGCATAAGCGCACCACCTGAGTTTTTCATCGTAACGTTATAAACCTTGCCCCTTCCTCGATAATCCCGGCGAGGGAGGGGCATTCTTTTTGCAAGTTCCGTCGGGAGCCGGTCATTTTACCGGAGCTAAACGAAAGGTTTGGTGATTTTCTTGGCTGCTACCACCGTAAAAGTCAAAGAGCCAAAGCGCAGCCGCGCACTGGTCCGGCAGGAGACCATCGCATCCTACCTCTTCCTTCTGCCCAGCCTGATCTTCTTTCTGGGGTTCGTCATCTACCCCATGATCCTCTGCGTGGTCACGAGCTTCTTTGATTCCACCATGAACCGCGCCGATGTCTTTGTCGGCCTTGCAAACTACAAAGAGCTGTTCGCCGATAAGATCTTCCTGGGCGCTCTGAAGAACACCTTCATCATCGTTATCGTGTCGGTGCCTGTGACCTGTGCCTTCTCGCTGTGGGTCAGCTCCGCCATCGTGGATCTGCCCGAGTGGGCCACCAGCCTTTTCCGCTGCGTGTTCTACCTGCCCGTTGTCACCGGTTCCGTTGCCGTTACCGTTGTCTGGAAGTGGATGTACAACAATTACTACGGCATCTTCAACTATCTGGGCAAGACGCTGGGGCTGATCGACAAGAACATCAACTGGCTGGGCGATGAGCGGTTCGCTCTGGGCTGCATCATCCTCATCCTGCTGACCACCTCTGTGGGCCAGCCCATCGTTCTGTATGTTTCCGCCCTGGGCAACGTGGACCAGTCCATCGTAGAGGCTGCCGAAGTGGACGGCGCGACCGATTTCCAGTGCTTCTGGAAGATCAAGTGGCCCGCCATCATGCCCACCACCCTGTACATCCTGGTCATCACCACCATCAACTCCTTCCAGTGCTTTGCGCTGATCCAGCTGCTGACTTCCGGCGGCCCCAACCACAGCACCGATACCATCATGTACTACATCTACTACACCGCATTCAAGCTGTACCGCTACGGCTACGGCAACGCCATGGGTGTTGTGCTTGCCATCATCATTGCCATCCTGTCTGCGATCCAGTTCAAGGCTGGCAACCAGAATAATTGAGGAGGTGCGTAACAATGAGTGCAACTGCTGCAACCGCAAAAAAGCAAAAGCCCTTGAAGCGTCACCCCAGCAAGCTCAAGCAGGCCAGCGCCTATACCATCCTGACCCTGATCCTGATCAGCATTGTGGCCGTAACCTTTGCGTTCCCGCTGTACTGGATCATCACCGGTTCCTTCAAAACCGGTGCAGCCATCAACTCCACCACCCCCGAGTGGTGGCCCCATGAGTGGGTGCTGACCAACTACCAGAAGCTGTTTGCCGGAAAGAGCGCTCCGCTGTGGCAGCTGGCCGTCCCCTTCAGTGCACGCTTCAGTGCCGACGGCGATCCCATCTACTTCTCGGTCGGACCCACCGCTCCTGCTGCCCTGCGCTGGATGATCAACACCGTGTTCATGGCTGTTGTCTCCATGATCCTGACCTGCATCACCGCCGCCATGGCCGGTTATGCACTGGCCAAGAAGCGCTTTGTGGGCCGTCAGCTCCTGTTCACCCTGATCGTGTGCGCAATGGCTCTGCCCAAGCAGGTCATTCTGATCCCCCTGCTGCGTGAGATGAGTGCCCTGAACCTCTACAACACCATCTGGGCCGTCATCTTCCCCATCGTCGGCTGGCCATTCGGTGTGTTCCTGATGAAACAGTTCAGTGAGGGCATCCCCACAGAAATGCTGGAGGCCGCCCGCATTGACGGTGCAAGTGAAGCCAAGACCTTTATCAGCATCGTGCTGCCCATGGTCAAGCCGGGCATCGGTGCTCTGGCCATCTTCACCTTTATCAACAGCTGGAACGATTACTTCATGCAGTTGATCATGCTGTCCAGCACCAGCAACCTGACCATTTCTCTGGGCATTGCAAAGCTGCAGGCGGAAAACAGCACCGACTTCGGTCTGATCATGGCAGGTGCTGCACTGGCTGCTGTGCCTATCATCATCATCTTCCTCATCTTCCAGAAGTACTTCACCAAAGGCATCGCAATGGGTGCCGTTAAGGGCTAAAATCCCGACCGCCGCCTGCGGCGGGAACAGGGAGGGATTTTTGGCGCAGCGGTCAGCAGGATGCGAGGCCCGCCCAAGGGCCGAAGCAGACGCTGGGCACCGCAAGAGGGCGCTGATCTCGTTGACCGAACGAAAAGCGTTGGAGCTTGATGTTCAGGAAGCAATTTTTGGCGCAGCGGTCTGCAAGACGCAAGGCCCGCACCAAGGGCCGAAGCGGATGCAGGGCACCGCAAGAGGGCGCTGATGCAGTGAACAGAACAAATAAGCATATAGGAGCTTAAGGAGACAAACTATGAAAGATATCACTAAGTACCAGGGCGTTATCCCCGCTTTCTACGCCTGCTACGACGCAGAGGGCAATATTTCCACTGAGGGTGTCAAGGCCCTCACCCGCCACCTGATCGCCAAGGGCGTTAAGGGCGTGTATGTCGGCGGTTCCTCCGGTGAGTGCATCTACCAGCATGTGGATGAGCGCAAAGCCGTTCTGGAAGCCGTGATGAGCGAAGCCAAAGGCAAGCTGACCGTCATTGCACATGTTGGCTGCAACAACACCGCCGACAGTGTGGAGCTGGCCCGCCATGCCGAGAGCGTGGGTGTGGATGCCATCGCCTCTATCCCCCCCATCTACTTCCACCTGCCCGAGTATGCCATTGCAAAATACTGGAATGACATGTCCGCTGCTGCTCCCAATACCGAATTCGTTATCTACAACATTCCCCAGCTGGCTGGCACCGGCCTGACCATGAGCCTGCTGAAGGAGATGCTCAAGAACCCCAACGTGGTGGCTGTCAAGAACAGCTCCATGCCCACCCAGGACATCCAGATGTTCAAGGATGCCGGTATCGCTGCCCGCGGCGAAGGCAACTTTGTGGTCTTCAACGGCCCCGATGAGCAGTTCGTCTCCGGCCGCGTCATCGGCGCAGACGGCGGCATCGGCGGCACCTACGCTGTGATGCCTGAGCTGTATCTGGCCATGAACGAGCATATCAACAAGGGCGAGGTCAAGGAAGCACAGGCCCTCCAGTACGAGGCCGACCGCATCATCTACAAGATGTGTGAGGCCCACGGCAACCTGTACGCCGTGCAGAAAGAGATCCTGCGCCGGATGTACGGTCTGGAGCTGGGCGGCGTGCGTGAGCCCATGCCCAGCCTGATCCCCGAGGATGAGGCCATCGTGGCCGAAGCACAGGCCATGATCGAAGCCGCCATCGCAAAACTGTAAGCTGAACAAGCGCCCCCTCTCCGTCTCTTTTCAGAGGGGAGGCGGGCGCTTCTTTTTTGGAGGGAAAGCGTATGATCTGCGATACCCTGGATCAACTGCATCTGTACAAGGGGTTCCACAAAAACCTCGACACGGCCATTGAGTTTCTGGCCGCACACCCGCTGGATACCCTGCCGCTGGGCCGTACCGAAGTGGACGGCGACGAGGTGTTCATCAATGTGATGGATGCCGATCTCAAACCCCACACCGGTTCCCACGCCGAATATCACCGGCTCTACGCCGATCTGCAGATCGACCTGACCGGCGGCGAGGGCTGGGGCTACGAGACCGCCCCCGGCACCGAGGTGGAGCCCTACCAGCCGGATATCGGCAAAAAGGACAGCGAAGATGCCGTTTTCGGCGCTCTGGGCGAGGGGCGGTTCGTCCTCTTCTTCCCCGGTGAGCTGCACCGCCCCGGCGTGGAAATGCCCGGCTGCGATCGTGTCCGCAAAGCTGTTGTCAAGATCAAGATGGAGGATAAGTATCATGGATAAGGAAAAACTGTTTGCTCAGATCAAGGGCGGGCTGATCGTCTCCTGCCAGGCATTGGAGCACGAGCCCCTGTACACCAAGGAGGGCGGCGTGATGCCCCTGATGGCCAAGGCTGCCGCCATGAGCGGCGCGGTGGGCATCCGTGCCAACACCGTGCGGGACATCACCCAGATCAAGGAGGTCGTGGACCTGCCCGTGATCGGCATCATCAAAAAGGACTACCCCGGCACCCCCATGTACATCACTGTGACCATGAAAGAAGTGGACGAGCTGGTGGCCTGCGGCGTGGATATTCTGGCGGTGCAGGGCACGGGAGCTCTCCGCCCGGACGGCTCCACCTCCGCTGAGTTCATCCGCGCCATCAAGGCAAAGTACCCGGATCAGCTGGTGATGGCCGACTGCGACAACTTTGAGAACGCCATGGCCTGCGCCGAGGCCGGTGCCGACTTTGTGGGCACCACCATGCGCGGCTACACCCCTGAGACCCAGGGCATTGACGACATCGATTTTGATTTCGTCCACAAGCTGGCCACCGAGTGCCCCGCCAAAGTCATTGCCGAGGGCCACATCCACTACCCCGAGCAGGCCGTCAAGGCACTGGAAGCCGGTGCTTTTGCACTAGTGGTAGGCGGTGCCATCACCCGCCCTGCCGAGATTACGGCCCGCTTCACCGGAGCCATCAACGCCATGAACAAGTAAAACGGGGACACTGAGATGAAACAGTATCTTGCGATCGATATCGGCGGCACTGCCGTCAAGCTGGGCATCGTGGATGAGACCGGCGCGGTAGGCTCCAAGGCCGAGGAGAGCGTCAACTTTGACGGCTACCAGACCCCGGTGCTGACCACCGTGCTCAAAGCCGCCAAAGCCTTTGTGGAGACCCAGAACATCGACGTGAACACACTGGAAGGCGTGGGCGTTTCGGCCACCGGCCAGATTGACAGCCGCAAAGGCATCGTGGCCGGTACCTGCGGCAACTTTCCCAACTACATCAACAGCCCCATCCAGGCCGAACTGGAACGGCTCTTCGGCCTACCCGTCACCGTCGCCAACGATGCCAACTGCATGACGCTGGGCGAGGTCTGGGTCGGCGGCGCAAAGGGTTATACCGATGTCATCGGCGTGACCCTGGGCACTGGCGTTGGCGGCGGCATCCTGACCGGCGGCCGCCTTTTGGAAGGTGCCCGCGGACTGGGCGGTGAGCTGGGCCACTACCGCACCCATGCACTGGACGGTATCCCCTGCACCTGCGGTGCCACCGGCTGCTGGGAGCGCTACGCCGCCACCACGGCTCTGGTACGGGCCGCACAGGAAAAGGACCCGGCCTGGAAAGACGGCCGCGCCATTTTTGCTGCCGCAGAGGCTGGCAACGAGACCGTTCTGGCCCTGCTGGATGCCTGGACGGATGAGATCGCACAGGGCCTTGCAGGCATGGTGCACATCTTTAACCCGCAGCTCATTCTCATCGGCGGCGGCGTGAGCGCCCAGCAGAAGCTGCTCATCGAGCCCATTGCCGCCAAAGTCAGGGCCTCCGTTATGCCCGCCTTTGCCGAGGGGCTGGAGATCCGCGCCGCCCAGCTGCACAATGATGCCGGTATGGTAGGCGCAGTCTATTACTTCCGCCAGCAGCACGGCGAAGCCTGATCATCTGAACGATCAAAGGAGTGTATTGAGATGAAAACACATATTCTCTGCCTGGGCGATTCCAACACCCACGGTTATTGTGCCGACCCCAAGGATAACGCCGACGGCGGCATCCGCTTCAACGAGGACGAGCGGTGGACCTGCCGCCTGCAGACTGCTCTGGGCGACAAGTATCTGGTAACCGAAGAGGGCCTTTCCGGCCGCACCACCGTTTTTGCAGACCCCATCCACGAGTCCATGGATGCTCTGAGCGTGGCCTATCCCCTGCTCAAGAGCCATGAAGTCATCGACCTGCTCATCATCATGCTGGGCACCAACGATGTGAAAGAGCGCTTCAACGCAAACGCCGCCTGCATTGGTGCGGGCATGGAGCGCCTGATCCAGAAGTGCAAGACCGTGGACTGCTGGGGCGGCAGGGAGCCCAACATCCTTGTGGTTGCTCCTCCGCGCATCAAGGAAGGCTTCCATGATGAGGTCATGGGCGACGGCTGTGTGGAGAAATCCAAGGGCGTTGCCGGCTGGTACAAGATCATTGCAGAGCGCAATAATGTCCATTTCCTGGATGCTGAAGGCTGCGAGTTCAACCAGATCGACTTCATGCACCTGACCCGTAAGGGCCACGCACAGCTGGCCGAAAAGCTGGCCGAGCTGGTGCCGACGCTGCTCTGAGTCAAAAAGAACAACCCTCTCCGTCATTGCCTCGCAATGCCGCTTCACCCTTTCGGGGGAAGCAGGCAAAGCAAAAGGCTTTGACGGAGAGGGTTGTTTTCTTTTGTCAGATGTAATCCGAAATATACGGGATCTTATGGAAGAGCACGTCATCCAGCCGTTCCACAGCCTCTTCCCTGCCCTCGATGCGCTCCAGCTCATACAGACGCTCTGCGGTCTTGTAGCCCAGCAACAGGGTGGTAAAGGTGCCGATGCCCATTTTTAGGTGATACTCGGCGGGTTCACGGGTCATGGTGCAGTGCCCATCCGCAAAGCGAACGTTGAACGTCCGGTCGTTCCATGGCAGAAGCGAGTCCTCGATCTCCAGCTCGATGCACAGGGTGCCGCCGTCCGGGTCACAGGGGTAATCGGCGAGGAAATCCTCCACGTCGATGATGCGTCCCATGGCATAGGGGCGGATGCTCTCCTTGATGTCGCCATCATCCATCTCAAAGGCGATGGGTTCGCTGAAATAGGTGCTGCCGTGCACCTCATCGATCATGGAATCATGGGCATGGATATACTCCCACAGGCCTTTCTGGGCCTCGCGGTTGAGGTAGACCATCTCCTTGATGTGCATGATGTCGTTTTTGATGAGGTAGACCATGTAGCCGCAGGGCTTATCCTTGACGTTGTAGTAGACCGCAACATTGGTATCGTCCTCGTCCCAGCGCCAGTATTCCTCCCAGGCCAGACTGTTGCGGAACAGACAGCCATGGGTGATGGACGCAAAGTGGGAGTGCAGCTCATGGAACTCGGTATTATCCCAGCTGACACGCCGGACATAGCCGGGGGCCTTGACCTTGGTGGGGATCTGCCGGTCCTTGATGTTGAACGAGATCTTGTTGGAAACGATCTCCCAGCCCAGATGATGGTACAGCGGAATGCTGTACGGGTAGAGTAGGGCGAAGGATTTGCCCTCCTCGTGCATCTGGGTCAGGCCCTTGATCATCAGGTGCTTCATAATGCCCTGCCCGGTGTACTCCGGGTAGGTGCAGACACTGGTGACAAAGCCCACATGGTAGACCGTATCGTAGATGTTCATTTTCAGCGGATAGACGGCAAACTGGGACACCAGCGTGTCTCCATCAAAGCAGCCCAGCACATCGGCACGTTCCAGCACCGGGAACTTGGACTGCTTGATTTCATCGTCCTTCCAGCCTGTGGCAGTCAGCTCTTCTTCCGTGACCTGAAAGGTGTAGCGGAGCAGTGCATTGTACTGATCCAGATCCTTCGCTTCCAGATAACGGGTCAGATAATGGTCTGCGGCGTTCATACGAACACCCCCGTCCTTACGGGGTCAGACGGTTGGGGCCGCGGAACAGGAACTCCGCGTCCTTGATGCTCTCGCCCACCAGCAGCATGGTCAGGCGGTCGATGCCCAGACCGAAGCCGCCGTGCGGGGGGCAGCCATACTGGAAGAACTCCAGATAGAACTTGACATCCTCAGCCAGACCCTTTTCCTCAGCCTGCTTCTTCAGCACCTCATAGCGGTGCTCGCGCTGAGCACCGGTGGTGATCTCCACACCGCGCCAGATCAGGTCGTAGCCCTGAGGCACGCCGTTCTCGTCGCGCATGTGGTAGAAAGCGCGCTTCTCAGCATCGTAATCCGTGACGAAGAGGAACTCGTGGTTATAGTGCTTCTTCACCCAGTCGTAGCTCAGGCGCTCGGCCTCAGTGGTCAGGTCGCCCTTCTCGGAATCGTCCACCACATAGCCGAAGTCCTCTTCCAGACCCTTGTACAGGTCAGCCAGCTTGACCACGGGGAACGGGGTCTCGGGCACGATGACTTCCTTACCGAACAGTTCCTGGATCTGATCGCCGTAAGCGTCCTTCACAGCCTGCAGGCCAGCCTTGAGCAGCTGCTCCTCCATGGCCATGACATCCTTGTAAGAGGTGATGTAGCTGAACTCCAGATCGAAGCCGGAGAACTCCGTGGCGTGCTTGTTGGTATAGCTCTTCTCGGCGCGGAACACAGGGCCGGTCTCGAAGATGCGCTCAAAGCCTGCAGCCATTGCCATCTGCTTGTAGAACTGGGGGCTCTGTGCCAGATAGGCATTGCGGTCGAAGTAATCCACCTTGAACACCTCAGAGCCGCTCTCGCTGGCAGCAGCGATCAGCTTGGGGGTGTGGATCTCGATGAAGTTCTGGTCCAGCAGGAACTTGCGCATGGCGTTGACCATGCAGCTCTGGGCCTTGAACATCAGCTGGTTCTCGTCGGTGCGCAGATCGACCCAGCGGTAATCAATGCGCTGGTCGATGCTGGAACGCTCCACTGCCTTTTTCTTCTTGGTGGCGGCAATGGCCTTGCGGGCAATGGGCAGTGCATCCGCAATGCTCTCCACCTCGATGGCCTCGGGGATCATCTCGATGCCGCCCATCTTGACGTAGTCGTTCTCGACCACCTTACCGGTGACAGTGATGACAGAATCAGGGGTCAGCTGATCAATGGTGTCCACCAGATCAGGATGATCCTCTTTTTCAACCGTGATCTGCAGCTTGCCGGTGATATCCTTCAGTACGATAAAGGCCATATACTTGCTGTTGCGCAGGTTTTCAATAAAGCCCTGTACCTTGACCGTATTGCCAATTTCCTTTTGTACCTCGTTGATGTAGGTGCGATTCATGGAAATCCTCCTTTGATGTCTTATACCGTTTTATTATACGCTTTTCAGGGGATAAATCAAGTATTCTGCCCGGGCCAGTCTTACTTCTTGTGGTTTTCCTCTTCGTGCAAAGTGCCGGTGCCGCCCTCGACCACACCGTCGTGGTCGAGCACCGCCCTGATGGTGCCAAAGAAGCACTTTACGTCCATACCAAAGCTCAGGTGCTCCACATAGTAGCCGTCCAGCCGGGCCTTGTCCACGATCTCCAGCTCATCCCGCCCATGGATCTGAGCCCAGCCGGTCAGGCCGGGGCGGACATCGTTGGCACCGTACTTGTCCCGCTCGGCCAGAAGGTCATACTGGTTCCACAGCGCCGGGCGCGGGCCGATGACTGCCATATCGCCCACAAAGATGTTCCAGAGCTGGGGCAGCTCGTCCAGACTGGTCTTGCGCAGGAAGTGCCCCACCCGGGTGATATACTGATCCGGGTCCTTGAGCATGTGGGTGGGCATATCGTGGGGGGTGTCGATGCGCATGGTGCGGAACTTGAGGATATTGAAATGCTGTTTGTGGATGCCCACCCGCTTCTGCCTGAAAAAGATCGGTCCCGGGGAATCGATCTTGATGGCAAGGCAGAGGATGAGCAGCAGCGGCGAGAGCACGATCATGCCGCAGAGGGACAGAATGACCGCCAGCAGCCGCTTGATGCCGTTTCGATACATGGAAAATCCTCCCTTTTCAGAGTACCTTTTATTATAGCAAGCCCTTCGACAGTTTGCAATCCATTCCGTGCAGTTTCACGCCTGAGGGGCTCCGGCAGGCGCAACAGAAGTATTGGCTGTTGCGCAGACCACAAAGCGCCTGTTTTGTTGCATTATTTATCCTGTTTTCTCTCTTGTTCCGGAACGATTTCTGCCGTATCATTACAGTAACAACTCTATCTGAAACAGGAGGTCTATTCTGTGATCCAGCGTTTTTCTTTCGGGCATCCCTTCTCCACCCAGAGCGTTGTGCTGTCTCTTCCGGCGGAAAGCGGCCCCGTCCCCTTTCTGACTCCCGACGACAGCGGCTGGCGGCTCACCCTCAGTGAGCAGGCTGCGGTCTACGGTCTGGGCGAAATGCCCCGCGGCATCAACAAGCGCGGCTGGCACTACATCACCAACAACACCGATGAATCCCGCCACAGCGAGGACAAGCTTTCCTTCTATGGTGCGCACAATTTCCTGCTGGTGCGGGACGGCGGCACCTGCTTTGGCCTGTTCGTGGATTTCCCGGGCAAGGTGTATTACGACATCGGCTATACCCGCCACGATCTTTTCTCTTTCCACACCGAGACCCCCGACTATGATCTGTATCTCCTCTCCGGCGGGAACGAGAATGCGATCTGCAAGGAGTTCCGCACCCTCATCGGCCGCAGCTACATCCCGCCCAAGTGGGCATTCGGTCTGGCACAGAGCCGCTGGGGCTACAAGACCGAGGAGGACGTGCGGGAGGTTGCACGCCAGTACAAGGAGCACGACCTGCCGCTGGATATGATCTGCATGGACATCGAGTATATGCAGGACTATGCCGATTTCACCGTAAACAAGGAACGTTTTCCTGACCTTGCAAAGCTCTCCGCCGACCTGAAAGCGCAGGGCATCCGGCTGGTGCCCATCATCGATGCCGGCGTGCGCATCGACCCCAACGACCCCACCTGCACCGAGGGTCTGGAAAAAGGATACTTCTGCAAAAAGGCCGATGGAACCCCCTTTGTGGCGGCAGTCTGGCCCGGCAAGGCCTACTTTGCCGACTTCCTGCGCCCTGAGGTGCGGGAGTGGTTCGGCCACAAATACAAGGCCCTGACCGACTGCGGCATCGAGGGCTTTTGGAACGATATGAATGAGCCCTCCCTCTTCTACTCACCCGAGCGGCTGCGCGCTTTTCTGAACGACATGGCCGCCCTGCGGGAGAAGGACAACATTGAGCAGGAGGAGTTCTTCCCGCGCGTGGTGGGCGGTGCCATGGGACTGATGAACAGCCCGGCAGACTACGCCAGCTTCTACCACGAGGTGGACGGCCAGAAAGTGCGCCACGATCAGGTCCACAACCTCTACGGCGGCAGCATGACCCGCGCCGCTGGCGAAGCCTTTGCCGACCTGCGCCCGGGCCAGCGCACCCTGCTTTACAGCCGCTCCAGCTTCATTGGCAGCCACCGCTACGGCGGCATCTGGCTGGGCGACAACAATTCCAGCTGGGCCCAGCTGCTGGCCAACATCCAGATGATGCCCAGTGTCCAGATGTGCGGTTTCCTGTACAGCGGTGCCGACCTCTGCGGCTTCTCCTCCGATACCACGCCGGATCTTGCCCTGCGCTGGCTTGAGTTCGGTCTGCTCACCCCGCTGATGCGCAACCACTCCGCGGTGGGCACCCGGATGCAGGAATACTACCGCTTCCCCGAGGTGCTGCCCGCTGTGCGCAATATGATCCGTCTGCGCTACGCCCTGCTGCCCTACCT
The DNA here is from genome assembly GCF_023347315.1 of Faecalibacterium sp. I2-3-92. GTDB lineage: Bacteria > Bacillota > Clostridia > Oscillospirales > Ruminococcaceae > Faecalibacterium > Faecalibacterium duncaniae. The sequence goes on from NZ_CP094470.1 coordinate 1,553,363, forward strand.
GTACAGCGAATTTATGAAGGCCGCGCTGGAAAACACCAGCTACTTCCGGCCGTTGGCCTTCGACTACCCGGATGACCCCGATGCCCGGGAGGTGGAAGATCAGCTTCTGCTGGGCGAGGGCCTGATGGCAGCGCCTGTCTATGTCCAGAATGCCCACGGGCGGCATGTCTACCTGCCCGAATCCATGAAGCTCCTGCGCCTGCGGGCTGTGGACGACTACGATGAAGAGATCCTGCCCGCCGGGCACCACTATATCCGCTGTGCGCTGGACGAAGTGCTGTTGTTCCTCCGTCCGGGTCACATCGTTCCCGTGGCACAGCCCGCCAACAACACCTCTGAGCTGGATGATGCCAGCCTGACCCTGTGGAGCTTCCTGCCCGACGGCGAATCTGCGGAGTACCGGATGTACCGGGATGACGGCGTGACAACAGGATATGAGAAGAAAGAGCACTGGAAAACGCTGCAGATCCATCATTCCTGATCGAAGTGTCCCGGAAAGGCAGGATCTCCCCTGCGCAGCATCTTGTATTTTACAGAAAACTGTATTATAATATAGGTGTTGTTTACAATTTGCGTTGTGCCGCAAAACGGCACGGCGCATTTTTTACGCTTCAATTTTGGTGCAAGAGTATGAGAGAAGTTTCAAAGGAGGCGGAGCTTTCATGACACAAATGTCCCAGGCCGGTGATCTGACCAGCGGCCCGATGCTGAAAAAGATCATCCTGTTTTCCCTACCGCTGGCGGCATCCAGCTTTTTGCAGCTGCTGTTCAATGCTGCCGATGTGGTCGTGGTGGGCCGGTTCGTCGGCAGCGCCGCGCTGGCAGCAGTTGGTTCCAACGGTGCGCTCATCAACCTGCTGGTCAACCTGTTTGTCGGCCTTGCGCTGGGCGCAAATGTTGTGGCTGCCCGCTGCTATGGCGCAAAGGATGACCAGGGCGTGCACGAAGCGGTGCAGACCGCTGTTACCCTGAGCCTTGTGGGCGGCGTACTGATGGCTTTTGTGGGCTTTTTTGCAGCCCACGGCCTGCTGGAACTGATGTCCAGCCCCGAGGATGTCATTGACCTTGCCACCCTTTACCTGAAGATCTACTTCATCGGAATGCCGATGACCATGCTGTACAACTTCAACGCCTCCCTGCTGCGTGCCGTGGGCGACACCCGCCGCCCGCTGGTCTGTCTGGCGGTGGCAGGTGTCATCAATGTGGTGCTGAACCTGCTGTTCGTCATCGTGTTCCAGATGAGCGTGGCGGGTGTTGCGCTGGCCACCATCCTCAGCCAGACGGTATCCGCCATTATGGTCACGGTGCTGCTAGTCAAGGAAGAGGGTGCCATGCACCTTGACCTGCGGCATCTGGGCTTCCACAAGAAAGCCCTGCTGCAGATCATCCAGATCGGCCTGCCCGCCGGTCTGCAGAGCACCGTGTTCAGCCTGTCCAACGTGGTGATCCAGTCGGCTATCAATTCCTTTGGCTCCACGGTCGTGGCCGGAAACTCTGCCGCATCCAACCTCGAGGGCTTCATCTACACCGGCATGAATGCCTTTGCGCAGGCGGCCGTGACCTTTACCAGCCAGAACGTGGGTGCCCGCCGGTACGACAACCTCGACCGCGTCATGCGCAACTGTCTGCTCTGCGTCACTGTGGCGGGCCTGTTCCTGGGCTGCGGCGCTTACTTTGGCGGTGAGGTCCTGCTGCACTTCTACTCCACGGATGAAGCCGTGGTGGCTGCCGGCCTGTCCCGGATGCAGATCATCTGCACTGCCTACTTCCTGTGCGGCATAATGGACACTCTGGCCAGCTGCCTGCGCGGCCGCGGCTACTCGGTGATCCCCATGATCGTCAGTCTGGTGGGCAGCTGCCTGCTCCGTCTGGTCTGGATCGCAACTATCTTCCGGATGTTCCGCTCCACCGGCACGCTGTACATCAGCTATCCCCTCAGCTGGGCCCTGACCGCAGGGGTGCATCTCATTTGCCTGCTGGTCGTGCGCAAAAAGATGAACGATCAGCTGAAGGAAGAGAGCCGCCTGGCCACCTAACAAAAAACGCTCTCCTGTGCTCAGCAGGAGGGCATTTTTTGTTTACAGCATCTTCTTTAACAGATATCGGTCATACCCGCCGTACATCTCACGGCGGTCGGCAATGACAAAACCGCAGGCAAGGGCATTGTTCAGGCTGTATTGATTCTCCGGGCTAACGGTGGCCCCGATGCCCACGATGCCGGGCCGGACAAGGGGCAGCGCAGCTTCCAGCAGCTTCCGCTGCAGGCCGTTGCCCCGCCAGTCCGGGTGGACCACCGCGCTGTCCGCATTGGCCCAGTGCTCCCACTCCTCCCGGGGCACCCCCAGAAAGGCCGCATAGTTGTGTGCGCTCCGGCCGCAGTAGCGCAGGATAAAGTACGCCCCCAGCCGTTCGCCGTCGTATGCCCCGATGCACAGGCCCTCCCTCAGGTAGGCCGTGATATTCTCCAGTGTGTCCGGCACAAACTGCTCCGGGTGGGGCATGGCGGCCCGCACTTCGTTCTGCAAAGCAAAGAATGCGGCGGCATCTGCAGGGCCGCACCGGCGCAGGCGAATGGGAAGCTGTGCAGACCGACCACACACTTTTTGCAGTATCAGTTCCATTTTGTGAACCCTCCAAAAATAAAATCATACTTTCTGCTGGATTCCAGTATAATTACCATTCAAAATAAAGTCAAATCATGCTATAATGAAAGTAAGAGAATCTGTCCGGCGCAGCTTTTGGGATGCAGGGCAGGTTTTCCCAAGTCCAGGCGGGCACTGCCCCGCCCGCGAACCGGAGGAACAGCCCATGAAAGAATCCAGCTCTTCGTCATCCATCCGCCTGGGCGGTGCGGTCATCAGTGACCGTGTCGTCGCGGCGCTTCTGGAAGAACTGCGCACCGGTCGCTACGCCGATGCTGACCGCCTGCCCGCCGAGGTCGATCTGGCCGCGGAACTCGGTGTCAGCCGTACCGTGATCCGGGACGCGCTGAGCGAGATGGAGCGCGCCGGTTACATCGAGCGCGTGCGCGGCATTGGCACAGTGGTCAACCGCACCGTGCTCGGCCTGCGCAGCCGCCTTGACCAGAAGCTGGAATATTACCCGCTGATCCGCAGCTTTGGCAGCTACCCCCACGCCGATGGCATCCAGATCTATCCCATCCGCGCCGGGGCCGAGCTTGCCCGGGATCTTGCCATTGCACCGGGGGATGAGGTCATCTGCATCAAGAAACGCATCCTGGCCGACACCACCCCGGTCATCTACTCCATCGATTATCTGCCCCGCGCCCTCTTTGGCAGCCGGGACTACACCCGCATCGACCTGAGCGGCGGCGTGTTCGATATCCTGGAGCAGGAATGCAACCAGCAGATCTCTTCGAATGTGGCCCACCTCAAGGCCAGCTACGGCGACGAGGCCATCCGGGCTGCCATGCGTCTTGCCCCCGGCGAGGCCATGCTGCTGCTGGACGAGATCTGCTTCAACCGTCTGTGCCACCCGGTCATGCGCTCACTGAGTTATTACACGAATTTCTTCGATTTTTCCATTCTACGAAAATTACTTTGACGGAGGTAAAATTCATGCGCCATCTCATCGATCCCTTGGATTTCAGCCAGGAGGAGATCACCTCTCTGCTGGATCTGGCCGACCGCATCCGCTCCGATCCTGCCGCTTACCAGGACGTTGCGGCTCACAAAAAGCTCGCCACCTTGTTCTATGAGCCGTCTACCCGCACCCGCCTTTCCTTTGAGGCGGCCATGCTGAACCTGGGCGGCCATGTGCTGGGCTTCCCGAGCGAGACCGTCTCCAGCGCTTCCAAGGGAGAAAGCGTTGCAGATACCATCCGTGTGGTCTCCTGCTATGCTGATATCGTGGCAATGCGCCATCCCAAAGAAGGCGCACCGTTCCGCGCTTCCCGCTACTCCCGCATCCCGGTCATCAACGCCGGTGACGGCGGCCACCAGCACCCCACCCAGACCATGACCGATTTGATGACCATCCGCACCCGGATGGGTCGGCTGGATAATCTGACCATCGGCCTATGCGGCGATCTGAAGTTCGGCCGCACCGTCCATTCTCTCATCAAGACCATGGCACGCTGCAAGAACATCCGCTTTGTGCTCATCAGCCCCGAGGAGCTGCGGGTGCCCGACTACATCATCAAGGACGTGCTGGAGGCCAACGGCATTGAGTACCGTGAGACCCGGAGCCTGGAGGAATCCATGCCTGAGCTGGATATCCTGTACATGACCCGTGTGCAGAAGGAGCGTTTCTTCAACGAGGAGGATTATATCCGCCTGAAGAACAGCTACATCCTGACCAGCGAAAAGATGGCCCTTGCCAAGCCTGAAATGGCAGTGCTGCATCCCCTGCCCCGCGTGAACGAGATCGCACTGGATGTGGACAACGACCCCCGTGCTGCCTACTTTGAGCAGGTGCAGAACGGCGTATACATCCGCATGGCACTGATCATGACGCTGCTGGGTCTTGCCGACCCCAAGGCACCGAAGGAGGGTAACTGATATGCTGAATATTGACGAGATCCAGAACGGCATTGTGATCGACCACATCAAGGCAGGCACCGCTGTGGGCCTGATGGAGCTGCTGGGCATCACCGGCAACAAGACCGCCAACGTGGCACTGATCCAGAATGCGCGCTCCCACAAGGCCGACTGCGGCCGCAAGGACATCATCAAGGTCGAGGGAGATGCCTCCTGGCTGAACCTGGACGTGCTGGCCTACCTTGACCCTGACATCAGCGTAACCGTGATCGAAAACGGCAAGGCTGTGCGCAAGGAAAAGCCGAAGCCCCCCAAGCGTCTGGTGAACATTGTGCGGTGCCGCAATCCCCGCTGCATCTCTTCCATTGAAGAGGAATGCGACCAGATCTTTGAGATGAGCTCCAACGGCAAATACCGCTGCATCTACTGTGAGCAGGAGCTGCAGGTGAAGCCGGAATAATCGGTACAAAAGCAAAAGGCAGTGCGTCCCACGCGGCGCACTGCCTTTTTTGTTTGTTACACGAAATCCTCCCGCATCGGAGTGAAGATATCCAGCAGGATGCCCGCTTCCGTGCAGGTGCAGCCATGCTCCACACCGTCCTCCTTCCGGCCTGATCTCAAACAAAAAAGCCCGACAAAGCTCCCTCCGGCAGCACCGCCCGGCATCCCATTCCCACATACGATGCCGTGCAGGTGCAGTGCATTCAGAAGGTCTCTATCTGCAGCAATCCCCCAAGATCGCCATTCAGAGCCTCGTCAGACTTTTTATTCGTAAAGACGTTCCGGCCCACGCACACACGCCTGCGTTCCCGGATGTCCCTTCCTCTGTCGGCCGCAAACCATACAGCGGGGAGGCGCTCCTGCCTTTAACTTGATTTCATTGTAGCAGATTCCGATGAAACTTTCACCCCAAATGTCATATTCTGCAGGGTTTCATGTCATAACTTGCGGAGCGGGATGGTGCAGGTAAAGCGGAACCAGCACTCCCGGCAGCTGATGGTATATTCGCCGCCGTATTTTTTCAGCACATCCCGCACGTTCCACAGCCCGAAGCCGTGGCCCGCCCCTTTCTGAGAGATGCGGGGCAGCTGACCGTCTACGAGGTTCAGGTCCTTCTCCACCCGGTTACGGACAGAGAGCACCACCTCGTCCTCGCTCTTCCGCATCCGCACATAGACCTCCGGCGGATCAGCCTGCGCGGCGGCCTCAATGGCATTGTTGAGCAGGTTGGAGAGCACGATCACAAGGTCTGTCTGATCCATGGGCATATCCCGCAGATCGGGCAGATCAAAATAGACCATGACCCCTTTTCGGCTGGCTTCCTCGTACTTTTTGCTGAGCAGGGCATCCAACAGGGGGTTGTGGGTGTTCATAATGGTGGTATTCGCCGCAATGGTCTTTGTGAGCGTGGAAAGGTAGGCCTTTGCGCCCTCGTAATCGCCCTGCTGAAGCAGCAGAGCCAGTGCATCGGTGTGGTTGGTGAACTCATGGGTCAGCCGCCGCTGGGTCTTGTAGGATTCCAGAAGAGCTTCTGCGCTCTTCTTCTGGCGCACAGCCTCCACCATCAGTGTCTGCTGCAGCAGCATCTGGTCGTTGACCATCTGCACGATCCCCAGATGGATCAGCACTGCTATGGTCAGGCCAAAGGTCAGCATCATGTTCATCATGCTGGGCACTTCGCTGCCGCCGGATACCATCAGCACGATGTTCAGCACCACAACGATGCCAGGAAAAAAGGACATGACCAACATCTGCAGCGGGGTCAACGCCTGCTCCCGCCGCCAGCGCCGGATAATGTAGGCTGCAAGCAGGCCAGCCCCCACAACAGCAGCTACCAGCAGGAACAGACAGCTGCGGTAGCGCCAGACCTCCCGGACGGGAATGTGCTTACACCAGGCAAAGGTGTAGCTGACCGTGTTTTCCGTCAGCAGGCACATGATGCCGTTGACAAGGCAGGCCGAGAGCTTCTGGTTCCAGCTTCCGCCGAAAAAGAGCACCGTGACCAACAGGTAGATGACGTTCAATATCACAGATCTAACATTGAAGAAGCCAATATCATACCAAATCGAGACCGCCAGAAACACTGCTGCCAGCAGGGCTGCCCACAGGCAGGGGAAGCGGAATCTCCTGCCGCGGCCCAGAAATGCATATTCCACCATGATAAAGGCCGCCCACTGCCCAATGCAGACCAGATGCCCCATCAGAAACCAGAGCATTTCCTTAGTCATCCCCAAACTGCCCCTTCCATTCCAGATAGGTGCTGCGAATCTCAGCATAGCCGTTCCGACTCACGCCCAGCTTGACCCCATTGCGCAGGGTGACCATATAGCTGCTGATCTGCCGGATGTACTTCATATTGACCACCGCGCTCCGCCCCACCCGCAGAAAGCCGTTTTCAAACAGTGCCTGCGGCAGCTCATTCAGCTTGCCATAGTAGGAACACAGGGGCTGGTGGGCCACATCTCCGTAAACGTTGATCTTGCGCAGATCGCTTTCGAGGTAGTAGATGCTGTCGTAGGGCAGCTCAGTCTCGGTGCGGTTCTGCCGGATGGTCAGGGTCTTGGGAGCCCGGTGATCCTGCTCATGCAGAATGGCATCCAGACAGCGGGGCAGCTGGCAGTCCAGATCGCGCTTGAGGATATAGCGGAACGCATTCACGGTGTAGCCCTCCGGGGCAAATTCCAGATAGGCCGACACATACACCAGGCAGATCTCCGGGCTGCACTGGCGCAGCTGCTTTCCCAGTGAGATGCCGTTCATGGTGTCCAGATCCACATCCAGCAGCGCCACCTGATACAGATCAAGGTCCCGCCGGGCCAGTGTCTCTTCCCCGCTGTGGCAGACGGTGCATTCCACCTGCAAGCCCCGCCGCGCAAAGAAATCCCGGACGAGCGTTTCCACGCGGGCAGCAAACACCGCATCGTCATCACAGATCAAAATGTGCATTGTGTCCTCCAACAAAAACGCCCTCTCCGTCAGTGCTTCGCACTGCCACCTCTCCCAAAGGGCGAGGCAATTGCTGCTCTGACTTCAGGCTGTGCAAGCTGCTTACCTGTCAGATGCGTTGGCTCCCCCTCGGGGAAGCTGGCGAGCGAATGCGAGACTGAGAGGGTTTATTTCCTTATGCAAAGAACTTGTCGTAGATGCCAAAGGCAAAGATGAACAGCACGATCACGGGCAGACCGTAGGTCAGATAGCCGCGCATCCAATCCTGGATCTTCAGCCCCTCGCCGGTGTTGACCTCCTTCTTATAGTTGTCCCAGCCCCAGCCATAGCGGGAAACGCAGAACAGCAGGTAGACCAGGCTGCCCAGCGGCAGGAACAGGTTACTGACAAGGAAATCCTCAAAGTCCAGCACTGCACCGCCAAACACGGCAAAGCCATCCCAGGCCCAGAGGTTATACCCCAGCACGCAGGGCATGGACAGCAGGATGATGAGGAACAGGTTGACCAGACTGGACTTTTTACGGGTGCAGCCGGTCAGCTCCATGCCGCAGCAGATGATGTTCTCAAACACCGCCAGCACGGTGGACAGGGCAGCAAATGCCATGAACAGGAAGAACAGGCTGCCCCACAGCCGCCCCAGCGCCATGTTGGCAAAAATATTGGGCAGGGTGATGAAGATCAGACTGGGGCCTGCAGTCTGATCCACGCCAAAGGTAAAGCAGGCCGGGAAGATGATGAGACCGGCCGTGATGGCCACAAAGGTATCCAGCACCACCACACGGACGCTCTCGCCCAGCAGGGAGTGCTCCTTGCCGATGTAGCTGCCAAAAATGGACATGGCACCGATGCCCAGGCTCAGGGTGAAGAAGGCCTGATTCATCGCACCCACCAGGGTGTTGACGATGCCAACCTCCTTCATGCGGCCAAAGTCAGGCACCAGGAAGAAGGAAAGACCCTCCTTTGCGCCGTCCATGAAGAGGCTGTTCACGGCCAGAATGACCATGATGAGGAGCAGGGCGATCATCATGCCCTTGGTCACACGCTCCAGACCATTCTGCAGGCCCTTGGCGCAGACCAGAATGCCCAGAACGACCACGAACACCATCCAGAAGGTCATAATGCCGGGGCTTGCCAGCATCTCGGTGAACTTGCCCGCCACCTCGTCTGCGTTCAGGCCGGAGAGCTTTCCGGCGGCAGTCATATAGAAATAGTGCAGCATCCAGCCCGCAACGGTGGTGTAGAACATCATCAGCAGGTAGCAGCCGATCAGAGTAAAATAGCCGTGGATATGCCACTTCTGGCCCGGCTTTTCCAGCACCTGATAGGCGCGCACCGGGCTTTTGCGGCTGGCACGGCCCACAGCAAATTCCATGGTCATAATAGGCAGACCCAGAATGACCAGGAACAGCAGGTAAAACAGTACAAAGGCACCGCCGCCGCCCTGACCTGCCATATAAGGAAATTTCCACACGTTGCCAATGCCGATGGCACAGCCTGCCGACAGCAGGATGAAGCCCAGCCGCGATTTCAGCGTTTCACGTTCCATAATAAATTTGTCCCCTCCAATAATTTCAGCCGCCCGCCTTCCGCGCGAAAAACAGGCGATATTAGTTTATTATATCACAAATTGGAAGAGAATGGAGTGCTTTTTCGTATTTTCCCTTGCAAATTTCTTTCATCTTATATAAAATAGACAAGATGAAATGTGTACAACACGGAAAGGAACAACCGGATGGTCTCAGACGAAGCTGCCGCTCAGCTGTTGGTGGAGCGGTATGGCGACGCGCTGACCCTTTACATCAACGGCGTGCTGGGCGATATCCACGAGGCAGAGGATCTGATGATCGAAGCCTTTGCCCATATTTTTGCAAGAGAGCGGCCCATTCAGGATGGCTGCTTCAAGGCTTACCTCTATAAAACCGGGCGCAATCTCGCATTGCGCTGCAAGACCCGGCGGCGGTTTTTTCTGCCGCCGGAGGAACTGCCTTTTGAACTGCCGGACGAGGCACTGGCCGAGACCGGGCTGTTCCAGAACGAACAGCACCAGCAGCTGTACGCCGCACTGGGCAAACTCAAAAAGGAATACCGGGAGACACTTTTTCTGGTCTATTTTGAAGAACTGAGCTACCGGCAGGCCGCACAGGTGCTGGGACGCACCGAGCAGCAGGTAACGAACCTTGTGTACCGGGGCAAGCAGCAGCTGAAACAACTTTTGGAACAGGAGGGATATCAGTATGAAAACTGATGCCGAACGGATGGCGCTGATCCGCCAGCGCACGGCCCAGCTGCAGCGTCAGGCGCGCGCACGGCAGATGCTGCTGATCGATGCAGGCTGTATGGCGGCCTGTCTTGTGCTGGTGGTCTGCCTGGGCCTTGCCATGCCCGGCTGGGCAGGCACATCAGTTGCATTGCATGTTTCCCCCACCGGCACCGCCGGGATGCTGAGTGAGCGCGGAGCCGACGGTTATATCCTGGTGGGCGTACTCTCGTTCCTGCTGGGCTCCTGCGTGACCATCCTGCTCTACCGCCTGCGCCGCAGCAGTGAAAAGAAGCACACGAGGAACGACGATGAGCTTTGAGATCATTGACAACACCTTTCAGGTGATCGTGCTGGCTGCGATGGCGCTCATCGCCTTTATCCTCGCCTTCCGGCGCAGCAGCCGCTCCTGCCTGATCCTGGCGTTCGGCTACGCCAGCTTTATGATGGGCACTTTGTACTACCTGCTCCATCTGATCATTCTGGGCCATGGGCCGCAGGTGTTTTATGTGGCCGAATGCTCCTGGATGGCCTCGTATTTCTTTTTTCTCTCGCTGGAGATCCTCTATTGGGAGGATCTCCGCCCGCCGTTCTCGCCTTTTGCGCTGGCGGCCGGGGTGGTCATTGCCGGAGTTGTCATGCGGGTGCAGGTGTTTGGCCCCTCTCCGCTGATGTCTGGTGCGCTGGCGCTCACCTTTGGCACGCTGGCCTACCTCTGTTTTTCGGCCCTGCAAAAGGAAAAACGGCTCCGGCCTTATGAGATCGCACTTTTGTTTGAAATGCTGTTGCAGATCCTTCTGTTCGTTGCCTCCGAGTTCATCCGTGATTACACCCGGTTCAACCTTTACTATGCTGTGGACATCCTGTTGACCCTCACGCTGGTCAGCTTCCTGCCCCATATCCTGCGGGAGGAGCCCCATGACCTACATTGAAAACATCTTTTTGTGCCTGGCGCTTCCCATGCTGCTCTCCCTGCTGTTCACATCGGGCAGCCCCCGGCGCTTTACCCTGTTCGTGGTGCTGGGCATGGCCACCTGCCTGCTTTCGGCTTATGTCAGCAGCTTTTTCATGGGGCGGCACCAGTGCAGTGCCGTGACCACTGCCATTGAGATCGCACCTGTCTGCGAGGAGATCCTGAAGCTGCTGCCTCTGCTGCTCTACTTTTTGATCTTTGAGCCGGATTCCCACAAGCTGACTCCTGCGGCCATTGGCATTGCAGTGGGCTTTGCTACCTTTGAAAACGTCTGCTACCTGACCGAAAACGGTGCAGGAAGTTTTGTTTTCCTGCTCATCCGCGGTATGTCTGCCGGGGCCCTGCATCTGGTCTGCGGCATCCTGACCGGTCTGGCACTGGCCTATGTGTTCCGCCGTCCGTGGCTCACCCGCACCGGTACGGTGGGGATTCTGGGGGTCTGCATGGTGCTGCACGGCATCTACAATCTGCTGATCACCGCCGACGGCTTCTGGCAGATGGTCGGGTACTTCTTTCCTTCTGCCATCATCGTCACCCTGTTTGCAGCAAGGCTGCTCCACAGGGGCAGGCACACTGTTTTTCGCTGACCGTTTCCCGCTCTTTTCCGGAGCGGGAAATTTTTTTGAACTTTTTTCAAATTTGGGTGAAAGGAATCGGCGCGAACTGTATTATAGGAGATAGAGAGGACGGAAAGCAGCCGCTCTGATGATCTCTCAAAAGGAGGGACTGTCCATGACCCAGAAGGCGAGTGTTCGTATGGAGGAAATTCGCCGCCGCACACGCAGGCTTCGTCAAAGGCGGGCACATCGAATCAACTGCACTCTCTCCGCAGTTTGTCTGTTTTTGACAGTCGGCATTGCGTCCCTGCTGTATCAGGAGCATGTTCCGGGTCTTTCCATCGTTCTGGCCGGGTACGGCTCGGTGCTGCTGCACAGCGGCGCTGATGCTTATATCGTGGTCAGCGTCGGCTCCTTTGTCACCGGCGTTGTATTCACGTTGCTCGGCATCCGGTACAGGCAGTACAAAGCACTGCACCGCCCCTTCTCCCCGGATGCTGCAGACAAGGCTTCCTCCCAAAGCCTCTCTGACGACCAGTAGCGCCCTCCATGCTCTTCTCCCACACACTTTTCTCCATACCCCGAAAAGGCTCTGCCGTTTCTCCCGGCAGAGCCTTTTCCCTTTTAACCAAAAACAGCACGCCGAAACCGAACGGCGTGCTGTTTTTTCTGGTTCTATGGTTATCTGTCCCACTTGTCGCACAGGGCGTTGATCTGGTCGGCAAACTTGGCAAGGTCCTTGTTGGCCCCGCCCTCGTTGTGCTCGATGACGCGGAGCAGCCGCTTGCCGGCGCTGACCAGCCGCTGGAACACCGTTGCGGCGCGGGACGCGCCCTCACTGGGCTTGTGCTCCAGCCGGACACGGGAGCCTTCCTGCAGGCAGACCGCACCCTCGGCCCCAATGGCCCACTGCTCCCCATTGTAAGGGGCACAGGCGGTAAAGCCCTGCTCGGTCAGGGTCTGGGCAAAGATGTTCTCCACCTCGTCCTCGCCATGGATGACAAACACCCGCTTGGGCTTGGGGCTGAACGCGTTCACCCAGGCCAGCAGGCCCTCGCGGTCGGCATGGCCCGAAAGACCCGTCAGCTGACAGATCTCTGCCTGCACGTCGATGGTCTCACCGAACAGCTTGACATTGACGGCACCATCGATCAGGGTGCGGCCCAGCGTTCCCACGGCCTGATAGCCCACAAAAAGGATCGTGCACTCCGGCCGCCACAGATTGTGCTTGAGGTGGTGGCGGATGCGGCCTGCCTCGCACATGCCGCTGGCCGAGATGATGACCTTAGGCACCCGGTCGGCGTTGATCATCCGGGACTCATCGCTGGTCACGCTGACCTGCAGCCCCGGGAACTGGATGGGGTCGATGCCCTGGGCCAGCAGCGCCCGGGTATCCTCGTCAAAGCAGTCGGGGTCGGTATCTTTGAAGATGCGGGTCGCCTCAATGGCAAGGGGGCTGTCGATGTAGACCGGGAAATTGCCGTGGCCGGTGACCAGGCCCTCTTTTTTGATCTCACGGATAAAGTAGAGCAGCTCCTGGGTACGGCCCACCGCAAAGCTGGGGATGACCACATTGCCGCCCCGGTCAAAGGTGCGCTGCAGGATCCTGCTCAGCTCCCCCACATAGTCCGGGCGGGGACCGTGGCTGCGGTCGCCATACGTAGACTCCATAAACACATAGTCCGCGTCCCGGATCGTTGTCGGGTCTTTGATGATGGGCTGATGCTGGTTGCCGATATCCCCGGAAAAGACCAGCTTGGTGGTGGTGCCGCTCTCAGTGACCCAGATCTCGATGCTGGAAGAACCCAGCAGATGGCCCACATCGATGAAGCGGATCACAAGGCCCGGGGCCAGTTCGATTTTAGTGTTATACTCCATGCCCCGGAACAGCTGCATGGCCGCCTCGGCATCCTGCACGGTGTACATCGGCTCCACCGGCTCGGCACCGGCACGCTTCGCCTTGCGGTTCTTCCACTCAGCTTCAAACTCCTGAATGTGGGCAGAGTCCCGCAGCATGATGCTGCACAGCTGAGTCGTGGGCTTGGTGGCATAGATCCTGCCCCGGAAGCCGTTGCGCACCAGCAGCGGCAGCTGGCCTGTGTGGTCGATATGCGCATGGGTCACCAGCACGCCGTCAATTTCACCCGGTGCCACAGGAAAGGGCTGGTTCTCATAAACATCCTTCCCCTGCTCCATACCGCAGTCGATGAGGTAGCGCTGCCCAGCTGCTTCCAGCAGGGTGCAGCTGCCCGTGACCTCGTGGTTGGCTCCCAAAAATGTGAGCTTCATAGATACACCTCCCAGTTCGGTTTTGCACCCTTAGTATAGCATAACTTGCCGCGTCCATCTGCCCAAATCGTGTAAAGAGTTATCGGGCAAAGCGCTGAAATTTTGAAAAAGTTTTTATACAATCTTGACAAACCACCCCCAACTGAGATAAACTTTATTCGTATGACGTAACTTCTACAGAGATTCAAAATAGAGAGGTAGTTATTTATGGTTCGTAACGATTTGCGCAACGTCGCCATTATCGCTCACGTTGACCACGGCAAGACCACGCTGGTGGATGCCATGCTGCGTCAGAGCGGCGCTTTCCGCGACAATCAGGTCGTGGCAGAGCGTGTCATGGACAGCGGCGATATCGAGCGTGAGCGCGGTATCACCATTCTGGCCAAGAACTGCTCCTGCACCTACAAGGGTGTCAAGATCAACATCGTTGATACCCCGGGCCACGCCGACTTTGGCGGCGAGGTCGAGCGCGTGCTGAAGATGGTCAACGGCGTGCTGCTGCTGGTGGACGCTGCTGAGGGCTGCATGCCCCAGACCCGTTTTGTTCTGCAGAAGGCTCTGCAGCAGAACCTGAGCCTGGTGGTTGCCATCAACAAGATCGACCGCCCCGATGCCCGCATCAAGGAAGTCATCGATGAGGTGCTTTACCTGCTGATGGATCTGGGCGCTTCCGATGAGCAGCTGGAATGCCCCATCCTGTTCTGCTGCGGCCGTCAGGGCACCGCAAGCCTGGACCCCGATGTGCCCGGCACCGACCTGATCCCCCTGTTCGACACCCTGCTGGACACCATCCAGCCTCCTCAGGGCGATCCCGAGGCTCCCTTCCAGATGCTGGTCTCCTCTGTTGACTACAACGAGTTCGTTGGCCGCATCGGCATTGGCCGCATCCAGAACGGCGTTGCCAAGGTCGGCGAGGAAGTGGTCGTGTGCGACTGGCACAACCCCGACCTGAAGATGCGCGGCCGCCTGACCAAGCTGTACGATTTCCAGGCCAATGGCCGCCAGCCCTGCGACAACATCACCGCAGGCGATATCGTTGCATTCTCCGGCCTGCCCGATGTCACCATCGGCAACACGCTGTGTGCTCCCTCTCAGGTTGAGCCGCTGCCCTTCGTGAAGATCAACGACCCCACCGTGGAGATGACCTTCTCCGTCAACGACAGCCCCCTGGCCGGCCGTGAGGGCAAGTACGTCACCAGCCGCCAGATCCGTGACCGCCTGCAGAAAGAGCTGCTGAAGGACGTTGCTCTGAAGGTGGAGGATTCTCCCACCACCGATTCCTTCCGCGTCATGGGCCGTGGTGAGATGCACCTGTCCATCCTGATCGAGACCATGCGCCGTGAAGGCTACGAGCTGCAGGTCTCTCCCCCGCACGTTCTGACCAAGGTCATCGACGGCAAGACCTACGAGCCCATGGAGCACGTTGTCATCGACGTTCCCACCCAGTATCAGGGTGCTGTGATGACCGGCCTGGGCCAGCGCAAGGCCGTTCTGCAGCAGATGGAGTCTCTGGGCACTGACCGTGTCCGCCTGGAGTTCCGGATGCCTAGCCGCGGCCTGTTCGGCTACCGCAACCAGTTCCTGACCGATACCCACGGCGAAGGCATCCTCAACCAGATCTTTGATGGCTACGATGTCTGGGCCGGTATGATCGCCAACCGTTCCACCGGTTCTCTGGTCAGCTTTGAGACCGGCGATGCCGTTACCTACGGCCTGTACAACGCGCAGCAGCGCGGCACCCTGCTGGTGGGCGCTGGCGAAAAGGTCTACGAGGGCATGGTCATCGGCTACACCGCTTCCGGCGAGGATGTGGATGTCAACGTCTGCAAGACCAAGCACCTGACCAATACCCGTGCTTCCGGTTCCGATGACGCTCTGCGCCTGATCCCCGTCAGCAAGCTGAGCCTGGAGGGCTGCCTTGAGTTCCTGGCACAGGACGAGCTGCTGGAGGTCACCCCTGAGAATCTGCGCATCCGCAAGCAGATCCTGAACCACGACCAGCGCATGAAGGCAAAGAGCAAGCTGAAGTAAGCTGCTTCCCTTCCCGATCAACATAAAAAACGGCATCGCAAACCGATCGGTCTGCGATGCCGTTTTTGCGTTTCGCTCTTTATTCAGCGCTGTATGCGCTGCCCATAGTCCAGGAGTTGGAAGCCGAATACTTTGCGTGGTTGCGCAGGTAGGTGACCCAGGCACCATAGCCGTTTCCGGCCGAGAAGTGGACTCCATCCGGAGCCGCCAGCATCTCCTTCAGATTCCCGTTCTCATCGGCAAAGGTCTCCCACAGGTCAAGGTAGACACAGCCCTTGTCTGCAGCCAGCTTTGCCAGCTGCTCGTTCACAGAGCGCAGGACATCGGACGCAAGACCGGGCTTTTCCGCAGCGGCCTGGGGCCGCACCGGCGGGATGGACTGGACATAGATGACACAGCCGGGCAGGGCCTGCCTGAGCTGATCCAACATCTGACCATAGTAGGCCAGAAAGCGGTCTGCTGCCCCCAGCGTGGTCAGCGTGTTGGTGCCCAGCAGGATATAGAGCTTTTTCGGCTGGGCCGCTGTCAGCACATCCATTGCCACCTCTGAGCCGCGCACGCTGCTCTTGACCGCGCTGCGGTTCACGATGGCATCGGGGCCCACACCGGTATAGCCGCAGATGAGCGCCCCGCCCAGGTTGATGCTGTAATCGGAAAAGCCCACGGTCAGGCTGTCGCCCAGCAGGGCCGCATCCGAAAAGTAACTCAGATCCACCTGCCCACAGCTGGGCTGACGGATCACGCTGCTGTCATACGCCTTGACCTGGTAGGCCCCCGCTGCCTGCCGGGCGGGGCCGAACTGTTCCAGCGTGACAGCCGCCGCATCGTCGGCTCCACTGCCTTCCCCTGCCGTACCGCCGGTGCTGTCTGCCGCAGAGGCTCCCGTATCTCCCTGCATGGGCAGCGGAGCCAGGATATTGGCCGCTGTGCCCGCCGCTGGGCTTTGCTGGACAGCCTCGCTCTGCTTTTCGCCATTTTCCAGAATGGCCGTGACGGCCAGCGACAGCAGCAGGATCGCTGCAATGACCCCCGCCAGCCGCAGGCCGGTGCCTGCCTTGCTGCGCCGTCTCCGGCCATGGGTGGAATGATATTCGTGTGAGATCCCCATTCTCTTTCCCGCCTTTCCCTGTTTTCTTTTCTCTATCATTACGGTCAGTATCCCCGAAAAATTGCAAAGTTTGCACTCTGCACTCCGACCGACCCTATGTTTTTGTAGGATACGCCAAATATTGTATCATAATTTTTTTGCCCGTGCAACCAATCAGGTCTTGCATACAACAGAGAAATAGTTTACAATAGTATTGTTGCAGGAATTGCACAGTTTTCATTGAATCAGATGCACATCCTGCATTCTTTTTGTACGACTTGCGGCGCGCATCCGCAATCTCCTTCCCCGGGCAGTGCAGGGCTCTGGGAGGACACAGGAGGACTGGCCGCGCTTTGCAGGACGTGAAATGTTGTTCTTTTGGATAAGGAGGACGTATGTCAAAAAATGTCATCATCGGCCAGAGCGGCGGCCCTACCGCCGTTATCAATTCCAGCCTGGCAGGCGTATACAAAGCTGCCTGCAGTCTGGGAGCCGATAAAGTCTACGGAATGAAGTACGGCATCGAGGGCCTTTTAAAGGAAGAGATGCTGGAACTGAATGTTCTGCTGGATGACCGCATGAGCATCGAGCTGCTCAAGCGCACCCCGTCCAGCTATCTGGGCAGCTGCCGCTACAAGCTGCCGGACCCGGACGTGGACTCTACCCCGTTCATCAAGCTGTTCACCCTGTTTGACAAGTACGATATCTGTGCGCTGTTCTACATCGGCGGCAATGACTCGATGGACACCATTGCAAAACTCTCCCGTTACGGTGCCCAGGTGGGCAGCAGCGTCCGGTTCATCGGTGTGCCCAAGACCATCGACAACGACCTCTGCCTGACCGACCACACCCCCGGCTACGGCTCTGCCGCCAAGTACATTGCCACCATCCTGAAGGAGGTCATCCGTGACTCCTCCGTTTACAACATCCGCAGCGTGACGGTGGCCGAGATCATGGGCCGCCACGCAGGCTGGCTGGCCGGTGCGGCCTGTCTGGCCGGCGGCGATGACTGCGAAGGCCCCGACCTCATTCTGCTGCCCGAAGTTCCCTTTGACCCGGACAGGTTCCTGACCCGGGTGGACGAGCTGCAGCGGGTCAAACCCAATGTCATCATTGCAGCCAGCGAGGGCGTTAAGACAGCCGACGGCACCTATCTGTGCGATCTGGTCTCCACCGCTGGGCAGCTGGATGCCTTTGGCCACAAAGCCATCCTCAGCGGCACCAGCCGGTATCTTTCTGACCTCATCCACGACAATCTGAACTGCAAGAGCCGTGCCATTGAGTTTTCGACCCTGCAGCGCTGCGCCAGCCATCTGGCCAGCCGCACCGATGTGAACGAGGCCTATGCCGTGGGCGGCGCTGCCGCTTCCGCTGCCTTTGCGGGTGAGACCGGGCGGATGATCTCGCTCAAGCGCATTTCCGATTACCCCTACCAGTGCATCACCGAGTCGGTGGATGTCCAGCAGGTGGCAAACCTGGAGAAAAAGGTGCCGCTGGACTGGATCACCCCGGACGGAATGCAGGTGACGGCGGCATTTGAGGAGTATGCCCGTCCGCTCATCCTGGACGAAGTGACACCGGTCTATGTCAACGGTACCCCGCGCCATATCTGCCTGTAAGTTTCATTTGCGCGCTTCCTCCCCCCCTCGTGGTCTGTTTTCGTGCTCCTGCACGATAATATAAAAGCCGAAACAGAAGAAAAGGAGAAATCATCATGGGTAAAAATGCAATCGTTGGTCAGTCTGGCGGCCCTACCTCCGTCATCAATGCAAGTCTGGCAGGCGTATTCGAGAGCTGCAAGAGCCGCGGCGCTGAGATCGTTTACGGCATGTGCAACGGCGTTGCCGGTCTGCTGGAGGAGCGTGTGGTGGATCTTTCCACCGTGCTGACCGATGACCTGGATATCGAGCTGCTCAAGCGCACCCCGTCCAGCTTCCTGGGCAGCTGCCGCTATAAGCTGCCCGATTGGCACGATGACGAGACCGTTTACAAGAAGCTGTTCGCCATCCTGGAAAAGCTGAACATTGGGTACTTCTTCTACATTGGCGGCAACGACTCCATGGATACCATCGGCAAGCTGGCTGAATACGGCAACCGCATCCAGAGCGACATCCGCTTCATGGGCGTTCCCAAGACCATCGATAACGACCTGATGGTGACCGACCACACCCCCGGCTACGGCTCTGCGGCAAAGTACATCGGTGTGGTGATGAAGGAGATCATCCGCGATGCCACCGTTTACGGCACCAATTATGTCACCGTGGTCGAGATCATGGGCCGCAACGCCGGCTGGCTGACCGCTGCTGCCTCTCTGGCCAAGAGCGATGACTGCGAGGGCGTGGATATGATCTGCCTGCCCGAAGTCCCCTTCAACGTGGAGCACTTCATTGAGAAGGTCCGCGCCATGCAGGAGAAGAAGCCTAGCATCGTGATCGCTGTTTCCGAGGGTGTCAAGCTCGAGGACGGCCGTTACGTCTGTGAGCTGGCCGACGATGTGCACGCAGTGGACGCTTTCGGCCACAAGGCACTGACCGGCACCGCCCGCTATCTGGCGAATGTGGTCGCACGTAATCTGGACACCAAGACCCGCTGCATCGAGCTGTCTACCCTGCAGCGCTGCGCCGGTCACCTGACCAGCCGCACCGATATCACCGAGGCTTACCAGGTGGGCGGCGCTGCTGCCAAGGCTGCCTTTGAGGGTGTCACCGGTCAGATGGTCGCCCTGAAGCGCATCTCCAACAGCCCCTATCAGTACATCACCGAGCTGCACCCCATCAGTGAAGTTGCAAACCTCGAGAAGAAGGTTCCCCTGAGCTGGATGAACGAGAATCACACCCAGATGACCGAGGAATTCCTCGAGTATGCCCGCCCGCTGATCCAGGCTGAGCTGACTCCGCTGTACATTGCAGGTCTGCCCCACCATATCTACATGAAAAAGTAATTTCTCCTTTGAATCCTTCTAAGGCATAGCAAAACTCCCGCCCGGATGCGCTCCGGGCGGGAGTTTTTTGCTGTGTGGCTTATGAATTACTGTTTGCCCAGCTGCCAGAACGCCACGGCACTGGCGGCGGCAACATTCAGGGAATCGACCCCGTGGGACATGGGGATCTTGACCGTATAATCGCAGGATGCGATGGTGGTATGGGAAAGGCCGTCTCCCTCCGTGCCCAGCACAATGGCAAGCTTCGGCTCCCGGGCAAGGGCTTCGTCATCGATGCTGACCGAACGGTCACTCAAGGCCATGGCAGCCGTCTTGAAGCCCAGGGCATTCAGCTGAGCAAGCCCCTTTTCGGGCCAATCGGCGGGCGTTTCGCCGATCTGCGCCCAGGGTACCTGAAACACCGTGCCCATACTCACGCGCACGGCCCGGCGGCAGAGCGGGTCACAGCAGGAGGGGTTGATAAGAACAGCGTCCATGTTCAGCGCTGCCGCGCTGCGGAAGATGGCACCCACGTTGGTGGAATCCACAATGCCCTCCAGCACGGCCACCCGCCGGGCATTCCGGCAAAGCTCCTCCACGGTGCGGGGCTTCGGACGTTGAAAGGCGCAGAGCACACCCCGGGTCAGCTCGTAGCCTGTCAGTGCAGCCAACAGCTCCCGGTCAGCAGTATAAATGGGTGCATCCCCGCAGCGGGTCAGGATCTCCGCCGCAGGGCCGGTGATCTGCCTGCGCTCCATCAGCAGGGAGACCGGCACAAAGCCTGCATCCAGTGCCCGGGAGATCACCTTGGGGCTCTCGGCAATGAAGATGCCTTTTTCGGGTTCCAGCCGACTGCGCAACTGGTTCTGCGTCAAGCGGGCGTAGGGGTCCAGCTCCGGCGCGTGAAAATCCGTGATCTCGATGATATTGGGCATGGGGGGATTCTCCTTTTTCTGTATGAATGGTCTTATTGTAGCACAACCCGGATGCAATTGCAAAAAACATGGTAGGCATATTCGTTTTACATAGTCAAAACCGCTAAAAATCACCTTTTGTTTTTGACAAATCCGTCAACCCGCGTTATAGTATAGGGGTAAAAAATCAGAGGGGGAATTTGCATGAATTCCAAGAAAAAGCGCCGCGGCCAGATGTCGGAAGCGTTCTGCACGGCAATGTTCCTTTCACTGTCCGGCGGCCTGCAGGACGTATACACCTATCTGTTCCGGGGCAAGGTGTTTGCCAACGCCCAGACCGGCAACATCGTGCTGATGGCTGTCCATGCCTTTGCCGGGGAGTGGGGGCGTGTGCTGCATTATCTTGTGCCCCTGTGCTTCTTTGCGCTGGGCGTGTTCGCGGCAGAGCTGATGCACCAGAAGCTGCAGAATCTGCAGCGGCTCCACTGGCGGCAGCTGGTGGTGCTATGTGAGATCGTGATGCTGTTCGTGGTGGGCTTTTTCCCGCAGGAGTGGAATCTTATGGCCAATGCGCTGGTCTCGTTTGCCTGTGCGATGCAGGTGCAGACCTTCCGCAAGGTGAACGGTTATGCCTTTGCCAGCACCATGTGCATCGGCAACATGCGCAGCGGCATGGACTCCCTCTGCAGCTGGGTGCTCAACCGCAATCCTGCCGCCCTGAAAAAATCCCTTTATTACTGGGGCATCATCCTCCTGTTTGCGCTGGGCGCGGGCCTGGGCAGCCTGACGCTGGACCTCTGCGGCGCAAAGGCCATCTGGTTCTCCTGCCTGCTGCTGGCCGTCAGCTTCTGCCTGATGTTCCTGAAAGAAGATGTGGAAGAGATCAAAGAAGATCTCGAAGCACTGGAAGCAAAACATTAAATCAAGGAGTTTCCCTCAGTTTCACGCTGTTTACCGCCATGCCAAAGGCTCCCCTGGTAGGGGAGCTGGCGAGCGCCAGCGAGACTGAGGGTTTATTTTTTTCCGGATCTATCCAACACTTCCCCGGTTTCCTTCGTCTTACAGGCAGAACGACGCAATGAAAGGAGGAAGCCCCATGTGGGAGCTGCTGTACGAGACCTTCTGGGACAGGCTGGAACACTTCTGTTTCAATCTCTGCCGGGACGAAGCCCGGGCGGAGGATCTGACCCAGGAAGTCTTTCTGCGGGCACTGCAGAACCGGACCCTTATCAACAGCTTTACAGAGCGGCAGTGCAAGGCCTGGCTGTTTACCACAGCGCGGAATCTCTACTGCGACCAGCTCCGCCGGGCGGCAAAGGAGGAGCAGCTGCTCAGCGCCTTTTTCCCGGAAGAGGACCGTGCTGAACCGGATTCCGCACTGGACACGGTGGAAGCCGCCAGTCTGCTGGCTCTGCTCACCCCGGAAGAGCGGCGGCTGTTCACCCTGCGCTATACAGCGGGCTACAATGCCAGTGAGATCGGTCAGCTGCTCAGTCTCCCGCCCGGCACGGTCCGCAGCCGCCTTGCTCAAATACGCCATCGCCTCAAAACTGAACTTACGGAGGATTAAATGATGAAAAAGAACCTGAATGTGGACGCTATGATCCTGGACCTGCGCAATGTGCAGGAGGATTTTCTTGACCGCTATGAGCAGATCAAGCTGGACTGCATGATCGCGCTGACCTCGCCCCGGGTGCAGACGCTCCTGAGCCAGCACAACATTTCTCTGGATTCGATGCTCTGCAAAAATGTCCCGGAGGAGGTCTCGGTGGGTGTGGTCAATGGCAAGGTCACGCTGAGCTCTGCCAGCCAGACCGCCGCCGGGCAGGTACTGGTGGTCAACGGCAAGCTGATGATCACACCGGATGCTGCGGAGGTTTTACAGAAGTACGCCTGCATTCTGGTCAACGGTATGATCTACTGCCCGCAGTGCCTCTCGGCAGTGGTATCCGCCCGCTGCATCCTGAACGGAAAGCTGGCGGTCTACCCCGATGATGCAGTGCTCCTGCCGGGAAGCTCCATCAAGCTAGACAACACCTTCCTGCTGCGGGCACAAAGCCGCCTGTACTGGAATGAACATCGCTTCCTGGCGGTTGACCCCAGGCTCGACACTGCCGCACTGGCCGCAAAGGGCTGCAGCTTTTCCGCTCCAAAGGCCATCCTGTGCGCAAGCCTTGCGCCCGTTCTGGCCCCGCTCTTCCCGGATTCCACCGAGCTGATCATCGTGCCGGACGGCACCGCCGTGGTGGAGGACGACTTGGAGCTGACTGCCTCTTCCCTGCGCCGGTATGGCACCCGTCTCTATGTGCTGGGCGATGCTGTCATCCCCGCAGAGAGCGCAGATCTGCTGGCTCAGATCGAATTCCTGCATGTTACCGGTGAAGTAGAGCTGCCTGATGCTCTGGAAGCGGCCTTCTTTGCCATCCCTGAGCTGGAATGCGGCAAAGTAGTCCACGAGGACGCTCTGCCCAAGCTGACCCGCGCCAAAGCAAAGGATGAGGAGCCTGATCCGGATACCGTGACCCTCAGCGGCATCCAGCTGACCCTGTAATCCGCACTGTTCCTCCCTGCCCCGCTCTTTCCGGCAAAAGCTCTCTGCCGGAAGGAGCGGGACTTTTGTTGATTTTTTATTGCACCCGCTCCTCTGATATGATATACTGTTTTTGTATTGTGTAATTCCCCGGGCACACTTCCGCCGTGGAACCCGCTGCCCGGGCTGGATATGGGAACCGAAATCAGGAAGAGGAGCAACGAATGAAAAAAGGATTTGACAACGACAAATACCTGCAGATGCAGTCGGAGCACATCCGGGAGCGGATCGCGCAGTTCGACAACAAGCTGTATCTGGAATTCGGCGGCAAGCTGTTCGATGACTACCACGCCTCCCGCGTGCTGCCCGGCTTCCAGCCCGATTCCAAGCTGCAGATGCTGCTGCAGCTGAAGGATCAGGCCGAGGTCGTTATCGTCATCAACGCTGAGGACATCGTCAGCAGCAAGGTGCGCGGTGACTATGGCATCACCTATGATCTGGACGTTCTGCGTCTCATCGATGCATTCCAGGAGCGCGGCCTGTTTGTGGGCAGCGTATGCGTGACCATGTACACCGCTGCCCCCGAGGTAGAAGCTTTTGAGAAGCGGCTGAACAGCCTGGGCATCCGCACCTTCCGGCACTATAAGATCCCCGGCTACCCCAACGACGTTGCCCGCATCGTGAGCGACGAGGGCTATGGCCGCAACGAGTACATCGAGACCCAGCGCCCGCTGGTGGTTATCACGGCTCCCGGCCCCGGCAGCGGCAAGATGGCCACCTGCCTGTCCCAGCTGTACCACGAATACAAGCGGGGCGTGAAGGCCGGTTATGCCAAGTTTGAGACCTTCCCCATCTGGAACATCCCCCTGAAGCACCCGGTCAACCTGGCTTACGAGGCCGCCACCGCCGACCTGAACGATGTGAACATGATCGACCCGTTCCATCTGGAGGCCTATGGCAAGACCGCGGTCAACTACAACCGCGACATTGAGATCTTCCCCGTGGTCAACGCCATGTTTGAGCTGATCGCAGGCAAGAGTCCCTACCACTCCCCCACCGACATGGGCGTGAATATGGCAGGCAACTGCATCGTGGATGATGCGGCCTGCTGCGAAGCTTCCCGCAACGAGATCGTCCGCCGCTACTTCAAGGCCCTGTGCGACCTCAAGAACGGCGCACAGATCCAGAGCGAGGTCTACAAGCTGGAGCTGCTGATGAATCAGGCCGGACTGACCCAGGGCAGCCGCCCGGTGGAGCAGGCCGCCCATGCAGTCTCTGAAAAGACCGGCGGTGCCCCCGCCGCTGCCATTGAGCTGCCGGACGGCACCGTTGTCACCGGCAAGACCGGCCCCCTGCTGGGTGCCGCTTCCTCCGCTCTGCTCAACGCGCTGAAAAAGCTGGCCGGTATCGACCAGGAGCTTGACCTCGTTTCTGCCGCCGCCATCGAGCCCATCCAGACCCTCAAGACCAACTATCTGGGCAGCAAGAACCCCCGCCTGCACACCGACGAGATCCTGATTGCCCTGTCCAGCTCGGCCGCGCAGAATCCCACTGCTGCAGCCGCCCTCAAGCAGCTCTCCCACCTGAAGGGCTGCGATATGCACTCCACCGTCATCCTGTCCAGCGTGGATATGGACACCGTGAAGAAGCTGGGCATGTATCTGACCTGCGAGCCCGCCTATGAGGAAGCAGACCGGATGTACCACAAGAAGTAAAAAATAATGACCCTCTCTGTCATTGCTTTGCACTGCCGTCTTTCCCCAAGGGCTAGGCGGCCGCATCTGCGCGACGGAGAGGGTCATTTTTATTTCCGGGTCTGTTCCCAGTAGGCTCCCATGCTCTGGCCGGGCTGGTCGGTGACATCATCGTTCAGATAGTCTGCAAGACCAAAGGCTTCCGGCTTCCAGCTGCGGGCGGCATCCACGGTGGGGTATTCCACCTCAGCGTACCAGAACGCGGTGGGCTGACCCTCATCCACATGGTTCACCTCCAGCACAAGGCCATCGGGCAGGGCGTAGCTTCTGCGGATCTTCCCGATCAGGGGCTTGCCGATGATCTTTGTTTCCAGTTCATCAAACAGTTTCTTGTCGATGGGGCGCTCGATCTCCTCCCGTGCAAGCCCGCTTCCGGACTTGAAGCAGAGGATATAGGCCGTCTCGCCGCCCTTGAGCGCCTCCTCCCGGATGCGCACGGTGGGCCGCACGCTGATATATCCCTGCCGCATGGCAAACTCTTCCTTGAGCGGCAGAGCCGGGAGATTTCCGCCCTCCGGCCAGCCGTTCACCATCCATTTGCGTTCGATCTCCATGGTGTTTTCCTCGTTTCTGTGTTTTTGTATTTATTCTAGCACGTTTTTATGTTAGAATAAATATCAGTATGAAATTTTAGCATCCTCACCCTCTCAGTCAATGCCTGACGGCATTGCCAGCTCCCCCAAAGGGGGAGCCAAGAGCCGCTCTGTATTCAAGCTTGATGAGACTGAATCGAAAATCGCCAAAGGCTCTCCCTTTGGGAGAGCTGGCGAGCGGAGCGAGACTGAGAGGGTGAGCCAGTTATAACAGGAGCAACTATGAAATCTTCTCGCAATTACCCCGTTTACACCGTCAACAAACACGCCGAGGGCCTGCTGGTGGGCGGCCACCCCTGGGTGTACGAAAACGACATCCAGAGTTCCCCGGAAGCAGAGCCTGAAAACGGCACGCTGGTCGATGTGGTCAGCACAAAGGGTGCCTATCTTGGCACCGGTTTTCTCTCACTGAAAAGCAAGATCCGGGTGCGGCTCATCTCCCGCAACGCCAACGACACCTTCGATGCCGCTTTCTGGAAGCGCCGTGTCGAATACGCCTGGGCCTACCGTAAGACTGTGCTGGAGCCCGCCGACCTGACCGCCTGCCGTGTCATCTTTGGCGAGGCTGACCAGTTCCCGGGCCTGACTGTGGATCGGTTCAACAATATCCTTGTCACCCAGACCCTGAGCGTGGGCATGGAAAAGCTCAAGCCCATCCTCTTCCCCCTGCTGGCAAAAGTCCTGCGCGCTGACGGCCAGACCATTGAGGGCATCTACGAGCGCAACGACGAGGCCCTGCGGGCCAAGGAGGGCCTGGCACAGAACAAGGGCTGGTTTGACCTGCCCGGCGAGACGCACCCGGACAGCACCCAGACCGAGATCTGCGAGAACGGCGTGTTCTACCACGTCGATTTTGAGAACGGCCAGAAGACCGGCTTTTTCCTCGACCAGAAATACAACCGCCGGGCTGTGGCCCGCATTGCTGCCGGGCACACCGTGCTGGACTGCTTTACCCACACCGGCAGCTTTGCGCTGAACGCCGCCAAGGGCGGGGCTGCCCGGGTCACGGCCGCTGACATCAGCGCCGAGGCCATTGCCATGGCCCAGCGGAACGCCCAGCGCAATAACCTGACCAACATGGATTTTCTCTGCGAGGACACCTTTGAACTGCTGCCCCGGCTGGAAAAAGAGGGCCATCCCTACGACTTTATCATCCTTGATCCGCCGGCCTTTACCAAGGCCCGCCGCACGGTGGAGAACGCCATGCGTGGCTATAAGGAGATCAACTACCGCGCCATGAAGCTGCTGCCCCGGGGCGGCTATCTGGCCACGGCCAGCTGCTCTCACTTTGCCACGGAGGAGCTGTTCATCAAGATGCTGCACGCCGCCGCAAAGGATGCCCACCGGCAGCTGCGGCAGATCGAGGTGAAGCAGCAGGCACCGGATCACCCCATCCTGTGGGGCGTGCCCGAGACCAATTACCTGAAGTTCTTCCTGTTCCAGGTGATCTAAAAGTAATACCAAATACGATATCTCCCAAAAAAACGAGAACGTGTTTGTGCAGAATCGTCAGTTTTGTCAATTGCCTTTTGAGCCGTTCCGGGATATAATCAAACCATAGACAGCAACGGCGCTGTGGGTCACCTCCTGACTCGCAGCGCCATTTTTGTTAAAAAGCTTTTCGCTGTTTCCGGGCCGCAGTTCGGCGGCGGGAGACAGTTTCGGAAGGGACAGACATAAGATCAAGTAAGGAGTAGGATTTATGGCAGCAAATGTTATGGAAATCTACGGCAGCAAGGTCTTTAACGAGCATGTAATGAAGGAGCGCCTGCCGAGCGCTACTTACAAGAGCCTGGAGCGCACCCTGCACAAGGGCGCACCCCTGGATATCGAGGTGGCAAACGTTGTGGCCAGCGTGATGAAGCGCTGGGCCATGGAGCTGGGTGCCACCCACTATACCCACTGGTTCCAGCCGCTGACCGGCATCACCAGTGAGAAGCACGACGGCTTTGTGAGCCCCGTGGGCGACGGCACCGCCATCATGGAGTTCTCCGGCAAGGAGCTGGTGCGCGGCGAGCCCGATGCTTCTTCCTTCCCCTCCGGCGGCCTGCGTGCCACCTGCGAGGCCCGCGGCTACACCGCATGGGACCCCACCAGCTACGCTTTCGTGAAGGATGATGTGCTGTGCATCCCCACCGCTTTTGTCAGCTACACCGGCGAGGCACTGGACAAAAAGACCCCCCTGCTGCGCTCCATGAACGCACTGTCCGGTCAGGCCATCCGCATCCTGAAGCTGTTTGGCAAGGATGTTGATTACGTCTCCACCACCGTCGGTCCCGAGCAGGAGTACTTCCTTGTCAAGAAGGAGGACTACGAGGCACGCCAGGATCTGATCCTCACCGGCCGCACCCTGTTCGGCGCTCCCTCTGCCAAGGGTCAGGAGCTGGAGGAGCATTACTTCGGTGTCATCCGTCCCGAGGTCTCCGCATTTATGAAGGAGCTGGACGAGGAGCTGTGGAAGCTGGGCGTTCCCGCCAAGACCAAGCACAACGAAGTGGCTCCCTGCCAGCATGAGCTGGCCCCCATCTTCGACACCACCAATGTTGCCATTGACCACAACCTGCTGACCATGGAGATGATGAAGAAGATCGCTCCCAAGTACGGCCTGGTCTGCCTGCAGCACGAGAAGCCCTTTGAGGGTGTGAACGGCAGCGGCAAGCACAACAACTGGTCCATGTCCACCACCCACGAGAATCTGCTGGACCCGGGCGATACGCCCATGGAGAACCTGCAGTTCCTGGTATTCCTGGCCGCTGTCATCAAGGCAGTGGACGAGTACGCCGATCTGCTGCGCACCTCCGTTGCCACCCCGGGCAATGATCACCGTCTGGGTGCCAACGAGGCTCCCCCGGCCATCATCTCGATCTTTGTGGGCGAGGAGCTGGAAGCTGTTATCGATGCCATTGCATCTGATTCTCCTTATGCCGGTCCCGTCAAGATGAAGATGGATCTGGGCGTGGATGTCCTGCCCAAGTTCAGCAAGGACACCACCGACCGCAACCGCACCTCTCCCTTCGCCTTCACCGGCAACAAGTTCGAGTTCCGTATGCCTGGTTCTGCTGAGAACCTCAGCGATGCCAACACCATCCTGAACACTGCTGTTGCCAAGGAGCTGAAGGGCTACGCCGACGAGCTGGAGGGCGCTGAGGACTTTACCAGCGCTGCCATTGCTCTGATCAAGCGCACCATCCGTGACCACCGCCGTGTCATCTTCAACGGCAACGGCTACACCGCCGAGTGGGAAGAGGAAGCAGCACGCCGCGGCCTGCCCAACAAGAAGAACACGCCCGCCGCTCTGCCCGCACTGATCGACCCGAAGAACATCCAGCTGATGGAGGATTTCGGTGTCCTGACCAAGATCGAGATGGAGAGCCGTTACGAGGTCGAGATGGAGCACTACTCCAAGATCATCAACATCGAGGCTCTGACCATGCTGGAGATGGCCCGCAAGCAGCTGCTGCCCGCCATCAATGCCTACATGAGCGAGGTTGCAAATACTGCCGCATCCAAGCTGGCCGTCAGCGAGGCCATCAGCGTGCGCAGCGAGACCAAGACCCTCACCCGCCTGTCCACCGATGCCGATGCCATGAGCGATGCCATCGATGCCCTGCAGGCTGCCGTGGATACCGCTGAGGCCATGACCGATGAGAGTGCCAAGGCTGTCTCCTTCCACGATGACGTTCTGCCCAAGATGGATGCTCTGCGCGCCGCTGCTGACGATGCCGAGACCATCTGCGGTGAGGACTACTGGCCTCTGCCCAGCTACAGCAAGATGCTCTACTACGTCTGATCTTTCTGACATAGCTTGATAAGCATCGCTGGGTTGTTGGATTTTTAAGCCATTCCCCTTTTCCTATTTCTTACACCAGCCTAAAGACCTGCTTTGCGCATACGAAGCAGGCCTTTAGGCGTTTTTTAAGAACGCAAGCTGGTTTTTCCAGTTTTGCACTGCTGTGCCATTCGCCGCACCCTGCGGCTCGGAGGGAACCACTATGAGCTATAATACCCAACAGGACATCCTTGATTTTGTGGAGGACAACAACGTCAAATTCGTCCGCTTTGCCTTCTGCGATATCTTTGGCACCCAGAAAAACATCGCCGTGCTTGCCAGCGACCTGCCCAAGGCCATGGAGGATGGTGTCTGCTTTGACGGCAGCTCCATTGCCGGTTTTATGAAGGTGGAGGAGAGCGATCTTGTGCTCCGGCCCGATCTTTCCACCGTGACCATCCTGCCCTGGCGGCCCACCGAGGGCCGGGTGATGCAGTTCTTCTGTGACGTGGAAAAGCCGGACGGCGCTGCCTTTGGCGGCAACTGCCGCGGCTTCCTGCGCCAGATGAGCCGCAGCTTCCGCAAACTGGGGCTGACCTGCAATGTGGGAGCTGAGTGCGAGTTCTACCTGTTTGAGAATGACGACCGGGGCCGCCCCACCCGCATCCCCATCGACTTTGGCGGCTACTTTGATGTAGCCCCGCTGGATGCCGGTGAGAACCTGCGCCGGGACATCTGCCTGACCATGGAGCAGATGGGTATGAGCCCCCAGCACAGCCATCACGAGAGCGGCCACGGCCAGAATGAGATCGACTGCCACTACGCCGGCCCCCTGAAAACAGCCGACCATGTGATGATGTTCAAGCAGATCGTGCGGGCTGTTGCCATGCGCAACGGCATCCACGCCAGCTTCCTGCCCAAGCCCCTGCCGGATCAGGCAGGCAGCGGCCTGCACATCAACCTTTCGCTCTGCATGGACGGCCGCAATCTGTTTGAGGGCGATATTGCCCCGGACAGCATTGCAGGCAGCTTTATGGCGGGTGTTCTGGCCCACAGCCGGGAGCTGACCGTGTTCACCAATCCCCTGCCCAACAGCTACCAGCGCTTTGGCTGTGACGAGGCCCCCCGCTATGTGAGCTGGAGCCGCCAGAACCGCAGTCAGCTGGTGCGCATCCCGCAGGTCAAGGGCAACAACTGCCGCATGGAACTGCGCAGCCCTGACCCTGCCTGCAACCCCTATCTGGCCGTGGGTCTGGTGCTGGCCGCCGGTCTGGACGGTATCGAGCACCGGATGGTGCTGCAGGCCCCCATCAACAAGAACCTGTTCGATCCCACCGAGGCCGCAGGTCTTGGGCTGGAAAGACTGCCTTCCACGCTGGAGGAGGCCGTGCAGGCCGCGCAGGAGAGCGAATTTCTGCACCGCGTGCTACCGGAAGAGCTTTCGCATCGGTACTATGAAGAAGAACTGAAGCGCTGTGCCGCCCTGAAAGCTGCCGCCGACCCGGCAGAGTACGAGCGGGTGCACTACTTCAACGCCATCTGAACCGCTTTTGAGGGAAAGTACGAAGGGGCAATGATTCGGCCCCTTGCCTGGATGTAAGAGAAAGGAGCGATTCAAATGGGACGTGCTCTGATCGTAAGCGCCGGAGCAAGCTCCAACGAGTACATCTCCGCGCGGCTGGCAGAGCTGGGATACACCCGGCCTACGATCATCCCCAGTGGTGCCGAGGCTCGGCGCAGGATGCTGGAATCTGATTTTGAGTTGATCGTGGTCAACGCGCCTTTGCCAGACGAGTTCGGCCACGAGCTGTGTTCCTCTGCCGTGGAAAAAACAGACGCAGGCGTGGTGCTGCTGGCCAAGGCAGCCGCCGCCGAGCAGCTGCTGGCCCCCATGAGTGAGCAGGGGGTGCTGCTGCTGAGCAAGCCGTTCTCCAACACGCTGTTCCTGCAGGCCATCCATCTGGCCGCGGCCAGCAACCACCGCCTGCAGCTGCTCCGGCAGGAAAACGCGCGGATGCAGGAAAAGATCGCACAGGTACGGCTGGTCAGCCATGCAAAATGCTGTCTGGTGGAGCGGGAGCAGATGAGCGAGGATGCCGCCCACCGCTACATTGAAAAGCGCGCCATGGACACCCGGCGTAGCCGTGCAGAAATTGCACAGGAAATCCTTGATTCTTACGAGGATTAGGATTATAATCTGATGTTGTATGTTTTGTTCCGGATGCAGGCGCATCCGTACTGGGAAAGAATGATCTCTGAAAGATAAATTAGAGGAGGACTGAACAAATGGCAAAATTCATCTTTGTGACCGGCGGTGTTGTCTCCGGTCTGGGCAAGGGCATCACGGCGGCTTCTCTGGGCCGCCTGCTCAAGTGCCGCGGACTGAAGGTCGCCAGCCAGAAGCTGGACCCTTATGTGAACGTGGATCCGGGTACCATGAGCCCCCTGCAGCACGGTGAGGTGTTCGTGACCGATGACGGCACCGAGACCGACCTTGATCTGGGCCACTATGAGCGCTTCATCGACGAAAATCTGAACAAGTACTCCAACCTGACCACCGGCAAGGTGTACTGGAACGTGCTGAACAAGGAGCGCCAGGGCGCTTATCTGGGTCAGACCGTCCAGATCATCCCCCACATCACCAACGAGATCAAGAATTACATCTACAACATGGCATCCTCTACCGATGCCGATGTGGTCATTACCGAGATCGGCGGCACCACTGGCGATATTGAGAGCCAGCCCTTCCTGGAGGCCATCCGTCAGGTGGGCCTGGAGCAGGGCCGCGACAACTGCTGCTACATCCATGTTGTGCTGGTGCCCTATATTTCCGGCTCCGATGAGTACAAGTCCAAACCGGCCCAGCACTCCGTCAAGGAGCTGCAGGGCATGGGCGTGAACCCCGATATCATCATCCTGCGTGCTGACGGCAGCGTGGGCGGCGATATCCGCCGCAAGATCAGCACCTTCTGCAATGTCAAGCCTGAGTGCGTCATTGAGAACCTGACCATGCCCAGCCTGTACCAGTGCCCGCTGATGCTCCACACCAACGGTCTGGATGATGTGGTGGTGGAAAAGCTCAAGCTGGACGTGCCCCCCGCCGACCTGACCGAGTGGAAGGGTGTGGTCTCCCGCATTGCCACCCGCAGCAAGACCTGCACCATTGCGCTGGTGGGCAAGTACGTCAAGCTGCACGACGCTTATCTTTCCGTGATGGAGAGCCTGTACCACGCCGGTTTTGAGAACGACAGTCAGGTAGACATCAAGTGGGTGGAGAGCGAGGACCTGATCGATCAGGATGCCTGCAAAGAAGTGTTTGCTGACGTGGACGGCATCATTGTGCCCGGCGGCTTTGGTGACCGCGGCATCGAGGGCATGATCCAGGCTGCACAGTATGCCCGTGAGAACCAGATCCCCTACTTTGGCATCTGCCTGGGAATGCAGATCATGGTGATGGAGTTCGCACGCGGCGTGCTGGGCTATGCCGATGCCAATTCCAGCGAGTTCACCCCCGATGGTGCCCACAATGTCATTGCCCTGATGGCCGACCAGCAGGGCAACATCCCCAAGGGCGGCACCATGCGTCTGGGCAAGTACCCCTGCACCGTCAAGCCCGGCACCAAGATGGCCGAGTGCTACGGCGAAGCTGAGATCTGGGAGCGTCACCGCCACCGCTACGAGTTCAACAACGAGTTCCGTCAGGAGATGGAGGATGCCGGACTGGTCATTTCCGGCACCAGCCCTGACGGCCGTCTGGTGGAGACCGTAGAGCTGCCCGGCCGTGACTTCCATCTGGGCGCACAGTTCCACCCCGAGTTCAAGAGCCGCCCCAACCGCGCTCATCCCCTGTTCAAGGGCTTTATCGCCGCCGCACTCAAATTCCGCATCCATGCACAGCGCGGCATGATGCACGTCTGACCTTTTCAGGCGTTTCGTTCCCGTTCTCCTCGTAGGAGAGGCCTGTAAGATCGCAACAAAAAAAGCAGCTGCACTCCGTGTTTTTACGGAATGCAGCTGCTTTTGCTTGTATTACTTACTTTTTAGCGGCAGCGGCCTTTTTGCGGGCGGCGCGGCTGGTCTTTTTGGCGGCGGGCTTCTTTGCGGGAGCCTTGGCAGCGGGAGCAGCGGCCTTGACAGGCTCCGCCTTCACCTCTTCGGCCTTAACAGGCTCAGCGGGCTTTTCCTCATCCTTTGCAGGCTCCTCCACGGGCTTTTCCTCCACAACGGGCTCTTCCTTGACCTCCGGCTTTGCCTCCTCTGCAGGAGCGCTCTCGACCACAGGTGCAGCCTCTACAACGGGCTCCTCTGCCTTCTTGGCAGGGGCACGCTTTGCGCGGTCCTTCACCTCGGAAATGGTCCACAGCTGGTCATCGCCTGCGGCCTCCTGCCAGATCTGCAGGATGGCACCATCGTTGGCACCCATGCCCACGGTATCGATGCACTTGCCGCTGGCCCAGGAAGAGCGCAGACGGACGGTACCGGCGGGGGTGGGCTCCACGGTCCACATCTGAGAGGTGCCGCCCACATCCTCCCACAGGTGCAGCCAGGTGCCATTGGCGGTGCCGGTCATCATCAGGTCGATCAGCTTGCCGGATGCGCGGTTGCGGATGCGGTACACGCCGTCACCCTCGCGCACAAAGGCCCACTCCTGCTCGGGCTTGTGCTCGTACTTGCCCAGGCGGATATCGCCGCCGTTGGTGGCCTTCTCCACGGCCTGAATGACACTGCCGCCCTTGGCAGCGATGGTATAGAAGCGATCTGCCTCGATCACAGTCTGCGCTACAGTTTTCATGTAAATCCCTCCAAGTTTGTTTCTTTTGAGCCAATCATTTTTGTTTTACAGGTAAATTATACCACCTGCTGTTATTTTTTACAAGGATTCCGCCATTTCTTTAGCACTATTCACAAAAGGCCCCCGCTTTTCAGCCCGTTTTGCACCGTTTGCGAAAACTTTTCGCCCTGTTTCGGCCCATAAAGCAGCAGCACCCCGCCATTTCTGGTGAGGTGCTGCTGTCGTTTTGGAAAATATCAAAAGGGTTCTGGCAGGGTTCTGGCAGAGCTCACTTACTGCTTTACCTGACTGGGATGCGGCTGCACAGGCATTTTAGTGAACAGCGCTTTCAGGGCCAGCGGAGTGGCCACACTGGACACGACGATGAGCAGGATGACGGCGGTGAAGTAGACGGAATCCACCACGCCGATGTCCAGGCCCTTCTGGGCCACGATCAGGGCCACCTCGCCGCGGGTCATCATGCCAACACCCACCTTGAGAGAATCACCCCAGCTGAACCTGCAGACCTTGGCCGCCAGCCCGCAGCCGACGATCTTGGTGATCAGGGCCACCACCACGAAGCACACGCTGAACAGCAGGATCTCCGGGGTCAGGCCGCTGATATCTGTCTTCAGGCCGATGCTGGCGAAGAAGATGGGAGCAAACAGCACATAGTTGCTGATGTCCACCCGGCGCTCCACATAGGGGGCATCCTCCAGAGTACACAGGACGATGCCCGCGATGTAGGCACCTGTGATGTCTGCAATGCCGAAGTAGGCCTCGGCAATGTAGGCCATAGCAAAGCAGAACGCCATACTGACGATGGTGATGCGCTGGGTGTGGGGGTTGCGCTTGTCCAGCCACTTCATGGCGAAATGGGCAATGATGCCCACGCCGATGGCGGTAGCGAAGAACAGCACGGTGTTCATCAGCACCTTACCCAGCCCTGTGCCGGTGCCGGAGCTGGCTCCCAGCACACAGGTCAGCACCACGATGCCGATGACATCATCGATGACGGCGGCGCTGACGATGGTGGTGCCAAGGAAGCTCTTCAGGTGGCCCAGCTCCTGCAAGGTAGCCACGGTGATGGACACGCTGGTGGCGGTCATAATGGTACCGATGAAGAGGGCGCGGTAGAACTCCTGGCTGCCCAGCGCTGAGAAGCCGTAGAATAAACTATAAAGGAGCGTGCCCCCTGCCAGCGGCACCGCCACGCCCACACAGGCGATCAGGGTGGCGATGGGGCCCGCCTTGATCAGCTCCTTCAGGTTGGTGCCAAGGCCCGTGGAGAACATCAGCAGCACCACGCCGATCTCTGCGAAGATCGAGATGGTATCGCTGATATGCACAAGGTTCAGCAGACAGGGCCCGATGATCAGGCCCGCGATGATCTCGCCCACCACCTGCGGCGCTTTGAACTTGCGGGCCACCAGCCCGAAGAACTTGGCACTGAGGATGATGATAGCGAGGTTGCGAAAAACAGAATACATAAATTTACCTTCCTCCGTTTTATTCCATTTAACAGGGCTGCCGGCCGCGCCCGACCCCCTATCCTTTTATTATATCGCCGCTCAGAACCAAAATCAAAATACTTCTCAATCTTTCTCATTAAAAAAACAGACAAAGTTCACCAAAGCTTCAGTACAAATTTTTGTGCGGATTTTTGGCCCGCAGGGCTTGACAAAACAGCAGGGACTTGCTATAATAAATTGCTGTCTGAACAGACACGCCGCACACGGCAGGCGATGCCGCATGTCGTGTGTACCCTTGGCCTCATAACCTTGAGGCCCTTAAGTCCAAAAGGAGGTGCTACAAAATGGCAAAGTACGAAACCATGCTGATTACCAGCGCCGCTCTCGACGAGGAGGCTACCGCCGCTCTGGTTGGTAAGTTCAAGACCCTGATCGAGAACAACGGTACGATCGATTCCATCGACGAGTGGGGCAAGCGCCGTCTGGCCTACCCCATCAACGACGAGGAGGAAGGCGTTTACACTGTGATCAACTTCACCAGCGAGCCCAGCTTCCCCGCTGAGCTGGACCGTGTGTACAAGATCACTGAAGGTGTTATGCGCAGCCTGATCGTTGCCCACGAGGAGTAATCTTTTCGTGACAGAAAGGGAGACCGTAAAATGTTGAATGTTGTTGCTATCATGGGCCGTCTTGTGGCGGATCCTGAACTCCGCACCACGCCCCAGGGCACCAATGTGTGCAGCTTCCGCATTGCCTGCGACCGCAATTTTGTGCGTCAGGGTGAGCAGCGTCAGGCTGACTTCATTGATATCGTTGCCTGGCGTTCTCAGGCCGAGTTTGTTTCTAAGTATTTCCAGAAAGGCAGTCTGATCGCCATCGAAGGCTCTCTTCAGACCCGCCAGTATCAGGATAAGAACGGCAACAATCGCACGGCTGTGGAAGTCGTAGCCAACAACATCAGCTTTGCAGGCCCCAAGAGCAGCAATCAGGGCGGTGGAGCAAATTATCAGAATTCTGCTCCCGCCTACCAGAACGCAGCCCCTGCTCGTCCGGCTGCTGTGGAGGCAGCTCCCAGCTATTCCGCCGGCAGTGCAGATGATTTTGCTGTCATTGATGACAGTGATGACCTGCCGTTCTGATTCCGTAACGGTCTGACCGTTCAATTCTTATAGGAGGTAATAAGCAATGGCTTTTGAAAGAACCGAAGGCTCTCGCCCCGCACGCCCCATGCGTCGCGGCCGCAAGAAGGTTTGCAGCTTCTGTGTCGATCGCATCGACACCATCGATTACAAGGACGTGCCCCGTCTGCGTAAGTACGTCTCTGAGCGTGCTAAGATCATTCCCCGCCGTGTGACCGGCACCTGCGCTTATCATCAGCGCGCACTGACCACCGCCATCAAGCGTGCTCGTCACGTTGCTCTGATGCCCTACGTCAGCGACTAATCAGAACTTTATCAACCCATTCAAAATAATCAGCAATCAGCAAAGCGCTTTCACCGATGACAAGGTGAAAGCGCTTTTTTGTTGTATCTTTCGTTTGTGCAGTGCTCCCGGCACGCAGTAGTCTGCCTGTTTCTTTTTGCTGCATTCTGGGAACATCTTATGGAACCGTTCCCGCAATTTCCGGGCAGATCACCCTCGTCCATAAAATTGCATCACCCGGTCAAAAAGTTACAAACCGGTACGGTTTTTCCGGCATTTCCTGAAATGTTACCGGGAATTTCCGAAATCAACCGGTGTTTTGATGTGTTGGCAAATCAAACTGCACAACGTAAAACCGATTCTTTGTACACATTTCACGAAATCGCTCCAACATGATTGATTTTTTGAACAAAATGTGCCATACTATAGTCACTGGAAACGTTCCCGACACCGTTCCCGATAATCCAACCGAAAGCGAGGGCACGCGATATGACGATCAAGGACATTGCCCGCATCAGCGGCTGTTCTGTCAGCACCATTTCGCGTGTCATCAATGACCGGCCGGATGTCCGGCCCGAGACCAAGGAGCATGTGCTCAAGGTCATGCGGGAGGCAGGCTTTACCCCTAACACCAACGCGCGGCAGCTGAAGATCCAGCAATCCCGCAGTCTGGTGTTCGTGGTCAAGGGGACCCGGAACATCTTCTTCTCCGACTTCCTCGTTCAGCTGCAGCGGGCCGCTACCCTGTATGGGTACAACGGCATCGTCTCCTACCTGGACGAGAACGCCAACGAGATCGATGCTGCCGAGAAGATCCTGCGGGAGATCAAGCCCAAGGGCATGATCTTTCTGGGCGGCAGTGTCACGAACTTCCAGAACGGCTTTGCAAACATCTCCGTTCCCTCCGTGCTGGCCACACTGGTCTCCAATGAGTTGGACTTCCCCAACCTCTCGATGGTGGGTGTGGATGACCGGGCCGCAGCAAAAGCGGCAGTCTCCCATCTCATCGCACAGGGTCACCG
Organism: Faecalibacterium sp. I2-3-92; assembly: GCF_023347315.1. Taxonomy (GTDB): domain Bacteria; phylum Bacillota; class Clostridia; order Oscillospirales; family Ruminococcaceae; genus Faecalibacterium; species Faecalibacterium duncaniae. The sequence continues at coordinate 1,591,169 of NZ_CP094470.1, forward strand.
CAAGATCGCGGTGCTGGGCGGCCCGGCCACCAGCTTTCCCAGCCGGATGCGCCGTTTGGGTGCGCAGGATGCCATGGAGGACGCAGGGCTTGTCTTTGACGATAAACTCTATGGCCTGTGCAACTACGATTTCGAGTCCGCCTACCACGCCATGAACAGTCTGCTGGCCCGCCGGGCCGAGTTCACTGCCTTGTTTGCCATGAGCGATGTGATCGCCTTTGGTGCGATCCGGGCGCTGGTAAGTGCAGGTATGCGGGTGCCGGAGGATGTCTCAGTGATCGGTTTTGATGGCATCACGATGTCCCGCTACTGCGTGCCGGTGATGACCACCATCGTCCAGCCCAGTGAACAGATTGCACTGCAGAGCATCGAGCTGCTGGTGCGGCAGATCGAACACGGAGCCCCGGCCCAGACCGTCACGCTCCAGCCGGAATTGCAGCAGGGCGAAAGCGTTTGCCCCTGCCGCCGGAACTATTCAGTCTAACTTCCGTCCTCATGCTGTGGACGGTGGCAGATATTAACCAAAAGAAGAAGGAGTACTACTATGAAAAAGATGATCTCTCGTCGTAATTTCCTGAAAGTGGCCGGTGCATCCGCCGCTGCTCTGGGTCTGGCTGCCTGTGGCGGTTCTTCCAGCTCCACCGCTTCCTCCACTGCCAGCTCTGCTGCCGGTTCTTCGACCGCTGCAAAGGCTGACGGCAAGGTCTACTACCTGAACTTCAAGCCGGAGCAGGATCAGGATTGGCAGGATCTGGCCGCTGAGTACACCAAGGAGACCGGCGTGCCTGTGACCGTTGTCACCGCCGCTTCCGGCCAGTATGAGACCACTCTGATGAGCGAGATGGAAAAGAGCGAGGCTCCCACCCTGTTCCAGGTCAACGGCCCTGTGGGTCTGGCCAACTGGAAGGATTACTGCTACGACCTGTCCGGCAGCAAGCTGTATGGCGAGCTGACCAGCGACTCTTTCGCCCTGAAGGACGGCGACGCTGTCACCAGCATTGCATACGTCATTGAGACCTACGGCATCATCTACAACAAGGAGCTGCTGAGCGCCGCTGGTTACACCCAGGACGACATCAAGGGCTTTGACGATCTGAAGAAGGTCGCTGACGATATCCAGGCACGCAAGGCCGAGCTGGGCGTGGACGGTGCTTTCACCTCCGCTGGCATGGACGGTTCTTCTGACTGGCGCTTCAAGACCCATCTGGCAAACCTGCCCATCTACTACGAGTACAAGGCAGACGGCATCGGCTCCACCGACGCCATCAAGGGCACCTATCTGGACAACTACAAGCAGATTTGGGATCTGTACATCACCGATTCCACCTGCGATCCTACCCTGCTGGCTTCCAAGACCGGCAACGACGCTGTGGCCGAGTTCGTGGGCAAGAAGGCTGTCTTCTATCAGAACGGCACCTGGGCTTACAATGACGTGAAGGATCTGGGCGACGACAACCTGGGTATGCTGCCCATCTACATCGGCGTGGATGGCGAGGAGAATCAGGGTCTGTGCACCGGTTCCGAGAACTTCTGGTGCGTGAACAACGCTTCTTCTGATGCCGACATTCAGGCTACTCTGGACTTCCTGTACTGGTGCGTCACCTCTGAGGCCGGCACCAGCGCGATGGCTGACAAGATGGGCTTCGTCATCCCCTTCAAGAAGGCTAAGGACTCCACCAACCCCCTGATCGCCATTGCAAACGACTACGTTGCAGCTGGCAAGACCAGTGTTGACTGGTGCTTCTCCACCATGCCTTCCGAGGAGTGGAAGAACGGCGTTGGTTCCGCTCTGACCGCTTACGCAGCAGGCACCGGCGACTGGAACGGCGTTGTGACCGCTTTTGTCGATGGCTGGGCTAAGGAGTACAAGCTGGCAAACGGCTAAGCATTCTCGGTTTTCTCTTTCCCCTTTTATTTGTGTAAACCGTAATGGGAGGCGGGCGAGCTGTTCGCCCGCCTCCTTTTGTTTTGGAGGTATATCATGCAAAAGGCCATCAGCAAATATTGGCCGGTGTTCGTGCTTCCTACGCTGATCGCGTTCATCATCGGCTTTATCTGGCCCTTTATCTGGGGCATCTTCCTTTCGTTCCAGCGCTTCACCACGGTGAGCAAGACCACCTTTGTGGGCATCCAGAACTACATCTCGGTGTTCCAGGATTCCACGTTCCTGCATGCGTTCGGCTTTACGGCAGCGTTTACCGTGATCTCCACTGTGCTCATCAATGTCTGTGCCTTTGCCATTGCGATCGTGCTGACCCGCGGCATCAAGGGCACCAACATCTTCCGTACCGTCTACTTTATGCCCAACCTGATCGGCGGCATCCTGCTGGGCTACATCTGGCAGATCCTGCTCAACGGCGTGCTGGCCAACCTGCAGAAGCCCCTGCTGGCGCTGGATGCCAAGGCCGGTTTTGTCGGTCTGGTCATCCTGATGTGCTGGCAGCAGATCGGCTACATGATGATCATCTACGTTGCCGGTCTGCAGAGCGTGCCCGGTGACCTGATCGAGGCTGCCAAGATCGACGGTGCTTCTGACCGCGAGATCCTGTTCAAGATCAAGCTGCCCATGGTCATGCCCAGCATCACCATCTGCACGTTCCTGACTTTGACCAACAGCTTCAAGCTGTTCGACCAGAACGTTGCCCTGACGGCTGGCGAACCTGCCAACGCCAGTGAAATGCTGGCCCTGAACATCTACAACACCTTCTATGGCCGCTCCGGTGCTCAGTGGAAGGGCATCGGTCAGGCAAAGGCTGTGGTGTTCTTCCTGATTGTTGTGGTCATCTCTCTGGCGCAGCTCCACTTCACCCGTTCTAAGGAGGTCCAGCAGTAATGATTAAACAGAAAAAGTTGTGGGATAACATTCTCACCGTCATCATGGCCCTGCTTTGCCTGCTGTGGATCTACCCCATTGTCCTGATCCTGCTGAACAGCCTGAAAAAAGAGGGTACCTTTACCACCTCTACCGTGTTCCAGCTACCCACCAGTGAGACCTTTGCTGGCCTTTCCAACTACGTCTACGGCGTGATCAAAATGGGCTTCCTTTCCAGTTTGGGCTACAGCCTCGTCATCACCGTTTCCAGCGTGGCCCTCATCCTGCTGTGCTGCTCCATGACAGGCTGGTACCTGACCCGGGTGAACAACAAGCTCAGCAAGTTTATGAACCTGCTCATCGTGTTCTCGATGGTCGTCCCCTTCCAGATGGTCATGTTCACTCTGTCCAAGACCGCAGATACCCTCAAGCTGAACACCCCCTGGAACATCTGCATCATCTATCTGGGCTTTGGTGCCGGTCTGGCTGTGTTCATGTTCACCGGCTTTATGAAGAGCGTTCCCATGGAGATCGAGGAAGCCGCCATGATCGACGGCTGCAACCCCATCCAGATCTTCTTCAAGGTCGTGTTCCCCATCCTGAAGCCTACCATGATCTCCACCGCCATTCTGGAGACGATGTGGGTGTGGAATGACTACCTGCTGCCCACCCTGGTGCTGGATATCAAGAAATACCGCACCATCCCCATGGCCATCCAGTATTTCCGCGGCGGTTATGGCCGCGTGGAACTGGCGCCCATGATGGCCTGCATCATCATTGCCATCATCCCCATCATCATCCTGTACATGACCTGCCAGAAATACATCATCGAGGGTGTTGTTGCAGGCGCTGTCAAGGGTTAAGGAGGAGTTCACCATGCGAGCATGCGGCATTCTGATGCCCGTTTTTAGTCTGCCGGGGCCCTTTGGCATCGGCACGCTGGGGAAAGAAGCCTTTACGTTCGTGGATTTTCTGGCCCGTGCAAAGCAGACCTATTGGCAGATCCTGCCCATTGGCCCCACCGGCTACGGTGACAGCCCCTACCAGAGCTTTTCCGCCTTTGCCGGGAACCCCTACTTTATCGATTTCCGTGTCCTGTACGAGCAGGGCTATCTGACCGCTGATGAGATTCCCGCTGAGGTTCCGGTTGGACCGGTGGATTATGGTGTGCTCTACCAGCAGCGCCCGGTGGTGCTGCAAAAAGCCGCTGACCGTCTGCTGGCTGCAGCCAGCGTGGAGTACAAAGACTTCTGCACGGCACAGAGCTTCTGGCTGGACGATTACGCCCTGTTCATGGCCGTCAAGGCCGAACAGGGACAGGCAGGCCTGTGTGACTGGCCGGATGACCTGCGCACCCGCCAGCCCGCTGCCGTAGCCGCTGCCAGGGAGCGCCTGGCCGGGCAGGTGGATTATTTCAAGGCGGTGCAGTTCTTCTTCTACACCCAGTGGAACGCTCTGAAAGCCTATGCCAACGGCAAGGGCATTCAGCTGGTGGGAGATATCCCCATCTACGTCAGCCCGGATTCCAGCGATCTGTGGACGCGGCCGGAGCTCTTCCAGACCGACGGCCAGACCCACCTGACGCAGGTGGCAGGCTGCCCCCCGGATGCCTTTGCGGCAGACGGTCAGCTCTGGGGCAATCCGCTCTACGACTGGCCCCGCCACAAGGCCGAGGATTTTGCCTGGTGGAAGCGCCGGATGCAGCACGCTACTTCGATTTATGATGTCGTGCGCATCGACCACTTCCGTGGTTTTGAGAGCTACTACGCCATCCCTGCCGGAAACAAGACAGCGGCGGGTGGCCACTGGGAAAAGGGGCCGGATCATGCTTTCATCAATGCCATCCACGAGACCCTGGGTCAGGGCGGCATCATTGCGGAGGATCTGGGATACCTGACCCCTGAGGTCAAGACCATGCTGGCTGCCAGCGGCTATCCGGGCATGAAGATCATGCAGTTTGCCTTTGACAGCCGGGAACCGGGCAACTATCTTCCCTACACCTACCCTCACAACAGCGTGGTCTACACCGGCACCCATGACAATGTGACCACTGAAGGCTGGCGGCAGTCTGCCAGCCCCGAGGATGTCCACTATGCCTGCCGTTACCTGCGCTGCCTGCCCGAGGATCTGACAGAGGCCATGATCTGCGCCTGCCTTTCCAGTGTTTCGGATATGGCCGTCATCCCCATGGCCGACTGGCTGCATCTGGGCGCGGAGGCCCGCATCAACACCCCCAGCACCCAGGGAGCCAACTGGCAGTGGCGGCTGGACACCCCGCTTACCAGTCTGCTGGCCGAGCATATTGCCGATCTGACAGCACTGTATGACCGGGCTCCGGCTGCGGCAGACCGCTAAAACGTTCCTTCTTCTTTTCTCCCCATACAAAGACGGCAGGCCCTGGCCCCTCCTTTCCGGAGGAACTGGTGCCCGCCGTCTCTTTTTGCATTATTTTCAATTTTCACACAACATTTTTTCGCCGCATCCCGCACAGGACGTTCCACATATTTCCGCGCAGAACCGTTTCTTTTTTACAAAACGGCCACAGTATCTTCACAATTCTTTCGCATTTTGGGTTTCATCGCTCTCTTGTTGTTTTTGGGCAATTATGCTATAATCCAATTAGCTTCACGTCCGCCTTTGCGCGGATTTTACGAACGAAAGGAGTTTTCCACCATGGAATTTACCTATCAGAGCACGATGCAGATGCCCGCATCCTATGCGGTTCTCTCCGAAGATGAAATGGTCTACACCGTTGGCGGCGCTTTTGAGTTGAATATCAACGCGCAGGATGTCCTGAATTTCACCGTCAATGTCGGTGTCAACCTGGTACGTATGCTGGGTCAGGCTGCCATCAGCAACACCATTGCCGGTATCATTGACATGCGGAACGATGGTCTGACCACGATGGGTGCCATTGAGCATTATTGGGGCCGCCAGACTCCCGTGGGCAAGACCATGACTGTGGTTGCTGCCGGTTTTGCAGGCGTTTATGTCTACTACTGGGCTAGGTCTGCCATTGAGAGCTTCCTGTCCATCTACAACGATATGCGGAATATCTACAACGAGAGCGAAGCCAAAAATCAGGCACAGGCCGCAGGTACAGCAGCTCTGGCCGCCTGAGTAAATCTTTGAAAGGAGCCTTTTATGGAAAAATTGCGTATGCCTGCATCTTATGCAACGCTTCCGGAAGAAGAGCTGCCGGAGATCTTTGGCGGCGGAGAACTGGGAGATGCATTGGACAGCTTTACGGATAACCTTCACCTGGACGATTTCTTCTTTCAGGGGGGGATCCTCTCCATCTCCATCTCGTTTGTACCTCTGCTCCTGTTCAATGTTGTTGTTTCCGGCTACCGGTTTGTAGAGAACATTTACAAGAACCTGTCCAACTGGTTCGGTTATCACGATGATACCTTCTCTGCCGTTTCTAATTTCACGGATGAAATGCGCCAAAAACAGCAGCAGCGCGGTATCTGAGCCGTTTTCCCTGTAACATGAAAGAGCTTCACGATTCCGGCTTCTGCCGGAGTGTGAAGCTCTTTTTGTTTGGCCGCTTCCAGATGTTCAAATGACCCGCAGGGCCCCCTGCTCCCGCAGACGGAGCAGATAGCAGCTGCCCGCACCGAACACCTTTTCCATGGCATTGTGATATTTTGCCGTCAGCATACCGGGTACAAACGCCTGAATGGTCCCTGCAAAGCCGCCGCCCTGCATCCGCCAGGCTCCCCCCTGCCCCTCCAGCAGAGTCTGGCTGAGGGCAAGCGCCACCGAGAGTCCCTGATGCCGTACGTCTGTGGAGCAGTAAACGTTCTGGCACAGGGCAAAAGAGGCGTGTCCGCTTTCCAGAATCAGCTGCAGGAAGGCATTGAAATCCCCGCTGACCAGGGCATTCCGCTGGGCCAATGCGCGGGCATTCTCCTCAAAATAGTGGACCGCACGCAGAACAGCACGATCCCCGCAGGCTTTTCGCAGGCGTGGCAGAGCTTTCCAGAGCTCCTGCTCCTTGACCTGTCCCAACACCTTACCGCCCAGACAGGCCGCCACCGATTCCATTTCGTGCCGGATGGCCGCAAATTCACCGGTCAGCTCGCTGTGACTGCCCCGGGTATCGGTCACGCAAAGGGTCATGTCCGCTGGGAGCAACCCTGCCGTGTGGATCTTTTCTATCCGGGGCTTCTTTGGGTCGGCAAAATCCGCAAAGATGACCCCGCCCACGGCGCTGGTCAGCTGATCCAACAGGCCGCTGGGTTTTCCGAAATATGTATTTTCCGCATACTGGCAGATCTTCGCCAGCTCCGGCGCTGTCAGCCTGCAGCCATATTCCCCGTTCAGGATGGCCGCCATTCCCATTTCGAAGGCCGCAGAGCTGGAAAGCCCGCTGCCCCGGAGCACGTCGCTGGCGGTATAGGCATCGAAGCCACCCACCGTCTTTCCCTGTGCCCGGAAACCTTCCGCAATGCCCCGGATCAGGCTGGCCGAATGGGTGCTCTCGCCCTGCTGAGGCTCGGCCTCGCTTAGATCAATGACATCCAGTTTGTTGAAGCCCCGGGATTTGACCCGGATAAAACCGTCGTCACTGGGGGATGCCACTGCGACCAGATCCAGCGTCACCGCTGCCGCAAGACCATACCCGTGCTGATGATCGGTGTGGTTGCCGCCCAGCTCCGCCCGGCCCGGAGCCGAGTAGACATGCACCTGCCGCCCGGGGCCATAGTACAGCTCAAACTGTTCCAGCGCGGCGGCATACCGCTGCCGCTGGCGGGCCAGCACCGCCGGTTCTGTGCCATAGAGCGTGCAGAGCGCTTCATCCCACTGCCCCGCAAGGATCTCCCGTCTGAGTTGTGCACTGGTCGCCATGGCCGTTCCTCCTCCACAAACGTTCTCTCCGCAAAGTCCGTGCATGAAGGGTCCATGCACTTGGGTTAGCCTTATTGTACTTCATTCCGCCCTCTTTTGCAATTTGAATCCGCAAAAAATCCAATTTCAGCGCGAAAAACAAAGTTTCGGATGTACTTTTGTTGAATTTGCAGATACAGTTATGATATACTGGAATCAAGAATGCGGTCAACTGGAGGAAACGATCATGGCAGATGTCTACAAGCAGTCCTTCAAGCAGAATTACACCAATAATATTGAATTATCCATCTTCAACTGTGGTCTGGAACGCTGTGCCCCGGGCCAGACCTGGGGCCCCGGTATCCGGGATCACTACCTGATCCATCTGGTGGTCTCGGGCAAGGGCACCTTTGAGGTGGGCGGCAAGACCTTTGAGGTCGTGCCGGGGGATTTGTTCTTTGCCCGGCCCAGTCAGCTCATCCGCTACTCTGCCGATGAGCAGCAGCCCTGGGAGTACAGCTGGGTCGGCTTTAACGGTGCCTGCGCCCATAAACTGGCGGCACAGCTTCCCTTTACCGACACTGCTCCTGTGCACCACACGCAGGACCCGGAAGGAATGCGGGCAGCCCTGACCAACATCTATTCTTCCCGTGGGTTAGAGCCTCAGGATGAGGCTGCCATGGTGGGGTACCTCTACCTGTTCATCTCTGCCCTGATGAAGGAGACCAGCGAGACGCGCCCCCACAACGCTTCCTCCTCCAATCAATATGTACTGAATGCCATCAAATACATCCAGTTCAACTATTCGCACGACATCTCCATTGATGATGTCGCTAAGAGCGTGGGCGTTTCCCGCAGTCATCTGTACCGGGTGTTTATGCTCAATGTGGGCAAGAGCCCCATCGATTATCTGACCGAATACCGCATCAACGAAGCCTGCAAGCTGCTGAGGGCCGGAAACCTTTCCATTGCAGAGGTCGCCATCTCGGTGGGCTTCTTTGACCAGTTCTATTTTTCCCGGGTCTTCAAGCGGGCCAAGGGGATGCCGCCCAGCAAATACATTGCCGCCCAGAGCGAAAATGCAGATGCCCCCGCTTCGGAAGAAGCCTGACCCAATCCCATTCCAAAGGAGAATTTCCATGCCCTTACAAAAAAATCAGGTGCTGACCCTGACCATTGAGCGCCTGTCCAACGATGGCAGCGGCGTTGCTCACAGCCCGGACGGCGAGGCTGTGTTCATACCCGGCACCGCCCCCGGTGATGTTGCCGCCATCCGCATCGTCAAAGATTGCGGCCGCTACGCATTCGGTATTCTGGATGCCATTCAGACTCCCTCGCCTGACCGTATCCCGGTAGATTGTGCAGTGGCCGGCCCCTGCGGTGGCTGCAGCCTGCGGCATCTGGATTATGCAGCTGAACTGCGCGCCAAGGGCGAGAGCGTTACCGATGCTTTCCGCCGCATTGGCGGGCTGGATGTACCCGTGCTGCCGCCCCTCCCCTCCCCCGAGATCGACCGCTACCGCAATAAGGTTCAATTCCCGGTGGGCCGTGATAAGAACGGCAAGCCCTGCATCGGTTTCTACGCCGGGCGCACTCACCGCATTGTTCCCTGCCCCGACTGCAAGCTGCAGCCGGATGTGCTGAACGAGATCGGCAATACCCTCTGCGATTTCTTTGCCTCCCACAACATTCAGCCCTACGATGAGCAGACGGGCAAGGGGCTGGTTCGTCATGTGTTTCTGCGCCGGGGTGTCCACAGCGGCCAGATCATGGTCTGTCTGGTCTGCACCCGGGCAAAGCTGCCCCACGCAGAGGAGCTTTGCCGCGCACTGACTGCGCAGTTTGCCGATATCGCCACCATCCTGATCAATGTCAACGCCAGAAACACCAATGTGATCCTGGGCAGCGAGACCCACACCCTGTACGGCCCCGGGTTCATCGAGGACACCCTCTGCGGCGTTCCGGTGCAGCTGGGCCCCTTGTCGTTCTATCAGGTCAACACCCTGGCCGCTGAGCAGCTCTATGGCATTGTCGCAGAATATGCTCAGTTGACCCCGGATGACCTGCTGCTGGATCTCTACTGCGGCATGGGCACCATTGGCCTGTCCATGGCAGACCATTGCCGGGAGCTCATCGGCGTGGAGATTGTGCCTGAGGCCATCGAAAGCGCCAAGGCCAATGCTGCCCGCATGGGTGATGCCATAGCCGCAAAGAGCCGCTTCTTCTGCGCCGATGCTGGTAAGGCGGCCTCTCAGCTTGCCGCCGAGGGCCTGCACCCGGATGTTGTAATGCTCGACCCGCCCCGCAAAGGCTGTGACGAAGCAACCCTTTCCGCTGTCGTCGCCATGTCCCCCCGCCGGGTGGTCTATGTCAGCTGCAACCCCTCCACCGCCGCCCGGGATGCCAAGTGGCTGGAAGAGCATGGGTATCGGGCAGAAAAGGTGCAGCCGGTGGACCTTTTCCCGAGGACGAGGCATTGCGAAGCGGTCCTCCTTTTGACCAAACTCAATGTCGAGCGACACATCGAAGTGGACGTTAACATGGAGGAACTGGATGTGACTGCTGCGGAAAGCAAGGCGACCTACAATGAGATTCGGGATTATGTGTGGGAACACCATCAGTTGAAGGTATCCAATCTCTATATTGCACAGGTGAAAGAAAAATGTGGTATAAAAAAGAGAGAAAATTATAACAAGCCTAAATCCAATTATAATCGCCAACCCAGATGTCCTTCGGAAAAAGAAACAGCAATTCGAGATGCATTAAAATTCTACAAAATCATCTAATCATATTTGCGATAATTCTTTTATCACTTATAAAGGAGTGCGTACGATGGCCATTTCTGAAAAAGATCATATTGAAGTTATTAAATCTGAGATGGAAGACGATTATTCGGATGATTCTCTTTTTAATATTTCATCTTGGGGTGCCGATTTGTCTTTTCGTGAACTCGTATCTATGTATAATGATAATGAGCTCGTTAAGCCCGAACTCCAAAGAAAGTATGTATGGGACAAAATTGAAGCCAGTCGTTTTATAGAGTCTATCCTACTCGGTCTTCCTGTTCCCAGTATTTTTCTCGCTCAATCCGGGAGTCAAAAACTTATTGTTGATGGTTACCAACGCATTATGACTGTGTATGACTATATACGCGGTATTTTTACAACGGACAATAAAGTTTTTAAACTTGCTAATTCTGATAGAATCAATCTTCGCTGGCGAAACAAAGCTTTTGCCGAGTTATCAACTGATGATCAAAGAAAAATCAAAAGTACCACCATCCATGCAATCATCTTTGAGCAGAAAAAGCCAGAAAACGATGATACTAGTCTTTATCAAATTTTCGAACGTATAAATACAAGTGGTCGTTCTCTTACTCCGCAAGAAATTCGAAACTGTGTTTATCAAGGTTCATTTAATACACTCCTTTTTGAACTAAACGAGAACTTCACCTGGCGAAAACTCTTTGGTTCTGCTCAGGTTGATTCCCGAATGCGAGATATTGAGTATATTCTTCGTTTTTTTATAATGAAAAGTGATGACATATTAAAAAGCACAAGCAACCAAATCTCTTTAAAAAAAGCACTAAACCACTTTATGGATCTTCACAGGAACGATTCCCCGGAGGATATCGATTTCTACCGCAGTCAATTTACTGCTACAATCCAAGCAATCTATAATTCTGTTGGAGAAAATGCATTTAAAAATTACTCTAACGGAAAGTTTTCCAAGAAATTCCACCCTGCTATTTTTGATTCACTTATGGTATCTGCTTATTTCTCGATTTCTCAAAAAAACACCCTTCCAAATGTATCTTTAGAAACTCATCTTTCTCTTTTGGCCGACAGTCGTTTCAAAGAATCTATTAGTAAACGTACAACAGATATTGAAAACATCAAAAGGCGAATTTCCATTGCTGGCCACACTTTATTTGGAGTTGTTTTAGAATGAAACAGGAACTTCAAGATTTGTTATCTGAATGTACTGATGAACTAAATGACATTGAATCAAGAATCAATGATCTTCCTGCCCTAGATAAAGCACGTTGCTATTTAACCAATTATGCACTTATTCGTGCTTGTGGAACGGTAGAGTTTGTATACCGCTCAATTGTTGCTGACCATTTCTCACAACTGGGTAATCCTCGCCTTGACACATATTTAGATTCCACGATACGCCAAGGTTCCAATAGTGCCAAATATGATAACATGAAAAGTCTTTTAAAGAAATTTGATCCCCAATGGAGTTCAACTTTTTCTAATCTTGTAACTGTTCAAACCACAGATGGACAAAGACTAATTTCTGCATCAAATTCACTTGTAGCTAACCGTCACCAGTTTGCTCATGGGCGGCAACCATCTGCGACATTTCTTGACATAAAGCAATATTATTTAGATGTTGTATCTTTAATAGGTTTATTTGATTCTGTGGTTCAGTAATTTGTCGCCCATTCATTTCTGTATAAAAGCCATAATTCGTAGAAAGTACAGTACTTTCACGAATTATGGCTTTTTCATTAAAAATTCAGAATTTTTTGCACGGCATATGGCTTTGCATACTTTATATATGCATCGCTCACATACACTGTATCTTCCTGCTGCGGTTCTTTCCACATGGCAGGATAAACTACAAGTTTTTTCTCCCTTCCTCCTTTACGTTTTACTAATATGCCATCGTCTAAAGCAACAAGCGTATATCCAGACACTCTCAAAATCGACTCCAGCGGGAGCAGGAGCCGGTGTTGTTCTTCAACGCTCAATGATTCTGCCAGCTTTCCTGAAGTCCCCCATTCAAGGAGTTCCAGTGCTGCAAATCTGTCAAGCAGACCGTGAACATATTGATTTCGATAATGCTTAAGGCACCTATGACAAGCGCTTCCGCAGTCACAAGAGACAAGCAGTTCCCGAATCTGTTTCAGCAATTTTTCAATATTATCCGCCACACTGACTGCGTATCCGGCACCACTGGACAAGCTATCGTACAGATAAACATCGACAAATGCTCCTGCAGCATTTGTACGGATTCGATATCCCGTTACAAGTTCCGTGAACTCAACATCAAGTTCCTTGCTTGCCGCCAAACGGAAGGCTTCAGCCAGTGATTGTGCAGCCCTTGTCAGCCATGGATTGTCTGTTCGATGAATATCCATTTTCTGCTCATCAAGTTTGATTTCCAAAACCAGCATGTCCGTAATAAAATCATAGCCAATATTGACATTTCTAGCGTTACCATGATTGCATTTCGCTCTTGCATATTTCGACTTGTATGGGCGCTGCACTCCATTCAATACCTTTCCATCATCCCCGGGCATCGCCGCACCGCAATCAGGACATACCATAAAGCCCTTATTGTTCGCCCCTTGATTCACCATAATAATTCGTTGATTCGTGCGAGATGCCATTCGGATGTTTTGGCAACCGGGAATTGCTTGAATGTCCTCCGCATCTGGAAGCGTAGAATAAAGCGGAGGCTGAACCGATGAATATTCCTCGTCCAGCTGAGCATCCGGAACTGCTTCTGCATTTTTAGGTGCAAATCCCCATGGCCGAAGCATTTGTCGTCCTTCCTCTAATGCACGATTTCCACAGAAAGGACAAACATCTGGGCGTTCATCCGCAAGTCCAAACCACCCACACTCTGGGCAGGTCAGGATAGGCTTCAGATAATTTGCATCGTCCATATACGCCCGTGCAGGAGTAGTCGCCTGACCATACACACGGTCACTTCCAGGGCTGAAGAGTCCACCGATTTGATAGGTTTGCTTATCAACAACTATGGAGCGTCCCGGTGCATATTCACTGATCGCAACGTCCAGACCCCGGTCCACCTCATAGCGCAACTTTCCGCTCATGTCTGTAATATAGGTACTAACAACATTCTTCGGGAAAGAATAAGTCGGTATGATACCTTCCTCATAAAGAGCATCAAGCAGTGTTTTTTGCTTATCAGGCGGAACATTTGGCAATGCACCGAATTGTTCTGGATGCGTATTTCTCTTCTCCTGCAGTAACTTCAGGCTTGTTATCAATTCTTTACGAAAATCCTCCATATCTACTTTTATTCCCGCCGGCACAAGCAAATCTCCCTGCGAGATTGCAACGGTCGGCAGATATTCTATAAACTCATCTAATGCTTCATCCAGAAAAAGTACTGCGGTCATTTGATCGAGGCTGGAATACTTCTTCGCAAGAAACTCCTGTAGCACAATCATATTTAAATGTCGTTGTAACAGTTTCTCACTCTGAATGTCTATCCACGGGCGTCTTGGATCTCCACGGAACATAGGCACCGGATTATTGAAATAAAGCGTATCATGCGGACCATCTTCGCAGAATGTAACAATCGTAGACAAACTGGCACCCCGACGACCCGCTCGACCAGCACGCTGTTGATAGTTTTCTCTCATTGGGGGAACATTGCGCAGGCCAACGGCAACTAGTGAGCCAATATCAATGCCCACTTCCATTGTGGTTGTGCTACTCAAAATATCGATTGGATTTTCCCCTTCCTGAATCAAGTCTTGGAAGCGAAGCTCATAATGTTCTGTCTGGCTCCATAAATCCATTCTCTGATCTTTATGAGAAAGTTGCGCCGTATGTTCTTCCGTATCAATTACACGAATCCGGTCTCCGCTCAGTGCATCCGATACAGGTTTACGCCAAAAATCAAGAGATTGATATTCTGTATCGCTCAAAACATGAACACCTGTAAAGCCACAACTAGGGCATTTTCCACGCAACAGATACGGTGTTATCTCCGAACACTGCTCACACCGATACCAAGCATGTGATACATCAAAACGCGGCCTTACACGCGAGAGATCAACATACAGTCTTCCGTTGTCTGGCTGTGCCGTATCCAAAAAATTGTTTTTTAGTACTCGTTTCCATACAGCCATCTCCTGAGAAGAATCTTTCCATCCCATAATTCCCTGAACAGCCTTTGAGAAGTTCCACTCTTTTGCCAACCCATAAAAGTCAAAACTACGACGAACTTCCAATCGGATTTCATCTGAGATTGTATGCCCCAAGGCAGTTGCATCATCGCAAACCGAGGTCATCCATGCATTAAATATCTCAAGAAATTCGTCCTCTGTTACCGTAATACCATTTTCATCAAGCTCGTCTGTACTATCGACTAAAGCCATCTCGGTTGGTTCAATCCAACTGGTTGCGGAATCATAAAGCGTATTGTACCCACCTGCAAATAAGCGCAGCAGATCTTTTTTCATCTGATCCGGCGCATTTACAATCGAAAATCGCGGCGTATATTCTCTATGCCGACGAGAACTCCGCTCAAGGTTGCTTAATGCCACTTCACAATCCTGTCGAAACTTCTCTCGTTCCGGTTCATGGAAAATTTGAACGTGGTTTCGTCCAGCAGCCAAGCAGAAATAATCGTAAAGTTCATTCATGGAACGTTCCGTCACAGACTGCTCCATGTCATGAATTGCCAGTGCAAAAAGCTGGCGCGCTGCCATAATGTCAGAAGAGTCTGACATATCACGAGCAAGTTTGGCCGCTCGTTGACGACTATCTGAGAAAAGGAGCACTTTTCGCCCTTCATTGGGGAGCCGCTCCGGATCGTTATCTTTTCCGCTGACAGCAGGTTGCTGCTCAAACTGCGTTTTTATCAAGTTATAGAAGGACTGATTGCCCCTTGTGCTAAAAGATGTGATCTGCGAGGACGATAATTGATGCCTGCAATGCGGACAAGTTGGAAACGTTAAAATCTGTGGCCGATTTTTTTGTGCAAAATTACAATAGTATAATTTCCGGACATTGGGTTTTCCGTCATCTGAATCATCTCGAAAATTGATAAATCCATTCTTTATGTCAAGGTAACACGGCCGGATTACGTTCTTTCCCTGCTTATCTGGAATCTTATAATCCTCCGGTGGCAGATAAAGATGCACTTCCTTCATCTGTGAATCCAGAACCTGACCAGAATAATGCCATAGATACGTTCTCTGATGCGTTTCAAGTGCATTTCCTAACACATACCCCTTATAAAACAACGCCCCACAGCGACGATCATTGTACAATTCATATACAACGCTATTACAGTGAGGACAGGTCAAATGACCGTCCGCCCAGAAGATTTCTCCCAATGTAAGGGCTCCATCTGTATGTGAGTGTGGACAGTTTTCGTTGGCACAGGCATAGACTCCCTTAATACCCTTGAACAGCATGTGCATTCGTGCTGGGAATAGAACTGCCCCCTTTTCATTCTTGGCAAGCGGTGCGATTGCCAGTAGAATGCTGACATAATTCAGAGCTTCCTCCTCTCCGACATCTGGGAATGCTTCTGCCGCAAGTTCAGCCAACGATACCGCATTGCCCCGACATTTTGAAATCAGCGTATGAAATGGCCGATAAGCGATTAAATTATCGTACATCCACTGGCACGCCGATGCCATATCTGTAAAGGGTGCAGTAGAGCCTTCTACTCCACTCCAAAACTGATTAAGTGCTTGGAAACATACCAATTCATTTTCTTCAAACGCAGAAGCGTCTGCGCTCTGAAAACTTTGCAATGGTATCGAACGAAGCTCAACCGTATCAGCCTGTTCTTTTTCGCCCGTCAAATAACAAAACTCCACAGTGGTATCTGCCGCAGTCAATTCTTGTGCAAATTTATAAACAGCATTTTTATCTTCCTGATCTCGATCTGGCATACTGGCTGTTGTAAGAATAAACTGTACCCGATCTCTTGTAATTCCCAATTTATGAAACAGTCTTCGAATTAAAAGTGCCACCTCGCCGCCAGATGACCCCCGGTACATATGGGCTTCATCTATCACGAATAACAACTTGTTCGATGGATTTTCTTCAAGCCACTCTTTTGTATCCTGCCAGATTTTCGCTTCCCTCGGACGTAAAAGCATATACTCCAGCATAGAATAGTTCGTAATCAGAATATCCGGGCAGAATTTCTGCATTTCAAATCGAGTAATCAGCTCTGCATCTTCCGCATCAGGAATATGACGACCATTATGTAACCCCTCTAAAAAGGTTTGCATATCCATCTTTGCCGGAATTTTACCTTCGTGGCGAAGTGCCTCAAAAAAGCTTTTTTCAGAATCTGTCTGCGGAAAAGACATTCGTGCCAACGTTTTTTCCAGTTTTCTATCCTCACTGGTTACAGGTTCGTTTCCGGGATATGGCGTTCGACCAGTATACATACCAAATTGTGGCCGACGCACAGTTTCACCACAGGTCGAGCGAAAGACATTTAGAAATTTTCCTTCCGGATCGCCAATCAATCTCCTCAACCGGCTCACCTGATCCGAAACAAGCGCATTCATCGGATACATAACAATCGTGCGAACACCTCGCATTTTCCATGTATCCGGATTATCCTTTGCCTCTGTCGCCAATTTTGCCATCAACGGCCACATAAAACACTCTGTTTTACCAGAACCAGTACCTGTGGAAACGAACAAGTCTCGCCCTTGAACGGCATTTTCAAGGGCCTGAACCTGATGAACAAACGGTGTAGGGTACACACCAACACCTGCATCTGAAAGATCAGAAAAATACTTTTTCATCCAGTCCGGAATTTTAGCCTTTTGGATACCATCCTTAACGCTTTTGTACGCCGGGGACGACTCAATAAATGGCTTTTGATATAATAAGCCCTCATCATCCAGGTGTTGTCCTACCGCCGAAAGCAGAAGTGGAGATTTTCCAAAGTACTGTGCCTTTATGTAGTCTTCCAAATCATGACGAAGCTTTTTATGAATTGAATTTGCGCCGTTCGACATTTTATCATTCCTTTACAAATTGATACCCAATAGCCTCAAGTGTCTTTTTTATAGCATAAAATACATCTTTTGCAAAAATGCGATTGAAATCATGGGGCAATTCAATACAGGATGTCGGCCAACTATAAAGCTTTATCAAATTTAGTTCTTCCACCGCCGGCAAATACTGTAGCCTCAACATCACAATCGCCCCGTCCTCATGGTATGTTGCCGCCGGTAAAGATTGTTTTGCGGAAAGCAGTGCATTTGATACTCTGCGATAAAAATGATCTTCGGTCATCCATACTGGAAGTTGACTAACAAATGCCTGTCCTCCTTTTTCTTGATACAGATAATAGAATCTATTTCCATTCATCCCCATTCTGATAAGCGTCACTTCTTGTGCCACAGGCTTTTCCCGTTGCCAATATCCATATTTGAACGGCGGGTCTGTCCGCAAAAATTCCGTAGTGTCATTTGGGCGAAATTGATTCCATTTTGCCGTTTTAACCAAATACCGCCATGTTTCAGTTAATGTTTGATCTGGCAGTTGGAACATCTCTAGCAAAGGGATTGATTCCTGAAAATCGGATGAAAGTAAATATGTTCCCTGTCCACTGACAAACTGCTGTTCATCGGGTGCCATACCTCTGGCAAAAAGAACATCGTCTACCGCTGAAGCTGAATAACTCGCCGGAGCTAATCTATACGCTGAATGATATATCTTTCCACCTTCAAGTTGTACGTTATAGATTTCTTCCAGCAGATTTTCATAGTTATACCCAAACAGCTTTCTAAGACCGTTGAATATTCCACAGTAGCTTTCCAGAAGATCCTTCATGCGAGATTTGAAATGAACCACTGAAATCGGCTGGTCATCTTCCGTTTTATCCCAAAGAGAAGCATACGCCATTTGTCCCAGCACGCTATAAATCACACGCATCTGCCATTGTTCAACAGGTTCGGTTGTACCCCTTTCAATTTGGTATCTTCCCGCCATAATGGAAATTAAATCGTTTTCTCTGTTCATTCATCCTCACCAAGATAATCATGAAGCATCTTATAAAAATCTTTAGGCAGCTTGTCTACATCTTTTTCAAGTTGTTCTAGGAGCATATCAAATTTTCCTGCAAAACACGCAAATGGGAGAAGTCCAAACAAATAGCTATTTGCTGTTTCTTTTATTGAATCATCCTTCAGCATATACTCCATATCTGCAAAGATTTCCCAGAGATTCCTCTTTGCAAGCGAACCAAATTTCGTCAATAATTTTTCGTTAAACCGCCGCATTTTTTGTTCCGGAAGTTCACTAAAATCCATACCAAGTTTATTTGGAGGATACATACCAGTCGGTCTTTTATCAACAAAGAACTCTGTTGCCAATGGAAGAAGATAGTTCAGCATCCCCAATGGTTCCACCTGTAAATCCTCTACATAGGGCGTGATCAGAAAACAAAACTTGGAAATTTCTCCCACGAAAAGCGGTATCCTTTGCGTCCAACCCACACAGAATGGATTCAAGATTGCTACCACTTCATCATCCGATTCTTCACATACGTCGTAAACCTCTTCTGAATACTCACCCATGCAGGATAAGATAGCGGCAGATTTTCCAAACAACGTCATTGAAAATGCCTGTGCAATTCCCAATCCATTCGGGCCTGCAAGCAACACCGGGATATGATGTCGATACGCCGAACAGAGATATGCGGCCAACGCTTTTGTATATTTTTCCTGAACACCTGCATCCCTCAAGTTATACGCAAGCTCCTCCATTACATCATCTAGGATTTTAAGCACCACAAGGTTTTCTCCCTGTGTTTCTCCAGATACAAATGCAGCGGTTTCACTCACTTTTTGATCGTTTACATTTTTGCTCTGTGGCAAAAATGCTTGTGATGCGATAAAATCTGCTGCATCCTTTTGAGCTTTTGCAATTCTGTCCGCCACACGTTGTTCGACTTCTGCTGCTAATTGCTCTCGTTTTTCTAATTCATTATTCGATTCTTTCAGCTTCTGTTCCAGCGTCACATAGTCTGAGTTAAGTTGATCGAATCGTGTTTTTGCCTTCTCTGCTTCATCCTTTTTTTGCTGCAAAAAGTTCTCCGCTTCACGGAGTTTTTCATCATTATCTTCCGCCCATTCCTTTGTAAGCAGCTCTTTGCAACGTTTTTCCAATTCCGGTTTTCTCAGAATAATCTGACGTAACGTTTCATCTTCGACGTCCGATGCTGAGAGATAAGCATCGGCCTCCTGTACGAACTCTTGAATTAGTTTCTGCGCATCGACCTCGGTACAATTGCACTGTTCAGAGAGTTCTTGCACAAAGTCTTTGTCCGGAAGTTCCTGTAAATATGCTACGATCTGCTGATGAGTCGCCTTCGTAATGCCCTTCTGTTTAGAAGTAGCCCATGTCAGTCGATTTCGCAGCAGAGTTTTCAGAATCTCCACAGCTTCTTTAACTTTTACAACTCTACAAGGCATACCAAGGCTTAGCACGCTGCAAATTTGACATTCTCCCGCTTGATAAAGCATTGAAGGGAAGATTTCAAAAACAGGTAATTCAAGGGTATTTTCTCTTAATGCAAGCCTATCTGCCCCAATATCAAGGTCTTGTTCCCTGCAACGTACACCCTCATACTTTTGGCCGTTCCAATATGCAAAAAGGGCGCCATTACAGTACATTTTTTCAGAAATGCCCATCACTAGTTTCTTGACGATCTGTTCAATAGAAGTGCATTCTTTAAGAATGATGACCTGTGTTGGCTGATAAAATGCATTGTATTCAGATTCGATGTAATCACGACTCGGATCATTTATATTTGGAATTGTACGCCAGTTCCAAACACCAACATAGTTTTCCGGAAATCCGTTTGTTTTTTGATTTGTAAACAGTTCTTTCTGATATGGATAGATTTCGCAGTATTTATCAAGGACTTCATTGTTCTCGATGTCCGATAGCCGCTTTAACCGCATTTTCCCATCATACCAATAGACCCGACAAAGCGAACAATATGGGTACATACTTTGTTCTTGTATATCACTCTGACTAACAGAATATTTCTCCAATTTATGGTATTTTGCAAGTTCACTTTGTCCAGCATTTAGTTCTCCTTCAAGTTTTTTCTTTTCTGCTTGCAGCTGGATAATATTGTCCTGTTTTTCATTCACATCGGCCTGCACATCCTTCAGAAGTCCTTGGAGTTGTTGAATCTTTTTCTGTGCATATTCCTTTTGCGCTTCAAGTTCTTTCCGTAAAGCATCTTCCTCCAAATTATCCGCCGCTTTAGAAGCATGCACGCTATTGGATTCGTTTTGGCACATTCCTTTCACAAGACGTACAGCGATTTTTAACGCACCTATTTCCTCTGAAGACCGCACTGGTTGCTCCAAACGAAAATAAAGCTCCATATTATTAGAAAATGAGCTGTTTGCCAGAGCTACTACTCTTGCTCCATCCGATGGAACCCCTTGTGAAATCAATTTATCCTGTTCACTAGCGATTTTATCCATCATGGACTGAATTTTTTCATTCAGAAATTTGGATATAAAACGCATCGTCACATTTTGCGCTGTAAGGCTAACAGCCATTTCATCTGAAAGAGAATTTGGCCGAAAGCCCGGTTTTATAGTATTAAAACCATTTGAATTTGCTCGAAAATTCTGTTTTAGTTCTCTCGGTCCAATCAATTCACAAATTGTTTTTACGTCACCTGATGATAGTCTTTCAAGATAGTTCATCTTTTTTCCTTCCCTTTCGTTTTCAACGATCTAATGAAATGCTTATAGTATACAAGTGCATTTTCTTCTATGTGGCCACTTCGTATTTTTTGAGAAATCCATTTTTTTGTTTCCGGATAATTTTTCAGCAGAGACAATGTTGCGCCCAATGTATGTGAAACCGGCACTTTTGCCCCACGAGCACTCATCAGCTCATGTACAACATGTAAGTCATCTGAAGAACTGACCGTTCTACTCAAACGCTGATATTCTATGTTCCAAATAATATCAAGTCCTTGAAGGACGCTGATTTTCATGCCATACTGCACATTACTATATTCGATGGCTGTTTCCGCCTTCAGAAGAATCTTTTCAATAACATATCCATTCCTCTTGATTTGAACCACACCGTCAAATGGAGCAAGTATCCGTATGCTGTGATTTACCGGAAGCTCATTTTCCAAACCGGACTTCAAAGCATTCCCTTGGACATCAGTGATAGTCACTATCGGTCTACCTGAGCGTTCTTTTAGCTCCTTCTTCCAAAGATATGTATACTCCAGCACCTTTGCTCGCCCTGTTGAAATCAATTGCTGTCGCTCATTGATTTCAATCGAACACACCTTACCTTCATCCGAAGTATAATACAGCATTGGTGCTGCTGGATAGGTTTTTGTAACAATTTCTCCTTGACTCTGAACGCCTTGTCCTCGAATATGAAACCATGTTGTTTCCCCTGAGTTTTGGATAATATATGGCGACTGCACATAGACTGGCCAAATCGGCTGAATTGAAATCGGTTCACTTGTGAGACGGCAATGGTAATTAAGAAAGAACTCTGCTGCCGACTCTGTAAAATCTGTCACCAAAACTTCCGATAGATACCATGTTGTCCATGAGGCACTCTTCTTCAGAACAGTCTTTATTGAGATTCCATTGTAAATATCATCCAGGCATCCTGTGGAAAGCAAATAGTAGCATTTTCCGACTACAACATCTGCATCATCTGTAAGCATCCGTCCTGTTTCTCCGCTAAAGAGCGAACCACTTCTTTTTATACCTTCCACTACTCGGGGCCAATAGGTTTTCTCTATTTCATCAGACGATATAACAGTATAACTTTCACAAGGGTACTCTCCTATCGAAACATAGGTGATAGATTCCGCATTCAAGCGTTCAAACGAGTATACGAACGGTGTCATTGCTTTATCAGATGGAATGACCGTGACATTCTTTTTTTCTTGCTGGTTCAGAACTATCCTTGGAACAGCAAGTAGGCCCAACTCAAATTCAAACCCATAGTCTGTAACATTGACTATCCGAATTGGAAGTTCATGCTCGCCTGCCGCATATGTATAGTCGTATCCGTGGACATACATACGTTCCGGACAGCTCTTATCCGCTTCTGCTGAACTATGGCGAAAATGCGGAGCTTGTACTCTTCCGTTGAAAAATGTAACATATTGACCACACAACGAGCACATGAAAATACCGCTGCGGGCCGAAACCCCACCACGATAATGTTCCCTTGCAACTTCTTCTGGCGTTATACGCTTCCAACCGTTTTTCGACCATACGCACACATGAGTTAATGATGCCATAATAGTCCCTCATCTACAGTTTCACTTCAGTCATAATATGATTACTTCCTATTAGGAACACTGTAAATACAAGGCTTTTCGGAGCCTACAAACCAGAAAAAATAATATTTGATCTATCACATTACGCAAAAAGCCGTCCGGCATGAAAAACGGGCGGCTTTTTTGCGTGGATAGACGGAAAGGAGGCACAAAAATAACTACAAAATTTTAGCGTTCAAATTTGTGCAACTTTAACGAAAAGGAGGATCGTAAATGGCCGATAAAAAATTGAATACTGGCCCTGCGGAGAATATTTCCCCGGAGGCCGCCGAGCCTATCGCCACACCCGAACAGGCCGCAGCGTCTGAGCCCCAGCAGGAACAGACCGGGCCTGCCATACCTGAGTCCGGCGATGTGGTTGTGTCCTTTGACAAAATCAATGAACTTATGGCGGAAAAGAGGCAGAACGCCCGCGCCGAAGTCGAAAAGTCGGAACCCCCCGAAACGCCAGAGGCGGCAGCCCCCGGAGAAACACCGCAGCCCGCCAATACGGAGGAACCGAAAAAGCCGCGCCGTGGCCGTCCGCCGAAAGCGGAAAAGGCTGCGACTGAAAATCAGAAATCGGAGAAATCGGCTGGGGCCCGCAAGGGCCGCCCACCAAAGGCGGATAAGACGGCCCCTGACAAGCCCAAGCCGTCCAAACGAGACAAAGTGTCCCGAAGCGATGGAAAGGCCCCGGATGCCAAGGAGCCCATTAAGCCCGCACAGGATACGGCACTGAAGGAAACTGCTGCTGTGGAACAGACGGCTCCCGAGCCGACTACACCGCCCCGCCCGGTTGAGGAAGGCAAGCTGGTTTATCTGAAACTTTCCGAGGTTCATCCGTTTCACACATTCCGTCCGCACCCCTTTAAGGTACGGGACGATGCGAAGATGCAGGAAATCGTTGCTTCTATCCGCGTAAACGGTGTAATGGTTCCCGGTCTTGCCCGCCCGGAGAAAGATGGAAACGGCTATGAAATTGTAGCGGGCCATCGCCGTACCCACGGCAGTGAGCTGGCTGGACTGGAGGAAATGCCCTTTATCGTCCGTGAAATGACCGACCACGAAGCGGTACAGGCCATGAAGGACAGCAACAAGCAGCGTGACGGGATGCTCCCCAGCGAATTGGCCGCGCTGCTGGAACTCGAGGTTGAGGACATCAAGCATCAGGGCGGGCGGCTGAAAGATGTTGCGGAAGGCGATGTCGGGAAACGCTCGGTTGAGATTGTAGGCGAGGCGCATGAAATGAACTATAAAAAGGTCATGCGCTACTTGCGGCTCAACTCCCTTGTGCCGGAGCTTCTGGATAAGGTAGACGATAAAAAGATGGGCTTCATGCCTGCCGTGGAGCTTTCCTACATCAAACCGAAAAATCAGAGGCTTATTGCTGTTTCCATTGACGGGGAGCAGGCTTCGCCCTCGCTGGCCCAGGCCAAACGGCTCCGGGAGCTGGATAAGGAAGGCAAGCTCAACGGCGATGTCATTGACGGTATCTTATCAGAACAGAAAAAGGAGGATCGAGGCGTGATTATTTCTACTGCGGAACTGGAAAAGTATTTTGGCAAGGAGGTCACTCCCGCCAAAATGAAAGAACAGATTATGTCCCTGCTGGATGACTGGAAAGAAAAACAGCCGCCGGAGCTGGCAAAAGCCCCGAAAAAGCAGGAACTTGACAAGTAACAACTTCGAGACACTTTGTCCCGAGGGCCCCGCCCTCGCGCAGAGGCTCTGGTGGTATATATCCCCCGTCGCCGCCTGTTTTTTAGTACAGCCGGGAGTGGGCCGTCAAGGGTGCAGCGCACCGCCGTTTTCGGCGGCTCGCCCTTGACGGTCTGCCCCGGCTGTGCTATTTCCCCGGCAAGCGGCGGGGGTATATCCTCCAGAGCCGCCCCCTTTCCCAAGACTGGGAAAGGGCGTGGGGTTTGGGTTGAACTTTCTTATTAAAATATCGGAGGTATGAACGATGAAACGACCCCTTGCTTATATCACCGCTGCATGGCTCGGCGGCGATAGCGAAAACGCAGAACTGGCGGCGCAGTATTGCCGCACCGTGTATGAGGCAGGCTTTTCTCCTATTTGTCCGCCTTTGTACTTGCCCCTGTTTCTCAATGATGCTGTTCCCGAGGAGCATAAAAGCGGCATCGACATGAGCCGTGACCTGCTCCGCCGTTCTCATGTGCTGGTTGTTTGCGGGCACAGTATGACCGAATCCATGAAAAATGATATTGCCGTGGCCCAGCGGCTGGGAATTACGGCAACAACCCTTGAGGGTATCCTGACCGTCAAGGGGCAGGGCCGCCGCTGATGGCGACCCTGTTTGAAGCCTACGTTACCAACGCCGGAAAGTACAGCGAGGGCCAGCTTGTGGGTGAAACACTGAAATTTCCCACAACCGCCCAGGAGGTGGAGGCTCTCTTGAAACGGATCGGCGTGGATGGCGTCCGCTATCAGGAAATTTTTATTACCTCTTTCGATGGGGATGTGCTGGGGCTCTATGACCATTTGAGCGAGTATGAAAATCTGGACGAGCTTAATCATCTGGCCTGCCTGCTTTCCGAGCTTACCTCATCGGAGCTGGAAACACTGGAGGCCGTCCTCGACAGTGGCGATCACTGTTCTTCGGTGCGGGACATCATCAATCTGACACAAAATCTGGACTGTTACGGCTTTTACCCCGGCGTATCCGATGAGGAAACGCTGGGGCGTATTTATGTGGACGATCTGGAAATGTTGGATGTGCCGGATCAGGTAAAACCGTATTTCGATTATGAGGCGTATGGCCGGGATGCCTGCATCCACGAAAACGGCCATTTTGCCCCGGGCGGCTATGTTGTCAAAGAAAGCGATCATTTCGTGGAAGTGTATCACGGCTTGCAGGATATTCCCAAGGAACATAAGGTATTCTCTTTCCCGAAGCTCTCTATCCGGGAGCAAATAGCCGCTTATCAGGAAATCATAGACGGTTCTTCTTTGGAGGGCTACCGTCAAATGCAGAAAAAAGACCGTGGGGATCGGTGATGGCACTTCGAGACAAATTGTCCCAAGGAAGGAGGCGGTGTAA
Source organism: Faecalibacterium sp. I2-3-92 (assembly GCF_023347315.1). Taxonomy (GTDB): domain Bacteria; phylum Bacillota; class Clostridia; order Oscillospirales; family Ruminococcaceae; genus Faecalibacterium; species Faecalibacterium duncaniae. The sequence continues at coordinate 1,616,962 of NZ_CP094470.1, forward strand.
CTGATTGATGAAGATATTTCCCGGCGCACGATAGCCATATCTGTAAAAACGACCAAGCTGACGGCGCGGGGACTGGCGTATGTGCTGGGCATGGTGGGTCGGAAGATCCGTAAGGCATACCGTGGGCGGCAAGTACCGCATGGCAAACAAAGTGTGCGAAAGCTCATGGCCCACGGCACAGCCACAAACAGCATTGAGCTATCCGGGGATGCCAAGTCCTTTGACCGCGTGGCCCGGAAATGGAATGTAGACTATGCGTTCTATAAAACCGGGCCGGACAAATACCTGCTGTTTTTCAAGGCTGGACAGGCAGACGCAATGACCGCCTGCTTTTCTGAGTATTCCCGGAAGGTGTTAAGCAAAGCAAAATCGAACCGTGTTCCCATCCGGGAACAACTGAAACAGGCGGCAGATCAGCTTTCCAAAGAAAAGCCGAAACAAAAAGAACGTGCAAAGGAGGTGGCCCATGAGGACAGATAAGATCAGAAAATATCTCATTCCGAACATTCCCTATCTGTTCATCCTGTGGGCGTTCCTCAAGCTGGGGACAGCCTACCGGCTGGCGGCGGGTAACGATTTTGCACATAAGCTCATCGGACTGGGCCAGACGATTGGCCCGGCCTTTGCTGACTTTGCACCCGGTCGTGCCCCGCTGGATTGGCTTGTTGGTATTGTAGGCGCAGTTGGTTTCCGGCTGCTGATCTATTTCAAAAGCAAGAACGCTAAGAAGTTTCGGCGGGATGCAGAATACGGCAGCGCTCGATGGGGAACGGAAAAAGACATCAAACCGTTTGTCGATCCGAAGTTTGAAAACAACGTGATTTTGACCGGGACGGAGTTTCTCACGATGAACACCCGCCCTAAAATCCCCGCAAATGCCCGAAACCTGAATTGCTGCATTATCGGCTCGTCCGGCTCCGGCAAAACCCGCTTCTGGCTTACGCCCCAGCTTTTACAGGCCCATTCCTCTTATGTGGTGGTCGATCCGAAAGGTGGTGTGCTGGGACAGGTCGGGGGTTTCCTGCAAAAACGCGGGTACAAAATCAAGGTATTCAACAGCATAGATTTTTCAAAATCCATGCACTATAACCCGCTGGCGTATATCCGCAACGAGGCCGATATTCTGAAATTCGTGGATGCTCTGATTTCCAACACCAAGGGCGAAGGCAAGGAAGGTGATCCATTCTGGACAAAATCGGAAACGCTTTTGTACTGTGCTCTGATCGCCTACATCATTTTCGAGGGGCCTGCCGAGGATCGGAACATGAACACCCTTGTGGATATGATTTCTGGCATGGAGGTCAAGGAGGATGACGAGGATTTTATGAACGCGGTGGACTATATGTTTGCCGGGCTCGAAAAGCGCAAGCCGGATTGCTTCGCGGTCAAACAGTATAAAAAGTACAAATTGGCCAGCGGCAAGACGGCAAAAAGCATTTTGATTTCCTGCGGTGCGCGACTGGCTCCCTTTGACATCCCGCAGCTTCGTGAGGTCATGGCCTATGACGAATTGGAGCTTGACCGCATCGGAGATCGGAAAACGGCGGTATTCTTCATTATTTCCGATACCACGCAGACCTACAACTTTTTAGTGGCACTTGCATTTTCGCAGATGTTCAACCTCCTGTGTGAACGGGCGGACAATGTTCACGGTGGCCGCCTGCCGCACCATGTACGGGTGCTGTGGGACGAGGCAGCCAACACGGGACAGGTGCCCCAGCTCGAAAAGCTGGTCGCGGTTATCCGCTCCCGCGAGGTGAGTCTTTGCCTGCTGTATCAACAGTTGGCACAGTGCAAGGCCATTTACGATAAGCACGCCGAGACAATCCTCGGCAACATGGACAGCGTGGTGTTCCTCGGTGGCCGCGAAGCCAGCACTATCAAGGAAATCTCCGAGAACTGGCTGGGAAAAGCCACAATCAGTATGCAGACCGACAGCCGCTCCCGTGGCCAGTCGGAAAGCTACAGCCAAAACACCCAGCGGCTGGGCCGGGAACTGATGACCCCAGCCGAGCTTGCAACCATGCCGGGAGACAAATGTATTTTGCAGCTTCGGGGCCTGCCCCCGTTCTTCTCTCCCAAGTATGATCTGAAACGGCATCCGAACTACCGTTATACGGCGGAGGCCGATAAACAGAAAAACGCTTTTGACCTCGACAGGCTCATTAACCGCCGCAGGCGGCCCGGGCTGAACGAGGCGTGTACGATGTATGAGGTGGCTGTGCCGGACGATGCACTCACGGAAGAGGACGAGGACATCCTCAACTATGATGACATCGACGATCCAGACGCCTTTGCATAAACGCTTCGAGACAAAGTGTCCCGAAGTTTGTAACCTGCCGCCTGCATGGGCGGCTTTTTTGTTACCGGGAAAATCCCGGAGAAATGGAGGCTTATATGGCATTTTTCTCATCTGCAATCGACACTTTACAGACCCTCGTTATCGCGCTCGGCGCTGGCCTTGGCGTATGGGGTGTGGTCAATCTGCTGGAGGGCTACGGCTCGGATAACCCGGGCTCCAAGTCCCAGGGCATGAAGCAGCTCATGGCGGGCGGCGGCATCATCGTCATTGGCACCACACTGATCCCTCTGCTGTCTGGCCTGTTTTAAGGTAGGCGCTTATGGATTTTCTCACCGACTGGCTCACAAACTGGCTCAAAGAGCTTCTGATTGGCGGGATCATGGGAAACCTCGAAGGGCTTTTTGATACCGTCAATACCCAAGTCGGAGAGATTGCGGCACAGGTAGGGACTACCCCGGCGGCGTGGCACGCCGGGGTTTTCTCCCTGATCCGACAGCTTTCCGAAACGGTGATCCTGCCGATTGCCGGAATGGTGCTGACCTTTGTTGCCACTTATGAGCTCATACAGATGCTTTTGGAAAAGAACAATATGCACGAGGTTGACGTTGCGACCCTCTATAAATGGATGTTCAAAACAGCCTGTGCAATCTTAATCCTGTCAAATACATTCAATATCGTCATGGCTGTGTTCGATGTGTCGCAGAGCGTTATCGCACAGGCAGGCGGGCTCATTCAAGGCTCTACCGATGTTTCGGCGGATATGCTTGCCGAACTGGAAACCTCGCTGGAGACGATGGACTTGGGGCCGCTTTTGGGGCTGTGGCTGCAGTCTGCGCTCATTGGATTTACGATGAAGGCGATGGGGATTATCATTTTCGTTTTGGTGTATGGCAGGATGCTGGAAATCTATCTGCTGACCAGTCTGGCCCCCATCCCCGTTGCTACGCTTTCCAACCGGGAGCTTGGCGGCACCGGGCAGAACTATATCAAGTCCCTGTTTGCCGTGGGCTTTCAAGGGCTGCTGATCCTCGTATGTGTTGCAATTTACGCGGTGCTCATTCAAGGCATCGCAACAAGCGGCGATCCCATCGGGGCGATTTGGGGAACTGTGGGCTACACGGTTTTGCTTTGCTTCATGCTCTTTAAGACAGGGAGCATTGCCCAGCGTATCTTTGGCGCTCATTAACAGGAGGAGGTGCTTATGCCGAGAAGATACGGGGCGGATGGAACGCGCTTGTGGAATGGAAAAACGCCGGAGGAGTTTACTGAAGCGGACGCTTACCGCTTTATGGCGGAAACGGAGGCCGTCCTACAAAGAAAAGAGCTGATGGACGACCCCGCCCAGCCTGCTCCGGCAAGCGGAAAGGAGGAATTTTATCTGAGTAAGAAAGACGATGTATTGCTGACCCCGGAGCAGATTGCTGCGGAGGAGCGGCGCTGGCTGTTTGAGGCCCCCATCGCGGAGCTTGCGGAAGTCAAGGGCGTTAGCATTGACGAGGCAGTAAAAATGCGGACGGATGCCATCTTGCAGGAGGCGGTTGTTCCGATCACGGTATCTGTTCGCCCGATTGAGCCGCAGGGAAAGTTGATCGGCTTCGCCAGCGTCAATTTTGGCGGTGTGGTCATCGATGATTTTAAGGTTGTGGACGGGAAAAACGGGATTTTCCTCGGTGCTCCCTCTAAGCCCGATCCTGCCAGCCGGACGGGATACCGGGCTACGGTTCGGATTCCTGACCGCGCCACACAGGAGCGGATCAATGCGGCTGGTGTGGAGGCGTATCATGCGGCGGTGGAACAGCTTGTTGCACGGGCCCAGGCGGTACGGCCTGCCCCGATCAAGGAGCAGATGGCCGAGGCCGCAAAACAGGCGGGAAAAGAAAACGCCGCTCGGCCTGCACCTGCCAAGGCAAAGGAGGCCCGCAATGACCGATAGCCGCACTTTGGGACAACGTGTCCCGAAGGAGGGCTTGTTTCTCATGGATGGCATCGAGGGCCTGCGTTCTTTGCCAAAACATAGCGTGGATATGCTGCTGACCGATCCGCCCTACGGCACAACCCGGAATTATTGGGATGTGCCCCTGCCGCTCCCGGAACTGTGGGAGGCGGTGAAATGGGCGGTCAAGCCGAATGGTGCGGTGCTGTTCTTCGCACAGTGCCCCTTTGACAAGGTGCTGGGCGCATCCAACCTCGCCATGCTCCGCTATGAGTGGATTTGGTACAAGGAGCGCGGAACAGGTTTTCTCAATGCAAACCGGGCTCCGCTGAAAAAGTCCGAGAATATCTTGGTGTTTTACCAGAAGTCCCCGGTCTACAATCCGCAGTTTACTTATGGCAAGCCTTATACCCGCGTACATTCCCGAAGCGGTACAAGCTCCAACTATGGAAAATTTGAACGGCAGGGCTCGGAGTCCAACGATGGCCGCCGCTATCCCGGAAATGTGCTTTTTGTGCCTACGGTGTCCGGCGGCATCCACCCCACGCAGAAGCCCGTGGAGCTCTGCGAGTATTTGATCCGCACCTATACCCGCCCCGGCGAACTGGTCGCGGACATTTGCGCGGGCTCCGGCACAACCGCGATTGCAGCTATCAACACAGAACGCCGCTTTGTATGCTTTGAAACGGCCCCGGCCTTTTATGCCGCTGCCAGTGAGCGCATCCGTGCGGCGCAGGCAGTAAAAAGCTCTGGCGAGAAAGGAGTGTAATTATCCAGCAGTATTCTATCATTTACGCCGATCCCCCTTGGCGCTACTCGGCTAAGAAAGTACAGGGCGCGGCGGAAAAACATTATCCCACTATGAGCATTGAGGAGTTATGTGCGTTGCCTGTGGCTGATCTTGCAGCCCCGGACAGCGCACTCTTTTTATGGGCCACTTTCCCGCAGCTCCCGGAGGCGCTCCGGCTGATCGAGGCTTGGGGCTTCACCTACAAAAGCGTTGCTTTCGTCTGGCTGAAAAAGAACAAGAAGGCGGATAGCTGGTTTTACGGCCTTGGCTTCTGGACGAGGGGCAACGCGGAAATCTGCCTGCTGGCAACCAAGGGACACCCGAAGCGGCAGGCTGCCAACATCCATCAATTTATCATTTCCCCGATTGAGGCCCACAGCAAAAAGCCGGACGAGGCCCGCGCCAAAATCATTTCCCTGATGGGCGATCTGCCCCGCGTGGAGCTCTTTGCCAGACAGACCCCGCCCGGTTGGGCTGTATGGGGAAATGAAGTAACACCAACCATCCCGGACTTTGGGACACATTGTCCCGAAGTGCAGAAAGGAGTGTGATCTATGCCCTATGTAAACGTACCAAACGATTTATCCAAAATCAAAACAAAGATGGCTTTCAACCTCACCAAACGCCAGCTTGTCTGCTTCGGCAGCGCTGGCGCGGTGGGGATTCCGGCCTATCTGCTGACCCGTGGCACCCTCGGCAATACCGGGGCGATGTTTCTCATGCTGGGAATTATGCTCCCGGCGTTCCTGCTGGCCATGTATGAAAAGGACGGCTTGCCCTTTGAAAAGGTTGTGCGGAATATCATCCGGGCCAAGTTTCTAAGGCCGGGGATCAGGGCCTACCGAACCGAAAACATTTATGCGCCCTTTGCCGGGCCGGGCGCTGGAAAGGAGGATGTGATTGAAAAACGCAAAGAAGAAAAACGGAGCCGCCGCCAAGGGTAAAGGCCGGGCGGCCCTGTCCGCCCAGCAGACGATCCCGTATCTGTCCATGCACCCGGACGGTGTGTGCAAGCTGCCGGGCGGGCTCTATACAAAGACCGTGGAATATGAGGACATCAATTACTCTGTGGCATCCACCGAGGATCAGACCGCCATATTCAGCGGATGGAGCTCATTTCTCAACTACTTTGACAGCTCGCTGCCGTTCCAGCTTTCCTTTATCAACCGCCGTTCCCATTCCCGCAGCCGCTATCAGGTCAATATCCCGAAAGCGGATGACAACTATAACAGCGTCAGGGACGAGTTTACCGGGATGCTGAAAAATCAGATTGCCAAAAGCAACAACGGCATTGAACGCTCAAAATACATCACCTTTGGCATACCCGCCGAGGGGATTGCGGAGGCACGGCCCCGTCTGGAGCGTGTGGAGGCCGATGTCATGGGAAACTTTAAGCGGCTGGGCGTTCCCTCGGAGCCGATGGACGGGCGGGCCCGCCTTGCGCTGCTTCATAGCCAGATGCATCCGGGGAGCCGCGAGCCGTTCCGCTTTTCGTGGAAAGACATCCCGCAGACCGGGCTTGGCACAAAAGACTTTATTGCCCCGGACAGTCTCGACTTCCGCCAGTCCCGCACATTCCGTATCGGCCAGTATTGGGGCGCGGTGTCCTACTTGCAGATTATGGCATCGGAGCTTTCGGATAAGCTGCTGGCGGAAATCTTGGAGCTGGATGCGGAAATGACCGTGACCATGCACATTCAGACCGTGGATCAGCTCAAGGCAATCAAGACCATCAAGGGGAAAATCTCGGACATTGGGAAAATGAAAGTGGAGGAACAGAGAAAGGCTGTGCGCTCCGGCTATGACCCGGACATTCTTCCCCCTGACCTGATTACATTCAGCAAGGACGCGGCGGAGCTTCTGGCTGATTTGCAATCCCGCAATGAGCGAATGTTTCTGCTGACCTTTACGGTGGTAAACCTTGCCCCTACTCGCCAGCGGCTGGAAAACGATGTGTTTACCGTGGGCGGCATCGCGCAGAAATACAACTGCGCTCTGCGCCGTCTGGACTGGCAACAGGAACAGGGCTTTGTTTCTTCGCTGGCCCTTGGCTACAACGAGGTAGAAATCCAGCGCGGTATGACAACCAGCTCCACAGCCATTTTTATCCCCTTTATGACAAGGGAGCTCCGCATGGCTGGACAGGCCCTCTACTATGGCATGAACGCACTTTCTCACAATGTCATCATGGCTGACCGCAAAAAGCTGAAATCGGCAAACGGGATGTACTTGGGCTCTACGGGCTCCGGAAAGAGCTTTGCCGCAAAACGCGAGCTCTTGAATGTGTTTCTCACCATCCCGCAGGATCGGATCATCGTGGTTGACCCGATGGGCGAATACGCGCCGCTGGTGCGAAGGCTGGGCGGTCAGGTGATCGAGATTGCCCCGGACAGCCCGCACCATCTCAATCCGATGGATGTGGAGCTCAATATGGCTGCCGGAGAAAGCCCGCTTTCCATGAAGGCGGATTTTCTTTTGTCCCTGTGCGAGCTGGTGGTCGGCGGCAAGGAAGGCTTGCAGCCCATTGAAAAGACGGTCATTGACCGCTGTGTGCGTTTGGTGTACCGGGAACAGGCGCTCGGACTGGAAACCGCAAAAACGCCGCTGTTGCAGGATTTGTACGAAGAGCTCTTACGCCAGCCGGAGCCCGAAGCCCGGCGCGTGGCAACTGCCTTAGAGCTTTATTGCACAGGCTCCCTCAATCTCTTTAACCATCCTACCAACGTCAAGACGGACAGCCGTGTGGTGTGCATCGTTCTGAAAAACATGGGTGAAAACCTTAGAAAGATTGCAATGCACATCACAAATGAGTTTGTTTCGCAGGCGGTGGATCAGAACTTCCACGAGGGCGCGGCGACTTGGTGCTATTTTGACGAGTTTCACATTCTGCTGCGAGATCCGCTGACGGCCAGCTACTTTGTGGCGGTCTGGAAAATGCTGCGTAAAAAAGGATGTGTGCCGTCTGCTTTGACACAGAACGTCAAAGTGCGCCCAGATAGGGCGCTGTGCAAAGCAGTCTAAGGTACTGCCGCACACGGCAGTGTGCGAAACAATCTGCCTTACCGACTAAGGAGAAATCCTTTACGGGAACAGCGCATGGCAGAAAAAGGAATAGTCACCAAAGGACTTAGGTGCGACTGTTTCCTAATGTTAAGAAGATATGAGGATAAGATTGGGCTTATCGAATGTAAGGTTCCAGTTCCTGTTTTTTGCAGGTGTGGGAAAAGTCCTGAAACCCATGTCATAACGCTGTCACGTCATCTTTCACGGCGGGATAACTGCCAACACGTTATGAAACAGGCGTGAGAACACGTCACAACGAACCGAAAGCATATCCGACAATCTTCACTAACCTATGCACAGTGCTAACTGGGGATTGCCTAAGTCCGGCTCATTTGCCGGATATGGTAACGGAGGCTCCATAGTAGTCCGAGAGGGGTAATGACCCTTACATGGCGAAGGGAGCCAGTTAGTAACATCTAAAATGTAAGAATGAAAGGGAGGAGAAACCTCAATGAAACCAACATCTGAAATTTTAGAGCGTATTGAAAAGTGTTCCAGCGAACACAAAGACGGCGTATTCACAAGACTTTACAGATACTTGCTTCGTGAAGATATTTACTACGCCGCCTATCAGAAACTTTATGCAAACAAAGGTGCAACAACACAGGGTATCGACGACGATACCGCAGACGGTTTCAGTGACTTCTATATAAAAGAGTTAATCCAGTCACTAAAGGACGGAACCTACAAGGCTAATCCTGTAAGGCGTGAGTATATTCCAAAGAAAAATGGAAAACTCCGTCCGCTGGGTATCCCGTCTTTCCGTGACAAGCTCCTGCAAGAAGTTGTCAGAATGATTTTGGAAGCTATCTATGAACCTGTCTTTGACAGTCATTCCCACGGTTTCAGACCGGGCAAAAGCTGTCATACCGCACTGCGTCAGATTTCTTCTGACTTCACAGGCGTGGTCTGGTTTATCGAGGGCGATATACAAGGTTGTTTTGATAACATCAATCACGAAAAATTGATTGAGATTTTGAGCAGGAAAATCAAGGACAGTCGTTTTCTGAACATCATTCGCCAGTTTTTGAAAGCTGGGTATATCGAGAATTGGAAGTACAACGCCACTTACAGCGGTTCTCCGCAGGGTGGTATCTGTTCCCCGATACTTGCAAATATCTATCTGAATGAGCTGGACAAGAAGTTTCGGGAAATCGCAGAACTCTTTGATAAGCCGAGGTCTGCATATCAGACACTGGAATATCATGCGGCAAGCAAAGAATTAAAAAGACTGTCTTACTGGATTGACCATACCTCTGATGAAGCGGCAAGACAAGAACTGATTGACCAGCATAGGGCGCAGAAGAAAGCTATGAGAAATCTGCCCTGCAAACCTGCCGACAACAAGAAGTTTACTTTTGTCCGTTATGCGGACGATTGGCTGGCAGGCGTGTGTGGCACAAAAACGGAATGTGAGGAATTGAAAGCCGAAATCGCTGAATTTCTAAGCACAGAGCTGAAATTAACTCTGAGCGAGGAAAAGACGCTGATAACGCACAGCTCCGAAAAAGTCCGCTTCATTGGCTATGATATTTGTGTCCGCAGAAATCAGGAAGTCAAAGGTCACAGAATGAAAAACGGAACGTGGAGAAAATCCCGTACCCTGCACATGAAAGTTGCCTTGTCTATTCCCCATACGGAAAAGATTGAAAAATTCATGTTTGCAAAGAAAGTCATTCGCCAAAAGGAAAACGGGGAGTTTCAGCCGATACACCGAGCCGGACTTCTCAACCTTGCGGATTATGAAATTGTGGAACAGTACAATGCCGAAGCAAGAGGGTTATGCAACTATTACAATCTGGCTTGTGATTATCACACGTTGGACTACTTCTGCTATCTCATGGAGTACAGTTGCTTAAAAACGATTGCTAATAAGCATAAAACCAGTATCCGCAAAATCATTCGCCAGTATAAAGACGGGAAAACATGGTCTGTTCCTTATGAAACCAAAACAGGGACAAAGCGTGTGCGCCCCGTTAAAATCGCTGACTGTAAGCGTGGCGAAGCGAGTGACATCATCTATCAGAGAAAGAAATTTAGCTGGAAAACCACTATCAGACAGCGGCTCAATGCCAGAGTTTGTGAATTATGTGGGTGTAAAGAAGCCGATTTGTATGAGGTTCACGTTATACGGAACTTAAACGAATTGGGTAATTCTGATTGGGAAACCGTGATGAAAAAGAAGCGGAGAAAAACGCTTGTCGTTTGCAGCAAGTGCCATGAAAGAATACACAGACACTAATCAATACGTCAATTACTAATGGGGAGCCGGATACTTTGAGAGGAGTAAGTCCGGTTCCGAGGGAGGGTGTAGGAAACCTACCGCCAGCGGCGGCAAGGCGCCTTTACCCTACCCTACGACCTTTTGGCCAGCCGGGAAATCGAGAACATTCTGGACAACACGGATTTTATGATCCTGCTTTCGCAGGCGCAGAGTGACCGTACCATTCTGGCAAAACAGCTCGGCATTTCCGAGCACCAGCTTTCTTATATCACACACAGCAATTCCGGCGAGGGCCTGTTGTTCTATGGAAATGTGACCATCCCGTTTGTGGATCGGTTCCCTCGCGGAGAAATCTATGACCTGCTGACTACCCGCCCGGAGGATATGAAGAATGAAACGAAAAACGAATAAGGCCAAGGAGGAGGCTTGGTCGCAGACCGCCCACGCCCCTGACGGGGAGCAGCCCAGGCCGGAGGCTTCCGGCACTTCGGGACAAAGTGTCCCGAAGTCCAAGTTCCGCAAAAAGAGCCAGCAGGAACAGGCTGCGGCGGCAAAGCTCCGCATGGAGTCCCAAGGCGAAAAGCTGGAACAGGCCCGGGAGAAGCTGGCAAAGCAAAAGCCGCCGAAAAAGCCCGGCCCGGTGAAACGCATAGGCCGTGTTGCCAGTGGTTCCGTTCACAGCTTCGTGCATGGCAAAATTTTTGAAGTGGAACAGGAAAATGTCGGCACGGAAGGCGCACACCGTTCTGAGCTTGTGGGAGAAACCGCGCTGCGGCATGGCTCCCGCTTTGTGCGCCGTAAAGTCCGGGAACATCCGGCAAAGGTGGTACGCAAGGCCGAGGCTCGCTATACCAAGTACACGGCGGACTACCATTTTCACACCGCCGCACAGGAGCACCCGGAGCTGACGAAAAATGTGCTTACCCGCTACTGGCAGAAGCAACGGCTCCGCAGGCAATATCGCAAGCAGGCAAAGGAGGCTGCAAAGCAGGGCGCGGCTGCGGCTGGGAAAACTGCCACAGCCACAGAACGCCTGACTGCCCGGGCAGTGGAATTTGTCAAAAGTCATCCCGCAGGTGCCGTGGTCGCGGTGCTCTGTGTGTTGCTCCTGTTTGCTATGCAGTCCTGTTCCTCCACCATTCTTATGCTGGGGAACGCCGGGGCCGGTGCATTAGGGGCCAGCACCTATCCTTGTGAGGATCGGGATATGCTGGCCGCCGAAGCCGCCTATTGTGCGTTGGAAGATGATTTACAGCATTATCTGGACACCTATGAAAGCACCCATGACTATGACGAATACCACTTCGATCTGGACGAAATCGAACATGATCCCTATGTGCTGCTTTCTCTTTTGTGTGCGCTCCATGAGGGACAATGGACAATAGGCGAGGTACAGGGAACGCTGCAAATGCTCTTTGACCACCAGTACATTTTGACCGAGGATGTGGTGGCGGAAACCCGGTATCGCACGGAAACCGACACATGGACGGACGAGGACGGCAACTCCCATACAGACACCTATCAGGTGCCTTACGACTATTATATCTGTACGGTCACGCTGGAAAACTTTGATTTGTCCCATGTACCTGTGTACGTTATGGGCGAGGATCAGCTTTCCAGGTATGCCATCTATATGGCAACGCTGGGAAACCGCCCTGATCTGTTCCCGGATTCTCCCTATGTGAACAAGTACATTACCGGGAAACCCGGTGACTACGAAGTGCCCGGAGAATATCTGGACGATGAAACCTTTGCCGCGATGCTTGCCGAAGCACAGAAATACATCGGCTATCCCTATGTGTGGGGCGGCAGTTCTCCCGCCACTTCCTTTGATTGCTCGGGGTACGTTTCGTGGGTCATCAATCACTCCGGCTGGAATGTGGGCAGGCTGGGAGCCCAAGGGCTCTATAACATCTGTACGCCGACCAGCTCTCCCAAACCCGGTGATCTGGTGTTCTTCAAAGGCACCTATGACACGCCGGGCGTGAGCCATTGCGGGATTTATGTCGGTGACGGGAAAATGCTGCATTGCGGAGATCCCATCGGCTACGCAAATTTGAATACAAGCTACTGGCAATCTCATTTTTACGCCTACGGGCGTTTACCGTGACAGGAGGTTTTGAAATGGCAACTACCAAAAGCATGAAAATTCAGGCCGAGATTGATAAGGTCAAGGCTAAAATCAGTGAACAGCAGGCCCGGCTCAAGGAGCTGGAGCAGAAAAAGCTGGAGGCGGAAAACAGCGAGATCGTGGACATTGTGCGCGGCATGAGCATTTCCCTTACGGAGCTCCCGCTGCTGTTTGAGAAGCTGAAGGACGGCGGCACTTTGGGACAAAGTGTCCCGAAGTCCGAAGAAGAAAAGAAGGAGGAAAACTGAATATGAAACACTTTCGTATGTTGGCGGCGGGGCTTTGCTCCGCCGTTCTTTTATGCGGCTTTGCGATTCCGGCCTACGCCTATTCGGACAGTGGGAATGAGGAACCGCCTGTTGTGGAAGAAACTCCGGCCACGGAGCCTGCACCTACCATTACCCCGGGCGAGGGCTTTTCGGAGGATGGAAACCTTGTGACCCGCGATCTGCTCTATGATGCTGCAACCAACAAGCAGTTCATCACGGTGGAAACCAGCGGCGGCAACACCTTTTACATTGTCATTGATTATGACAAGCCTGTGGACGAGGACGGCGAACAGTATCACACCTACTTTCTGAACATGGTGGATGAAGCCGATCTGCTGGCGGCACTGGAGGCCGCTGGCGGAGAACTTCCGGCCTGCTCCTGCACAGAAAAATGTGCGCCCGGAGCCATCAATACGGATTGTGAGGTCTGCGCGGTCAACATGACCGAGTGTGCTGGCACAGCTCCCGAACCCGCCCCGGTGACGGAACCTGCGGAGGAGCCGGAACCCGAGCCCCAGCAGAAAAGTAATACCGGGACGCTTCTGCTGATCTTGGCAGTGGCTGTTCTGGGCGGCGGTGCAGGCTGGTACTTCAAAATCTACCGCCCGAAGCATGAAAAAGCTGCTGTACCCGAAGAGGATTACAGTGAGGAACTGGCTGATTATGACGATCCCGAGGACGATGGGCCGCCTTGGGACGAGGACGATACCGAAAGCGAGGATAATGAATGAGATTTACCAACAACCCCTATGAGGGATTTATGAAAGAAAAAAGCTACTTTAAGGGTGTGCCGCCAAGCCTGCCGCCGAAGGGCTCCCGTTGTGACGGCTGCCCTTACTGGCGCGGGATCGGCTGCGTGTTCTGCTACCGGGAGCAGCTCAAACCACCGGGCAACGGGAGGTGATACTGTGGGCCGAGAACTGACCCGGACAGAAAAAGCGGCAATCCGCAGGCTGGTGTCAAAATGGTGTGCCAACTATGACCGGGACTGCGGCTGCCTGCCGCTGGATTGCGAGTGCTATATGTTTGGGAAATGCTGGACGGGGGCTTATTGCCGCTACTTCCGCGAGGCTGTTCTGCCCCTTGATCCGGCGCTGGAGGCTGCGCTGCTGACAGAGGGGCCAAGGCCGGATTTCAAGGCTTGCCCGGTATGCGGCAGAGCCGTGGCTCCTGATGGACGGCAAACCTATTGTTCGGCGGCCTGTGCAAAGGCGGCACACCGCAGACAGCAGCGGGAATATATGCGGAAAAAACGGGGCTGATGTGTTGACAATTAGGACATCCAAAACCCGCCTGTGACAAGGCTTTTTAAGGCCCTTTTCTGCGGGAGGCGTATGTTTCTATGTCCGGCCCTGTTTCCGTGAGATGCTGTCAACATTTTAGCTGCCGGGGCTTTGGGACAATTTGTCCCAAAGTTCCGGCTTTTGTGGAAGGAGGTACTATGCCGAAATATTATCCGATCAATGAAGAAGCCGCAAAGCGGGCAAAGGATATGAACAGCTTTTCCGACTATCAGCCGGGCTCCGCTACGACGAGCTACCGGGCAATGGTCGATGAAGCGTATGCAGCGGCGGAACGCCAGAAAGCCCGTGTCGATCCCATGTACCACGATAAGATTGACGCTCTGGTGGATCGCTATGCCCGGAAACTTGCGGAAAATCTGAATGAACGCAATGTGATTGATGCCCGGGTGCCCTCTATTCTGATCTCCGGGGGCGGCAATTTCCCTGTGACAAAAAAGCACAAGCAGAACGCCGCCCGGGATCGCAACTATGGAGAGTATGCGGAGATTTCAAAGCTGCTTGATAAAATCCGCTCTGTTGGAATGGGTGGGATCAGCGCGGATGACGATCTGGCCGTGGAAAAGCTGACAAAAAAGCTGGAGGGGCTGGAGTCCCTGCAGGCCACCATGAAGGCGGTCAATGCGTATTTTCGGAAACACAAAACGCTGGACGGCTGCCCGGAGCTTACGCCGGAGCAGGCCGAAAAGCTCAAAGCAGATATGGCGCAGTCATGGCACTTGGACAAAAGCAAGCCATACCCCGCCTATCTGCTTTCCAACAACAACGCCAATATCCGCCGTGTACGCCAGCGCATTGAGGAACTGATCAGCCGCTCCGAGTTTGCAGGCTGGACATTCCCCGGAGGCGAGGCAAAAATCAACGAGGCTGAAAATCGTTTGCAGCTTATTTTGAGGAAAAGCCCGATGCCAATCAGCGGCAGGAACTGAAAAGCAACGGCTTTAAGTGGGCTCCCAGCCAAGGGGCATGGCAGCGGCAGCTTAACCAGAACGCCATCCGTGCTGCGGCCCGGATAGACTTTCTGCGGCCCGAGGACGGTACAAGCCCCTATCAGCTCCAGCCGTTTGTGAAAAGAGAAAACAAAGAAATGTCTCGATGATGGGAGGTGTACTATGGACAAAAATCAAGGCTACGCCATTTTGAAGGCGGTCATGCTGGAAAATGGACGAGGATTTGCATTGGACGAACATCCCACCGCGCCATCCCGCTATGTCACATGGGCCTGCTATGATGACAAGGACGGCCAGCGGCAGTATGAATGGGGTCACTATGGAAATGACCGCACCGCGATGGAACAGGATTTCACAGACCGGGTGCAGGACTATCAGCGTATTTATAACGTCGGGATCAGGCAGACCGAGGCTCCCGGCCTTTACAAGTATTATTCGACCCAGCGGCCTGTGGACATCGGGACATTCCCGAAGCCGCCTTATAACAAGCCGGATGAAATCTTCAATTACGATCAGCGCATCCCGGTGGAAAATGGCTCGTTCTTGGCTTGGGGCTATCTTACCTATACCCGCCCGCTAACGGAAAAACAGGCATCCGACTATGAGCTGCGTCCTGCGCCTGATAATCCCGACAGGCCCCGTCCGATTGCCGAGCAGATGAAAAATGCTGCAAAGTTGGCGGAGGCAGATCGCGGCTCAGAGGCTCCGGCTCCCCAGCGTAGGCAGCCTGACCGTGGCGATAGATAAGGAGGTGCGTATATGGAAAAGAAACGTGAACAGGAATTGTCTGTACTGGAGGTGCTGCGCCTGCACCGTGAATTTCATTTGCCGCACCCTGTTCCGGCAGACGAACAGGAAAAGCCGCTGGATAAGGTAAAGGAGCCGCCCCGCGCCTGCCGCAGCCGGGAGCGTGAGGAGCGATGACAAAAAAGCGCCGCCGTCCGATCCATCTTCATGTGATGGTGTCGGAGGCGGAGCAGGCCCTGATTCAAGAACGTATGGCGGAGGCTGGCATCCGTAATATGGGAGCCTATATGCGGAAAATGGCCCTGAGTGGGTATGTGCTTCATGTTGACCTTTCGCCTGTTCGTGAGCTGGTTTCGCTCCAGCGGCGCTGCTCCAACAATCTGAACCAAGTGGCAATTCAAGCCAACACCTACGGCGCGATTTATCCCGAAGAACTCGCGGCCTTGCAGCGGGACTATGCCGCTTTGTGGGGGCCGCTGTCTGATCTCTTGAAACAGCTCTCCGCGCTGGTAGAGCTCTGATCCATCCGGGGAGTGGTTGATACCGCTCCCCGGCTTTTTCTACTTCGGGACAAAGTGTCCCAAAGTAAAAATACTGTTTGCCGGAAGGAGGGATTTTTACGGCGACCACCTACATCCGCCCTTATAAAACAGCGGCGGGAAAAAGTGCAATTCAAACGATGGAGGATCGTTTCACCTATGGCCTGAACCCGGAAAAGCTGGGAGCCGTATCTTCCTATCTCTGCGATCTGAACACGGCTCCCGCCGAGTTTCTTCTGGTAAAAAGTCAATACCTTGCAGAGACAGGCCGGGCCGTATCTCGCGGGGCACTGTTCTTTCAGATCCGGCAGGCGTTTCTGCCCGGGGAGGTTACGGCGGAAGAAGCAAACCGTATCGGTTATGAAACTGCGATGCGCTGGACAAAGGGAAAGCATCAATTCTTTGTCTGTACGCATACCGACAAGGCCCATATCCACAATCACATTTATTTTAATGCAACGGCCTTTGACCGCTCCCGGAAATTTCATAATTTTATTGGTTCGTCCTTTGCCCTGCGGCGGCTCTCTGACCGCGTGTGCATCGAACATGAATTGTCTGTCATTCAAAATCCGCGCCAGCACAGCAAGGGCCGCTTTCTTCACTATGGCCAGTGGATCGGGAAAAAGCCGCCCTCTGCCAAGCAGCGGGTGCGGCTGGCTGTTCTCGCCGCTTTGGAGAAAAAGCCCACGGACTTTGCCGACTTTCTTCGTCTCATGGAGGAGTCCGGCTTTGCCGTAAAACAGGGGCGCGGCGGTGTCATCTCATTCCTTGCGCCCGGACAGGAAAAACCGACCCGGCTCCGGGCTTCTACACTGGGAGCCGGATTTGACCCGGAGGACATCAAGGCGGTAATTGCCGGGGAACGTCCACTCCCTGAACTACCAGAGGAGCCCACGGTTCCGCCACGGCGAGTTAATCTCATCATCGACATTCAAGAGCGTATGGCCCAAGGCAAGGGCCCGGCCTATGAACGATGGGCCAAGGTCTACAACCTAAAACAAATGGCCGCCGCGCTCCAGTATTTGCAGGAGCATCATCTGACAGACTATGCGGCACTGACGGCCCGCACCGAGGCTGCTGTGGATCACTTTCACAAGCTGTCTGACGAGCTCCGCACAACGGAGGAGGCCCTTTCCAAAACCTCGGAGCTGATGGCTGCCACGGTGGACTATGCCAAGACCCGCCCGGTGTTCGATGGGTACAAGGCTGCGCGGTACAGCAAAAAGTATCTGGCCCAGCATGAAGTGGAGCTTGCCACTTACCGGGCGGCAAAGGATACCATGAACACCATACTGAACGGCGCAAAGCTCCCTAAGATTGAAGCACTAAAAAAATCCCGCCGTGAGCTGGCGGGACAAAAGAAAGAGCTTTATGCAGAATACCGGGATGCCCAGCGGCAAATGCGGGAGGCCGTGGCAATAAAAGCGAACATTGATCATCTGCTCGGCATAACAGACGAGCGTGAAAATAAGGCCCAGGAACGATAGTGACGGGCCGCAGACTACGGTGCAACGCACCGGGACTTTGGGACAATTTGTCCCGAAGTACAGCGGGTTTGGGGAGCTCCCCAACAAGCATTTTTGCGGGCCCTGCGCCCTGCAAAAATTTCGGAGTGTGGCCACACCCGAATTGCTTGCCATTTAGCGGCACCCCCGAAAAGCCCCCTAAAAACGAGAAAAACGAAGGCCCTTTTTACTTGACCTCCGTTTCTCTGGCTTTTTGTAGTCCCTCTGCTGTGGCCTCCATGACCGTCAATTCCTTTTCGTCCATTGTATTGAGCAGCCTGTCAATATGCTGGCGGCAGTCGCTTTCGCCGTTCTGCCTGTCAGGATAAAAGAACTGGTCTACGGAAATATCCAACAGGGTGACGATTTGGTAAAAGGTGTTCAGGCTTGGATGCTGGCCCCGGTTCTCAAAATACATGATGGAACGAGGGGTACGGTCTACGAGCTGTGCAAGGTATTCCTGTGTCCAGCCTTTCGCCTCTCTCTTGCGCTTGATCTCCCGGCCTAATGCGTGGAAGTCAAGCCGTCTGGTGTCTTGGTACATTCTCATATCACCCCTATATTATTTTACATTTCGGGTTTGACTATGAGAACGAAACACAATTTTATGTTTTAGTAGTATTTTATTGCCCGTCGGCAAGGTTGCCGATGTTACACGGACAAGGTATAATAACAGAAAGAAAATTTGAAAACTACACTTTAATCACAAAAATCTATGATACGCTATCTTTGGAGGTGTTATTATGCAAAGGATTTTAGTCGTTGAGGACGATTTTGATATTCAAGAACTTTTACAGAATTTTTTACAAGAAGCAGGATATGAAGTAGCTGTTGCAAATGATGGTGTCGAGGCACTATCTTTATTTGCGGGAGAACGATATGACTTGATTGTGTTGGACATTATGCTCCCCAAAATTGACGGTTACGGTGTCTGTGAATTGATACGCAAACAATCTGATGTTCCTATCATCATGCTAACCGCATTAAGCGGAGAAGAAGATCAGATTAAAGGATTGGATTTGCAGGTGGATGACTACATTACAAAACCGTTTTCTATGCCTGTCCTGCTCCGCAAAATTGCGGCTGTACTTCGGCGCAGTAACCGGGGAACAGATGAAAAGTATCAAATCATTACTTATGGCAATTTGCGTTTGAACTGTAACGGCTACACCGCCACAGTGGACGGAGCTAATTTTGAACTGACACAAAAGGAATTTGAAATACTGCGGGAACTGCTGACCCATCAGGGCCGGATATTGACCCGGCAGAACTTGTTGGATAAGCTGTGGCGATATGATTTTTATGGGGACGAGCGTGTTGTTGATACCCATATCAAAAATCTACGAAAAAAATTGGGAATAGATTTCATTCAAACAATCAGAGGGGTGGGATATAAAGTTGATAAAGAGAATTAAAGGCAGTCTGTTTGCTAAAGTCTTTATTCTGACTGTGGCAGTTTTGCTCTGCGTGAGCTTTCTTGTCTATGGCGTTTTGGCTTGGTATATGCCTCAAACCTATTCTAACAATCTCAATGCGGCATTAGATGAACAGACCAGCGACTTTATTTATGAATTAGAACATATCCGTATGCAGGATAGCGGCGGACTTTTTGATCAGTTTCTTCAAAACACAACAATTAGCATGGTGGAGCTTTATACTGCTGATGGTGTTCTGGTGGAAACACCGTCTAACCAAAATAGCTTTAACGATGGGATCACCGGGGAGGCTCTTGGCGGAGCATCTTATGAAAGTGCGCCGATTATATCCAACAGCTATTACTTCTCATTTGCAGATGATAATAGCCAATATATTTTAACAGTTTACGGAGAAGCCTCTCAAATCGCAGAACTGCGGCAATCATTTGTAAGCATATTACCGATTTTGTTTTGCGTTATTCTCCTTGTATCGTTGGCAACTGCTTGGGTGTATTCTCGTATCATTACAAACCCGGTATTAAAAATCAGTCGGATTTCTAAAGAAATGTCTGATATGAAGCTGGAATGGCAACTTGAGGAACGCCGTTCTGACGAGCTGGGTGTACTGGAGAATAGCTTGAATACGCTGTCCCGGAAACTGTCTGCTACCTTGGAGGAGTTGCAAAGTGCAAATCTCCAGCTCCAAAAGGATATTGAACATCAAAAGGTGCTGGAACGGGCACAACAGGATTTCTTTTCTTCTGCTTCCCATGAACTGAAAACCCCTATCACCATTATCAAGGGTCAATTAGAGGGGATGCTATTGGGTATAGGGGCATATAAAGACCACGAAAAGTATCTTGCCCGATCCTTGGAAGTTGCGGCTACGCTTGAAACGATGGTGCAGGAAATATTAACGATTTCAAGGCTGGAAACCAATGTTGATTTCAAAATGGAGCATTTTGATTGCGCTCCCATGATACATGGCTATTTGAGGGAGATTGATGATTTAGTGGCAACAAAAGAACTGCAAATACATCTTGCTATACAGTCTCCCGCTTTTATAAACGGGAACAAATTGCTGATTGAAAAGGTGTTCTCCAATTTGATTTCAAATGCTGTAAAGTATTCGCCGCATGGAGCAAGCGTTGATATTATTTTGCAAAATACCAACGGACGCTTTTTGTTCTCCGTAGAGAACACAGGTACACATATACCAGAAGATGATATTCCCAAATTGTTTGACGCTTTTTATCGTATGGAGCAATCCCGCAGTAGAAGAACAGGCGGTAGCGGCTTAGGGCTTTATATGGTTCAAAGAATTTTACAACAACATAACAGCTATTGTGAGGCTTGCAACACAGAAAACGGTGTTAAATTCTTCTTCACGATTTAGCGGACAATCAACGGCAGGTGAACAACCTGCCGCTTTTTTTAACTACACATAAATCACAAACTAATCCCAAAGGTATCCCAAAATGCTTTGCTATACTTGGGGTACATTCAAAGAAAGGATTGGTAAACACTATGAGAAGAATGGCATTATGCGCTGCGTCTATGCTCTTATTAGGCTGTTTGGCTGGATGCAGCACGACACCACAGAACAGCCAGGAACAAGGTAATCCCGTTATCAAGGAAGAAATCAGTCAACCTCTTGGCAGCTCTGAGGCGCTTGGAAACAGCGAGGATAGCTCGGCACTTTCCGCCGCAGACAAAGAAAAAATGTTTGCACCTTATGAACAATATGGGATGACCTATGATGCGGTCAAAGATGAACTTACCTACAACGGGAATTTGGTTCGATGGTTTGAGGACTATTATCCCATCGGTAACAATGAAACCGCCGGTATTGATTTTCTAAATGAAAACGGCACAGTAGATGTGTATGCTGTACGGGATTTAGAGAGCTTTTCAAAAGCGGCTGACGGCTCCGTTGATCCGGCGGGTAAGCTGATTGGCTTAAAAGAGTTTACCCAGCAGGAATTTGACGCACGGGATATTGAGGCGTTGAAAAACAGCACATCCGTTGCTATGGCAGGAACGCCGCTTGAAGATAGCGAAACTGCAAAGCTCGTTGCAGAGTATGAGGCATTTGGAGTAACCTATGATGCCGAAAAAGATCAGTGGTATTTCAATGGTGAGGAAGTCCGCTATTTCCGGGATGTTCTCACTTCTAATGGTGAAAGTCTCACCAGCGGAAAATTCCGAGGCGAAATGAGAACGCTTGGAAGTGGTGTTGGTACAATAGACATTTATACCGTTCGTGATTACGGCCACTTGAACAGCGAACATCACGGAACATTAACTGGCATCGAGAAATACAGTCAAGAGGAGTTTGACGAGCATACACAGGCCGGAATATCTGGAAACCAATCCATAGGTAATGCAAGCCATAACTAAACAAAGCATTTAACTGCCGCACGACGGCAAAAGAAAAAAAGCCGTCGTACAGCAGCCTATCAATACGCCTATTTGAAACGGCGGCTCAATTTTCAGAGCCGCCGTTTCTCTTTGGATATTCAGTAACCCCACGGCGGCCCATAGGAGGGTGTCGCCGTGTCCATCTTACTTTCTCACAATTCCCATGACTTTCACCAGCTAAAAAAAGCGTAGCTCCCCCTCCGGGACAGTCTGACTATGAAGGTACAATATATCAGTACAATTATGATAATGTAATTTCATGCGTCTGCATAGCGTCTTGCTGTGCGGGCGCTTTTTTGTACTTCGAGACAAATTGTCCCGAGGTGCGGGGCGGCTCCCCGGGATGCCGCTCCCCACCGAGCCCCGTTTCGGTCACTCATCCACCCAACACCGAAACGGAGGTTTATTTATGACTACAATCAATCTGAAGGATTTTTATTATTGGTACACACAGGATCAGTTTATTGAGGTTTCTGACGAGGTAGCCGAAGTGTTTGTGTCCGATGCCCGGCACGAAATGGCCTACCAGCGGCGGCTCTCCCGGCATAAGGCGCAGTATTCTCTGGACTGCGATGACGGGATCGAATATTCCGCCTGCCTGCATGAGCCAACGCCCCAGGAGCTTCTGGAGCGCATGGAGCTGTTCATCCGTCTGTGGAATGCACTCAACTCTTTGCCGGAGATCCAGGGCCGCAGGATTGATGCCCACATCATTCTTGGAAAGAGCATCAAGGAAATTGCCGAGGCCGAGGGCGTACATGAGGAGTCTGTTCGCCAGTCGATCAAGCGTGGCCTTGAGCGTATGAAAAAAACTTTTTGATTTTTTCATTTTCCCCACTTGGAAATGATGAAAAAATGTCTCGGTTTATGAAAGAAGATATTCTTCTTTTCGCAGATAAACAGCGGCGGCCCCGGGCATAGTCCGGGGAGCCGGGTGGCGGGTGCGCTGTGACTTTTTCTTCGGAAGAACGAGCGAACAACACCAACGCCGCAACTGGGCCGGGCCGCCCCACGGCCACGATCCGGCATAGGACAGGCTGGCCGCTTGTCCCTCCGGGCTGTCCCCTTATCTGCGAGGGAACGCCGCTTTGAGCATGGTTGTCTTTGGACAGGGCAAGAAAATGGGAGCGGCGTTCTCTATTTTATACTTACATGGAGTGAGGCAAGAGGGCAGCATCGTTTGGGTGCTGCCCTCTTGCGTTTCCCCATGATATGCGGGAGGCGTATCCTATTTTTGATAAGGAGGTTTTACCGTGAGATTAACGGCAAAGGAACTGGAACAAATGAAAAGCGTTGACATCGGCGCAGTGGCTCCCGAGTCCCTGCCGGATGTGAGCGGTATGATCTTTGACACCTCTCTCCCCCGGGAGGAGCGGATCGCTCTGTTTTTGCAGGCGGTAGAAAATCCATACTGCTTTTGCATCGGCGGGATCGGTGTAAAAATTGAATTTGCGGAAAGCGGGCCGTCCTTGCAGGACACGCTGACGGACTTCCTTCTCCGGCAAAAAAGCGGGCTGTAACTTCGGTTATGGCCCGTTTCTACTTCGAGACAAAGTGTCCCGAGGCGGAGGCATCCTTGTTGTCCCGCCCGAGCAGAGGTATAATATAGATGTAATGTGATAGGGAAGGAGGAACAATGGCACGAACAAAAAACAGAGGATTGCAACAGAGTTTCTCTCCCTCTTATACCGTCCGCCGCTGGCGGCTGGGCGCATACATCCGGCTCTCCAAGGAGGACTTGAAAAAGGGAAAGGACGACAGCAACAGCGTCATCAACCAGCGTGATCTGCTCAATGACTTTTACCAGAAGCATATCGGAGAATTTGAAAGTGTTTCCGAATATGTAGACGATGGACACACAGGAACGGACGCCAACCGGGAGAACTTCCAGCGGCTCCTTTCCGATGTAATGAGCGGAAAAATTAACTGCGTGGTAGTAAAAGACCTGTCCCGCTTCGCACGAAATTATAGCGATGCCGGAAGTTTGATCGATAACCTGTTTGTTCAAATGGGTGTTCGCTTTATCAGCCTTGCTGAGAATGTGGACAGCTACAAGAACCCCGACAGCGTTTCAAATATCATCGTTCCCATTACAAACGTGATGAACGATAATTACTGCTATCAGACTTCCAAAAAGATCCGGCAGGTATTTGATTACAAACGGCGCAACGGCCAGTATATCGGAGCATTTGCTCCTTACGGCTATGTAAAGCACCCAAAGGACAAGCACAGGCTGATTGTTGATCCCGATGCTGCTGAAAATGTCAAACTCATTTTCACAATGCTTATTCAAGGGTCATCAAAACGTGCTATCGCGCTGTACCTGAACGAACACGGCGTACCGAGCCCCTCGGCTTACAAGGTACAAAAGGGCTTGCCTGTTTCGACAAGAGGGTATGACGATCCTATGTGGGGAGTCCGCATGATCCACTCCATTCTTACCAATCCGACCTACACCGGGGATTTAGCCCAAGGCCGAAGCCGGGTGAAAAGCTACAAGGTACACCAGATTGAAGCTGTTCCACGCGAGGAATGGGTGGAAGTGGCTGGAACGCATGAGGCCATTATCGACTATGAAACTTTCGACAAGGTACAGGCTCTCTTACAGCGTGATACCCGTACTTCCCCGAAAGGCCGTGAGGTACATTTATTCAGCGGCTTTCTGAAATGTGCCGATTGCGGGCGGGCCATTACCCGATGCGTTGGCAAGAACAACAATGTATATTATTCTTGCTCAACCTACAAGAACCGTTCCCGGACAGCCTGCACCATGCACTCAATCAAGCATGAACGGCTGGAGGCTGCTGTTTTGTTCGCTGTACAGCATCAGGTACATTTGGCTGTTTCCTACTCGGAAATCGTCACGCAAATCAATTCCGCTCCAATCAAAAAAAGCCAGTCTTACAGACTGGACGATCTGATAGCTGCAAAAGAGCGGGAACTGACAAAGATAACACGCTACAAGCAATCTCTTTATCAGGACTGGAAAGACGGTGAAATCACCCAGCAGGAATACCGGGATATGAAGGCTGACTACGAACGGCAGACTTCTGATATTTCCGCGGTGCTTACCCGGCTGAACGCTGAACGCGCAGAACTGGCAAACGGTGTGGACAACGAGCATCCTGCACTGGTAGCCTTTATGAAGTATCAGAACATTGAAGCCCTCAACCGTGAAATCTTGGTTGAACTTGTGGACTATATCAAGGTCTATGAAAACGGCAATATCAGCGTGAAATTCAAATTTGCTGACGAGCTCCGCAAGATTGCCGAGTACATTGAAATCAACACTACGGAAGATACCACAGTAGCGGGCTAACCCCCGCTACGAACCCCTTTGACAGTGTGTTTTCCTAATAGGCGCTAATCATATGATTCTACCACTAATCGCTAATCAATGAAATAGAAATTCAAAACCATCGCAGTTTCACCAAAGCATCCGCTGTATATTTGTCTGTTTTGCCCCTTTATCAGCCTGCATCGGCACGATGCAGTTCAAGGGTTTGGGTGCTCCCTAACAAGCGTTTTGCAACGCAAATGGTGTTTGTATAGACAGACACATTGCTTGCAGATGCAGACGTTGTATATACGTCTGCCCTGCTTGCGGATGCTATGAAACCTCTCAACGTGCTTCCCAAATTTGAAAATCATTTTGCAATCAGGACCGTCCGTTTTCAAGTTCAACTTGAAGCGGACGGTTATTTTTCTGCACAAAAATTTTCGAGTTTGCAACCGCAGCAAGCAGGGCGAGTTGGTACCAACTCACGATTTTTAAATCTGATTTTACAAATCCGACTTCAAAAACGATTGTTGGACTTCGCCAAAACCCGATATTCAGCACATAAACTGTGCCGACTGCGTATCTTAACAGACGCTGAATAAGCAAATTTCTTGTAGAAAAAATCGTTTCCGAAAAATCGTCGTTGATTCATTCAATATTGCGCAAAACCAGAACTATTACTTCCGGTTTTGAAGGCAAAAAGCGGAAGTATTACTTCCTAAAAAATCGAGCAATTTTATGGTATGCTCTATCCAGAGCCGTTCACAAGAACCGGACCTCCCAAGTCCGGTTTTCTCCCTCAAAACCGGACCTGATACGTCCTAAAAATACTTATTTGATTGTGATAGGCTTTCTACAAGCCTTCATCGAACCTTGAGAACCGAATGACCGTCTGCATGGGATACCCGGCCATGACCCTGCAAGGGAGAGCCGGAAAACGCCGCTGGAAGGGGGTAGGAAGTCCGTGCAGAGAGAACGGCACCCAAAATTTGAAATCACGTTGATACGAAAAACCAGAACCAGTAGTTCCGATTTTGCCTTGAAATTCATTTCATATCCCTTAAAAACCGGAACTACCAGTTCCTAAAAACAAAATTTACGATGTGATACACTAAGCCCACAGAAGCACATTCTTCATTGCTTTCACACCAGTTCAGGCATTGAATGTCCGATTTTTAGCAGAAATTCAAATCAACTTTCGTAAAAACCAGACATAATGTGTCCTAAAAAATCTCCCATGAATGTGTTAGCCTAGTTTCAAATCTATCATTGAACCTTGAGAACCAAATGACCGTCCGCATGGAATACCCGGCGGTGATCTCACAAGAGCGAGCCGGAAGACGCCGCCGGAAGGGGGCAGGAAATCCATGCGGGGATAACGGCTGAACTACCAATAAATTTTTGAAAGGAGATTTTGCCTATGAAGAAAAACAAGTTTGAATTTATCATTGATTCCGAATTTCAATCTCAGATTCCTGCATTGACCGATGAAGAATTTCAGCAACTGGAAGAAAACATCCTTTCAGAGGGTGAAGTCCTGTCTCCCCTGATTGTCTGGGGCAACATTCTTGTTGATGGCCACAATCGCTATAAAATTCTCCAGCAGCACCCAGAAATCCCTTATACCACCCGCTCGATCTCCTGCACCTGCGAAACCCGTGAAGATGTTCTTGCATGGATCTGCAAACATCAGCTGGGTCGTCGGAATCTGACACCTGAACAGAAAAAGTTTCTGATTGGAAAGCAGTATCATTCTGAAAAATCCACTCGTGGGGGAAATCATGGCAATCAGTACACACAGGTGGCAAACTATCAAATTGACAATTTGCCATCGGTAGAAAACACGACCGAACGAATCGCCAAAGAAAATAATGTAAGTCCCTCTTTTGTAATTCGTGCCGAGCAGTTCATGAAAACCGTTGAGCTGATGGAAAAATACTGCCCCGGCATTCAGGAAGAAATCTTATCCGGCAAACTTAAGCAATCCCAGCGAGAGGCTACCATTATCCGTGGAACTCCCACGGAAGCATTGCCCACCGTGGTATCAACGTGGCGAGAGGAAAAGCTGAACGGTAAACCAGACGATAGTGCAGACATCTATGAAAATTCAGAATTGCTTTCCAAGGTCGCCGAAAACAATTTTTCTACTGCTGCCACATCGAAGATCCAAACGGCTGATCCACTCTCGGAGAATCGACCTTTTATTTCATCGGGAAAGCGCAGCACCGAACTCCAGACCATTCGTCAGCTAGGAGAAAAGATGGCAACGGTTGATCATGTCGCCGATGCCGAAGGAATGTTCACTGAAATCAACGGTGCATCAGAGAGTTTTATGTTTCGCATCGATCAATGTTTTGCTCGTTATCCTGACTTTCTGGCAAATGTAGAGCTTGAAGCAAAAGTCATCGCTACTTTGCAAAAAGCAGAAGACTATATTTTGCACCTGAAAGAACAGCATCATCAGCATCTTCTGGAGGCTACCAACCGCCAGTAAAATGCTCTCAAAAAATTTGTTTGATGAAAAAGCACTGGAGGTGAATGCCATTTCAAATTATTTGACCGCTGATACTCCACTGCCGCAATATCTGCCGTATGCTCGCTTTCTGCTGGATACAGACCTGAGCCACACAGCAAAGCTGCTCTACACCCTGTTGCTGGATCGTGCAACACTTTCCCAAAAGAACAACTGGATGGATGAGTGCGGCTTCGTCTATGTGATTTTCCCGCTTTCATCATTGAGCGATGCTCTACGATGCAGCACCATGAGCATTAAACGTGCGTTGCGCTCGCTGGAAGATTCCGATTTGATCGAGCGCAGGAGAGGTCACATTGCTGTTCCCAACAATATCTTTGTAAAAGTCCCGACAGAACAAAAATGTTCCTCTGCATGGAACGATTCTGCTCCATGTGATGGAACAGAAATGATATCTTCCATGGAACAAAAGTGTTCCACTAACCAACGTAATAAGAACGACCTGAAAAATAACCACCTGATAAAAACAACAGATGCTTATTTGACCTTTGGCGAATATCAGAATGTCTTTTTAACAGCAAAGGAGTACAGGCGACTCAAAGCCGATTTCTTCGGGCTGGACAGCCTGATCGAGCAACTTTCGGCTTATATCCAGCCTACAGGTAAGAAGTACGCCGACCATGCTGCCACCCTGCGCATCTGGGCGAAACGGCAGAAAACAGAACGAAAATCGACGCCGGGCATCCCGGACTACACATTCACGGAAGGAGAGAGCCTATAAAGACGATTGAAAAAATTTTTGAACAGTCCGTTTCCAGTATTTCCGAAAGCACCGAGGATTATTATGACGAGGACAGCCTGCTTTATTGCGGAAAATGTCATACGCCAAGGGAAGCGTTCTTTGCAAAAGGCATTGCCCTGATGGGCAAGAAAAAGCATCCAATCGAATGCAGCTGCCAGTGCATCGAGAGGACAAAGCAGGAAGCCCTTATCAACCAACAAAAGCACAACCATCTTGTGCGGCGGCTGAAAGCAGAGGGATTTTCTGACCCGTCAATGCTGGACTGGGCCTTTGAAAACGACAATGGCCGCAGCCCACAGATGCACCACGCACACCGCTATGTAGAGCAATGGCAGACCATGCGCGCAGAGAACCTTGGGCTTCTTCTCTGGGGTGGTGTAGGCACCGGCAAGAGTTTCCTTGCCGGGTGCATTGCAAACGCTCTGATGGAGCAGGAAGTGCCTGTGCGTATGACAAACTTTGCCCGAATCCTGAACGAGTTGAACAGCAGCTTTTCCGGGCGCAATGATATTGTGGACAGGCTCTGCCGCTATCCCCTGCTCATCATTGACGACTTCGGCATGGAGCGTGGCACCGAGTACGCACTGGAACAAATCTACAACATCGTGGACAGCCGATACCGCAGCCGAAAGCCGCTGATCGTCACCACCAACCTGACGCTGGATGAGATACGACACCCACAGGATACCGCTCATGCCCGCATCTATGACCGCCTGCTGGAAATGTGCGTTCCGATCTCCTGCATTGGGGTCAGCTTACGGAAGGAGAACGCACAGGAAAAGCTGGAACGACTGAAACTTTTGATCGGATAAAACGAAAATGTCGGAAAACAAAAATTGCCGGGTGCAAAAGTCATCCAGCTACAAGGAAATGGAGCTGCCTATTGAATAATTGCCACCGTACAGAAACCGGCCCTTCCTCTTCGGACTGCTCTACGCCCACACTCGATGAATGGAGCGCATTCGCAACCTTTCTAGCTGATGTGATTGAGAAGTACGCATCTGTCTTGGAGATAGACAAAGCAGAGTCCTTATCAAACAACGAAAATCAACAAGATGCTGTTGATACCACCATTGCAGCATGATATAATATTCTTGTAATACTTGTCCCAACACAGTGGTAGGGTCTTCCTCTCCACTGTACTACATACACGGAACGAGGTACTTAAAATGAATCGTCCAGATGACTCTCCTAAAAATTCCATCCTCATTTACACCACAGAAGATGGCCTGACCAAAATTGATACTACCTTTGACGGTGACACCGTCTGGCTTTCCATTGACCAGATGGCTGAGTTGTTCCAACGTGACAAATCCACAATTTCCCGTCACATCAAAAACATTTTTGCAGAGGGTGAGCTTGAACGAGATTCAGTTGTTGCAAAATTTGCAACAACTGCCGCAGACGGAAAGACCTATCAGGTCGAATTCTACAATCTTGACATCATTATTTCTGTTGGTTATCGTGTCAAATCCAAACGAGGCACACAGTTCCGTATCTGGGCAACTGGCATTTTGAAAGAATATATGCGCAAGGGATTTGCACTGGATGACGAACGCCTGAAAAATCTGGGCGGCGGTGGATATTTCAAAGAGCTGTTAGAACGCATCCGTGACATCCGTGCTTCCGAAAAAGTGTTTTATCGTCAGGTTCTGGAAATCTATGCAACCAGCATTGACTACGACCCAAAAGCAGAAATCTCCGTCCAGTTCTTCAAAAAAGTCCAGAATAAAATTCATTATGCCATCCACGGTCAAACTGCCGCTGAGGTCATTTACAACCGTGCAGATGCCGAAAAGGAATTTATGGGTCTGACCACTTTTGCAGGAAACCAGCCCACTTTACGAGAAGCTACTATTGCCAAAAACTATCTGAACGAGAAAGAGCTTCGTGCTATGGGGCAGTTGGTTTCCGGTTATCTGGATTTTGCTGAGCGTCAGGCAGAACGTGAACAGCCCATGACAATGCAGGATTGGGCAAACCACCTTGACCGTATTCTGACTATGAGCGGCGAGCAGCTGCTTGTTGGCAATGGCAGTGTGACCCACAAGCAGGCAGTGGACAAGGCTACTACCGAATATCGGAAATACAAGGTTAAAACCCTCAGCGATGTGGAGCAGGATTATCTGAATTCCATTAAGTTTTTGGAGCAGAAAACAGGCAAGAAATAACCGCTTTATGAGGTTTTCTTATGTTACAGGAAAAGACAAAGGTTTACATTTACACCCGTGTTTCAACTGCGATGCAGATCGATGGCTATTCACTGGATGCGCAGAAAGCTCGCATGAAAGCCTATGCAGACTTCAACGACTATCAGATCGTCGGCGAATATGAGGATGCTGGAAAATCCGGCAAATCCATCGAGGGCCGTGCTTCTTTCTGCCGGATGATGGAGGACATCAAATCCGGCAAGGATGGTGTTGCCTATGTGCTGGTGTTCAAGCTCTCCCGTTTTGGCCGCAATGCTGCCGATGTACTGTCTACCTTGCAGGTGATGCAGGATTTTGGTGTGAACCTGATTTGCGTGGAGGACGGCATTGATTCTTCTAAAGACGCTGGCAAGCTGATGATTTCCGTTCTATCCGCTGTCGCTGAAATCGAGCGTGAGAATATCCGTGTCCAAACCATGGAAGGCCGCATTCAGAAGGCACGGGAAGGTCGCTGGAACGGCGGTTTTGCGCCTTATGGCTATCGTTTGGTTGACGGTGTGCTGCAAATCAATGAGGATGAAGCGCCTGCCATTCGCACGATTTTTAAGCAATATGTAAACACGGACACAGGTGCAAATGGTCTTTCCAAATATCTGGAGACCCACGGCTTTCAGAAACTTGCTCGTCAAAATGGCACCTCTCCCCTTTTCAGCGCAACATTGATTCGTGCCATCCTGAAGAACCCCGTCTACTGCGGAAAAATCGCCTTTGGCCGCCGCAAACTCGAAAAGATTCACGGCACCCGGAACGAATATCATCAGGTTCCACAGGAGAATTATTTGCTGGTGGACGGCCTGCACGAGGGCATCGTATCGGAAGAATTGTGGAACGCCGCACAGGTCAAGCTGTTGGCGCAGTCCAAACGATACGAACCAGTCAACCGCAGCAAGGCGGAACAGGCGCATTTATTATCCGCCCTTGTCAAGTGCCCCATTTGCGGTGCTGGAATGTACAGCAACAAATGCACCAAACGAAAGAAAGATGGCACACCCTATAAATCTTTCTCTTATTACAGTTGCAAGCACCGCAAGATGCAACGTGGGCAGAAGTGCGATTTCAACAAGCAGATTCAAGAGGAAGTTCTGGACAATGCTGTGGTGGAGGTTATCATCAAACTAGTCAGCAATCCAAAGTTTGCCGCCATGATGCAGGAGAAGATCAATAGCAAAGTGGACACCACTGGCATTGAACAGGAAATTGCTGCCGCTGAAAAGCAGTTGCGGCAGTATTATTCCGTCAAGTCCAAAATCATGGAGGAGATCGACACTCTCGACCCGGATGACCGCCATTACATCATCCGCAAATCTGACCTTGACGAGCGGCTTTACAAGATGTACGATAAAATCGAAGAAGCAGAAAATAACCTGATGGATGCCCGGGCAAAGAAGCAGGCGATCGAAGCGGATAAAATCACAGGCGATAACATTTACAAAGTTCTCATCTGCTTTGAAAAGCTCTACAATATGATGAATCCCCTTGAACGCAAAAAACTGATGGAACATCTGATTTCTGAAATTCAGATCTACCCGGAGCGTCAGTCCAACGGTCAATGGCTCAAATCCATCAAATTCCGACTGCCTATCGTTGAAAGCGATATTAACCTGTGTTTGGACAATGAAAGTCATACCGAATGTGTCATTGCACTTTCCAAGGGTGAGATCGACTCCAAAAAAGTCCGTGTAGAGTTCTCTTTGGAGGGCATGGACACTTCAGGATTGCAAAAGGGTGCGACCTATCCTGAAATCAAGGCCCGTGTGTTGGAACAGACTGGGCTGAAGGTTTCTTCCCTGTATATCTCGCAGGTCAAGCAGAAATGCGGTCTGGAGGTACGAGAGAACCACCACAAGGCGAAGTCCGAAAATACAAAGCAGCCTCAGTGTCCGAAGGAGAAAGAGGATGCGATTGTGGAGGCTTTGAAGCATTTTCAGATGATATGATTTACAGTATGTCCGTCTGATTTTCAGGCGGGCATTTTCTTTTGCCGGAATATGGTGTTTCCACTTTTATCGTGGTACAATAGACGCAAGAATCATTTTTCAGGAAAAGCATTCTGCTATCCGATTTATAGGACACCCATTGTTGTAGAATCAGGATGTCCACCTATCACAAAAAACAAGGAGCAACGTATGCCAAACGATAAGATCACCGCCGTAGGTGCCAACATTGCCGAAAAAGCCGCCATGATCTGGAACGTGGCCGATATGCTGCGTGGGCCGTTCAAGCCCCACGAGTACGGTCTGGTTATTCTGCCCATGACCGTGGTGAAGCGGTTCCACGACTGCCTGCTGCCCACCCATCAGGCGGTGCTGGACACCTACGAGAAGGTGAAAAAGCTGCAGGTCATCGACGGCTTTTTGCAGAAGGCCTCCGGCTACCAGTTCTATAACACCAGCCGCTTCACCTTCGAGACCCTGCTGGCAGACCCGGACAACATTGAGTCCAACTTCCGGGATTACCTGTCCGGCTTTTCTGCCAACGCACAGGATGTGCTGGCAAAGTTCGACTTTGACAACATCATCAAGCGGATGGTGGAGAGCAACACCCTCTACCTCGTTATCAAGGAGTTTGGCTCCGAGAAGGGCTATCTTGGCCCGGACAAGATCAGCGCCGTGGACTGCGGCTACATCTTTGAGGACCTGGTGCGGCGATTCTCCGAAAGCTTTGGCGAGGAAGCCGGAGCCCACTTCACCAGCCGGGATATCATCTATCTGATGACCGACCTGCTGCTGTCCGAACCCGACCTTGATACCAGCAGCATGACCGTTTACGATATGGCGATGGGAACCAGCCAGATGCTGAGCTGCATGGAGGAGCGCATCCACGAGCTGAACAGCGACATTGAGGTGACCTGCTTCGGGCAGGAGTTCAATCCCTCCACCTTTGCCATCGCCAAGGCGGACATGATGATCCGCGGCGGCGACCCCAATAATATGCGGTTCGGTGATACTTTGTCGGAAGATCAGTTCCCCGGATTCACCTTCCAGTACATCATCTCCAACCCTCCCTTCGGCATTGACTGGAAGCGGGAGCAGAAGGCGGTGGAAGCCGAAGCCGCCCGGGGCGAGATGGGACGTTTTGCCCCCGGTCTGCCCAAGATCAGCGATGGTCAGCAGCTTTTTGTGCTGAACGGCCTTGCCAAGCTGGCAAACAAGGGCAAGATGGCCATTATCCAGAACGGCTCTCCCCTGTTCAGCGGCGATGCCGGCAGCGGGCCCAGCAACATCCGGCAGTATATTCTGGAAAACGACTGGCTGGACTGCATCATCCAGCTTTCCACCGATATGTTCATGAACACCGGCATCTCCACCTACATCTGGGTGCTCAGCAAGGATAAGCCCGCCCACCGTGCGGGCAAGGTGCAGCTTATTGACGCCAGCCACTGCTTTGAGCCACGCCGCAAGAGCATCGGCACCAAGCGCAACGACATCACCGATGCCTGCCGGGAGCTGATCGTCACCGCCTACGGCGAGTTTGCCAACGGCAAGGTATACGGCGACAAAAACGGCATCTACTGCGAGAGCAAGGTGTTCGAGAGCGTGGAGTTCGGCTACAACAAGATCGTAGTGGAGCGCCCCCAGCGGGACGAGGCAGGCAACGTTATCCTGAAGCGTGGCAAGCCTGTGCCGGACACCAGCCTGCGTGACACTGAAAATGTGCCGCTGGTGCAGGATATTGACGCCTACTTTGCCCGGGAAGTTCTGCCCTACGCCCCCGACGCATGGATCGACCACAGCAAGACCAAGGTGGGCTACGAGATCCCCATGACCCGCTATTTCTACGAGTATCAGGCACCGGAAGCCGTGGAGGATATCGTGGCGCGCATCACCGCACTGGAACAGGACATCTCCGCCGGGCTGGCAGAGCTGTTCCATAAATCCTGATCTGAGTTGTTTCCATTTTGGAAACTGCTTCACTTTTACTTTACTCAGTTTGTGCAAAATTTGTACAAATTTATGGAAAGGATTCTCAAATGAGTGAAACCGAACGGAAAAGCATGATTAAGGTTCGCGGTGGATTCAGTGAACGGAATAGAATCATCCACTTTGGTGACGTCATACAAACAACTGAATTTGAGTACTTTTCTCGGGTTGCATTATGCAATTGTATATATGACTTCATGTCCAATATATTTGAAGTCGTATATAACCCCTCTTACTCTCTTTGTCCTGAGTATTCTTCTTCGTTTGAAGCGGCATTTTGTAAGGATATGATACGAAATGTTTTCCACGAGCATGACGAATGCAGTCATCCCGATAGTTATAGTTGGAATAGCATTTACACCAGCGTCAGAGATGTAATTACTGACGCTCCTTATAATGAAGTCCTCGATATTATTGAGTATATCTGCAACTATCTTGAGCCACGCTCAGGAGCAGGAACTATTTATCAAAAGTTTAATGATTTATTCGAGCAAGAATGTATTGGCTACCGCTTTATCTCTAAACGAATTGTCCCTATTACGGATAACTCCGAAGTAAAAGAAATCGAGCAGGCTTGTCATACTCCCTTTGAAGGTGCCCGCACTCAGCTTCAAAAAGCCCTTGGTTTCTTGTCCGATAGAGAACATCCCGATTACAAAAACTGCGTTAAAGAGAGTATCAGTGCTGTCGAATCTGTCTGCAAGGTTATTTCTGGCAACGAAAAGGCTGCATTAAAAGATGCACTCAATGGTTTAATTGCCAACGGTATGAACATCCACGGCAGCTTAAAATCTGCTATTTTAGCCTTATACGGCTACGCTTCCGATGAAGGCGGCATTCGCCATGCCGAGCGTGAAACTGAAAGTACTGTTACATTTGAAGAAGCTAAATTCATGATGGTTACTTGTAGTGCAATCGTCAACTATCTAGTTGCAGAATACGGAAAGCATGGTGCTGGAAATGCGTAAAATGAAAGACAGCGGTATTGAATGGATTGGAGAGATTCCAGAGGGGTGGGAAGTAATTCCGGCAAAGTTTCTGTTTAAAAACTCTGATATGCGGCGAATTGCTAATGACGAGCAGCTAACTGCCAGCCAACAATTCGGCATCATTTCCCAAAAAGATTATACAGAATTAACTGGTTCAAAAGTTGTTCTGGCAAACAAGGGCTTGGAAGATTGGAAGCATGTTAAACCGTTTGATTTTATTATCAGCCTCAGAAGCTTTCAAGGCGGCTTGGAAATGAGCGAAATAACCGGCTGCATCACATGGCATTATATCGTTTTGAAATCTTGTCATAAAATATGCAGTTATTACTATAAGTGGCTTTTCAAATCTGATTCTTACATTCATGCCTTACAGCGCACTTGCAGCTTTATTCGCGATGGGCAGGATCTGCGGTATTCTAATTTCATTCAAGTTCCACTTTTTGAGCCACCACTTGCCGAGCAGGAAAAAATTGCAGATTATCTTAACGCTGAATGTTCCCACATTGATGCAATGCTTTCCAAAACCCGCTCCAGCATTGAGGAATACAAAAAACTCAAGCAAGCAGTTATTACGCAGGCTGTGACCAAAGGTGTGCGTGGTGAGCGGGAGATGAAGGATAGCGGAGTTGAGTGGATTGGAGAGATTCCAGCAGAATGGTCTATTTGTCCGCTCAAGCGTCTTGCCGCAATTCAAACTGGAAGCACCCCTTCAAAAACATCTTCCGAAAGTTTTTATTCTTCAATTACTGGTACGCCTTGGATAAAACCAGATAATCTTGGTTTCTCTTCTTCTATTGAGACAACAGCTGAATTTTTAACCGAAGAAGGTTGTTCCGTTGCTCGAACTTTCCCTTCAAATACTGTTTATGTCGGTTGTATTGGAAGCCGCATTGGAAATTGCGGTTACTCGCTCATTCCATGTGCTTGCAATCAACAAATCAACGCTTTAATATTTAATGAACGAATGTATTGGAAATACGGCTGGTATTTAACCATTTTTCAAGAAGAGCAATATACGCTTCTTGCAAACGGAAACGTTATTCAGATTATAAATTCCACAACTCAGGGAAATATTTCTTGTATTGTCCCAAGTATTTCTGAGCAGAGGGAGATTACCGCCTATCTTGACGCCAAATGCGCCGAAATTGACGGGCTAATTGCGAAGAAGGAGCAGCTGGCAAAAGAACTGGAAAGCTATAAGAAAAGTTTGATTTATGAGGTTGTAACGGGGAAACGGGAGGTGTAAAATGTGCGGAAGCATTGGCATTAAAAAGCTTGTGAAAGTTTTGCTTATATGGCGCTAAAAAATCCGTCTCTAATGCAGTTTTAATGAGGTATAATGTATGAAAGAATCCGATTTCTTCAGCACTGGTACTATCGAATGTAAACGAGGAACTGCTGTTTTTTCTAACGACAATTATACATTTAGCTTTTTGAATGCTCTTTCAAAGAAGCCAAATGTATATGACCGAGAGAAAGCTTTTACTCTTTCTCTCCCCGACGATGGTTTTCTAAAAGGGGTCACACATGACGGACATGATATTGCTATTTATTGTGGTTCTCCAGAGAAATTTGGAACACTAGAAATTCCTTCCTATTATAAGATTCGAACTAGCACATACATAGTTCAGTGCGGGAATCAGGCTTCCTGTGACTGGTCTCACTTCGAGGCCATTGAATTTCGTGGAGGCACATTGAATGACCTCTTCACATTTTCTGCTTCCACATTAGCCAACTGTCCAAAAAGCATTGAATCCAATACAGATTTTCGTTGTCTTTCTGGTACAATTTCGACGCCTTACGGAAACATTAAAGTCACCATAGGAAAAATCCCCCATGAGCATCATGGGCCTGATGAGTACAGCTTCTCAAATCGAACAGTCTATTTGCAACTGTTGTTTTCCAAGTCCATTAAGCTTAATGAAATTTTTCATCATATAGAAAATGTGAACAAGCTTATTTTCTTCTTGACCAGCCATAAAAACATCATTTTCGATGAGATGTATTTGTTAAAATGGCATGATGAATGCTGTCAAGTTTTTGATGATGCACAAATATTTCAAGAACCATCTGTCACTCCTGTTCAAAAGACGCCTTGGCATAACCTCTGTTTTGATGAACTCAACGATGTCGTTTTTTCCTTACTACAACTCATATATAGCAATATTCCTAACAATCCCTTTTGCTTCATGGATTTTCTGCCTTCCTCTCCTCAAGATGTTGGCAGGATGTCAACTGATATAATTCACAGCATTGTTACCTGTTTAGAATGTGAGCTTGCCCGAGTTAAAATGAGCAACTCCACTCCTGACAACAAAAGTGCAACCTACCTAGCAGAATCTGATAAACTTTCCTCTCTTATAAAAGAGCTAAAAAAAACAATTTGTTCCTTCGAAGAAGAAAACGGACCATTTCCAAGAAAGACACATGATACACTTATGGGTGTTTTTAAGCATCTTACACTTGCAGATGCTGATAAATTTTACTTGACCTATGAAAAGTATATCGATATTTTACGTCTTTTATTTTTTGACACGTCTTCCATTCCGAATCGGGAAGATATTGAAAATTTAGTGATTCATCGCAACCGTACAACACATGGAACACAACAAATTCTTGACAAGCGGCTTTGCGAGACAGCATTTTATTTAATTGGTTTGATCTATTGCATGATTCTCCACAGTCTTGGTGTCGATGACACACAATTAAAAAAACTCTGTCAAAAACATTTCTTATCAGAATAAGGAGGTCTAACCATGCCCCTCAACACCACCGAAAAGCAGTTTGAATCGGACATTGCGGCGTCGTTGCTCTCCCCTGCCGGGGGCTACACCCGCAACGGGGATTGCTACGACCCCAAGCTGGGGCTGTTTGTGGACACCCTGATCCGCTTTGTGCAAAAGACCCAGCCCAACGAGTGGACATTTTTTGAAAAGCAGAACCCGGTAAACCCGGTGCGGAAGTTCTGCACGGCCTTTAACAATGCCTGCGATGCGGACGGGCTGCTTTCGGTGTTGCGGTATGGGTTCAAGCACCGGGGACGGCGGTTCCGGGTGTGCTATTTTCAGCCGGAGTCCGCGCTGAACCAGAAGGATGCCCAGCGCTACGCCCAAAACGAGATCACCTGCAACCGGCAGTGGTTCTACTCCGACACCACCCACAACTCGGTGGACATGGTGCTGGCGGTAAACGGCATCCCGGTGTTTGCCTTTGAGCTAAAGAACCAGTTCACCGGGCAGACCGTGGAGAACGCCAAGCAGCAGTGGATGCACGACCGGGACCCCCGGGAGGTGTGTTTCCAGTTCAACAAGCGCATTCTGGGCTACTTTTGCGTAGACCTGACCGAGGTGTGGATGGCCACCCGGCTGGCGGGCAAGGACACCCGCTTTCTGCCCTTCAATCAGGGCTCCAACGGTGCCGGGCGGGACGGCGGCGCAGGAAACCCTCCCAACCCTAACGGCTATCTTACCGCCTACCTCTGGGAAGAAGTGTTCCAGAAGGACAGCATGATGGACATCCTGCAAAAGTTTATGAGCCTGCAGGACGGCAAGGCCCTGATTTTTCCCCGGTATCACCAGCTGGACGTGGTGCGCAAGCTGGTGGCAGATGTGCGGCAGAAGGGTGCCGGGCAGCACTATCTCATCCAGCACAGCGCCGGGTCGGGCAAGTCCAACTCCATTGCTTGGACGGCGTACCGGCTGGCTTCCCTGTTCAACACCGAGAACAAGCCGGTGTTTGCCAGCGTCATCGTGGTGACTGACCGCACCGTGCTGGACGCACAGCTGCAGGAGACCATCTCCGGCTTTGACCATACGCTGGGTGCGGTGGAGGCCATCGGCGAGGACAAAAACTCCGGCGACCTGCGGGATGCCATCAACAACGGCGCACGCATCATCATCACCACGCTGCAGAAGTTCCCGGTCATCTACACTGAGGTGAACAAAACCGCCGGGAAGAACTATGCCGTTATCATCGACGAAGCACACTCCTCCCAGACCGGCACCTCTGCTTTGAAGCTGAAAGCCGCCCTTGCCGACACCGAGGATGCGCTGCGGGAATATGCCGAGTTGGAAGGCAAAGCGGAGGACGAGATCGACCCGGAGGATGCGCTGGTGAAGGAGTTGACCTCCCATGGGCGGCACAAGAATCTGTCCTTCTTTGCCTTTACCGCCACCCCAAAAGCCGCCACGCTGGAACTGTTCGGCACCGAGTACCCGGACGGCAGCCACCACCCCTTCCACATTTACAGTATGCGTCAGGCCATTGAGGAAGGGTTCATTCTGGATGTGCTGCAAAACTACATGACCTATTCCACCTGCTTCAAGATCGCCAAGACCATCCCGGACAACCCCGACCTGCCTGCCAGCCGAGCGGCAAAGCTCATCCGCAAGTATGAAGAGCTGCACCCCTACAACATCAGCCAGAAGGCAAAGATCATTGTAGAGACCTTCCGGGAGACCACCAGCCACAAAATCGGCGGGCGGGGCAAGATGATGGTGGTCACCTCCTCCCGGCTGGCAGCGGTGCGGTACTTCCACGAGGTCAAGCGCTATATTACGGAGCAGGGTTATGACGATGTGCAGATCTTAGCGGCATTTTCCGGTGCCGTACCGGACGGCGGCGTGGAGTACACGGAGCAGTCCCTGAACGTCCGCGCTGATGGCAGTCACATTGCAGAGAGCCAGACCAAAAAGGAGTTCCACAACAACTTCAATGTGCTCATCGTGGCAGAAAAATATCAGACCGGTTTTGACGAACCGCTGCTCCACACCATGATCGTGGACAAAAAACTGAAGGGCGTCAAGGCGGTGCAGACCCTCTCCCGTCTGAACCGTACCTGTCCCGGTAAAATCGACACCTTTGTGCTGGATTTTGTGAACAAGGCAGAGGACATCCGGGAGGCCTTCCAGCCGTTTTATCAGGAGACTTTTCTGGAGCAGGAGGTCAACACCGACCTCATTTACAAGACCCAGAAGGAGCTGCGGAGCTTTGCCGTCTATTCCGATGCAGACGTGGAAGCCTTTGCCAAGGAGTATTTCCGCAGCACCAAGCAGGATAAAAACGCCGTGGGCCGCATGAGCAGCGTCTTGAAGCCGGTGGCAGACCGCTACAACCAGAAAACGCAGGCCGAGCGGTACCAGTTCCGCCGCCTGCTGCGCAGCCTTGTCAAGTGGTACGGCTACGTTTCGCAGGTGGCACGGATGTTCGATGAAGAGCTGCACAAGGAGAACGTATTCTGCGCTTACCTGCTCAAACTGCTGCCGCCGGACGAGGTCTCTCCGCTGGACTTGGAGGGCAAATTACAGCTGGAGTATTACAAGCTGCAAAAGACCTTTGCCGGTGCCATCGAGCTGGAACGCGCCAAGGGCGTCTACGAGCCGGTCACCCAGAAGGGTGCTCTCGGCCACGACCCCAAGGAGCCGCTGGACGAGATCATTTTGAAGATCAACGAGAAGTTCAAGGGCGAGTTCACCAATGCCGACCGGGTGCTGCTTACTGCCCTGCATGACCGTCTGCTGGCCGACCCGAAACTGGCAAAGCTGGCGCGCAGCTCCGATCCGCAGATCTTTACCGAGAGCATCTTCCCCAAAGCCTTTGACACCGCCGCACAGGACAGCTATCTTGAAGCGCAGGACACCTTCTCTTCCCTGTTTGAGGACACCAGCAAGTACAAGGCTATTATGTCGGCATTGGCAGAGTGGCTGTATGGAGAATTCCGGAAGAAGTAAAACAGTTTTTCTTTTTATTTGCTTAAAACAGCCTGCATCCACGGGATGCAGTTCAAGGGTTTGGGTGCTCCCAACAAGCATTTTGCAACGCAAATGGTGTTTGTATAGACAGACACATTGCTTGCAAATGCAGACATTGTATATACGTCTGCCCTGCTTGCTACAATTGTGTTGGTTCTGAAAGGTTCACAGCCAGTGAGCTATACAGACGCCCAAACCTAAGCTACAATTGAGATGTGTAGAGAGAACGCTGCCCTGCTTGAGCTACCACGCTCGGAATCGCAAACTGTTCTCCGCCATCTCCATTGCAGCGTTCGATCGACGCAGGTTGAGTAGATGTTGCCGTACATTCGTGTCACAAAGCAAGCTGAATCGGTAATGGGCATAGGCGGAACCGGCATTAAAGGAGGTCAGAAAAATGGAAGCTGCTGTTATTACCGCCGTCGGTATTGATGTGTCTAAGAGCAAAAGCACAGTTGCGGTACGGAGACCCGGAGGCGAAATCGTACTTCGGCCTTTCGATGTCCGCCACACGAACAGTGACTTAAAAAAGCTGACATCCACACTCAAAAAGCTGGGAGGCGATATTCGTATTGTAATGGAACATACCAGTACGTACTGGAGACCGATCGCGCTGACATTAAAGGAAGCAGGCTTTTTTGTTTCCGTTGTCAATGCGATGCTGATCCACGATTTTAGTGATAATACGATCCGAAAGCTGAAGACGGACCGTGCGGATGCTCTTAAAATCGCAAACTATGCGCTTACCTTTTGGGATATACTGCCCCCGTTCAATAATGAAGAAGAAACCAGGCTGCTTCTTAAAATGCAATCCAGAGCAAATGAGCGGATCACTGCGACTGCAACAGCGTTGCGGAACGGTCTGATTGCGCTGGCTGACCAAACATTTTCCGGGGTAAATATTGCGTTTGCTCCGAACACAAAAAATGCGAATAGACATGAAAAATGGGTAGATTTCTTTCTGCGTTATTGGCACAAGGATTGTGTCTGTCAATATTCCATGGAGGCTTTCACGGAATCTTATCGGGGCTGGTGCAAACGAAAAAACTACAAGTTCCGTACAGATACCGCTCACAAAATCTATCTGCTTGCACAGGAAAGCGTGGCTACTCTTCCGTAATGCGAAAGTACAAAGATGCTGATCACGCAGGCTTGCAAA
Organism: Faecalibacterium sp. I2-3-92; assembly: GCF_023347315.1. Classification (GTDB taxonomy): domain Bacteria; phylum Bacillota; class Clostridia; order Oscillospirales; family Ruminococcaceae; genus Faecalibacterium; species Faecalibacterium duncaniae. Next base: position 1,659,135 of record NZ_CP094470.1, read on the forward strand.
AGCCTGAATGCCGTTTGCGAGGCCAAGCAAAGCACCCAGCTTGAAATGCAGCGGTTGGCTGCAATGCTCCCCGAATACGAGGTTGTGATGCAGATGGAAGGAGCCGGACCCGTTACCGGGCCTGCTCTTATGGCCGAAATTGGTGATGTTCGGCGGTTCAAAAACAAGAAAGCGTTGGTGGCCTTTGCTGGTATTGACGCACCGCCGTTCCAGTCTGGTGCATTTGAATCCAAGTCACGCCATGTTTCCAAACGAGGCTCACCGCATCTGAGGCGAACCATTTTTATTATATCGAATATTATTTTAACACGCTCAAACCCGGAAAATGCAGTTTACTGCTTTATGGACAAAAAGCGTTCCGAAGGAAAACATTATTACGTTTATACCGTCGCAGGAAGTGCGAAGTTCCTGCGGGTCTATTACGCTCGTGTTACTGAATTTCTACGGTCCCAGCCATCTTATGATGCCTATTGATGATTTCTGATGAACCATTACGATGATTTTCAGCTGACAAGCTGTGCTGTCGGCTTATTAAAGTTGCCGGATGCTTAACTGCACCCGGCAATAAATTTTTGATGATTTTTTGTTCAGGCTATTGACACTCGTTAGCAGGTTTGTTACTTCTACTATATACATTACATATAGAGCTTTTTATAATCATCCCCTCTTTTAATTATCTATATATAGTGTTGGTATATCTCTCAAAAAAAGCGGTCGAAGTGGTAACATCCCATATTTGCCGTCGATTTCGGCTCCGTTGTTACTTGCGTTACCGAATATTTTGCAGTATCCTTTTGTTATCAGAAGAATTCACTAGCTTTTCTGTATTCATAGGCCTGCTCAATATTAGCGATGATCACCTTTACGCTGCTCTTTCCAACTCGCTGGTTTTCCTGTCTGTTTTCGACATATCCACGGTCCTTGAAACCACGGATGCTCTTTTCGTAGGAAAAGCCATTGTCGATCAGCATTTTTCTGAGACAATTCGGCAGGATATAGGTTTTCTTTTCTCCTGGCTCATATCTTCCGAGCCGCGGTTCTCGTGCTACTTCATTAAGATGTTTCACTTCAAAATGCTCCTGATTGGAAGCAATCCATTCCTTTACAGTATCCCATGCACACTCTACCGCATCTGCCTTCTGCTCTTTCTTCAGTGCTTCCAGCAGTTCAAAACCCATTTCCCATGCTGCACCACATGCCTCCTCACCAGCATTAAAAACAGCCTTTGATGCAATAAAGTCCGCAAAGACAAGCACAGCAACAAATTCCAGATGAATGCTCGTACATTTTTCATAGAGCATCGCGTACATCGAAACAAACTCATCCCGGAAATTTGTATAAGCCTGCCGCAGCTTGCTGGTGCCCTTTTCCAGCTCATATTCATGGAACAGGTAATCCATAAACATTTGCCCTGCAAAGCCGTAGTTCTCCGCTGCTGTCTGATGCACTGTTCTGGCAAAGTCCGTGTCACCGATTGGTGATGCATACAGTTCCATGACGCGCGTATTTTCACCGTCCATGGAATTCTGCACCGTGATCGGTTGTTCACCAATTGACAGAATGGTATTGCACCATGTCTGCATTTTCTGCGTACCACCGATGCGGTCACCACGCATCTTTCCAATACCATTGCCCAGCATATACATCATTCTAGACAGATTTTCATACTTCAAACTGAGCGACTGCAGCTCATCCAGTGCCAGTGGAATGTTCCGCACTGTACCTGCCGTGTGCTCGATGCCGACCGCAGTGCTATTATAGCTCCGCAGCAGCACATTAGGATCGCCGTAGATGGACACTGCTGCCTTCAGCACCGCCGTCTTACCACTGCGAGAGTTTGCCCAGAGGTGGAAGATGAACGGCCGCTGTTGAAGGGGCTGCAGCAGCACAGATGCGAAGGATGTCGCCAGCATGACCCGTGCAGCCTGCATCGTGCGCAGCGTTGCTGCCATCTCCATCCATTTGTCTTTGTCACCGTGCGGCATAACAGCAGCGATAATCCGATGGCTTTCCTCGCCGACACCATCATAGGCGGCACGGCTTTCCATGTGGTAAGGGAAGAATTCCCTGTTCTTGACCCAACCCATGCGCTCGATACTGCGGTGCCGCGGAATGACGGTTTTGTTGGAAGTTTCAAGAGCTTCCATATATTTGACTGCCTCTTTAGAGGTTTCCGATGTCACCGGCAATCCCTGATTTGCATATTTTACCAGTTTGCTCTTATCCATTGCATCGCCGCGTGGAACGATAATTTTTCTCCAACGGCAATCACCATAGAAAGCCAGTTCCAGCTTTACATCTTCATCATCAACATTCCTCATTCGCCGGGAAATATAAACCGGTGCGGAAAAAGCTGATTTTGCATAGGGAACGCCATTCAGGAATTCAATGTGTCGAACTCCTTCCATATCGACTTCCCAGCCTTTCGGCACCACCAGTCCATTCAGTTCCATGCCATCCAGTTCCAATGCCTTGCAGAACTCCTGTCCGCCTTCGTGTATATCTGCCTTTCCACCAGTGGTGGTCAGCATTTTTTCAAGGTCCCGGACTCCGATCTTCAGTTTGCCATATTTTTCCTTCAGCTTAAAATACTGGATTGGCTGGTGTTTCCGTGCATAACGTACCAGCTGAAGATTCTTTTCTTCTAAAGCCTCATCAACTGTCAGCTCCTCTTCCAGCAACTTTTTTACACGTTCTTCTATAGTGTAGTATGCAAAAACGATCGGTGCCCGAACACCGCACCCCTCTTTCGGACAATCAAATCCGAAAAAGTCCCGGATATAACGGCAGGAGCATGGACGGCTCATTTTTGCAGCACGCTCGTAATATTCCTCTGTCTGGTCGTAAGAATATCCGGGATATGTCTCGCTCCTCTCATGCACTTTTTTCTGACCGTCTTCCGTAACGGCAACAATAGAGATCATCGTATGCCACATTGGCTCTGGCAGTGTTGCGGCATTTTCAATGCAATAATCAATAAAAGCACACTTTTCACACATACGTTCCGCAGGGCCGACCAAATCGCTCTCTGCATGGAACTCAACAATTTCGGTAATTCGCTTAAATTCTTTAAAAGCAGTTACCGGATAGCGGAATTCCTCGGCACTATATACCTCGCACCGTTTCGGCGGGTTGCTCTTAAAGTTCAGTGAACCCGGAGCCCGAAACATTCGAGGAACATCCTGCACATTGTCCAGTTTCCATCCCTTTTTACGCCCCTCTGCAATGACATACATACCGAACCCGGCAGAGAGTTCCCGGATCTGCTCACGCTCATCCTCGTTATGGATAATAAACGGCTCGTTCAGAGGCCAAATGGCATGCACGCCGTTGCCCGACCGCACAATGATGGAAGGCTTCAGCTTCAAACTGTTTACAAATGCAATCGCTTCTTCTTCCGTCTTCGGCAGTGCGGTTTCTTTGTGTGCCGGCCCCAGCACATCCACATCCGCCACCATGCAAACAACGGTGTGAATCTGTCCGATACCACCTCTGACACTCGATGGCAGCCCTTCCTGACGCAGTGCAACGCAATAATAGGTGTTGGCACTGGTACCCAGCACTTTAATGCGCTCCGCTGCTTTGTCCAGTTCCGTGACCGGGATATGCTCATTTCTGGAATCCGGCAGCGTCGTGATGGTAATGCATCCTTCTGTGCATTTACCATACAGCGTCTGCAAAAAATCCCTCGTTGTAATATTCATAGGCTTCTCTCCCCCCTGTGTTTTTAACGTGTAATCAATCTTTTTCTCTACATATCCGTACCTCCATTCTACCACGTTGCCTTTCAGACCAACGAACTTCTGAAGTTCACTTTCCTTCCGCTGCTCAAAATTAAAGGCCTTCATAGAGCGCACGATTTTCGGGCAAAATACAACCTTTTTACCGTTTCTTTCACACAATTCTCACATTTGCAGCCATTTCGATTATTTTCTCGTGAACTACAAAGCAGGCAACCTTTGCAGTTGCCCATTGATCAGGGCATCTACAAAAGTCGCCTGCTTTGTTTACCTATCATCGAATCATGCTGTTGCATAGCAAATGACCAGCGGCAATTACCTCTGAACTGCAATAATTCCATGACTTCCACTTTCTCCTTTCATCTGGCTCGGAAATAAAGGCCTTCACTATGTACACCGAAATCGGGCAAAAAGGAGACACTCTTCATGTTTCTTTCACAAAATTTTAACATTCAAAGCCTTATCCAAATCTATTCACCCTGCCCTTTATTGTACATAGCAGCTTGTGGAATAGGACGAAAAAAGCCGGTAGGCTTTCGACCTACCGGCTGTTCGTCTGTTTATATTCAGCTTTTGACGGTTTATATTATAGCACCGATTCGCTTACGATGCAATACGTTTTTTCTCCAATATAAGCCATTTTCTCCAATCAAATAGCTTTTCTCCATTTAAGCATCACTTTACTCTACTATTCATTCACCATTCTCTACTCTCCGGAACAACTACATGTCTGCAATCTCCCCGATGCACCTGTTCTATATAAGAATTCAGCGCGCCGCACGGCGGTGTTCCCTGCTTTTCGTACATCCTGTATCACCTGCCCTATGTATAAAAGTATACCATGGCAGCTGGACGGCTTCAACAAAATCTCGTGCAATTCTTATGGCAGAATTGATGTTTGTGCCTGTCTGTGGTAGAATAATGATAATTATACTCTTATATGTATATCTCGGAAAATCATAAAAAACAGGGAGATTTCAAAATGACAGATTATGCACCTGGTATGCGTGCTGTTATTCGTGACGAAGAATGGCTCATTAAAAAAATCGAAACCAACAGCCTTGGTCATCAAGTTTTACAATGTGTTGGCATCACTCCACTGGTGAGGAATCGCGATACCATTTTTCTCACAGATCTCGAACAGATTCAGATTGTAGATCCTGCGAGCATTCAGTTGATTGCCGACTCATCCCCATTTTTCAAACGGTCACTATTGTATTTAGAAAGCCAATGGCGGCAACAGCTTCCCACCGACAGAAATTTGCATATTGGCCACAAAGCAGCTATGGACCCCATGCCTTACCAACTGGACCCAACCAAGCTTTCCTTACAGCGTCCCCGCCAGCGCATCCTGATTGCGGATACTGTCGGCCTTGGCAAAACGCTGGAAGCCGGTATCCTGATGTCGGAGTTGATTGCACGCGGCAAAGGCAAGCGCATTCTGGTCGTCACCGTAAAAAGCATGATGACGCAGTTCCAAAAAGAAATGTGGAATCGCTTTACTATTCCGCTCGTGCGGCTGGATTCCAACCGAATCCAAAAGATCCGCGCCAGTCTGCCCTCCAATTACAATCCCTTCTTTTACTATGATAAAACGATCGTTTCCATTGACACCTTAAAACGCGATGTGGAATACCGTACACACTTGGAAAAAGCATATTGGGACATTATCGTCATTGATGAAGCGCAGAATGTTGCCGAGCGCGGTGACCATCAGGCACAGCGTTCTCGGCTTGCAAAACTGCTGGCCAACCGCAGTGATACCATGATCATGCTGTCGGCCACACCGCACGATGGCCGTGCAAAAAGTTTTGCTTCCCTGATGAACATGTTGGACCCGACTGCCATCGCAGACCCTGAAAACTACACCCCGGAAGACATCAAGGGACTGTGCATCCGCCGTTTCAAAAATGATGTCAAAGATCAGGTTAACGGCTCATTTCTCGAGCGGCAGGTCACATTGGAACATTGTCACGCCTCTGCACAGGAGGAACATGCCTTCGATCTGCTTGCTGAAATGCAGTTGGAAATGGATGCCGGCAAAGCCAAAAATACTGGACGTCTGTTCAAGACGAACTTAGAGAAATCTCTTTTTTCCAGCCCAGCTGCCTGCTGCAAAAGTATCGAGGCACGCCTGAAAAAGCTCTATAAAAAATATACAGTAGATGATATTTCCGATATTCGCTTGTTAGAAGAGTTGCATACTGCTCTGGGACAGGTCACGCCCGAAAACTTCACGCGCTATCAAAAACTGCTGGAACTTTTGCGTAGCGATTCCTACGGATGGAACCCCAAAGATCCCGGTGACCGCGTTGTGATCTTTACCGAGCGCATCGAAACCATGAATTATCTGGCGGAACATCTGCGGACTGATCTGGGGCTGAAGTCCTCTGCGATCCAAGAGATTTCTGGTGGTATGAGCGATGCAGAGCAGCAGCGCATTGTAGAAGATTTCGGCCGCACGGAATCTCCCATCCGCATTCTGGTCGCTTCGGATGTAGCTTCTGAAGGTCTGAATCTTCATTATCTGAGCCACCGCCTGATTCACTTTGATATTCCGTGGTCATTGATGGTATTCCAGCAGCGCAACGGCCGCATCGACCGTTACGGTCAGCAAAAACGCCCTGATATCCGCTATCTGCTCATTGAGAGCAATAACAAACAGATCAAAGGTGATATGCGTATCATCGAGATTCTGATTCAAAAAGAAGAGCAGGCACTGAAAAATATCGGCGATCCTGCCTTACTGTTGGGCAAGTTCAATGTGGAAGAGGAAGAAACGGTGATTGCGGAAGCCATCGAATCCGGTTCCGACGCAGATACATTTGCTCAGAGTCTAGATGCCGATGCGCAGGAATTCAACCCCTTTGAAGCTTTGATGGCCGCTGCCTCAGAAACAGAGGAGACTGCTATTGAGCAGCTTTCAGAAACTGTTTCCGACGAAACATTGTTCACCGATAAGGAATATCTGGAGCAAGCTGTGCAATACCTTAATCAGACTGACAGCAATCCAGTTCAGGAACTGCAAACGGTTTCTGGCCTAGATATCCGGTTAACCCCGGAAATGGAGCGCCGTTTGCGTGCGCTTATACCGGAAGAAGCCATGCCGCAAGGAGAAACACTGCGCCTTTCGGATGACAAAGCCTTCTGCATGGAGCAGATGCGCACCAGCATGCAAAAGAACATGGATGAGGCGGCATGGCCGTCCTCGCAGTATTTGTGGAAGCTGCACCCGATTTTCTCTTGGGTCAATGATAAGGCCGGGCTTTTGTTCAAACGCGCAGAAGCTCCCGTTCTGGGTCTGCCCGGCGTTTTGTATCCCGGTGAAGCGTTGTACATCGTTTCCGGCAGTGTTCCCAACCTGAAATCCACGCCGCTCATCGATGAATGGTTTGGTCTGCTGTATCGGGATGGGCAATTCATTCAGCGACTTTCCATGGAGGAGGTTGTCCAGAAAGCCGGACTGCGTAGCGCGCGTATTCCCAACACAAACTGCATCACGAACCAAAGCATCGTTGCTGCAAGCAGCTTGTTGCACGATGTAGTCACGCAGGCAAAGACCTATCTCACAGAGCGATACCAGCAGTACCAGGCAGAGATGAACCCCAAGCTGGATGCAGAGGTGGATAAGCTGATTGAACTGCAGGAAAAACACAAGGAGTACTATCAGACCACCCTATTTGAACATGAACGTCAACTGCAGGAGCAGGAGCGCCGGGTGGACAAACTGTTTGATGATTTTACGAACTGGGTAAAAGAAACCCTGACGATTCAAAACAACCCATATATTCGTATCGTATCCGTCCTGATGGGGGTATCCGAATGAGCATCGATCTAACCGGTATCACAAATAAAAACGAATATTATACCAACCACTATTTTTCGACCATCTTTGAGGAAAATGCAGGTGAGGCCATCACTGCCTGGGCTCAGGCTGCAAAGTCATCCGAAGAGATCCGCACACCTTGGGCACAGCTGCGACAAAACGCCCGACAGTTCTATCCCTTGCACGACCGCTACGCAGGCGGTGCATTGAATTTGCAGCTTCTGGCTGCGATTCGCACGATGGCAGACCGTTACCTGGCTTCTCTTGGGTATCCAGAAGCTGCCCCGGAACTTGTCCCTGTAGATGCTTCTCTGTCTGTTCCCGTTTATTTGGAAATGAAAAAGAGCAACGGTGCACCACTGCTATGGGTCATGCTCTCTGCTTCCAGAGAATCGGATGCCGGTATTCTGGAAAGCAATGTCTTTGACGGTAACATTGCAGAGGAAGATGCCTTCGGTGCCGTCCACAACGATGACCTGCTGGAACTGAAAAATGAGGATCTTGCCACACAGATTCTGTTCGGTGCCGCAGAGCCGCCGCGTTTTCTTCTGTTTATTTCGCTGAATCAGATTGCACTGATTGACCGGAACAAATGGAGTGAAAAACGCTATTTGCAATTCGAATTAGAAGACATCTTTTCTCGCTTGGAACTCACAACCCTGCAAGCCATGGTCGTCCTACTGCATAAAGATTCCCTCTGCCCGGAAGACGGTTCTATTCTTCTAGATGAGTTAAACGAGCAGAGTCAGAAAAATGCTGCGGGTGTTTCACAGGATTTAAAATATGCCCTGCGTGAATGTATCGAACTTTTGGGCAATGAAGTCCTCCACGACATGCGAACCCGGCAGAAAATTAACCTAGAAGAGCATCCCGTGGATGCCGGACAGCTGACACTGGAGTGCCTGCGCTATATGTACCGGATGCTGTTCATACTGTTCATTGAGGCGCGGCCAGAATTGGGCTATGCTCCCATCCGTGAACTGAGTTATCTGAAAGGTTACTCGTTGGAAAGTCTGCGGGATATCGCCGACGCTGTCCGAGATGATGTGGATGAAGTGAGCGATGGCTATTATCTACATGAAACGCTGGCAAAACTTTATGACCTGATTTATAACGGTTATCCGGAAACGGAAGCCGAATTTCAAAAAGTAACCGGTGCCGACAGTATACACGATGTTTTTTTGATTGCTCCGCTCAAGGCGCATATCTTTGACCCGGAGTACACCAAGTTGATCAATGCTGCCAAACTGCGCAACAGCTGCATGCTGCGTATTATCGACTTAATGAGCCTGACACGTGCCTCCGGCAAACGCAATAGCCGCCGGGGGCGTATTTCCTACGCCAATTTGGGCATCAACCAAATGGGCGCGGTATACGAAGCTCTGCTCTCCTACCGTGGCTTTATCGCACAGCAGGATTTATACGAGGTCAAACGCGCCGGAGTTGACTTCAATGAACTGGATGTCGGCTATTTTGTTTCTGAATCTGATTTGGCACAATATACAGAAGAGGAACGCGTCCGCTATGCGTCTGGCAACAAAAAGGGCAAGTTGCGCATGTATGCCAAAGGCACATTCATCTACCGCTTGGCTGGCCGCGAACGGGAAAAATCCGCTTCTTACTATACGCCGGAAGTTCTAACCAAATGCCTTGTCAAATATGCCCTGAAGGAATTGCTGAAAGACAAATCTGCGGATGACATTCTGCATCTAACCATTTGTGAACCTGCCATGGGCAGCGCAGCATTCTTGAATGAAGCGATCAATCAGCTTGCAGAAGCCTATATTTCTCGTAAAGAGCAGGAAACCGGAGAGATCATCGGCTACGAAGAACGTTTTAACCAGCTGCAAAAGGTCAAAATGTTCATTGCCGACCGCAATGTATACGGCGTTGACCTGAACCCTGTGGCCGTGGAACTGGCCGAGGTTTCTCTGTGGCTGAACACCATTTATCCTAATGGATTTGTGCCGTGGTTCGGTACCCAGCTGGTCAACGGCAATTCCCTGATTGGTGCCCGGCGGCAGTGCTACCGCGTGAGTTCCCTGCAAGCCACCAGCAAAGGTCTGCGCTGGTATGAAAAAGCCCCGGAGCGTGTTCCCCTTGGCACCGAGCGCAAGCGCGGCAAGTTGTCCACACAAATCTATCATTTTCTGTTGGGCGACCCCGGTATGTGCAGTTATACCGACAAAGTCATCAAACAGCTGGAGCCTGCAAAAATCAAGTTTTTGAACACCTGGAACAAGGCATTTACTGCTCCTTACTGTGACGATGATATCGAAACGCTGAAAAAACTCTCCAAGACGATTGACAAGCTCTGGAAAGATCAGATTTCTCTGCGTCAGCAACTGAAGCAGCAGACGCACGACAGCCTGTCTGTGTTCAAATTCAATGATGATGAACCGGACTCCCATACTTCCATCCGCACCAAAGATCAGATGCTGCGCACCATGTACCGTTCCGAGAATGCCAAAAATGCTGGTGCTTATGCTCGTTTAAAATTTGCGATGGATTACTGGTGCGCCCTGTGGTTCTGGCCCATTGACAAGGCTGATCTTTTGCCCAGCCGCAGCGAATTTCTGAATGATATGTACATGATCTTGGTGGGGCTGTACTCCACCAACAGTGATTCCCAGCAGCTTTCCATGCTAGAAGATGCAGACGAAGAAGATACTGACATCCTGCTTCAGGTCAACTTGGACGAACTGTGCGCCCTTTTGCCCCGGCTGAGGCTGGCTCGCACAATAGCACAGCAGAATCACTTTATGCATTGGGAGCTGGAGTTTGCTGATGTATTTGCCGAGCGCGGCGGTTTTGACCTGATGATCGGTAACCCGCCGTGGATCAAGATCGAGTGGAACGAACAGGGCGTGCTGGCGGATGCCAATCCCATGTTTGCTGTAAAAAAACTGACCGCTACCCAGACCACCCATGAACGGCAGACGGCACTGGAAAATGCACATACGCACAGCATGTATTTTGCAGAGTATGAAATGCTTTCCGGCGAACAGAACTTTTTGAACGCCGTGCAGAATTATCCTGCCCTGAAAGGACAGCAGACGAATCTGTTTAAATGTTTTCTTCCACTCTCGTGGGAGAAAACGAATGAAAGCGGCATTGCCGCTTTCGTACACCCTGAGGGCGTCTACGACGACCCGAAGGGTGGTCCACTGATGGTGTCATTCGACACCATCAGTAACCTCTACGATGCTAAAAGCATCGTAGAGTGTTACCAAGGCGAAGCCTCCGCGCCGATTCCAGGCATCAAGGATGCCAATGGCGACTGGAATATTACCGGCCATCCTGACCGTATCATTCATGTTACGCAGCGCGAATTGGAAGTTTTTGCCAAATTGTTTGATGGCAATGATAAGTGGCCGCAGGCACGGCTTCCCGTTTTGCACGTTCGAAGTTTAATTGGAGCCTTAAGTTGCATCGCAAGTCAGACGCAGTACATTTCTGATATAAAAACCGAAATTTTTGGCTCCGAAATGTGGCATGAAACAAATGCACAAAAAGATGGCACTATGGTTCGAAATGTACATTTTCCAGAAAGTCTTACTGATATGATTATTTCCGGACCTCATATTGCAGTTGCAAATCCTTGTTTCAAAACATCTCGAAGCATTTGTCGCCTTAACTCCGATTATGATAATATAGACTTAACTTCGATATCTGATTCATATTTACAACGTTGTAATTATCAGCCATATTGTGCGCCCGAAGAATATGAGGAACGTGCACCACTAACCCCATGGAATTGTAAAAACTATTACAGCTACCGCATTGCTATGCGAAATATGTTTAATCAAGGCGGAGAACGAACCTTAATGTCTGCCATTATTCCGCCGAAAGTCGGCCATGTTCACGCTGTTTACGAACTCGGCTTCAAAAATGATGTTGACACAGCACTAATGAGTGGTCTGATGGAATCTATTCCGTATGATTTCTACATAAAAGCAACCGGAAAGGGCTCTGGAGGCATCGGCGTTTTAGGCGGCCTTCCGATTATCCGCAGTATTTATAGTATCCGTATCATCCTTACCACTTTACTGCTTAATTCGCTCAATGAATATTACGCTCCCCTTTGGAAAAAATGTTGGAATGTTGTCTGGCCTTTCACTACTTGGTCCAAATCCGACCCTCGCCTCTCCCCTGCTCGCTTCACTTCTTTGACCTCGGAGTGGACATGGGACACGCCCTTGCGCACGGACTATGAGCGGCGGCAGGCTCTGGTAGAAATTGATGTACTTACCGCCATGGCACTGGGCATGACCCTGCAGCAGCTCAAGACCATTTACCGCATCCAGTTCCCCGTGCTGCAAAGCTATGAGGCCGATACATGGTACGATGCCAATGGCCGCATTACATTTACCAACAACCGCAGCCTGACCGGTGTAGGCTTCACCCGCCCGGAGTGGGAAAATGCCGGTGCTGTGCAGCCAATCAAGCGCGGCGATGCTCCGTGGGACGGTATTATGAAGCATGCTCCGGCCGGTTATGTGTTTGCCCGTACCATTACGGATGACACCATGCCTGGCGGCCCGGTACAGCGCACCATTGAGTATGCAGCACCCTTTGACCGCTGTGACCGGGAGCAGGATTATGAAACCGCGTGGAAGTTCTTTGAGGAAAAGTATAAAGAATAATAGGCCTATAATTTGATTGGAGGCATCAAGTTGTCCAAGAAAAAAGAGTGTTCCAACCTTGAAACACGCACTATGAATGTCACCATGTCCCAAGATGACTTCAAAAAATTAGATAGCGGTGAACTGCGCTCCAATCATGGACTCCGCGATAGTTCTGGTCATATTAAGGCTTCTCTTGATATTTCTTATATTTCAGAAAATGAACTTCCTCAACGTGAGGTAGTCCGCACGGAAACCGTATATAAAGAGTCTCCTGTCCCATCCCCCACGGCGCAGGCTCTTACTGGAACCACAATGGAAATTTTGGGCGACATCCTTAGCGACCCAGAAGTTAAAAAGTCCATTTCTGACCTTATTCACGTACTCTGGCACTATAAGGTACAACCAAAAATTCAAGATACTATTGATAGAATCAAAGGCATCTCACAACCGCAACCCCCTCGCTCTGAACAAGTTTTTCAAACAAAAGCAGAACAAATTCTATCTTCACAAACTATTGTTCCGGATTCAAAAGATACTTCATTTGAGCCTATTCCTGTCACAAATGAACAGGCTGCATTTTTGTTAGCCAAGACTAAAGAATCCGCATCCGAATTAACCCGATTGATTTATCTTCTTTCCAATATCGTAGTCAAGGATGATATAACAGCCGAAGAATACAGTCTGGAGCAATCTTATATTAAAGAGTTGCTCAGTGAATCCTCTGTGTCAACGATGACTTTTCTTCTTCAAAATCGTCAACTTGGTATTATTGACGATAAAACCGCACTTCTTTTTTCTGATGTTCTTGAGGGATATGTCGGTGACGGTCAACAGCGCATTCCTCTCTCCATCGACAAGATATCCAATCAATAATTATAGGAGTATATTGCGATATGTTACCCTCAATTCTTGCCAGCCAACTCGAAAAAGGCATTGGTGATTACATCGAAACTACATTTCCCATGAGCAACGCTCCCTTCAAAGGTTCCGTTGCAGAAATGCTTGCTCAGAAAGGCTCTGTTTATCATGAACCTTATCTTGCCGTGCGTCTGCCCTTCCGTGTTGCAAAGGAAATGCCAACCTGCTTTGAGGCAATTCACCCTGCATATCTTCCCTATGTTCATCAGCAAAAAGCGTTTGAACGACTGACTGGCAATGACGGCCGTTCTACACTGATTGCAACCGGCACAGGCTCCGGCAAAACTGAATGCTTCTTGTACCCCATTCTGGAATACTGTTACCAGCACCGTGGGGAGTCTGGCATCAAGGCGCTGATCATCTATCCTATGAATGCCCTTGCCACCGATCAGTCCAAGCGAATTGCAGAACTGATTCATAACAGTCCCGAACTGCGCGGCAATGTAACTGCCGGTATGTATGTTGGCGGTCTGGAACGCACTCCGTCCCGCACCATGAGTGAGCATGGCATCATTACTGACCACGAGACTCTGTTGAACAGTCCGCCGGATATCCTGCTGACCAACTATAAAATGCTGGACTATCTGCTTGTGCGCCCCAAAGATGCCCTGCTTTGGAAGCAGAATAATCCAGAAACGCTAAAGTACATTGCAGTGGATGAGCTGCATACCTTTGATGGTGCACAAGGCACCGACCTTGCCTGCCTGCTGCGCCGTCTCAAGCGCCGCCTTGGTATCTATGATGGGTACCTCTGCTGCATTGGCACCTCTGCTACCATGGGTTCCAAGGAAAATAACGGTGCCATCCTGAATTATGCCGAGGAGATCTTTGGTGAGCCATTTGAACGAGATGCCGTCATCACCGAGGATCGGCTCAGTGCCGATGAGTTTTTTGCTGGACAGTCGACCTCATTCTTTGCCTTGCCTTCCGCAGATCAGACTGCACAGCTGGTAGCTCTTGCCGAAGAGGACGATCCTTCCGCCTATCTTCAGTGCGCGGTAAAGGCATGGTTCCCGGATTTTTCGCAGGACGTTCTATCCGACAGTGGCCGCATTGAACTGGGCCGGGTTCTTCTGCAGCATGTATTCCTACAGTCTGTTCTACACCTAACGGAGGGCAATTACTATCAGGTTTCCCGCATTGTGGAAGCGTTGGCACCACATTATCCGGCACTGAATGAATTATCCGATGCTTCTGCCGCGCTCAACTCGCTCTTTGCACTGGTTTCTCATGCGCGCACCGGTAAGCCGCGAAAATTACGCCCGTTCCTGAATGTACAGGTGCAGCTTTGGATCCGGGAACTGCGGCGCATCGTTGCCAAGGTCGATGCGGAGCACATCACTTATAAAATTGCGCATGATCTGAACCGACAGCAGGCCAAACAGCACCTGCCCGTTGTCAACTGCCGTGACTGCGGCATCACCGGCTGGGTCACGATCCTGAACGAGCGTCAGAACGCCACCATTGTCAATCTTGAAGCGTTTTACAACCAATATTTTAAAGCAGATGAAAAAGTCGTGATGCTTTTCCCTCATCCGCATGAAAATGTTCCCACCGGAATGCTGCCTGCACGCATCTGTCCAGACTGCCTGCAGGTAAAACTGGGGATCGACGGCAGCAGCGAATGTGCCAGCTGCGGCACCCGCATGGTGGACATTCTGATTCCCAGTCCGATTCGGACAACCGGCCCGAAGCAGCATAAGCAGTACATCTGCCCCTGCTGCGGCAGCCGCCGGGGACTTTCTCTGATGGGTGTACGCAGTGCCACGGAGATCAGTGCCAGTATTTCTCAAATGTTCGCTTCCCGCTTCAACGATGATAAAAAGACGCTTGCCTTTTCCGATAATGTGCAGGATGCTGCTCATCGCGCTGGATTTTTCAATTCCCGCACCTGGCGGTTTGGTCTGCGCACGGCAATTCAGCGTTATTGCGCAGAATGTGGTTCAGGTCAAAGCCTTGCTGATTTTCAGGCCGGGTTTGTGGATTACTGGCACCTGCACATGACCGATGAAGAATTTGTCAGCTTTTTTATTCCGCCCAATCTAACCTGGAAGCGTGCATACGAAGAAATGACGCAAAATCGTAAGCTCAGTGATGACAAGCAGGCGCATATTTTGATGCATGAGATTGAGCAGCGCATCCAGTATGAAATCATGCTGGAATATGGTCTTACCAGTAAAATTGGACGCACTCTGGAACGGTCGGCTTGCTCGGTTCTTTCCTTTTCTCCTGAGGATATTGAGCAGATTGCTGCAGCAGTCCAGCTGCGTGTTGTTAACGAACTGGGTATCATGTCTCGGGAAGACCGCATAATCTTTCAGCGCATGGTCATCGGTTGGCTGAATCTACTCCGGTGCAATGGTGCTTTTAAAGATGTTGTTTTTGATGAGTACACCATCAATGATGGCAAAAGCTATATGCTTTCAAACGACCGCAATCGCTGGCTGCCCGGTCAACAATCCGGGCGTAATATTCCTCGTTTTATAGCTGAATACCTTGGAAAAAGCCATCCTACTTCTGAGTTTGATTTACCATCTTCGCGCCGTTACACAGACTGGATTGCTTTCTGCTGCACAGAATCAATTCTTGACGAGCTCAATTTCCGTGCTATCAGCAAGCTGATTCTGGAAGAATCTGTGAAGAACGGCATTGTCGTATCTGTGCCTTCTTCCGCAAACTATAAAGTCTATGGCCTGAACAAGAGCCGTGTCTTCCTTACAAACGATGTTATCCAGCTGCGCTGCGAACATTGCGGTGCGGTGTATTCGTTTTCTGCCGAAAGCCTGCCGCTGTGGGAAAATGCGCCCTGTCCTCGGTCTGCCTGTGGCGGTAAACTTGTCGAATATAAATCATCCGGCATCAATTACTATGGCCGACTTTACAGCACCGGCGATCTGGCGCGCATCAATGCACGGGAGCATACTGGCCTGCTGGAACGCCCAGATCGTGAGCAACTGGAGAAGGATTTTAAGCGTAGCAAGGAAAATCGTTCCAACTGGGACCCCAATGTTCTCTCCTGTACCCCCACTTTGGAAATGGGTATTGATATTGGTGACCTTTCCACGGTCATCCTGTGCAGTATGCCGCCTGCACAAAGTCAGTTTCTGCAGCGTGTTGGCCGTGCCGGACGCAAAGACGGCAATGCTCTGACCTTGGCAATTGCAAATGCGCGGCCACATGACCTCTATTTTTACGCAGATCCTTTAGAGATGATCTCCGGTTCGGTCACACCACCAAAAATCTTCCTGCGCGCTTCCGCTGTATTGGAACGGCAGTTCATGGCTTTTTGCATGGATTCTTGGGTGCGGAAAGGCATTCCTGATGATGCTATCCCCGATAAGGTCGGTATTATTCTGAAGAAACTGGATGCGCGGCCTTCCGATATGTTCCCTTTCAATTTTCTCAACTACGTGCAGAGTACACTTTCCCGGCAGATCAACTCTTTTGTCCAGATGTTTTCCGCTTATCTGGACGAAAGCTCCAAGGAAGAGCTGCAAATATTTGCCCGCGGCACTGGAACCACAGAAAGTTCCATGCACATTAAAATTCTGGATGCCTTTGAAAGTTTGAAGAAGCAGCAAAACAGCCTGCACAACAGCGTAAATTCCCTGAAGGTCATGATCCAGCAGCTGGAAAACAAGCCCAAAGACAGTTCTTACGACGAAGAGATCAAGGAACTAAAGGGCGAGGAAGCGGCTCTATTGACCGTTTTGCAGGAGATCAGCAAAAAGAACGTTTTCAACTTCTTGTCCGATGAGGGATTGCTGCCCAACTATGCTTTTCCGGAGGCTGGGATCATTCTGCGGGCGGTTCTCTACCGAAAGTCCGATGAGGAACTTCCGTCTGCCCGAAAAAAATATGAAAAGCTCGTCTATGAATACAACCGCTCCGCTTCCTCTGCCCTCAGTGAGTTTGCACCGAGCAACAGTTTCTATGTGGATGGTCGCAAACTGACGATCGATCAGGTAGACCTGACAACTGCTCAGAGTGCCCTTTGGCGTCTGTGTCCAAACTGCTCTCATGCGCAGCTTGAAACAGCTGGCCGGAACACAGCAGCCTGTCCTCAATGCGGAAGCCCCGCTTGGGCCGATTCCGGTCAGATGCGCAACATGCTGAAAGTGCAGATGGTCTACTCTAACATGGACTACGCCAAGAGCTTGATTAGTGATGAAAGCGACGACCGCTCTAATATCTTTTATTGCAAGCAGCTCCTTGTAGACGTAGATGAGGACCATGACATCTCCTGTGCCTATCGCATGGACAATGAGGAATTTCCCTTTGGTTACGAATTTGTCCGTAAAGCAACGCTGCGGGAGATCAACTTTGGCGAGAGTGACCTGACAGGTGAAAAGTTATCGATTTCTGGTGTCGAGGAAGTGCGCAAAGGGTTCCGGATCTGCAAATATTGTGGTAAGATTCAGACTGACAGCAAGCCGAATAACCACAGCTATTCCTGTAAGACACGCAAAATCCCTGCGCTCTCACAGGCCGATGCCTATGAAGAATGTCTGTTTCTGTATCGTGAATTCAGCACAGAGGTTCTCCGACTTCTGATTCCCGCTACGACGATGAACTCTTCTTCCGTCCGGATGGAATCCTTTGTTGCGGCCTTCATGCTTGGTATGAAAGAATATTTTGGCAATGTCGATCACCTCCGGGCTGCTGTCAGCGAAGTACCCGTCCCGGATGCCGACTATCGCAAACAGTATCTCGTGATCTACGATTCGGTTCCCGGCGGCACGGGATATCTGAAGCAGTTGATGCATGAAAAAGATTCTTTGATTCAGATTTTTGAAAAAGCCCTTCATGTTATGGAAACCTGCTCCTGCAAAGACGATCCGCAGAAGGACGGCTGCTATCATTGCCTATATGCGTATCGCCAGAGCCAGCAGATCGGTAATATTTCGCGTGCAACTGCCATTCGGCTGTTGAAAACGATTCTTTCCGGTAAAGACCATATCCAAAAAATCGATATGATCAGCAGTATTCCTGTAAACCCGCTGTTTGAAAGCGAATTGGAATCGCGCTTTTGGGAAGCGATCCGTCTAAAAGTTGGTGCTGCAAATATCAGTGACACCGTAAGAAACGGAAAACACAGTTATTATCTCAAACTGAAGCACTCTGCTTGGGAACTTGAACCTCAGGTTTCACTGGGTCCAAGCAACGGTGTATCCGTTCCCTGTAAACCAGATTTTGTGTTCTGGCCTGTAGCCGCGCCCGGACACAAGCCCCTAGCGGTGTTTACGGACGGCTTCCTATATCACAAGGATATCGTTTCCGATGACACCATCAAACGTGAAGCACTCCGCCGCAGTGGGCAGTTCCGGGTCTGGTCCCTGAGTTTTAAGGATGTTCAGAACGTTTTTATCCCGCAGGGGGATTACGCCACTTCTGTTTTAGCGGTCGAAAAAATGCCGCTCGGCAAGGTGATGTACCGTTCCGAAGTACGAAAGCTCCATGCAGAGGTACTTGATCCTGCAAAGCTTTCTGCGTTTGACCTCTTGATTGCCTACCTGAATCTGCCGGATGCCGAAACGATCTTCCACGCACAGGCACACGCTTATGCACTTTCTCTGCTGTATCCGGCATTCATCAAGAACAATGCGGCATTCGATCAATGGCATCAGGTCTTTCAGGATGTGAACGATCAATTGCATTTTACAGATTCCAGTTTCCGCTTTGGGCTGACCGCTTATGGAGCGTGGGTCCCTCGTGCTGTAAATTCTCATCTGGCTCTCTATGCAGGCATTTCCGCTGCATCCATGAAAGCAGATGGTGCTGTTACCGTCTTTGCCGTCCTGAACGATGACAAGAACAGCCGCACAGATAAATACGAACCGGAGTGGAACGGTTTCTGGCAGTTTTTCAATCTGATGCAATTTGCCTCAGAATTTGCTGCCGTTTCTTCTACCGGGCTCAGGCGCATGGACTATCTCGCACTTCCCGTTTCCCAGAGCAGCTGTTCTTCGGCGGAAGCCTCTTCCACACCCGATTCCGGATGGAATTCCATCGGTGAATTGCTATTTGACGAAGATGCGAAAGCATTCGCTGCCTTGGCACAGAAAAGCGGTATCCCAGCACCTGCTGAAGATTTCATTGGATTTGAGGCAGCTGGTGCAGATGGAAATGTCATCGCAACGATTGAAATTGCTTGGCCGGACAAGAAATTGGGATTTATGACTTTTGAACAGTCCATTGATCGAGAAAAGATGGAGCATCTCGGCTGGAAAATATACACCGCAGCCGATCTATCTGGTCTTGATTTAAGCAATCTATTGGGAGGAAAGAACGTATGACAACTGCAAAAGTCGCAATTTCCGCTGATTTTTTGACGGCCTTTGCACACCTTCCCCGTCAGGTGCAGGGCAAAGTTACCGAACTTGTCAACAAATTCCGGAATGACCCTGCTTCGCCGGGAATTCACTACGAAAAGATAAACTCTTGTATCGATAAAAAAATATATTCCATTCGTATCGATGATGCCTACCGCGGCATTGTCGTTCGTCAATCCGAAGTTTATCTGCTTTTATGGGTCGATCATCACGATGAGGCCTACCAGTGGGCCGCCCGAAAACGCTGTGAAGTAAACCCGAACACCGGTTCACTTCAGGTTTTTGATGTACAAACGGTTTCCGAACCGATCGCAGCACACAGTCAGCCGCTTCTGTTTTCTGCTTTCAAAGACGCGGATCTGCTTCGGCTGAGTGTTCCTGAAGCGCTGCTGCCTTATGTCCGCAGCTTTGAAACAAAAGAACAGTTTTATCAGGCGCGATCTTCCTTCCCGGCAGATGCATACGAATATCTCGCCTGGCTTGCAGAAGGCTTTTCCATGGAAGAAGTTCTGGAACTTGCTAACGAAGAATGCAATACCTCTCCCGCAGCACAGGATTTGTCGGCAGCATTGGAACAGCCCATTACCATGCGGTCCTTTGTCGTCGTGGAAGGGGAAGACGAACTGCGCCGCATCATGGCTGCACCGCTTGAAAAATGGCGTGTTTTTTTACATCCGGCTCAGCGAAATCTGACGCAGAAAAATTACTCTGGCCCTGTTCGTGTTCTGGGTGGTGCAGGAACGGGAAAAACGGTTGTCGCTCTGCACCGCGCTAAATATCTGGCATCTCAATGCACCGGGCAGCAGCGTATTCTTTTTACGACCTATACGGCGAACCTCGCCGCAGATATTCAGGAAAATCTCCGCAAGATCTGCTCGATCGAGGAACTACGCAAAATTGAAGTCATTCATCTTGACGCATGGGTCAGCCGCTTTATGCGCGAGTCCGGCTTTTCTTTCCAGATCGGCTACGATGACGCCTTGGCTCCTATATGGGAAAAGGCGCTCTTTCTTGCAAACACGGAACTGCCTTACGACGTTTCTTTTTATCAGGAAGAATGGAATCGGGTCGTGATTTCACAGGAGGCGATTACGCGTGACCAATATCTGAAAGCCTCCCGAAACGGCCGCGGCACACGGCTGGACCGCAGAAAGAGGCTTCTTGTATGGCAGGTTCTGGACAACTACCAAAATCTGATGAAAGAGCATCAGATTCGCGACATCAATACTGCCATGTATGAGTGCACAAAACTTTTACAGGGCAGCAGTGTAAAATCGCAGTATGCCCATATCATTGTAGACGAAGGACAGGATCTAAGCGATAACGCATATCGCCTGATTCGTGCTCTGGCCGGCCCGGAACACGCAAACGATCTTTTTATCGTGGGTGATGCGCATCAGAGGATCTATCGGAATCGGCCTATCTTATCGAAATGCGGTATCAATGTCCGCGGCCGAAGCAGTATTTTAAAGATCAACTATCGCACCACAGAGGAGATTCGGCATAGTGCATTCTCCTTCTTAGAGGACCTCTCTTTTGACGATTTGGATGAAAGTACCGATAGCGGAACCCAATGCCAATCTTTGACCCACGGAGAACCTCCTATCATTCGGAATTTCCCGGATGCAAACGCAGAATTCAACTTCATTTATACTGAAATCCGGAAGCTACAAAATTCTGGTATTTTGCTAAAGGAGATTTGCATCGTTGCGCGTACAAAGAACCTTACAAACGATTATCTGTCCCTGCTGACAAAGGCCAGCATCCGTTCTTACGCAATCAAACGGAATCAACCTGACAATCGAAACTTTGATGGAATTCGTGTCGCAACCATGCATCGTGTGAAGGGGCTCGAATTCAAATACGTCTTTATTGCTGCCCTCAATCACCGCGTTGTTCCTCTAGCTGCTGCCATCAATCACATGGATCCAATCTCCGAAAAAGAATCCATCACATCCGAAAAATGTCTGCTTTATGTGGCTATGACACGCGCGCAAAAGGGAGTTTACATCACAAGCTATGGTACTTGCTCTCAGTTCCTACATCAATCTGACTGAAATACTTTCTATATGTAATTCCTCTACTTCTTTTTGTTGAATTTTTGGCCTACCCATGGTAATATTGAATTACCATTACAAGGAGGATTTCCTATGAAACTCACAAGCCTCTATGTGCATGACTTCAAGGGCTATAGAGAACATCAATTTGATTTGCTGGGAAAAAGCACCGTCCTTTTCGGTGTAAACGGTGCTGGCAAATCAACCGTTCTGACAGCCATTAATTATTTAATGTGGCCAGTTTTGAACCGTTTAAGCAACACTCAGGGAATTGCTTTCCGCTCCTTAAATACAGAATCTGTTCATGCTGGCTTTGGAATGATGAACCTTGGTGCTGATTTCAGCCTGGCTGGTGAAACCTTGTCTTTAAGAAAAGATTATATTAAAGCCAAGCCCGGAAAAGCTCCACGAGTAATTCCATACAAGGATTTATACGATTCTTTTGTTGAAAAATTTACAGCAACTTATCTCTCTGAGGGATCAGAAAACAATATGCCCATTTTCGTCAATTATGGAACCAATCGTTCCGTCCTTGACATTCCTCTTAGAATTCGTACCAATCATGAATTTTCGCAGCTGGCAGCTTTAGAGCGAGCCAGCGAGAATGAATTGGATTTTCGTTCCTTTTTTGAGTGGTTTCGCAATCAGGAAGACATCGAAAACGAAACAAAAACAGAAACCAAAAATTTCGATTATGAGGATGTTTCTTTAGGGTGTGTCCGCACAGCTGTCTGTTCTATGTTGGATAATGTCTCCGACCTAAAAGTTAAACGTAGTCCCCTGCGCATGACAGTCAAGAAGAATGGTCTAGAAATGCGCGTTGATAATCTTTCTGATGGTGAGAAATGTACCCTCGCTCTCTTTGGTGACTTAGCTCGTCGTATTGCTCTGGCTAACCCTTCTCGCAGCAATCCACTTGAGGGAGAAGGTATTGTACTCATCGATGAGATTGAACTTCATATGCACCCTTCTTGGCAGCGAAAAATTCTCGGTGCATTAAAAAGTACTTTTCCGAACATTCAATTTATCATCACAACGCATTCTCCTCAAGTAATAAGCGAAGTAGATGACAGTTACAATCTTTTCGGTCTGAAGCAGGAAAATGACGATGTAATCGTTAAACCCTATAATGTGCATGGATGGGATACCAACGGAATTCTGCATAGCGTAATGCATACCACTGAGCGTCCCGAAAATGTTGTAAGAGCATTTGAAGCATTCGATAGCGCCATCGAATGTAACCTTGAAGAAGCATCTAAAATTCTTCAGTATCTGAAAGAAACTGTTGATCCCAACGATCCAAAGTTGACAGAGTGTGAAGTTCGTTTCGATTTGGAGAATCGCTGAGGATTAACTATGATTAAAATCAATAAAGGTATTGAGCCTGTAGAGCTTACGAAATACAAACAACAGCCTAATGCATCCTACCGAGATATGCATGGTGCTCCCTCAGGAAAAAGTAATTCCGATGGAACTCCCATCGATGTTTATACTATAGTTCTGAATCGTCTAATTCAGGAACAAGGGTGTATTTGTGCTTATTGCATGTGTCGAATTCCAGAAAAAGGAAAGAAAGCAACGATTGAGCATATTGACCCACAGAGTGCCACTTCTGAAGAGAAAGCCTTAGATTATCGGAACATGCTTGCTGTATGTAATGGAAATCGTGATGCTCACAATGACAAAGAAAAATCCTGCGATGCACATCGCAAAAATGCTCCTTTAAGCGTCAATCCATTAAAATCAGATACATTATCTTCTCTCAAATATCTATCCAATGGCGAAATAACTGCCTCTGACGATGCTATTAAGAAAGACCTCTGTGATACTCTCAATCTAAACTGCTCAGAAAGACGCATCCCGGAAAACAGAAAGGCCGCCTTAACTGCATACCTTCGGGTCTTTGTCGCCAAACATCCCACCGGCGATATTAAAGAATCTTGCCGACGGGAGTTAGAAAAATATCAACAGGAATCCCCCAAAATGCCATACGTTGGTATTATTTTGGATTGGCTTACTCGCCATACCCAATAGTATACCTCTTACATCTCTTATTGAGCATTGGGGCAGTGGTATTCCGTGCATCATGGGAAAAGTCAAAGCCTATGGTCTTCGAGATCCAGAATTTATCGGCGGTGAAGTTGATTTGCGTATCAATATCTATCATAACCAACTGAATGCCGCCAGTGCTGCTCAGGACATTCCTCAGCATATGTGAGTGCCGACAAACAATGAGCAGTGCCGAGAAAGTGCCGACAAATGAACAAAAGCGGCAAATTTACAACTATGTCCTCGAAAACCCATCCATTACAACTACCCAAGCTGCTACTTTGTTAAACATCGGGCAGCGTCGCGCACGAAACCTTTTGATTAAAATGGTAGATGATCGGTGGCTAAATAAGGAAGGTGCTTCTCGCAGCACTGTTTATGTAATCAACCATGACACTGTGTAATGTTCCTCTGTTCCCCAGAACGACCGCTCAATCTGCTCTTTCCTCCCCTTTCCCTCACACCCACATCGCATTGTTCCCAAGAACGAAGCCTGAAAATGTACGATTATGACATCAATTTGCAGGTGTCGAGCCATTGCGAATGTATCACGGCATTAACCCGCATGAAACCTTGATTTCTAGCACTTTCAAGGTTTGAAGAGCAGTAATTTTCCACCTTTGAACCGGCTCCAGATCAGTCAGAATAATCTTCACCGTCTCATAGAACTGCAAACAAGAAAACCGCCCTGCCGTATAGCTACGACAGAGCGGTTTTCTGCTGTATGGACTCGAAGGGAGTCGAACCCTCGACCTTTCGGATGCGAACCGAACGCTCATCCCAACTGAGCTACGAGCCCTTAACTGTCCTCTGACCACTAGAGCCAGAGGACATCGTTCATTTTGACTTTATTATTTTACTGCTTCTGGAATCATTTGTCAAGAGTTTCTACCTTCCGGCGAAGCAGACTCATAGGGGGCAGCTCCGGGGTGGGGATGGTGTACTTTTCCATGGCGTGGGGGGTGGATTCCACGCTCTCCCCTGCCTCGTTTTTGATCCACTCCGGGTGCAGCGGGATGCTGCGCCCATCCGGGCAGAGCACCTCCAACGTATCCCCAAGGCTCCATTTGCCGCGCTGCTGGCAGGAGGCAACACCATTCTCCCAGCTTTCCACAGTGCCCACAAACTCCCACTCACGGATATAAGTAGCGCTGTCGGTTGCCTGACGGGCCTGCTCGCGGCCAAAGTAGAAGCCCGGGGAGTAGTGCCGGTGGCTGGTACGGGTCAGCTCGGCCAGAACGTCATCGCTCAGCTCAAAGTTATCGTTGAGCGGTTCGGCCAGATACTGATCCAGAGCCTTGCGGTAGGCGGCGGTGACGCTGGCGACATAGTAGAACGTCTTGGCGCGGCCCTCGATCTTCAGGCTGTCCACACCTGCCTTGCAGATGAGGTCGATGAAGGGAGCGGTGCACAGATCGTTTGCATTGAGGATATAGCTGCCGTTCTCATTTTCACCGATCTCATACAGCTGGCCCGGGCGGGTCTCCTCACTCAGGTAATACTTCCAGCGGCAGGGCTGAGCGCACTGGCCCCGGTTGGCATCCCGGCCTGCCATGTAATTGGAGAGCAGGCACCGGCCCGAGATGCTCATGCACATGGCTCCGTGGACAAACGCCTCGATCTCCAGCTCCGGCGGGGTCTTATCGCGCAGGGTGGCGATATCCTGCAGGCTCATCTCACGGGCCAGCACCACACGCTTTGCACCCATGTTGTAAGCGGCACGCGCAGCGGCCCAGTTGGTGATGCCGGTCTGGGTGGACATGTGGACATCGATCTCCGGGGCGAACTGCTTACAGGCTTCCAGCACGCCCAGATCGGCCACGATAAAGGCATCCACACCGGCGGCAGCAGCAGCTTTGATGGCTTCGGGCAGGCGATCAGCTTCCTCATTGGTGGGCAGCGTGTTCATGGTCAGATAGACCTTGCGGCCGCGGGCATGGGCATAGATCACACCCTCGGTCAGCTGCTCCGGCGTAAAATTGGCAGGAGCCGACCGCATACCGAACTCCGGCAGGCTGCAATAAACAGCGTCTGCTCCATAGTTGATGGCATAACGCAGGCGCTCCAAGTCGCCTGCCGGGGCCAGCAGTTCCGGGATCTGTAACATAAAATCGTCCTCTCTTTTTAACACCCTCTCTGTCATCGCTGACGCGATGCCGCCTCACCGGATCGGTTTCTGCAAACCTGACTCCGGAGCCGCAGTTGGCACTCCCCTTGGGAGAGCTGTCAGCGAAGCCGACTGAGAGAGACTTACTTCTTCAAACTCTGATTGACTTCAGCCGCTTTCCGGCAGTTGGCCTGATGTTCAGCATAGGTCTTGGCGTAATAGTAGTGACCGGAAAGATCCGTAACAAAGAAATAGCAGTCCTTGACTTCCTCATCACACTGAGGTGCCAGAGCAGCCTGGATTGCGGCAAGGCCCGGGTTCGAGATGGGCCCGGCGGGCAGGCCGGTGCAGGTGTAGGTATCGTAGGCATTCCGGATGTTCTCGGGGATCTTCTCCCAGCCGCCATAATACGGAGCCACCCAGTTCCAGAGGTAGTTGTTGTCCTCATCGCTCTGGACATAGCTGGAGGTATTGCTCTGGAGCTTGGGGTAGGGCGAACCCTCGGCCAGACGGTTGCGGAACACCTGCGCCACATTGGAATCCTGATCGTTGCCCGCTTCCTCCTGCACAAAAGAGGCCAGTGTAATGACCTCGGGCAGGGTCAGCTCCTGCTTTTCCAGTTCCCTGTACATCTCAGCTGTGAACTGTTTATCGAAGTGTGCATAGAACGTTGCAACGTAATGATGCACAGTATCGTCCGTCAAAAACTCATAGGTATCCGGAAAGAGGTAGCCCTCACACTTCATAAAGCGGTCGGGGGCATCGTCCGGGACATACTGCCAGAAGGTGTACTCGCTGAAATCTCCGGTGTTGGCTTCTTCCAAAAACTCCTCGGCAGTACACAGACCGGCTTCCTCCATTTTCCGGGCAATGGCAATGGCAGTGGTTCCCTCCGGGAAGGTCAGACGCACCGAATCCGCCTTGGCATACGTGGACAGCTCTGCGATCAGGCCATCGTAGGAATATCCGCCGGTTTGCAGCGTAAAATCACCGTACTGCAGTTTTCCGGCGGCACCCTTGTGCCCCACATACCAGCGGAACAGATAGGCCGAACGGATCACTCCAGCCTCCTTCAGCTCCTTTGCGATGGCAGCAACGCCACTGCCCTGGGGGATGCTGACGGTCACCTCTGCACCGGGCTTTCCTCCATTGCCGTTGATCTCGTTATACGCAAACACGCCTGCTGCACCGACTGTCAGTACCAGCAGCAACAGCACGACCAACAGGATCTTCAGCGCACTGCCTTTTTTCTTTTTCTGGTGTTTCTCTGCCATATCCACGTTCCTTTCAATCCATCATCAGGCGCATGTAGCTCTCCGAAACATCAAAAGGTTCTCCTTCAAAGCGGATGAGGCCATACTCCTGCCGGGTTCCTTCGCCCAGGAACAGATTCTGGGCAGCTCCCACCGTGATGACAGCCTTTTCCACAATGACCTCTTTCTCCCGGGCGGCTTCCATCAGCACCTCGGCAGCACGGTCATTTTCCGCCATCATCTCCACAAAGTAAAGGGTATCCTCCCTGCGGAAATAAATGCCGTAGCCCTGCTCACTGGACACGATGGTCGCACCACGGGAATACAGGTCCCGCAGAATTTCCCCCATCTGCTCCGGCGGCAGCTGAACGGTGTCGGGCCAGTATTTTGCCCGCAGCTCGCAGAGTTTTTTCGCCGTCACGGAATCGAATTCCGCCTGGCTCCACAGGTTGCGCTCCACCTCCCGGGGCAGGCAGCGCAGGGCAAAGGCTTTCTGGAAGCCTTTATCCTGCAGCAGCGTTGAGTGTTCCGGGCTGGCGGGCACTGCCACCACAAAGCCTGCGCCCCGCAGTTTCTGCTGGGCGCACAGGGTATCCACCAGGCCCGCAAGAAGCAGGCTGCCCTGCCCGCACAGACCGAACAGATAGCTGCCCGGGCGGCCCTGCAGGTTCACTGGCACAGCCAGTGCCACAGCCTCAATGTGGTCGTTTTCCTCCGCGACGTAGACATTCTGCACCCCGGCAAAGCGCTCCACAGCGCCACGGACAAACTCCTCCGTGTCGCCGCGCTGGGCCTGCCACAGGGCCAGCACCTCCGCCCAATCGGACGGCTGCATCAAACGGTACATGATATAGGATGCCTCCTTTTGTTTCAAATAACAGCGAGAGCAAGAGTTCTGACCTCTTCCTGAATATCCTCAATGCTTCGCATCTTCTCCCCTGCCGTGCAGTGGACGGTATCCCAGCCGAGGTGAGCGGCGCAGTATTCTGCCGCCCGGCGGCTGCGGGCCAGATATTCGGTGTCCTTTTCATGGACATCCTTCTTGGTCTCGTCGCCATGGTAGCGGGCAGTCATCAGCCGCTGGCTCACCGCCGGGTCAACCTGCAGATAGATCACCTTGTCGGGCGCGGGCAGGCCCAGCAGGTGGTATTCATAGTCAAAAAGCCACTGCAGGAATGTGTCCCACTGCTCCGGAGGGAGCTTCGAGCACTGATGCACGGCATTGGAGGTGGTGTAGCGGTCAGCGATCAGGATGCCGCCTTCCTCGTAGAACTTGCCCCAATCCGACTTATACCCCGCATAGCGGTCCACCGCATAAAAGCTGGATGCCGCGTAGGCGTTGACATCGTCAGGCTTGTCGCCGAACTGCCCGGCCAGATACATCTTGACCAGCGCACTGGAATCACTGCCATAATCCGGGAAGGTGATCTCTCTCACCAGATGATCCGTCACCGTCAGGTGCTTTGCCAGCAGCTTGGCCTGCGTGCCCTTGCCGCTGCCGTCCAGCCCTTCCAGAACGATCAGCTTGCCTTTGCTCATACACCAGCCTCCTGCTTGATGGCCTCATACTTTGCGCGGACTTCGGCAGTTCTGCCGCAGCACATTTTACCCTCGGGGCAGGGGCCGCTGACACAGGCCGGGCCGGCCTTGGCAAAGATATGGGGTGCCACCGGGTAGACCAGCCGGAACATCTCCTCAGCCAGCTGACGGATCTCCCACTGAGCACGGGAGCAGCAGCGCAGATGGAAGAAATTCTGCAGACTGCGGGCGTTCATGGTCACGACCATCTTCGTCTCGCAGGCGTTGGGTAGCACAAAGCGGGCATCCTCATTGGCCTGTTTGGAGGCCTTGGCGCGGGCCTGCTTTTCGGGCATCCCCTCCGCCATCAGGCGGGCAGTGTGGCCGTCCTCCAGCTTTTTTGCAAGGTCCAGGTAGCGCTTCGCATCCTCATCCATGCTCTCAAGAAAGGCTGCCTTTGCCTCAGGGATGGCCTCGATCTCCGGCGGGATGACATAGTGGAAGTCGTCCAGCCGGACATACCGCTGGCTCTGGACACTGAAGGATGCGATGCGGTGCCGGGTGATCTGGGCCAGCAGGGTGCGGCTCACGCCCTCAATGCCAAAGGTGAAGCTGGCATGTTCAATGGGGCTGGCATGGCCCAAGTCGCTGAGCATAGTCAGGAACTTGGCCGTTTTCTCCTCAGTCAGGCCGTCCAGCAGGTCGGTGATATGGGCATCGGAGTAGCAGAGCTTGGCCGCTGCCGCAACCACCTTTTCCGGTTCCGGGGTATGTGCGATCAATCGAACGGTCATCATAGTTTTCTCATTCCTCCGTGATTTTCGTCAGCGGCGCAAAATTTGCCATGGTTTTCTTCACGCCGACCTTTTCAAAGTTGATCTCCACGATCTGGTCTCCGGCAGCGGCCTTGACCGCCAGCACCCTGCCCCGGCCAAAGACCTTGTGCTCCACAATGTCGCCCACCTCGTAATGCTTTGGGCCGGTGGATGCCGGGCGGGAAGCTGCCGGGCTCCCCGGAAAGCTCACGGGTTTGGATGCTGCCTTGGGGGCCGCGGGGCGGCCATAGCCCACACCAAAACCGGAGGAGCCAGACGTGCGCGGGGCGCTGCCTCCGCTGCCAAACCCGGAAGCACTGCAGCCACGGCCTGCATAACCGGAGCCGAAGCCGCCGCGCTCAGAGGCATTGTATTCACGGTTGAGGTAGCTGCCGCCGGTGCGGCCGCCGAAGCTGCTGGAATTGCGGCCCCAGCCGGACGCGCCGGAGTAGCCCGAGGCCCCACCGGGAACGGTATCACTGTAACTGGAACCCCAGCCCATGGAAGAACGGCGTTCCAACGCCGGGCTGCGGGTCTCTTCTATATACTCCGGCTCGATCTCGCGCAGGAAGCGGCTGGGCTCGTTGCGCTGGGTGCGGCCGTAGAGCATCCGGGAGACGCTGTTGGAGATATACAGCTCCTTCTTGGCGCGGGTGATGCCGACATAGGCCAGACGGCGCTCTTCCTCCAGATCTGCCTCGGAGTATTTGCTCATCTCGCTGGGGAACACGCCCTCCTCCATGCCAATGAGGAAAACATAGGGAAATTCCAGACCCTTTGCAGAGTGGATGGTCATCAGAACCACCTGATCGGCACTCTCGTTGTAGCTGTCAATGTCGCTGATGAGGGCGATATCCTCCAGATAGCCTTCCAGTGAGGCCTCCTCGCCGTGCTGATCGCAGTAGTTTTTGACGTTGTTGACCAGCTGGCCCAGGTTCTGCAGGCGGTCTGCCGCATCCTCGTGGCCCTTGGCCGCATCGGCTTCCAGCATGGCCTTGTAGCCGGTCACCTCAATGACATCCTGGGCAAATTCGTCCAGTGTCCTGGTTTCCAGCGATTCCTGCAGTTTTTCGTAGATCTGCCAGAATTTCAGCAGCGGCATGATGGCACGGCTGAGTTTGGCGTATGCATCCGCGTGGGAGATGACTTCCAGCATACTGATCCCCTGCTGGGCGGCAAGGTCAGCGATCACATCGACGGTGGTGTTGCCGATCTTCCGGGCAGGCTCGTTGATGATGCGGCGCAGGCGCACATCATCCCGGGCGTTCGCCACGATGGACATATAGGAGTGGATGTCCTTGACCTCTTTGCGGTCATTGAAGCGCTGGCCGCCCACGATCTTATGGGGAATGCCCGCGCGGGTAAAGTAGCTTTCGATGGGGGCCGACTGGGCATTCATGCGGTAGAGCACCGCATGGTCCGCCAGATGCCCGCCCTCTTTCAGGTGCTCACCGATGACATCCGCAATGTGCATGGCTTCGTCCTGCTCATTCTCGGCAGTGTAGACCTGCACCTTGTCGCCCTCGTCGTTCCGGGTCCACAGGGTCTTGCCCTTGCGCTCGGTGTTGTGCTGGATGACGCAGTTGGCAGCATTCAGGATATTGGAGGTGGAGCGGTAATTCTGCTCCAGACGGATGGTCTTGGTGCCGGGGAAGATGCGCTCAAAGTTCAGAATGTTCTCAATGGTGGCACCGCGGAAACGGTAGATGCTCTGGTCATCGTCACCGACAACGCAGATATTCTTTTCCGGGCCGGTGAGCAGGCTGACCAGCCGGAACTGGGCCACACTGGTATCCTGATACTCGTCCACCAGCAGGTAGCGGTACTTGTTCTGGTAGAACTCCCGCACATCCTCGTGTTCCGCCAGCAGCTGCACGGTCTGGTAGATCAGGTCGTCGAAGTCGAAGGCTCCTGCCTCCCTGAGCTTTTTCTCGTAGGCGGCGTAGACTTTGGCGGCAATGGCTCCCTTGGTGTCCCGGGCCGGGGTGCGCAGCGCCTCCTCCGGGCTGACCAGCTGGTCCTTCCAGCGGCTCATCTGGTTGATGGCGCTCTTGATCGGGAAGAACTTATCGTCGATGCTCAGTTCCTTATAGACCGCCTTCATCACGCGCTGGGAGTCATCGGTATCATAGATGGTAAAGCTGCGGGGGTAGCCGATGGATTCTGCCCAGCGGCGCAGGATGCGCACACAGGCCGAGTGGAAGGTGGAGGCAAACACCTCGTCCCCCTCTTCGCCGCCCAGCATATTGCGCAGGCGCTCCTTGAGCTCCCCTGCCGCCTTGTTGGTAAAGGTGATGGCCATCACGTTCCAACTGCGAACAGCGTTCTGCCGCAGCATCCCGTCCAGCCAGGCGGGCGCATCGGTGCCGGTCATAATTGCCGTTTTCAGGGCCTTGACATCATCCTCGGTCACCTCACGGGGGGTCCAGCCGGAACCGTGGGCCGAGCCAAACCGGATCAGGTTTGCAATGCGGTTGACCAGAACAGTGGTCTTGCCGCTGCCTGCACCGGCCAGAATGAGCAGCGGGCCGTCGGTGGTAAACACCGCCTGCCGCTGCATATCGTTCAGGCGGCCAAACTGCTTTTCAATATAGGTATCGCGCAGAGCGCAGAATTCCTGTTGGAGACTTGCTGCCATTGTTTCACCTGTTCTTCTATAAAATCACTTACTTTATAAGTATATCACAATTCAAGAGGGTTGTACATAAAAAACCGCCCTTCCTGTACAGCACAGGAGGGGCGGCAGTGTTCAGATAAAGCTTAGCCGAAGATGTTGATCAGGATACCGGCAGCAACTGCGGAACCGATAACGCCAGCGACATTGGGGCCCATGGCGTGCATCAGCAGGAAGTTGGAGGGGTTCTCGCTCTGGCCGACCTTCTGAGAAACACGGGCGGCCATTGGAACAGCGGAAACACCAGCAGAGCCGATCAGGGGGTTGACCTGACCGCCGGTCAGGGCGTACATCACCTTGCCGCACAGAACGCCTGCAGCGGTACCAAAGGAGAAGGCGATCAGACCCAGCACAATGATGAACAGGGTGCGGCTGTTCAGGAAGGTGTTTGCAGAGGTGGTGCAGCCAACAGACAGAGCCAGGAAAATGGTGATGATGTTCATCAGTTCATTGCCGGCAGTCTTCTGGATACGATCCACAACACCGGACTCTTTCATCAGGTTGCCCAGCATCAGCATACCGACCAGAACGGCAGCATCGGGAACGATCAGAGAAACAATGATGGTGACCATGATGGGGAAGATGATCCTCTCGGTCTTGGACACGGTGCGCAGCTGCTTCATCACGACTGTGCGCTCTTTCTTGGTGGTGAGCGCCTTCATAATGGGCGGCTGGATCACGGGCACCAGAGCCATGTAGCTGTACGCCGCAACGGCAATGCTGCCCAGCAGCTCAGGTGCCAGACGGGAGGTAACAAAGATGGCAGTAGGGCCGTCTGCACCGCCGATGATGGAGATTGCAGCGGACTGCTTCTGGGTGAAGTCCACAATGCCGGTAGCAGCCAGCAGACGAGCGCCCATATAAGTACCAAAGATACCGAACTGAGCGGCAGCGCCCAGCAGCAGGCTCTTGGGGTTGGAGATCAGGGGGGCGAAGTCGGTCATGGTGCCGATGCCCAGGAAGATCAGCGGGGGGTAAATGCCCAGCTTGACACCCATGTAAAGCATATCGGCCAGACCGCCGTTGTTCAGGATCTCGACCCACATCGGGTGCTCAAGACCATCACCAACGAAGTACTGCATATGGATAATGCCGCTGCCGGGCAGGTTGGCAAGGATCATGCCGAATGCCATGGGCAGCAGGATCAGGGGCTCAAATTCCTTCACGATGGCCAGGTACAGCAGGAAGCAGCCCACGCAGATCATGATCGCGTAGAGGTAGCCGCCCGGCTCACCGAACCGTGCAAAGCCGGAACTCTGGAAAATACCGACCAGAGTATCGATAAACTGTGTCATGTTTTTCCTCCTGTGTTAAAAAGGTGCGGTGGTGTCGTTGACACCAGCCTTGCTCCAGCCATTTGCAGCACGGCGCACGGCCTTCAGGGTGTACTTGCCATTGCCCATGGCATGGATGGCAGCCATAATTGCGGCAACCACATCGCCGGGGATGCCTTCCTCCACCACAGGGGCGGGAGCAGCCTGCTGTACGGGGGCAGCAGGCTTTGCGGCAGCCTTGGGAGCAGCAGGCTCCTTGGCTGCCTTCTTCTTGGCGGCCATACCGTCGAAGATCTTGCCTTCCAGCATGATGATGAGCATCAGCAGGACGAGGATGGCAAACACCAGCACGATACCGGTAATGGTGATAACCACATCAGAACCCAGATTCATGGTCTTCCTCCTAATAATAATTTACTCCGCACTCCGGAGCAGGCCCCGGCGCGCAAAAAGCGATTTGAAAATATTATACAATATTTCCCGACCTGATTCAACAAGTATGAACAAAATTTTGTTGCAACTTTTCCAATTTCTTAACAAGCCGGGTCAGGGCCCCGGTTAACGGCGGCCCATGCGGGGGGTCGCATCCAGGAAGCCGGTCTCCAGCTTATCGTTCAGGCCCAGGCTCATAGCAGTGCCCAATGCCACGCAGTTCACGGGATCGGGCGAGACGGTCACATCCACCTTGAGCTCCTGGCTCAGGTATTCGGGCAGGCCGTGCAGCTGTGCGCCGCCGCCGGTCAGCACCACACCATTGCGGAAGATATCGCCTGCCAGCTCGGGCGGGGTCTTTTCCAGCACCTGATGGGCGGCAGTGCCGATCTGCTCACTCAGCATCATCACAGGCTCGTAGAGGTCGCTGGTGGAAACATTCACCTTGATGGGAAGGCCGGTCAGCAGGCTGCGGCCCTTCACCTCCATCGTCTCATCAAAATCAGCCTTCTGGGGGCAGCAGGCGACGTTCTTTTTCAGCTGTTCTGCGGTACGCTGGCCGATGGCAATGCTGAACTTGTTGCGGACATGCTTCAGGATCTCGTCATCATAGTGGTTGCCCGCTACGCGGACACTGGTGGCCTTGACCTTGCCACCCAGAGACAGGACAGCGATATCGGTGGTGCCGCCGCCGATATCAATGATCATCCGGCCATCGGGCTGGGTGATGTCGATGCCGGAACCCAGTGCAGCGGCAATGGGCTCATCGATCAGGTAGACCTGACGGGCACCGGCGGCCATCACAGCCTCCACCACGGCATCGCTCTCAATGCCGGTGATGGCAGCGGGCACGCAGACAGCCACCCGGGGCTTGACCATGTGGGAGCTGTACACCTGATTCACAAACCGGCAGATCAGCTCCCGGGTCATGGTGTGGTCGCTGATGACACCGTCCTTCAGCGGGAAAATGGCGGAAATATAGTTGGGGGTGCGGCCTACCATGGCCAGGGCCTTGTCGCCCACCTCCAGCACGGAGTTCTTGCGGGTATCCATTGCCACCACGCTGGGCTGGTTGAGCACGACCCCCTGCCCTGCCTGTGCAATGATAATGGTCGTTGTGCCCAGATCGATGCCGATGTCATTCTGTGCCATAATGAAACGTTCCTTTCTCTGCTCCCCTGTTTTCTATCGTAAATGCCCGTTCGGGCGGGAAATCAAATCAATTTATATTGTAGCATAAGCCAGTAAAAAAGTATAGACCAAACCTCTCCTAGTAGGAGAGGCAAGTCAGCAGCCTGGCTCCCCTATTAGGGGAGCTGGCGCAAAGCGCCTGAGAGGTTATTCTGCCGCCATCTGTTCCGGTGGCAGATTCTCTTTCAGCAATTCGCACAGGCCGCTGTACCGCAGGTTCTGCCGGACATTGGACATCATCCGGTTCACCACATCCCGCCGCCCGGCCACGATGCACAATTTGCGGGCGCGGGTCACGCCGGTGTAGAAGAGGTTGCGGTAGCAGAGCCTTGGCGGCACCTGCGCCACCGGCAGCACCACCGCCGGGAACTCGCTGCCCTGGCTCTTGTGCACCGTGATGGCGTAGGCGATCTCCAGCTCGTTCAGGTTTTCCGCCGGGTAGAGCAGGCGGCGGTCATCCATCCGCACCACCATGGAGCGGTCGCGCATGTTGATGGATTCCACAATGCCGATATCACCGTTATAGGCTCCCACGCCCTGCTCCCCGCCAATGCGGTTCCAGACGATCTCGTAGTTGTTCCGCACCTGCATCACCTTATCGCCCACCCGGAACACCCGGGAGGCGCTCTGGAGCTGGGGTTTGCCCTTCTGCTCCGGGTTGAGCAGGTTCTGCAGCTCCACATTCAGCGCCTGGGTGCCGGTGGGTCCCAGCTTGGTGGGGCAGAGCACCTGAATATCCCGGACAGGGTCAAACCCATAGCTCCGGGGCAGACGGGTGGTAACAAGATCGCACACCAGTTTCTGTGCCGCATCGCCGTCCGATTCCAGAAAGAAGAAATCGTCTGTCTTACCGCCCTTCTGCAGCGGCTCACTGCTGATGATGTGGTGGGCGTTCTCCACAATAAGGCTGCGTTTAGCCTGCCGGAAGATCTCGTTCAGGCAGACGGTGGGCACCAGCCCGGAGCGGATGACCTCACCCAGAATGTTGCCGGGCCCCACGCTGGGCAGCTGGTCGGCATCGCCCACCATAATAATGCGGCAGCTGTACCGCAGGGCTGCAATGAGCGCCTGAAACAGCTTCACATCCACCATACTCATCTCATCCAGAATGACCACATCGCATTTGAGCAGGTTCTTGTCATTGTGGATAAAGCTGACCACGCCGCCGGAGTAGTCCACCTCCAGCAGGCGGTGGATGGTAGAGGCCTTGCGGCCGGTCAGTTCACTCAGCCGTTTGGCCGCACGGCCCGTGGGAGCACAAAGCGCCACCCGGTCTGCCTGATGTTCCAGCAACTGCAGGATGGCGTTGACCGTAGTGGTCTTACCGGTGCCGGGGCCGCCGGTCAGCACAAGGCAGTTTTCGGTCATGGCCTTGCGGATGGCTTCCCGCTGCAGGGGCGCATAGGCAAAGCCCTGGGTCAGCTCCAGCACCTGAATGTTTTTATCAAGGTCCCGCACCGTCTGCTTTTCCCGCTTCGCCAGCAGGGCCAGCCGGTCGGCAATGGCCTGTTCTGCTTCCAGCAGGTCAGGCAGATAGATATACGGCGCCGCCTCCAGCATCTTTACGCCAAGCTGCCCGGTCTCAATGCAGTGGTCCAGCGCACGGGCCAGCTTTTCGGGCGGCTGCTGGATGAAGTGGGATGCCGTGTCCAGCAGCTGCGCACGGGGCAGGCAGGTGTGACCGTTGCCCGCGTTGTGGCGCAGGGTGCGCAGAAGCGCTGCTTCCAGCCGCTGGGTGCAGTCCCCTTCCATGTGGTAATACTGTGCAATGCTGTCCGCATGGCGGAAATCCAGCTGCAGGGGTTCCCCACAGAGCAGATAAGGGTTCTGAGAGATGGCCTGCATGGCACTGGGGCCAAAGACGCGAAACACCTCCATGGCGCGGCGGGGGCTGATCTCGAACTGGGCCAGATAGGCGATCAGTTCCCGCATTCCGAACATCCGCTTGAACTCCTGCTGGATGCGGTCAGCTTTGTCCGCCGAGATGCCGGGGATCAGGGTGAGCTGGGCGGGGTCGTTGGCGATCACCTCCAGCGCCGCCGCGCCGAATTTATCGATGATCTTATTGGCCGTGCGCGCCCCGATATAAGGCAGGGAGCCGCTGGCAAGGAAGGCGTATACCGCTTCCAGATCCTTCGGCATATCGGTCTCGCACTCCTGGGCGTGGAACTGGCGGCCATAGGTGGCGTGGTTCTCATATTTACCGCGGCAGACCACGCTCTCGCCCGCATGGAGCTCGCCCACGATCCCGCACACCACGGTGACCGTGCCGCCGCCGGAAATTTCAAACACCGTGTAGCCGTTGTCCGGGTTCTCGTAGATAATGTCCTCCACCGTTCCCTCGATCTGTTCAAGCTCCATGCTCCTCACCCCCTTGTGACATAATTATTTATAGTATAATCGTTTTGGTGTTATTTGTAAAGGAATTGGGCAGGCCCTGCTCTATACAGCCTCTCAGCTTTGGCGTTGCATGAGGCTTTCCCTCTTCGCCAAGGCCTCCCCTACTAGGCAACAAAAGAGCCGCCCTTCTGCGGTTTCGCAAAAGAGCGGCTCAATTTTTACAGGTTTGCGTGCGGTCTTGCTTTTTCCTGTTTCAGCTTCCGGAACACAACGATATACGCCGGGATCAGGAAGAAGCAGGCAAAGAACCAGGCCACCGGGTTTGCAATGCAGGCGGCAAAATAGCCCCACAGCGGCACGAACAGGAAGCCCACCAGAGCACGGGCGATCATCTCTGCCACACCGGCAAACATGGCCAGGCTGGAATAACCCAGACCCTGAATGGTGTAGCGGTAAATGATAAGGACCGCCAGCGGGATATAGAACACGCTGTTCCAGAAGATGAAGCTCTGGGCGTTGGCCATGATCTCGGTCTGGCTGCTCTCAAGGAACAGGCCGATCAACGCCTTATCCAGCACGCGCAGGATCAGGAAGGATGCCACACTGTACACACAGCCGATGCCCAGGGCAGTGTTCACGCCCTTGTTCACACGGTTCAGGTCGTGGGCACCCATGTTCTGGCTGGCGTAGGTGGTCATAGCCGTGCCAATACTCTCCAGCGGGACGGACAGGAACTGTGCCGCCTTGCCGCCTGCAGTCTGTGCTGCCACGATGTCACTGCCCAGACCATTGACTGCACCCTGCAGCACAACGGAACCGATGGCCGTGATGCTGCACTGCAGACCCATGGGGATGCCCATGCCGCACAGCTTGACACAGTGCTGTCTGCTCAGGTGGCTTTCTTCTTTGTTCCAGCGCAGCTCATTATAATGCTTGAGGATGTACCACAGGCTGCCCAGACCGGCCACTGCCTGGCTGAACACGGTGGCGAACGCCGCACCGAACACGCCCATCTTGAAGACGATGATACAGAGCAGATCCAGCCCGATGTTCAGAAAGCTTGCCACCAGCAGGAAGTACAGGGGCCGCTTGCTGTCGCCCAAAGCGCGCATCAGGGCGCTGGTCATGTTATACAGCAGGGTGAAGGGGATGCCGATAAAGATGGTGCGGATGTAGATGTCCGCCAGATCAATGATGTTGTCCGGGGTATTGGTCCAGACCAGAATGGAACGGGTCATAGCCACTGTGACCACGGTAAGCACTGCAGCAAAAAAGACACTCAGCCAGACGGCATTGGCGGTGTAGCGGCGCATCTCCACATAGTCTTTCGCACCGAATGTCCATGAGATGGGGATGGAGAAGCCGCAGGCAATGCCGTTGACAAAGCCCAGCACCAGATAGTTCAGACCACCCACACTGCCGACTGCCGCCAGGGCTTCCACGCCCACAAAGCGGCCCACGATGATGGTATCCGCCAGATTATAGAACTGCTGGAACAGGCTGCCCAGCATCAGCGGCACCGCAAAGGCAAGGATCAGCTTGAGCGGGCTGCCCTGCGTCATATCTTTCGTCATACGCACGTTCCTCCTTGGGAAAGCATCACAGACCTTATCACACGAATTTTTTCCGACAAAAACGCCCTGCCGCGCAATGGACAGGACGTTTTTGTTCATGTGGGTATTATATCAGGTTGCGATGATTTTTCAAGAGGTTTTTTCAAATTTTTCAGTGCTTCCCGGCCAGATGCTTCAGCAGCTGGAACAGAATGCTCCAGAAACCCGTTCCGGCATTGTCCGAAGGCGGGGTCTCCTCATCCGGAATGCTCAGCGGCGTATCATCCTCCGTGATGTCCATAGCAGCCGACACACCATATTCGTCCTGAGCAGCCCAAACCTGCTCTGTACAGCAAAACCGCCCCGGCGTGCATCTCTGCATTCCGGGGCGGTTCGGGTCATTCCACATTTTGGACGATTTTCTCAAATGCCTGTTGCAGCGGCGCTTCGATTCCCTGCGCCGCATAAATCGTTGCGATCATCAATTCGTCCGGATCTACCGCAGTGAAATCCAAATCATACCCCGCATTTTCTGCTAACTGTGACAAAAAGACGCGCTGTGTCCGCCCATTGCCCTCCCGAAATGGGTGCAGCTCGTTGGTTCGTTGATAAAGATCCACCAATGCAGCGATAAAATCATTTCTTGCAAGCCCACAAAGAAGATTATTCTGCGCAAGACGCTTAAAAATTGCCGCACTCACCCGTGGGATTTCCTCCACCGGGCAGAACTGCGTTCCTTTTTTGGACAGGTTGACCATCCGTACCTGTCCCGCCCAATCATACAACTCACCGAATAAATGTCGATGGATTGCTTTATAGTGCTCAAAATCAAATGCTGCACATCGGGGGTTCTCTGACCATTGTATCGTTTTGGCCGTAACCAGAACCGATTCTACTGCATTCAGCTCTTTTTGCGTATGCAGATCAAATTTATTGACCAGGACTGTCGTTCCCGGATAGCAGCCGTCCTGAGCCGCTTCGATGGTATAAGGCATTCGTCACCTCCGGGACAGCTCCTGCTTTTTCTGACGTTTCAATGCTTCTCTTACAAGGGTCGCAGTGTCGATTTTTCCATCCAGATAGCGCAGGCAGTCTCTCTTTTCCTGCTCTGAGATCTCCAGCCCCTCCATCCGGGCCGATGCAACTGCGTTTGCAAGTGCTCGTTTCCGTGCTACTGTCATTTTTCCGCCCCCCTGTTTTTATCAGTATACCAAAAAACACCCACAGAGTGCAAGAGATAAAACCGCCCCGGCGCGCATCTCTGCATTCCGGGGCGGGGCGGGTCATTCTGAATAATGTGCGAGGAACTGTCTGGTACGCTCTTCCTGGGGGTGGTCGATGAGCTGTTTGGCCGGGCCCTCCTCCACGACCACGCCGCCATCCATGAACAGGATGCGGTCGGCCACATCGCGGGCAAAGTGCATCTCATGGGTGACAATGATCATCGTGGTCTTGCGGTCGGCAAGGTCGCGCAGGACCTTCAGCACCTCGCCGGTCAGCTCCGGGTCAAGGGCGCTGGTGGGCTCATCAAAGCAGAGGATATCCGGGTGAAGCGCCAGCGCGCGGGCAATGGCCACACGCTGCTGCTGGCCGCCGGAGAGCTGATGCGGGTAGTGGCCGGCCCGCTCCGAAAGGCCCATCTGCGCCAGCAGTTCTCTCGCCTGCTGTTCCAGCTCCGCGTGGATGGCCTTTTTGTTTGCCTGATATTCCGGGCGTTCCTTTGCCAGCAGTTCTCCTGCCAGCATCACATTCTGTAAAGCCGTGTACTGCGGGAACAGGTTGAAGTTCTGGAACACCAGACCGAAATGGAGCCGCTTTTTACGGATCTCGCTTTCCTTCTGGGTGGCAGGGTCGGCGGCATCCCACATGGTCTCGCCGTTCACCTTGATCACACCCGTGTCAGGCCGTTCCAGAAAGTTCAGGCAGCGCAGCAGAGTCGTTTTGCCGGAACCGGACGAGCCGATGATCGCCAGCGCTTCCCCCTGCTCCAGATCCAGGGAGATGTCCTTCAACACATGGGTCTCGCCAAAATTTTTCCCGATACCGGAAGCTTCGAGCAACGCCATAATCTATCTGCCTCCTTAGCAGCGGAAATAATCGAGCTTTTTTTCAGCCCAGTTGAACAGGATGGTCAGTGCGCCCACAAACACCAGGAAGAAGAGCGCGGTGGAGAACAGCGGCCAGATCAGGCCCTTTGCGCTGTACTCCTTGGCCATCATAATGATTTCCTTGTTGGCAATGGTGTTTGCCAGCGAGGTATCCTTGACCAGCGTGATGATCTCGTTGCCCATGGGGGGCAGGATGCGCTTGACGACCTGAAGCAGGGTCACCTTGAAAAAGATCTGTGTTTTGGTCATGCCAAGCACCTGCCCGGCCTCAGTCTGCCCCTTGGGCACTGCTTCAATGCCGCCGCGGTAGATCTCAGAAAAATAGCAGGCATAGTTGATGGCAAAAGCCACCACCGCCGCCACCATCCGTCCGCCGGAGCCGGAGGGCCAGGGGTTGTTCATGCCCAGCAGGCCGGGGCCCAGATAGATCACAATGATCTGCAGCATCAGCGGGGTACCGCGGATGATCCAGACAAAGGTCTTGACCAGCTCGGCCAGCGGCTTGCAGCGGCTCATGGAGCCAAACGAGACCACCAGCCCCAGCGGCAGTGCAAACAGCAGTGTCAGGGCAAAGAGCTCACAATTGAGCAGGAACGCGCCGGACAGGCGCATAAGAATCACAGACACAAAAACACACCTTTTTTATTCAGAATCCATATTTCCCTTCCATCACCGCCGGTGAAAGTCCCCTCTGCTCGGGAGCCTTTCACGCATCGGCAACAAAAAGCCTCCCTCACCGAGGGAGGTTGCATCGCATAGCGATGACGGAAGGAGTTGTTCAACAAATTCAGTCAGCCAGTGCCAGATCGTACTTATCGGCCAGTGCCTGCAAAGTGCCATCGGCCTTCAGTGCATCAAAGGCCTCATCCACAGCGGCGGCAGCATCACTGCCCTTGCGGAATGCCACGCCGTACTCCTCGGCGTTCAGCTCGTCCACGATCTTCAGGTCGGCATAGTCAGTGCCCTCACCGATCATGGCATTGGCCAGGGTCAGGTCAAGTACAGCGGCATCGGCAGTGCCTGCGGCAACTTCCATCAGGCAGTCGGTCTGAACGCTCTTGGAAACGTAATCAGCCTGTGCCAGGTTCTCGTCTCCCTCAATGGCAGCCTCACCGGCGGAACCAGCCTCGGCGACCACGGTCTTACCCACCAGATCAGCGGTAGAGGTATAATCGGTGCCATCTTTCACAACGACCACCTGTGCATTCTTTGCATAAGCCTTGGTGGTAGCGGTGTTCTGCATGATATCATCGGTCAGGGTCATGCCGTTCCAGATGCAGTCGATGCTCTTGGCATCCAGCTCCACGACCTTGGTATCCCAGTTGATCTCCACAAACTCCGGCTCCACGCCCAGCTTTTCGCAGACAGCAGTGGCCAGCTCGGTATCAAAACCGGTGAAGTTGCCATCGGCATCGGTGTAGTTCATGGGCTCGTAAACAGTGTAGCCAATGACCAGCTTGCCCTTGCCCTTGATGTAATCCAGATCGCTGCCTGCAGCCTGGGAAGCGGCAGCACTGCCGGAAGCAGAGGCCGAAGCAGATGCGGCAGTGGAAGTGGAAGCGGCACCGCCGCAGGCGGCAAGGCTCAGTGCCATGGCACCGGCCAGAAATGCGGATACAAGACGTTTCATATACGGTTCCTCCCTCAGTGGCAAGCAGCTTCGTTTTATTGCTTTACCATGATAAATTGCTAAACTGTGGTTATAGAATAGCGCGTTTTCTGCCATTTGGCAAGGGGGAAAACCGATTTTTCGCAGTTTGCTCAAATCTTTACCGCTTTACCACGGCAAAGCGGTCATTTTGACAAAACAAAAACGCCGCGTCGGCAGCTGCCAGACGCGGCGAGAGGGTTTCTCTCTGAAAACGCAGCGGAATGCCACCGCCCCCCTATCCGGGAGAGCCGGTGCGCGATTGCGAGACCGAAAAGGGTTTCCTCCTCAGCTCAGGGCATCCAGCGCCGCCTTTTGCAGATCGGTGATATCAATGGTACACAGAGCCTTCAGGTCGGCATCGCCGCCGGAAAGCCCGGCGATCTCGGTGCGGGTCTTGCCCTTGAGGGCATCACAGAAGCCCTCGCTGTGCTCATACCACTCCTTGCCCAGCGCCGATGCGCCGCGCATCCCGTAGTCCTCACCCAGCTCCAGCTTGGTCTTGACGAGGTCCGGAGCTGTCACACCGCCGTCCGACACTACCGTCAGGGCCGGCTCGGCCATATCCGCAATGGCACTGGTCACACGGCGGTCCGCATCGGTGGTCAGTGCCACGATGCTCACATCCACCTGCGCATTCACATCCTTGTCATCGGTGGCGGTAATGTCCGAAGTCCCGTTCACCGCTTCGATGCCCAGCGCGGCCCTGTCGCCCTTGGCGGCACCCAGTGCCCTGGCATTGGCGCAGGCCCGGGTCACGGCATCCCGGTAACGGTCCACTGCAATGGTGCAACCGCTCAGCAGGTCGGCATCCGTGGGCTTGCCATCCTTATCCACTTTGAGCATGGAGACCTGTTCCGGGGTCATGCCGATCAGGTAACTGGCAAAGGCATCCACATGTTCCGCCCATCCCTTTTTCAAGGAAGAGACCTCGGCCAGCGGGTAATCGTCCCCCTTCTGCCGCTTGGTGCGCCAGTCGGTGGGCAGGGTCACATGGCCGGTGCTGTCCGCCGAAACAGACACTTCCAGCTCGTCCAGCAGAACACTCTCCAGTTTCCCCTCGCCATCCAGCAGGACAGCGGCCGCTGCCAGTTCAATTTTCCCTGCCCTGTCCTGATCGGTAGCCTCTGTCACCACACCCAGACCGGTTTTCCATGCCGCTGTCTGGGTCTGTGCGGAGGATGTGCCGCTGCTTCCGCTCATGCTGCCGGAGCTGCCCGACCCGGCGTTCGTTTTGCCACAGGCGGTCAGCAGCAGCGCCGCCGCCATGGCACAGCTCCAAAGAGCCCGATGGTTCTGATTCATAGATACGCTCCCTTTCCACACGGCCCGTTGGGCCTTTGCCCCATAGTATGTCCAGAA
Organism: Faecalibacterium sp. I2-3-92; assembly: GCF_023347315.1. Lineage (GTDB taxonomy): Bacteria > Bacillota > Clostridia > Oscillospirales > Ruminococcaceae > Faecalibacterium > Faecalibacterium duncaniae. The sequence continues at coordinate 1,702,960 of NZ_CP094470.1, forward strand.
GAGCGTAAGATTACGCAGCCGACGGGAGTTTTCCAAAGCAAGTGTCCGCTGGGGTGGGACCCTGTTGCCGCAGGCAATCGGGCGGGCGATGGAATGGCCCGTTTCACTTGCGTGGAAAAGCTCCCCGCGTGCTGCGCGCAGCCGTTCACATCAACGGGCTCAGCAGCCGCAGCACGCTGTCCAGTGCTGTGCCCGGCAGATTGGTGCGGCAGTCGGAGCGCATGATCTCCCGGCACTGCGGCAGGGTGCGCTCCACATCCTTCCGCAGAGCGGCGATCTGGCTGTTATGGAAGAGCAGTGTTCCGCACTCAAAGTGGAGAAACAAGCTCCGGTAATCCATATTGATGCTGCCCACCACGGCCACGCGGTCATCGCTGACATAGCACTTGGCGTGGAGGAAACCGGGCGTGAATTCATAAATGCGCACACCCGCCCTGAGCAGGGGCAGATAGTAGGAACGGCTGAGCCGGAACACCAGCTTCTTATCCGGGATCCCGGGCAGGATGAGCCGCACGTCCACCCCGCGCTTGGCCGCACTTTTCAGAGCATCCAGCATCTCTTCGCCCACGGCCAGGTAGGGCGTGTAGATATAAACATATCTCTGGGCCTGAGAGAGGATGTCCAGATAGACCGTCTCGGCCAGCGGTTCCTCATCCAGCGGGCTGTCCGCGTAGGGCTGCACCACGCCATCCTGCACTGCGGGCAGGCGGGTGGGCGCAAAGGCGGTGTAATCGGTCTCCTGCGGGCGGAAGGCGTTCCATACATTGAGGAACATCACGGTAAAGTTCCAGACAGCGGCACCCTCCAGCCGGATGGCCGCATCCTTCCAGTAGCCAAAGCGCTGCTCGGCATTGATATACTCATCCGCCAGATTCACGCCGCCGGTGTAGGCCACATTGCCGTCAACCACCACGATCTTGCGGTGGTCGCGGTGGTTCATCACCAGCGAGACCAGCGGCACCACCGGGTTGAAAGGGATGCAGCGGATATGCGCCTTCTCCATGCGGATGACAAAATCACTGGGCAGGCCCAGCAGGCTGCCAAAATCATCGTAGATCAGCCGCACATCCACGCCCTGAGCGGCCTTGCGGCGGAGGATCTGCTCCACACCGTCCCACATTTTGCCGGAACGGAGGATAAAAAATTCCAGAAAGATAAATTTTTCCGCCTTGTCCAGATCCGCCAGCAGCTGGGGATACATCTCCTCCCCGCAGGAAAAGTAGTGAGCAGCGGTATCCCTCCAGGCCGGATATGGTCCGAACTTTGCCACGTAGCGGCTCAGGTTCCGGCTGGAGATATCCAGCGCATCGGTCTGGCCCTCGGGCTGGGCAAGCTCGGTCTGATGGGCCTGTTCCACCTTCTGCATCCGCTCCCGCAGATACTTGGCGGGGGCCTTGTTGCCAAAAGCCAGATAAAGCGCGCCGCCCAGCAGGGGCAGAAGGCCGATCAGAACGATCCAGCCGATCTTATAGGCACTGTTTTCATCCTTGCGCACCAGATACAACACGATCAGGATGCTCAGCGCCTTCAGGGCACCGTTCAGCCAGACCCGCCCCGCCGTGAACGACCAGAACGCCCAGAGCAGCCAGAGCACCTGTAAAGCCACCAGCACCACCGTGATCGTGACACGGTTGAAGATGCGGTTAAAAAACTTGACGATAGGCAATCTGAACATGTGGTATCCCTCCCCTGCCGCCCACGGCGATTTTTGATGCTGTTAGTATAGCGCAGAGCGGAAGATTTTGCAAATAAAAAAGCGCCCACAACGGCTTCCCCCGCTATGAGCGCCTATTCAATCGTGGGCAGAATTTTTCCGAGGGCCGTCCGCTTATGCTTCCGCGTCCTCATAACCAACCAGCAGGCCGCCCAGCTCTGCATAATAGCTGCACAGACCGCCGCATTCGCTGATGTCCACCTTTGCTCCATCAAACACAGCCTTTACCATGTGCTTCAGGCGCTCGGCAGCGGCGGGATTGCCGCAGTGAGAGATATGGAGCCTGCCGTTGGTGTAGCCGTGCTCTTTGAGTTCCAGCACAATACGTTCCAGCGCACCATGCTCGCCACGGGTCTTGCAGAGAACATCCAGCTCTCCGGCCTCACTTGCCTGTCCGATGACCCGGATGCCCAGCATCCGCGCCACAGCAGCAACGGCAGGCTTCACACGGCCATTGCGGGCCAGATTGGCCAGCGACTCCAGCGAGAAGAGCAGATGGGTGTGCTTGTGGTAACGGAGCATCTCTTCACAGATCTCGTCAAACTCCTTGCCCTCAGCCAGCAGATCCCGCAGATGCTCGGCCAACAGGCGCTGCTCCGGGCCGGTGGAAAGGCTGTCCAGCACGAACACCCGCTTGCCGGGATTCTCCTGCTGGTATTCCTCGGCGGCCAGCTGGGCGGCATTGTAGCTGCCGGACAGAGTGCCCGTGATGGTGATGGCATACACCTCGTCGGCTCCCTCGTAGGCGGCCAACCAATCGCTGACGTTGGGGCAGGAGGTCGAGGTCTTGCCCTTATAGGTGCGCAGGGTCTGGGCCATGCCCAAGGCATCCATTGTGCCGTTGTCCAGATATTCGGCATCGTCGGTGATGATCTTCAGGGGAACGCATTCAAAATCCACGCCCTGCAAGGTGTACAGGCTGGCGGAGGAATCCACAACGATCTTGGTGTTCATAAGCATTTATCTCCATTCCGGCGGCAGAGGATGCCGCAGTTTTTCCTGTTGTTTGAATCACTATATCAGTTTTTCAAAAACCTGTCAACTGTTTTCTTGAATTATTTCAAAAGTTTTTAATTTCCTGTTGACCATATTTCCAAAACATGGTATACTGTCCGCATGAAATTAGAATCAAACCGCCGCGTTGCGGCCTGCGCCGCAGGGTTTGCCCTGCCCCGGTATGCAGAACTCCCCACCGTAGGGCTTTATCTGGATCAGAGTGTACAGTTTGTCAACGGGTGTTTCCGCACATTTCAGGGGGTGGAGCTCACCGCTTCCATGGTGAGCAACTACGTTAAGAAAGGGATCATCAGCCACCCCATCAAAAAGAAGTATACCCGGGATCAGCTGGCCTGCCTGATCTACATCGTGGTTTCTAAAAATGTCCTGTCCATGGAAAACATCGACAGTCTGTTCAAGATGCAGCAGGCGCATTATACCTCCGCGCAGGCGTATGATACCTTTTGCGATGAGCTGGAGAACTACCTGCCCTATGTGTTCGGCCTGACCAAAAGCTTTTCCGAGCTGGAGCCGGATGTTGATGATGCACGCAAGCTCCTGCGCAGCACCATCATCTCGGCTGTGAACAAGATCTATCTGGACTGCGTTTTTACCGACCTGCGGCAGGAGCAGGCCCTCTGGCCCGATATCCTGCCGGATCTGGCATGATAACAATAAAAATAGCCCTCTCCGTCATGCTTTGTAAAGCAATGATGGAGAGGGTCATTTTTTCTTAAAATGTAAGCGTTGGGCTGATCTCATTGCGGCGCTGGGCCTGCACGATGCAGTCCTTTTCCGGCACGACACCTGCCGCACCCAGGGTGTTGAACATGGTCTGCAAAGCAAGCGCCGGGGTGTTGTTCTCCTGCGAGAGATGGCAGAGGGCAAACTTCTTGCATCCCTCCTGGATCAGCTCCAGCAGCTTTGCCGAGCACTCATCGTTGGAGAGGTGGCCCCGGTTGGACTCGATGCGGGAGCGCAGGTAGTAAGGATACCGCCCGCTGCGGAGCATGTGGAGGTCGTAGTTGCTTTCCAATGCCACCAGGTCACAGCCGCTCAGGGCCTGATGCACCGGCGGGGTCAGGACACCCAGGTCGGTGGCAATGGTCATGGTCTTGTTGTCCGGGGTGTGGATGCGGTAGCCCACGCAGGGCACGTCGTGGCTGGTGGGGAACATCGTCACGCCGAAATCTCCCACATCCTCTTCCCCGCCGGACAGGGTGCGCAGCTCACAGCTGGCGGGCACGATGCCGTTTGCATCCAGAAAATCCAGCGTATCGTCTGCGCCGTATACCGGCAGCGGATTCTTTTTGAGGAAGGTGGCCAGCCCCTTGACGTGGTCAGAGTGCTCATGGGTGACCAGAATGCCCGCACAATCGCTGATGTTCAGGCCCAGCTCCTTGAGCGCCGCCGAGGTGGTGCGCACGCCCTTTCCCATATCGATGATGATGTACTTCTCCCCCGTGCGCACCACGCTGCAGTTGCCGGAGGAACCAGAGTATAACGAGATGAATTCAGACATTTCAAACCTCAAGAAACGAACCTCTCCGTCATGGCTTCACAAAAGCTCCCTGTCAGGGGAACTTCTGCAAAACAGACTGAGAGGTTCTGAATGATCACATTGCTGATTCCAGTGCGGCAGGCATCCGCTCCACCTTGCTGATCTCAGCGCCCAGGCCGCGCAGCTTTTCCACGATGTTCTCGTAGCCGCGCTCAATGTGGCCGATCTCCTCGATCTCGCTGGTGCCATCTGCCATCAGAGCAGCCACGACCATGGCCGCACCGGCACGCAGGTCAGAAGCACGCAGGGGGGCAGGGTTCAGCTTGTCCACACCCTCAAACACGGCAACCTGACCGTCCACCTGCACCACTGCGCCCATCTTGCGCAGCTCGTCCACATAGCGGAAGCGGTTGTCCCACACGCTCTCGGTGATGGTGGAGGTACCCTTTGCCACGCTGAGCAGCACACCCATCAGGGGCTGCATATCGGTGGGGAAGCCCGGGTGAGGCATGGTGTTGATCTTCAGCGGCAGGATATCGCCCTTGCGGGAGACGCGGACGGAATCATCGAATTCCTCCACATCCACACCAGCACGGCGGAGCTTTGCCGTGATGGGTTCCAGATGCTTGGGGGTGACATTTTTGATCAGAACGTCGCCGCCGGTGGCAGCAGCGGCAACCATGTAGCTGCCCGCCTCGATCTGGTCAGGGATGATGCTGTAAGTGCAGCCGTGCATCTTTTCCACGCCGCGCACCTTGATCACATCGGTGCCGGCACCGCGCACATCCGCGCCGCACATATTCAGGAAGTTTGCCAGATCAACGACATGGGGCTCCTTGGCGCAGTTTTCCAGAATGGTCTGGCCCTGTGCCATCACAGCGGAGAGCATACCGTTCATGGTAGCGCCCACGCTGACCTTATCAAAGAAGATATGGGCACCGTTCAGTTCCTTGGCACGCACAGTGATCATGCCGTAGTCCACGCTGTCCTCTGCACCCAGTGCGCTGAACACCTTGAGGTGCTGGTCGATAGGGCGGGGGCCCAGATTGCAGCCGCCGGGCATGGCCACCTGTGCCTTGCCAAAGCGGGAGAGCAGTGCACCCAGGAAGTAGTAGCTGGCACGCATCTGGCGGGACAGATCGTCCGGGACGTTGGTGCTGTTCAGGTGGGTGGTGTCGATCTCGTAGGTATTGCGGTTCAGCATCTTGATGCTGGCACCCAGGGTGCTCAGGATCTTCAGGCTGACTGCCACATCACTGATGTCCGGCAGGTTTTCGATCACACAGACATCTGCCGCCAGAATGGTGGCAGGCAGAATGCCCACAGCCGCATTTTTTGCACCGGAAATGGTAACTTCGCCATGCAGGGGCTTGCCGCCCGTAATAACAAACTTTTCCAATTTTATAATCTCCTTGTCGCAGGCCCGCCAGCGGCAGGGCCACTCAGGGTTCTTGCTTGATCTCTCCGCGCACCGCTGGGCACACACCCTCACGATACAACTATCTTATTATACACAACTTCGGGCAAAAAGCAAAGCCCCCTTTTCCCCTGCCGGATTATTTTCTGTTTTGCCCAGAATCTGCGGAGATATTCGACATTTTTGTTTCTTATTTCAAAAATTTTACAATCAGCGCCCCTTACCAAACACAATCCTCACTGCAGGTCTCCTTGATCCAGCCCAGCTGATAGGCCTTGACCAGCTGCTTCAGGTCGTGTACCCGCTCCCGCAGGTTCTCGCCCTCGTCCGTCTCTTCCACCAGAATGCGGTGGTTCTCCGTTTCCAGAATGTTCTTCTGCGACACGATGTCAATGTTTTCGTTCACGGCCTTTTCGGCACTGACAAAGGGCTGATGGGTCCGCAGGGACATGGTGCGGCTGGAGTACACCAGCGTATACCCTGCAATGCCGGTCTTTTCATGGTAGGCGCGGCAGAACCCGCCGTCAATGACGACCAGACGGCCCCCGCCCTTGATGGGGCTCTCTCCGCTCTTCTCCCGCACCGGCACATGGCCGTTGACGATGTGGCTGGTGCCGGGCAGACCGAATTCCGCCAGGATACGGCGGCAGGCGGCCTCTTCATTGTACCATGTATAATAGGGGTCCTTGACTTCCTCATGGGTGGCGGGGTCGGCAATATACAGCCGCTCAAAGGTGGTCATGGCGCTGCGGCCGAACAACGGCGACAGCTTGCCGCACCACAGATACCACAAAAAGTCCTGACCGCTCCGCCGGGCCGCGCTGCCCTCGGGGGCAAAGTAGCCGCGGCGTGCCCGCTCGTCACAGTAGTCCATCAAGCCGCGGCCCGAGTAGTTGTGTCCCTCGAACCGCTCCACGGCAAAGCTGCCGTTTTTGGTCATGGGCACCACACCGTGGTAGAGCAGGTTGCCGTTCTCGATGTGGTAAACGCTGCCCTTGGCATACAAAAATTCCACATGCTGCTGCAAACGCTCGCTCTGCCGGAAGGATTCCACCAGCTTGCGGAGCACCAGCCGCTCATCATCATTCAGGGCGGCGGGGTCTGCCGGGTCAACGGTGGGGAAGCTGGTGTCCCGCAGGGGGTATGCCTGCCCGTTCAGGGTCACTGTTCCCTTTTTCCAATCGATGTGCCGCAGGAAATCCCGACCCTGCATCTTGAAATCCGGGTTGCGGTCGATGACCTTGCACTCCATCTTGAGCATCAGAATGGTCACGGCCTTGTGCATCACGGCACAGCGGTGGAGCATGCCCTCGGTGTAAGGGCCGCGCGCCGCATCGGTGTGGGGCATCCAGAGGGTCAGGTCGTCATTTCCGTAGAACTGCTCGGCCATCCGCTGCAGATGCCGCAGGTTGATGCCGTAGCAGTCCTCAAGCATGGCATGGTTGTGGTAGGCCAGTGTCGTTTTGAGCACAGTGCAGACGCAGATGGGACTTCCGGCGGCGGCACCCATCCAGACCACGTCATGGTTGCCCCACTGGATATCCACATGGTGGTGGCGCATGAGCCGGTCCAGTATGATATCAGGCCGGGGGCCGCGGTCAAACAGGTCACCCACGATGTGCAGCTTGTCCACAGCCAGCCGCTTGATGAGCTCACACAGCCGGACAATGAACCGGTCAGCGCGGCCATTTTCGATGATACTGCCCACGATCTGCCCATAATAAAGGTCCTTGTCGTGGTCCTCAAAGTGGGCATGGAGCAGCTCATCCAGAATATACCCGCAGCTGGACGGCAGGCAGGAGCGCACATGCTGCCGGGTATGCTTGGAGGACACCAACCGGCAGATATCAATGAGCTGAAGCAGGGTCTCTGTGTACCAGTGGTCAAGCGCTTCTTCATCCGTACACTCGGCTTTGAGCTGGGGCAGCTTCTCGTTGGGGTAATAGATGAGCGTTGCCAGCTCGGCACGGGTCTGTTCCGGCACACTCTCCCCCAGCACAATATCCACCTTTTCCCGGATGACACCCGAAGCCGAGTTCAGGATGTGGACAAAGGCCTCGTTTTCACCGTGCAGGTCGCTCATAAAATGTTCGGTGCCCTTGGGCAGCTTGAGCAGGGCCTGGGTGCTGATGATCTCACTGGCAGCGGCCGCCTGCGAGGGGTAATCCCGTGCCAGCAGGGAGAGATATTTCAAATGATCCCGGATCTCCTCGTTTTCGGTGCGCATGATATCCTCCGTCTGATATGTAGTATTTTTGCATGATATATAATATTCTATCATAGTATACCACATTCCATGTCATAAATGGTATAATAAACAAGAGTAATTCTGTCAAATCTTTTGCAAAGGACTTGGATATTATGCCCAAAACCATTTCTGTTGCCGTGCCGGAAGCCTGCACTCTCTGCCCCCGGCAGTGCAAAGCCGACCGGGCCGCCGGGCAGACGGGCTTCTGCGGGGCGGGCCGCACCCTGAAAGCGGCCCGCGCTGCCCTGCACTTCTGGGAGGAGCCCTGCATCAGTGGCACCCGGGGCAGCGGCACGGTGTTTTTCTCCGGTTGCACCCTCAAGTGCTGCTTCTGCCAGAACTACCCCATCAGCGCCGAGGGGCTGGGCAGGGAGATCACCGTAGAGCGCCTGGCCGAGATCTTTCTGGACCTGCAGGCGCAGGGAGCCCACAACATCAACCTTGTCACGCCTGGGCAGTGGCGGCCCTGGATCATCGCCGCCCTCGACCTGGCCCGGGCACAGGGGCTGCATCTGCCCATCGTCTGCAACACCGGCGGATACGAGACCGTGGAGAGCGTGCACGCCTGGCGCGGCTTCATCGACATCTGGCTGGCCGACCTGAAATATGTTTCTCCTGCCCTTTCGGCAGAGCTTTCCGCCGCGCCGGACTATTTTGCACAGGCCAGGCCCGCCATTGAAGCCATGATGGCTCAGGCCGGGCACCCTGTTTTTGACAGCGAGGGCATCCTGCAGCGGGGCGTGATCCTGCGCCACCTTGCCCTGCCTGGCCATGTGGACGACAGCTTTGCCGTGCTCGATCAGATGGCGGCTTGGAACAAGGCCGATCCCGGGTGCTTCCTGCCCAGCGTGATGAGCCAGTACACCCCCTTCTATCAGGCGGCAGACCACGGCATCGGGCGGCGCATCACCACCTACGAATACCGCCGGGTGGTCAACTACGCCATGGATCTGGGCCTCAGCTCTGGCTATATGCAACAGAAGAGCAGTGCAAAGGAAGAGTATACGCCCAGCTTTGACCTGACGGGGGTGTAAACCCCACCGTCATCCCTGCGGGATGCCACCGCCCCTAGTAGGGGCGGCCTTGGCAAAACCATAAGGCTTTACGCAATGCCAAGGGCCCCACTATTAGGGGGGCTGTCACCGCAGGTGACTGAGGGGTTTTTTCGTCAAAACAACCAAAATTTCTTTTTCTTTTTCTCTCGGCCGAAACAGCATTTGCTTGCTATCCGGTGCGCTGTGCGGTATAATGGATACAACAATGTGTTCTCACATGAAATGGATCCCGGAAACGACTTTTTAGGAGGAGCGTTATGGAACACTACAATCCCATCCTCGGCAGCGAGCCCAACGGCCAGAAATTTATCACCTGCGGCGAGATCATGCTCCGTCTGACCCCGCCGAACTACGAAAAGATCCGCATGGCATCCAGCTTTGAAGCCAGCTACGGCGGCAGCGAGGCCAACATTGCACTGGCCCTGGCCAACCTGGGTGTGGACAGCACCTTCTTCAGCGTAGTGCCCAACAACAGCCTGGGCAAGAGCGCGGTGCGCTGGCTGCGCTCCAACGATGTGCATTGCACCCCCATGATCCTGACCGAGCCCAACGAGACCCCCTCCAACCGGCTGGGTACTTATTATCTGGAGACCGGCTACGGCATCCGCGCTTCCAAGGTCATTTATGACCGCAAGCACAGTGCCATTACCGAGTATGACTTCTCTCAGGTCGATCTGGACGCTCTGCTGGACGGCTACGACTGGCTGCACCTGAGCGGCATTACCCCGGCACTGGGCCCCAACTGCCGCGGCCTCATCATCGATATGCTCAAGGTGGCCAAAAAGAAGGGCCTGACCGTCAGCTTTGACGGCAACTTCCGCTCTACCCTGTGGAGCTGGGAGGAAGCCCGCGATTTCTGCACCGAGTGCCTGCCTTACGTTGACGTTCTGCTGGGCATTGAGCCCTACCACCTGTGGAAGGACGACAACGATCACAGCAAGGGCGACTGGAAGGACGGCGTGCCCCTGCAGCCCAGCTATGAGCAGCAGGACGAGATCTTCCAGCATTTCATTGCCCGCTATCCCAACCTCAAGTGCATTGCCCGCCATGTGCGCTATGCCCACAGCGGCAGCGAGAACAGCCTCAAGGCCTTTATGTGGTACGACGGCCACACCTTTGAGAGCAAGCTCTACACCTTTAATATTCTGGACCGCGTGGGCGGCGGCGATGCCTTTGCCAGCGGCCTGATCTACGCCATGCTCCACGACTACCGCGCCATGGACATGATCAACTTTGCCGTGGCAAGCAGCGCCATCAAGCACACCATCCACGGCGATGCCAACATCACCGACGATGTCAGCTCCATCCGCAACCTGATGAACATGAACTACGACATCAAGCGGTAACATTCCTTTATACGCAAAGATCCCCTCCGGTACGCGCACACCGGAGGGGATCTTCTTATTATGCTTCAATCTTACAGAAACACATCCAGCATCTTTTCCAGCGGGGTGCGGGTGTCAAGCTCCAACCCGGCTTTCTGTTTCAGCATCAGGATGCGGCGGACGCTCTCGTTGAGGCGTTCCTCGCTGATGGTTCCATTCTGCACAGCCTCCAGTACACCGTCAAAGGCTTCCGGCAGGTCGGACGGCATCAGCAGAAGATCTGCCCCGGCGTTCAACGCCGTTACAGCCGCTTCTGCTGCAGAATAGTGGTCACGAATGGCTTGCATGGAAAGCGAATCGGTGCAGATGACCCCAGTAAAGCCCAGCTCCCCCCGCAGACGCTCGGTCAGCATAGTGTAGGAGAGCGACGCAGGCAGGCCGTCCTGCGTTGCATTGGGGGTGGTAATGTGGGCGGTCATTACTACGTCGGCCCCAGCTGCGATTCCAGCCGCAAAAGGCTTCAGCTCCGTTTCCCGCATCTCTGCCCAAGTCTTGGTGCTGCTGGCCGTGCCGTAGTGGCTGTCCTCTGCGGTATCTCCGTGGCCCGGGAAATGCTTGAGTGTGCAGAGTATGCCCGCATCGTGAAACCCTTGTACAGCGGAGGCCACCATCTGTGCCGCCACTGCCGGATCCGACGAAAATGCTCGGTTCCCGATCACGGTATTGGCCGGATTGGTGTTCACATCTGCCACTGGAGCAAAGTCAAGATTCAGGCCGTAGGTTTTGAGGTAGCCTCCGATGATCTGCCCCATGGCACGGGCATTGGCCGGGTCCCCTGTTGTACCTACTGCCTGGGCACTCTGGTATTGGGGCAGATCAAAGCCGGAAGCATTGGCCAACCGGGCCACGCTGCCGCCCTCCTCATCCACGGCGGTCAACAGACCGGTCCCGGATACTGCCTGAAAATCTGCCAGAAGCTTTTTCAACTGCTCCGGGCTTTTCACATTCTGCCGAAACACCACAATGCCGCCCACCGGATACTTTTTCAGCCCCTGCCGTTCTGCCCAGGTCAGCCTTGTGCTATCAGACTGTCCACTGGGGTCCAGTGCCTCGACCCGCACCACGAACAGCTGCCCCACCTTTTCCCGCAGAGACATGGCAGCAAGCCGTTCCTCTACCGGGTCAATCCGGGCTGCTGCCAAGGCCGTTCCCGTCAGCAGCAGAGCCGCAGACAACAGCACAGCAGCTGCCCGCCGGATGATTTTTCGCACGAGAGACACCTCCTCTTTCTCTCAGTGTAGCACACCCTGCAAAGGTGCACAAGATGCAAAGATCCCCTCCGGTACGCGCACACCGGAGGGGATTTTCCATATCAGAAATGCATCAGGAAAGGATCATGCGGTCGTTGGCGAACTCGCCGCCGGACGCGATCTGGAACTTGGCCAGCAGGTCGGAAACATGCAGGTTCTTCTTCTCTTCCCCGGAGACATCATAGATGATGTGGCCCTCGTGCATCATAATCAGGCGGTTGCCGTACTTGATGGCATCCTTCATGTTGTGGGTGATCATCATGGTGGTCAGGTGGTTCTCCTCCACAATCTTGGCCGAGAGGGTCAGCACCTTGAGCGCCGTCTTGGGGTCCAGAGCGGCGGTATGCTCATCCAGCAGCAGGAGCTTGGGCTTGTTCATGGTAGCCATGAGCAGGGTCAGTGCCTGACGCTGACCGCCGGACAGCAGGCCCACGCGGGCGGTCAGGCGATCCTCCAGGCCCAGGTCCAGGCTCTTGAGCAGTTCACGGTAGCGCTCCCGTTCGGCCTTGGTGATACCGATCCTCAGGCCGCGCCGCTTGCCGCGCCGGGCGGCCAAAGCGAGGTTCTCCTCGATCTGCATGGTGGCAGCGGTGCCGGTCATGGGGTCCTGGAACACGCGGCCGATGTAGGCGGCGCGCTGGTGCTCCCCCAGTTTGGTCACGTCGGTGCCGTCAATGATAATCTTGCCGCTGTCCACAGGCCACACACCGGCCACAGCGTTCAGCATGGTGGATTTGCCCGCACCGTTGCCGCCGATGACGGTGACAAAATCACCTTCGTTCAATTTCAGGTTCAGACCATTCAGGGCCGTTTTCTCGTTGACGGTACCGGCGTTGAAGGTCTTGGAAACATTCTGGATCTCAAGCATTTTTTGCATCCTCCTTCTGTGCCTTCTTTGCCGCGGGCTTTGCGAAGTACTTGCTCTTCCAATAGGGCACGGCCAGGAACACGGCCACCACGGAGGCGCTCAACAACTTGAGCAGGTTTGCGTCAAAGCCGAGGGTCAGCACCAGCTGGATAACGATGTAGTAGATGATGGCACCCAGCGAGACGGACACCAGCTTGAGGGCAAAGTTGTGGAAGATGCGGCTGAACAGGGCCTCGCCGATGATGACAGCGGCCAGACCGATGACAATGGCACCACGGCCCATGCTGACATCAGCAAAGCCCTGATACTGGCTCAGCAGTGCGCCGGACAGGGCCACCAGACCGTTGGAGACCGCCAGACCCAGCACCACATTGAAGCTGGTGTTGATACCCTGGGCACGGCTCATGGCGGGGTTGGAACCGGTGGCGCGGATGCCGCAGCCCAGCTCGGTGCCAAAGAACCAGTACAGCACGCCGATGACCACGGCGCTGACCAGAATGACCATGATGATGGGGTTGTGCAGGGCAAGCTCCTTGACCCAGCGCAGGGAGATGAGCAGGTCGTACTTGTCCACGTTGATGGACTGGTTGGCCTTGCCCATGATCTTCAGGTTGATGGAGTAGAGGGCCAGCTGGGTCAGAATACCAGCCAGAATGGCCGGGATGCCCATAAAGGTGTGGAGCAGGCCGGTGACAAGGCCGGTGGCCAGGCCGGCCAGCAGGGCGATGAAAAGCGCTGCCCAGACGTTCATGCCGGAGAGCAGGCACATAACGCAGACCGCGCCGCCGGTGCCAAAGGAACCGTCTACGGTCAGGTCAGCCACATCCAGGATGCGGTAGGTCAGGTACACACCAATGGCCATGATGCCCCAGATGAGGCCCTGTGCACAGGCACCGGGCAAGGCACCGGGCAGGTTGGCAAGTCTTGCAAGAATATCCAAAACGTTTTCCTCCTGTAACTACACTTTTTTCTGGTACGGGAAAGCGGAGAAGAGCAAAAATTTGCTCTTCTCCGCTGATTTTATTGTAAAGTCTCTTCGTTACTGCAGCGTGAACTCTGCGCCCCTATCAGGGGAGCTTTCTGCCAAACAGACTGAGCGCTTGTTATTCCTCAATGGCCTCGTAACCCTCGGGAACGGTCATGCCCAGGTCATCGCAGATGGTCTTGTTGTACTTCTTGGTCACGTTGGTGTACTCAACGGGCATGGTGGAGATATCGGCCTCACCGGTCAGAACCTTGGCAGCCATCTCACCGGTGGTGTAGCCCAGATCGTAGTAGCTGATGGACAGGGTCGCCACGCCGCAGCCGGAGCAGATGCCCTCCTCACCGGCGAACACGGGCTTCTTGGCCGGGCGGCAGATGCCGTCGATGATGCCGGTGTTGGCAGCGCAGGTGTTGTCGGTGGGGACATACACTGCGTCGTTCTCGTCGGCAGCCTTCTGGCAGACAGAGGCCAGATCGTTGGAATCAGAGAAAGCGTACTGGGTGGCGGTAACGCCCTTGGCCTCCAGGTACTTCTGGACCTCGTCCACCTGATACTGGCTGTTTGCCTCGGCAGAGCAGTAGAGCAGGCCCACCTTGGTGGCCTCGGGCAGCCACTCGGTGATCATATCCGCCTGCTGATCCAGCGGAGCCAGATCAGAGGTGCCGGAGACATTGCCGCCCACGGTGCCATCGAAATCGGTCAGGCCCAGAGCAACACCGTACTCGGTGACGGAGGTGCCCAGAACGGGGATGCTGTCGGTGGCAGCCTGTGCGGCCTGCAGGGCGGGGGTAGCGTTTGCCATGATCAGGTCAACGCCTGCGGAAACAAAGCCGTTGGCGATGGTGGCGCAGGTTGCGGAATCGTTCTGGGCGTTCTGGAAGTCAAAGGTGACATTCTCGCCGAACTGTGCGGTCAGGGCATCCTCAAAGCCCTGGGTGGCAGCGTCCAGAGCGGCGTGCTCCACCAGCTGGCAGATACCAACGGTATACTTCTGGCCGTCAGCCGCTGCGGAAGAGGCCGCAGCAGAGGAAGCGGTGGAAGAAGCAGCCGTGGAGCTGGAGGAACCGCCGCAGGCAGTCAGGGCAGCAGCTGCGCCGCAGACAGCGGCGGCAGACAGGAACGAACGACGAGAAATTTTACGCATGATATTACTCCCTCAATTCTACTTTCGCGGCAACAGGACACCGCATGAAAGTCAGTATTCAAGCGGTCTATCGCATCGCGCTGCCGCTTTACACTCGTGAAGTATATCACACTTTCCGCTCTAAAACAACCGGGAAACAGCCCGAATTATCAATCAAAGTAATTTTATCTATCACTTTTTTCGATTGTTCTGTGCCGCATCTGCATTCCTTCGAGCTTTTTCAGCTCACCGTCCAGCCAGAGCAGATTTTCTTCCAGCTGGGGGCGATACTCTTTTGCAAAGTCGTACCGGTAATACAGCGCCTGCCACAGCTTTTCCTGCATCCGCCGGGCAAACACCGGCTCAAACAGAGCGTCCAGCCGCTCCACGGTGTCCTCCAACTCCATGCACACCTGCGCCCAGCGCACATCGGCGGCCTCCCGGGCGGGCACATCGTACCGGGCCAGATAATCCCCCACCCTTGCCGCAATGACCTGCCCGCCGCACTGGGTGGGCTGCAAAAAGTAGGATACCTGCCCGTCCTTCGTGATCTCCTGCGCCAGCGGGTAAAGGGCGCAGACCAGCGGCTCGGCATCGTGGATGGCGCAGTGGTTCCCGGTGAGGAAGGGGCAGTTGCCGCGCTCCTCCTTCAGCGGAGCCAGCCGCAGCACCGGCAGGCGGCTGACCCGCCCGATGCTTCCCCTGCAGAACGCCCGGGCCACGGTGCGGGGCGGCAGACGCAGGCGGGCCGCGATGCGCCACAGGTCAAAGCCCGACAGCACGATATCCTCCCGCCCCCGGCAGCAACCGCCGCAGCCCGCGCAGGCAAACGAAAACGCCTCGTCCCGGGCAAGCAGGGGCGCGGTGCGGGTAAAATCGGTGCGGCCGCAGAGATCGACCTGTGAATCCTTGAGCATGATGGTTCTCCTGTTCTGTGAATGGTTTTGTTCCATTGTACCACAAAGCCGGACACAGAAAAAGGGAGCGCATCCGCTCCCCTGTTCAGGACCCCCGGCTCACACGGCGGTAGACCGTTACGGCATCCTCGATGTGGTAGGGCGCGGTGCTGTGGTTTCCCCCTGCCCCGGCCGTGACCAGAATGTATTCCCTGCCCTTCACCTCGGCCAGACTGGCAAGGCAGAGCCCAGCTTCCCCGGTGTAACCGGTCTTACCGCCCAGGATCCGGCCACTGTGCAGCTCTGTGCCGTCCAGCTGGCTCAGCAGGGTGCTGTGCATCGTGAACCCCTGCGGGTGGCAGTTGGTGGCCGGAACGGTATACCGCTCCGTGGTAAACAGCTTGCGGAAGGTCTCGTTCTGCAGGGCTGCTTCTGTCAGCCGGGCCATATCCCGCACGGTGGAAACATGCTCCGGGTCGTGCAGGCCGGTGGGGTTGCAGAAATGCGTAGCGGTCATCCCCAGTTCTGCCGCTTTCTGGTTCATCCGGGCCACAAAAGCTTCCTCGCTGCCGCTCACCTCCCGGGCCAGCGCTTCGCAGCACTCGGCCCCCGAGGGCAGCATGGCACCGTACAGCAGATCCCGCACCGTGGCCGTTTCCCCGGGCTGAAACCCTGCCAGTGAGGCATTCTGGGCCTGCAGAGCCGGAAAGATCTCCTCGGGCAGGTTCACGGGCGTGTCGAGGTCCGGGTTTGCTTCTATGGCCAGCAACGCCGTCATCATCTTGGTCATGGAAGCCGGATAGATCGTGCTGTCGGCATCCTTTTCGGCCAGCACCTCTCCGCTGTCGGCCCGCAGTAAAATGGCATGGGGACTGTTCAGCCCATCCAGCGTGACCCGCCGGGGCCACAACAGCAGAAGCAGGGTCGCCAGCACCAGCAGCCAGAACAGCCGCCGGAAGGCTCTGCGCCGGTGCTTCCGGCGGCGCGGTGAAGTTTTCATTCTCGTTCTCATCCTTTTTTGCAAAATCAAAAGCGCTTTCATCCCCTAATACGAGACGAGAGCGCCTTTTTCTGCAAAAAGTGGGGCCGCCCCACAAAAATTTGTGCAGCGACCCCAAGCCAGTTTGATATTTCACCTTTTTACGTCATCTACAAGAACGTGTTCAGTGCTGTGCCTTATGGAACATGCTCTTACGCTTACGCTCCAGCAGATAACCGGCAGCCAGCAGAACACCGCCTGCACGCACCAGAACATCTGCCATCCAGTTGGTGGTACCGGTCTGGATCAGCTTGCCGCTCTCCGGGCGGGCATCCTGTACCGGCGGATTCACGGGAGTCTCCGGGGCGGGCGTGGTCTTAGCAACTGCCTGCTCCACGGCGGGAGTGGTGGGCCGTGCATCCTGCACTGCCGGGGTAGTCGGCGTAGTGGGAGCCGGAGGAGTCGGATCGGAATCCTCGGGCGTTTCCGGTTTCGGGTTCGTGGGGATCACAGGGTCGGTCACTTCCCGCAGAGCGCCGTAAATGGTCACGGTGTACTGTGCGGAGTCGGTGCCGTCGATGGTTTCGCCGGTAACCTTCACGTTGGAATCCGGGCCAAAGGCATCCAGCACACCCGCTGCTGCGGTGGTGTTGGGGTTGTTCTGGCTCTCATAGCCCCAGACGATGGTATAGGTCTTGCCCTCATACTCGTACTCGGTGCCATAGACCATGTCATAAGCGCTGGGAGCACCCTCTGTCTGCTTTTCGTAGTTGCCCCAGATGAGCTTGGTGTTGCCCTCTGCATCGGTGGTCTTGGTGAAGTTCAGGCTCTTACCGTTCACCACCATATCCCGCAGAATAACGACCTGATCGCCATTCTCAGCGGTCTGGTAGGCAGTGTCGAAATTGTATCCGGCCCGCTTCAGCTCTTCCAGCGCCTTGCCGATGATCTCCGGGTCGTGGGAACCGTCCACATCCAGCATATAGTTCAGTGCGGCGGCGGGCACCCACACGGAGAGATACTGCTTCCCGGTCTCCTTGTTCAGGTCAGAAAGGTAGGTATAGGTCTGGCCTTTATAGGAAAGGGCATCGAAGTTTGCGTGGGTATCATCCTTGGTCAGCAGGAAGTTGGTCAGCTTGTCGCCCTGATCGTTCACCGGCCACAGGGTGTTGTCGGCCTTGTAGTCATAGGTCAGCGTGCCGCCGGTAACGATGAGGTTCTGGCCCTTGTCACTCTTAGTACCCACAATAGAGTTTACATCCACATGGGACCCATTCCGAATGGTAGTGGTGGAGTCGCTGCCCAGAGAATAGATACCTTTGAGGAAATTGCCCTCAGTGATAAGAGTGCCGTTATCCATGGTAAGAGTTGCACCGTTACCGAGAACAATAGCGCTTGCGCCTTTTGTAGCCTGCGAAAGGTGCAACTTGCTATTTTGATCAACCAGAATACTGCTTGGATTCTTGCTTAGGTTAACACGCAGAGCATGAGCATAACCCTTCATTTGCAGATTATATTCGCTCTCTCCGGTAACATGCAGTTTGGTCGCACCACTCTGACCGCCAACAAACATCATACCAACACTGCCTATGGAGGTAACCTTGCTCTTGCCGCTGATTTCTACTTCATCAAAACCAGCGTAGATGCCAGTGGGAGCTTCCAATTTGACCTCGCTCTTGTTGGTAACGGTCAGTTTTCCCTTTCCATTACTCTCAGGGCCGTAGATGGCAGTACCATTCTGAGCACTGACGCTTCCGGTGGAGTGATCAAAGGTGATGTCAGTGCCGCCACCGGAAGCAACGGAGATACCCATGCCATTGCCGCTGATATTCACCTGGGAATTATCGAAGGTGATGTCCCCGGCACCGCCCTCATAGTCGATGCCACGGCCATTGCTGTCGATGTTCAGCGTGCTGTCCTCTACGGTCAAGCTGGAACCGGTTCCACCGTAGATTGCAGAGCTCTGTGTTCCCTTGATCTCCAGTGTACTGTCACCTGTTACCGTGATGTCATCGGTACTGTCAATGCCATAACCATTGTTGCCGTAGACTAAACCTTCCTGATCATTATCGATCTTGTAAGCACCGCTGCCCACCGTGTCAATGGTCAGGCTGGACTTGTCTTCTACGGTCAAATCGCCCCGCTGTACGATACCGCGTCCACCCTGCGTACTGGAACCTGCTTCTGTGTGCTTGATATCCACATCGGCATTGTCCGTCAAGGTCACATCAGAATCGTTAGAGATCACCATTCCGGTAGAAGTATGATCAATGTTCAGAGAGCCTTGGTCGCTGGTCTCGTCTCCTTTGATGGTCAGGGACGCACCCTCGCCACTGCTGTCATCACCTGCGTTTTCGCCGCCCACACGGATGCCTTCCACATTGCGGTTGGGGCTGCTCGTGCCTTCTTTTTTCGCTTCTTCTGCTTCCTTGGCGGCATCCTCCAAGGCTTCCTTGCCATCAATGGTGTTTTCGCCCTTTAATGTAACGTCCACCGTGGAGTTATCCCGTGCAACAATGCCTGCGGTGTTATCTTTTTCGGTCAGATTGATTTTGGTATTATCCAGCGTCAGGTCAACATTGGTTTTTTTGTTCTCATCCTCACCTTTCAGATTCACACCGATATCAATGCCGTTGCCGCCGGTGGTCAGGTTGGAATCCTTGACTGTCAAGTCAACATCTGCACCCTCGCCCACCTTGATGATGGTTTTATCTTCTTTGGTATCTGCATCTGCGGGCACTTCAGCCGGGGTGTCAGTCTGGGTGCTGGTATCGCTGGTATCTACATTCACGCCGTCAAGAATGATATCCACATCACGTTTGCCCTTCTCGTTCGTGACATCTTCTTCCACAGTGACGGTATTATCCGTTTTTGTACCTTCTGCCTGCGTGATGATGATTTGGCCATTGTCCTCGGTATCCTGATCCACATAAGTACGGTTTTCACCCTTATCTACACCCTGATAACTAAATGCTCCGCTCTCATTCTCCGCAACAGTCACATCACCGTTTTCTAGTTGATACGTCACCGCAGAAGCACTGGGGCCAACCGCGCTCACTGCAACCGCAGTAGCCAGCGACATTGCTGCCAACTTGAATTTCTTGTTTGTCATTTTTCTTCTGCTCCTTTCCAGTTCATGCTCACATGATCGAAAAGTGGTGGTCAAACAGCAGGCCGATCCTTTGTCAACTGTTTTTTGCATGGGAACGCGTTTCTCCCAAAAGCGTTTCCAGCCTTATGATAGCACACCGTACGAAAAAATCAGGCAGAAATAGAAACCTTTGGCAATTTCTTTACCGGTGAAAGAAAGTACCGTACAAAAGCAACAAACCCCCAAGGAATTTCTTCCTCAGGGGTTTCATGTAAGTCGGCGACTACCTATTTTCACGCGCCGTTTCCAGCGAACTATCTTGGGCACGAGTGAGCTTAACTTCTGTGTTCGGAATGGGAACAGGTGGAACCTCACCGTCATCGTCACCGACCAATATGACTGGTTCAGTATAACATTTCTGTTCTACTTTGTCCAGTGTTTCTTGAAGGACGTGCCTTCAAAACTGAATAATCACTGCTAACATTTTGTCATTGACTTGAGAATTCAAGCGAATTGTGGTCAAGCCCTCGATCTATTAGTACACACTTGCTGAATGGATCACTCCACTTACACATCGTGCCTATCAACCTCGTAGTCTACAAGGGATCTTACCTGATTGAATCAGTGGGATATCTTATCTTTGGGTCGGCTTCACGCTTAGATGCTTTCAGCGTTTATCCGATCCGTACGTAGTTGCCCAGCTATGCTCCTGGCGGAACAACTGGTGCGCCAGAGGTACGTCCGTCCCGGTCCTCTCGTACTAGGGACAGCTCCCATCAAATATCCTGCGCCCACGACAGATAGGGACCGAACTGTCTCACGACGTTCTGAACCCAGCTCGCGTACCGCTTTAATTGGCGAACAGCCAAACCCTTGGGACCGAATACAGCCCCAGGATGCGATGAGCCGACATCGAGGTGCCAAACCTCCCCGTCGATGTGGACTCTTGGGGGAGATCAGCCTGTTATCCCCAGGGTAACTTTTATCCGTTGAGCGATGGCATTTCCACTCACATACCACCGGATCACTAACTCCAACTTTCGTTACTGCTCGACCCGTCAGTCTCGCAGTTAGGCTCGCTTCTGCGTTTGCACTCTTTTGCTTGATTTCCGTTCAAGCTGAGCGAACCTTTGAACGCCTCCGTTACTCTTTAGGAGGCGACCGCCCCAGTCAAACTGCCCACCTAACAATGTCCCCCGACTCGATTCAGAGCCGCAGGTTAGAATTCCAATATCGCAAGGATGGTATCCCAACGGCCTCTCCGCCAAAGCCAAAGCCTTGGTTTCCCAGAGTCCCATCTATCCTGTGCATGCAACATCGAAACCCAATATTAGGCTACAGTAAAGCTCCATGGGGTCTTTCCGTCTTGTCGCGGGTAACCGGCATCTTCACCGGTACTACAATTTCGCCGGGCGGGCTGTTGAGACAGTGCCCAAATCATTACGCCTTTCATGCGGGTCAGAACTTACCTGACAAGGAATTTCGCTACCTTAGGACCGTTATAGTTACGGCCGCCGTTCACTGGGGCTTCGATTCAATGCTTGCACATCTCCTCTTAACCTTCCAGCACCGGGCAGGCGTCAGCTCGTATACGTCATCTTTCGATTTAGCACAAACCTGTGTTTTTGGTAAACAGTTGCTTGGGCCGATTCTCTGCGGCTCCATCTCTGGAGCACCCCTTCTCCCGAAGTTACGGGGTCAATTTGCCGAGTTCCTTAACAACCCTTCTCCCGTTGGCCTTAGAATCTTCTTCCTACCTACCTGTGTCGGTTTGCGGTACGGGCACCTCAGAAATACACACAGCTTTTCTCGCCATCTTCCATCTCAGACTTCGGTACTAATTTCCCTCGATCTCTACCGGAACCAACACCCGGCTCTGAGACTTCATATGTGTCCCTGTGCTTAACTCTTTTGGTGGTGACGGAATCTCTACCGTCTGTGCATCGGCTACGCCTTCCGGCCTCACCTTAGCTCCCGACTAACCTGGAGCGGACGAACCTTCCTCCAGAAACCTGAGGCTTTCGGCCATGCAGATTCTCACTGCATTCGCGCTACTCATTCCGGCATTCTCACTTCTATACACTCCACAGCCGCTTGCGCTACTGTTTCTCCGCGTATACAACGCTCCCCTACCCAATACATTGCTGTATTGCCTAAGCTTCGGTGTCAGGTTTAGCCCCGTTAAATTCTCCGCGCAAAGACGCTCGACCAGTGAGCTATTACGCACTCTTTGAATGAGTGGCTGCTTCTGAGCCAACATCCTGGTTGTCTGCGTATCTTCACATCGTTTTCCACTTAACCTGACTTTGGGACCTTAGCTGTAGATCTGGGCTGTTTCCCTTTTGACAATGACATTTATCTGACACTGTCTGACTCCCAAGCATCAATACTCTGGCATTCTGAGTTTGATAAGCTTCGCTAACCTCTCGGCCGCTAGGCTATTCAGTGCTTTACCTCCAGGTATCTAACTTGAGGCTAGTCCTAAAACTATTTCGGGGAGAACCAGCTATCTCCGGGTTCGATTGGAATTTCTCCGCTACCCACAGTTCATCCGCCGCCTTTTCAACGGAGGTCGGTTCGGTCCTCCATGGAATTTTACTTCCACTTCAACCTGACCATGGGTAGGTCACCCGGTTTCGGGCCCATTATATGCAACTTAACGCCCTTTTCAAACTCGCTTTCGCTTCGGCTCCAGACCTTAAGTCCTTAACCTTGCTGCATACAATCGCTCGCCGGACCGTTCTACAAAAAGTACCCTATCACGCATTGACGCGCTCTAGGTGCTTGTAGGCACAGGGTTTCAGGTTCTTTTTCACTCCCCTCCCGGGGTGCTTTTCACCTTTCCTTCACAGTACTATACGCTATCGGTCACTGGGTAGTATTTAGGGTTGGAGGGTGGTCCCCCCGTATTCCGACCAGGTTTCACGTGTCTGGCCGTACTCTGGATCCTGCGCAGCTCTCTCCGTTTTCACCTACGTGGTTCTCACACTCTCTGACCGACCTTCCCATGCCGTTCGGTTAACAGATTAAGTCTTAAAAGCAGTCCGTACCCCGAAAGTATTTCTACTCTCGGTTTGCCCTCTTCCGCGTTCGCTCGCCACTACTTACGGAATCTCGTTTGATGTCTCTTCCTCGCCCTACTTAGATGTTTCAGTTCAGGCGGTTCCCTCAATACACCTATTTTGAATTTCAGTGTATTGTACCTGAGTATGAACCCAGGTGAGTTTCCTCATTCAGAAATCTCCGGATCAATGCTTATTTGCAGCTCCCCGAAGCTTATCGCAGCTTATCACGTCTTTCATCGGCTCCCAGTGCCAAGGCATTCGCCCTGCGCCCTTGTTCGCTTGACCTTTCAAACGTTCTTTCAGAACATTTGGTATCCTCTTGATTCTCTCTTATTGCCAACGAAGATTATTGTTACCCTTCCTTTTGAAATTGCAATATTTCTTAAAAGAACTTACTATAATCTTTGTTTCGCAGTTATTATTCAGTTTTCAAGGTACGTCTTTGAGTGTCCTTTTCAGGGCCCTCAAAATCGAACAATATCTACTCTGCTTGTATCTGTCACCTGTTCCAGATGGTCGACCATCTTCGATGTTCTTCCATCTGCCTGACTCCTTAGAAAGGAGGTGATCCAGCCGCAGGTTCTCCTACGGCTACCTTGTTACGACTTCACCCCAATCACCAGTTTTACCTTCGGCGGCGTCCTCCTTGCGGTTAGACTACCGACTTCGGGTCCCCCCGGCTCTCATGGTGTGACGGGCGGTGTGTACAAGGCCCGGGAACGTATTCACCGTGGCATGCTGATCCACGATTACTAGCAATTCCGACTTCGTGCAGGCGAGTTGCAGCCTGCAGTCCGAACTGGGACGTTGTTTCTGAGTTTTGCTCCACCTCGCGGTCTTGCTTCTCTTTGTTTAACGCCATTGTAGTACGTGTGTAGCCCAAGTCATAAAGGGCATGATGATTTGACGTCATCCCCACCTTCCTCCGTTTTGTCAACGGCAGTCCTGCCAGAGTCCTCTTGCGTAGTAACTGACAGTAAGGGTTGCGCTCGTTGCGGGACTTAACCCAACATCTCACGACACGAGCTGACGACAACCATGCACCACCTGTCTCTGCGTCCCGAAGGAAACACATATTTCTATGTGCGTCGCAGGATGTCAAGACTTGGTAAGGTTCTTCGCGTTGCGTCGAATTAAACCACATACTCCACTGCTTGTGCGGGCCCCCGTCAATTCCTTTGAGTTTCAACCTTGCGGTCGTACTCCCCAGGTGGATTACTTATTGTGTTAACTGCGGCACTGAAGGGGTCAATCCTCCAACACCTAGTAATCATCGTTTACGGTGTGGACTACCAGGGTATCTAATCCTGTTTGCTACCCACACTTTCGAGCCTCAGCGTCAGTTGGTGCCCAGTAGGCCGCCTTCGCCACTGGTGTTCCTCCCGATATCTACGCATTCCACCGCTACACCGGGAATTCCGCCTACCTCTGCACTACTCAAGAAAAACAGTTTTGAAAGCAGTTTATGGGTTGAGCCCATAGATTTCACTTCCAACTTGTCTTCCCGCCTGCGCTCCCTTTACACCCAGTAATTCCGGACAACGCTTGTGACCTACGTTTTACCGCGGCTGCTGGCACGTAGTTAGCCGTCACTTCCTTGTTGAGTACCGTCATTATCTTCCTCAACAACAGGAGTTTACAATCCGAAGACCTTCTTCCTCCACGCGGCGTCGCTGCATCAGGGTTTCCCCCATTGTGCAATATTCCCCACTGCTGCCTCCCGTAGGAGTCTGGGCCGTGTCTCAGTCCCAATGTGGCCGTTCAACCTCTCAGTCCGGCTACCGATCGTTGCCTTGGTGGGCCATTACCTCACCAACTAGCTAATCGGACGCGAGGCCATCTCAAAGCGGATTGCTCCTTTTCCCTCTGGTCGATGCCGACCTGTGGGCTTATGCGGTATTAGCAGTCGTTTCCAACTGTTGTCCCCCTCTTTGAGGCAGGTTCCTCACGCGTTACTCACCCGTTCGCCACTCGCTCGAGAAAGCAAGCTCTCTCTCGCTCGTTCGACTTGCATGTGTTAGGCGCGCCGCCAGCGTTCGTCCTGAGCCAGGATCAAACTCTTTATAAATGATATTTATCACTTAAAAAGTGTTAAATCGTTTCGCTCAGCACGCAATCGCTTGCGTCCTGTGTGAATTACTTTGTTTGGAATTGTTTTACGTGTTTTTCCAACACGAAAATAGGTTCCGTTACAAGTTTTTCGATATTGTTCAATTTTCAAGGTCCTGTGCGCCTCAGCCTTAGCGGCTGACGACTTGATTATTTTACCACAGAAGTGATTTTTTGTCAAGCACTTTTTTAGAAGCTTTTCGATCTTTTCGAACTTGTGGCTCGTTTTTCAACGTATCCATATTGGTTCTTTCGCTTTGCTTCCGCCGCTTTCAGAAGTCATTCTTTCCGGCGGCCCTTGGCGCTCAAGTATAATACCACATCCCCGCCCTTCTGTCAACACTTTTTTGCATCTTTTTTGAGTTTTTTCTATATTTCTTGAATTTGTTTCATTGCCCCGGCCGGGTGTTTCTTTTTTATCCCATAAACAGCACAAAGCCCCGCGCGCAAACGCAGGGCTTTGAAATACAAATGATCACAGTTCTCCCCGGCCAGACAGCGCCCGATACAGGGTCGTCTCATCGGTATACTCCAGGCTGGCACCCACGGGCAGGCCATAGGCCAGACGGGTGGTCTTGATGCCCAGGGGCTTGATGAGCTTTGCCAGATACATGGCCGTTGCCTCACCTTCAACGGTGGGGTTCATGGCCATGATCACTTCCTTCACTTCACCGTCCCCCAGACGGGCCAGCAGTTCCTTGACCGTCAGCTGTTCGGCACCGATGCCATCCATGGGGCTGATGAGACCGTGGAGCACATGGTACATTCCATGGTACTCCCGGGTGTGCTCAAACGCCTGCACGTCACGGGGCGTTTCCACCACACAGATGACAGAGCGGTCCCGCTTGGCACTGGCACAGATGGGGCAGAGCTCGGCTTCGGTATAATTCTGGCAGACACGGCAGCGGTGGAGCTTGGTGTGGGCGTTCTGGATCGCACCCGCCAGTGCGGCGGCATCCTGATCCGACATGCTCAGTACCTGATAGGCCATCCGGGTCGCACCCTTCCGCCCAATGCCCGGGAACTTGCTGAATTCTTCGATCAGCTTTTCCAGCGGGGCTGCATTATAACCCATGGTGCTCCTCCACTTTGATCAAAGACCGGGAATGTTCAGACCGCCGGTCAGTTTACCCATTTCGGCCTCGGCAGTCTCATCCACCTGCTTGACGGTTGCATTGACAGCAGCAGCCACCAGGTCTTCCAGCATCTCAATATCATCGGGGTCCACGGCCTCAGGCTTAATGGTGATGCTCAGCACCTCGTGCTTGCCGTTCATCTTCACAGTGACCATCTCACCGGATGCACTGCCGGTGTACTCGGCAGCTTCCAGCTCTGCCTGCTTGGCCTTCATATCTTCCTGCATCTTCTGGGCCTGACGCATCAGGGAGTTCATATCGGGGCGGCCGAAGCCTGCGGGCATTCTTGCTTTCATGGTTGGTTCTCCTTTTATTTATCGTTTTTTGCGTTCACTATCCTCAATCGACACCTCCAGCCCCAGCTGTTCCAGCTTGCGGAGGGATTCCTCGGCGTTGGCCGAAGCGCGATTGACCGTCTTGGATTCATAGGGGCCGATGGGCACCGCCACACCGGACACCTGTGCGATCAGCTTTTTGATGAGCTTCTGGCTTTCCTTGTTGGCGCGGATAAAATCCCGGAAGGTCTTTCCGCCATCGATAAGCACCCGGGTACCATCAAAGTAGCCCTTGGACTTTTTCAGGTAGGTGTAGAGCATGGGATCCTGCTCCTGCAGGAGCTTGATGACCTCCGCCCACTGCGGGAAGGGATTGATTCCCTCTGCCGCCACCTTGCGGGGCTTGTTCAGCGCCGGGTCAGCCGTATATTCCGGCTTGGGCTCCGGCTGAGGCTGGACCGCAGGCACTTCCTGCGCAGGAGCCGGAGGTGCTTCTCTCTGCGGCGGCGCAGCCGGGGTCGGCTCGTCCCAGGGGGGCGGGGCCTCCGAAGTCACCGGCGGTTCCTCCGGCAGGGGCGGCAGCTCTTCTTCCGCAGAAGCTGCTGCTTCTGCCTTGGACGGTTCCGGCTCAGACTGCTGCATCGATGTCGGTTCCACAGAAGGTTCCTGCACGGGAGCCGATGCCGCCGGTGCACTTACAAAAGGTTTGACCGGTGCCGACGCAAACGGTCTGGGGGCCTCCTGTGCAGGGACCGCAGGCCTGGCGGCGGACACAGCCTGTACCGCCACCTGCTGGGGCGGCTCCGAAAGGCTGAACAGGGCCAGTTCCAGCTCTATCCGCTGGTCACTGCCACGGGTCATGTGCTCCAGAGCGTTGCCCAGAGCCCGGATGGCCCGGATCGCCTCCCGCTGCCCCATCCGGGGGCCTTTTTCCAGATAGAGCTTTTCCTCTTCCGGAGATACACCCGAGAGCAGTGCCTGCCCGCCGGGCAGGGCCGCCAGCATCAGCGCACGGTAATGGGCAATGAGCTCCTCGGTCAGCCGCTTCACATCCACCGACTGCTGGCGCAGTTGAGCCAGCTGTGCCAGTGCCGCGGCGGCATCCTGCGCTTCCAGCGCATCCGAAATATGGAACAGATAGCTCCGGTCGGTCACGCCTGCCATCCGGCGGACAACGTCCGCATCGATCTTTGCCGTGACACCGGCACAGGTATCCAGAATGGACAGCGCGTCTCGCATGGCACCATCGGCAAGGCGGGAGATGAGCTCCGCCCCCTCGCCGGACAGCTCCAGTCCCTCCTGCCCGGCGATGTACTCCACACGCTGGGCGATATCCTCGGGGCCGATGCGGGTAAAATCGTACCGCTGGCACCGGGAAAGGATGGTGGCGGGAACCTTCTGGATCTCCGTGGTCGCCAGAATAAAGATGACGTGGGCGGGCGGCTCCTCCAGCGTTTTCAGCAGGGCATTGAACGCTGCCGTGGAGAGCATGTGCACCTCGTCGATGATATATACCTTATAATGACAGGCGCTGGGGGTGTAGGCTGTTTCATCACGCAGATCACGGATATCGTCCACGCCGTTGTTGGAGGCCGCGTCCATCTCCACCACGTCCAGAATGCTGCCGTTGTCGATGCCCCTGCAGATCTCGCACTCACCGCAGGGGTCACCGTTCTGGGGATGCAGGCAGTTGACTGCCTTGGCAAAGATCTTGGCACAGGTGGTCTTGCCGGTGCCGCGCACGCCGGTAAACAGATAAGCGTGGCCCACACGGCCTGTGGCGATCTGGTTGCGCAGTGCGGTCACGATGCCGCGCTGGGCCACCACATCCTCAAACCGCTGGGGCCGCCACTTGCGGTACAGGGCTCGATACATCCGCTTCTCCCCTTTCAACAAAAAAGCCGGGCAGCGCTGACGGGGTTTGACCCCCGCCTTGCGTAACTCGGCATACGGATGCAGGCTGACTGAAACGCACGGGACACACCGCTTAAGGCTGCTTGGTTCCCCACCTGACCTGGTTCACAGCGGCCCCATCGTACAGGGCCCGCATCCGTATGCCGAACCACGCAGCAGGCGCTGTCCGGCATGGCACATTTTGTGCTTGATTATTATAGCATGTTTCGGGAGAGAATGCAAGCCCCGGCAGCGGGCTCACCCTCTCAGGCGCTTTGCGCCAGCTCCCCCAAAGGGGGAGCCTTTGGCAAAACCATCAAACAACATGCAAAACAAAAGCCCCTTCCGGCATTACACCAGAAGGGGCAGAGTGCTGAATAAAAGTTAGGACTGGCAGGCAGTGATCAGGCTCATCTTATAGACCTCGTCAGCGTTGCAGCCACGGGACAGGTCGTTGATGGGTGCGTTCAGGCCCTGCAGAATGGGGCCGTAGGCAGCGTAGCCACCCAGACGCTGAGCGATCTTATAGCCGATGTTGCCGGCCTCAATGCAGGGGAAGATGAAGGTGTTGGCCTGGCCAGCGACCTTGCTGCCCTTGCACTTGACCTGTGCAACTTCGGGAGCAACGGCAGCGTCAAACTGCAGCTCGCCGTCCACAGCCAGCTCGGGGTCCATCTCCTGAGCCTTGATGGTAGCGTCATGGCTCAGAGCAACGGTGCCGCCCTTGCCGGAACCCTTGGTGGAGAAGCTCAGAACTGCAACCTTCGGATCGATGCCGAACAGCTTTGCGGTCTTGGCAGTCTCAACGGCCACCTCAGCCAGCTTTGCGGATGCAGCGATCTTGACCTCGCCGGTAGCCTTATCAACGGTATCGGTGTAATCAATGTTGACAGCACAGTCGCCCATGGCAATGCGCTTCAGGCCCTCTTCGCCAAAGTCACGGTCCAGAATGAAGCAGGAGCTCACCAGGTGTGCGCCCTTCTTGGTCTTGACCAGCTGCAGAGCGGGGCGGATGGTATCGGCGGTGGAGTAAGTAGCACCGCCCAGCAGGCAGTCAGCCTTACCCATCTTGACCAGCATGGTGCCGAAGTAGTTGGACTTCTTCAGCATTGCGGTACACTCTTCAGCGGTCTGCTTGCCCTTGCGCAGCTCGACCATGGTGTTCACCATCTCGTCGAAACCTGCGTAGTTCTCAGGGTCAATGATCTCAGCAGCGGAAATATCAAAATTGCCTGCGGCAGCAGCGGCCTTGCACTCAGCCTCGTTGCCCACCATGACAACCTTCAGAACGCCCTCGGCCAGCAGCTTGCTGGCTGCCTCCAGGATGCGGGGGTCATTGCCCTCGGTAAAAACGATCGTCTTGGGGTTTGCCTTCAGCTGTGCTACCAGCGGTGCGAACATATCAGCCATTGTTGATTACCTCCGAATTAACTATCCAATATTCACATCCGGGTGCCTGTTGGACACAAGGATGCCTTTCTCTTTTATTCTAGCACACCCGGCAAAAAGTTCAAGACAAAATTGGCTTTTTGTGCTATTATTTTAGGAGAAAACCATTTTTTATTTGTGAATAAATTATCATTCAGTTGCAAGGAGATCAAACTGCTATGGATTGGGATACATTAAAGGCCGAGTGCCTTGCCTGCCGCAGATGTGAGCTGTGCACTGACCGCACCCATGTGGTGTTCGGGCAGGGTGTCCAGACTGCCGAGGTGCTGTTCGTGGGCGAAGGCCCGGGCCAGAGCGAGGACGAGCAGGGCCTGCCCTTTGTGGGCCGCAGCGGCCAGCTTCTGGACAAATACCTGTTTGCCATCGATCTGGACCGGAGCAAAAACTGCTACATTGCCAACATCGTCAAGTGCCGCCCGCCCCAGAACCGCGACCCGCTGCCCACCGAGAGCGAGGCCTGTATGCCATGGCTCCGGGAACAGTTCAAGCTGCTGCAGCCAAAGATCGTGGTCTGCCTGGGCCGCATCGCCTCCCAGCGGATGATCCGCACCGATTTCTCCGTGACCAAGGAGCACGGCACCTTTGTGCAAAAGAACGGCGTGTGGTTCATGGGCACCTTCCACCCCGCTGCCCTGCTCCGGCAGGCGCAGAACAAGCCCGCCGCCTTTGCGGATTTTGTGGCTCTGCGGGATAAAATAAACGAAGTCTGTCTGCATACCTATTAACCCCTCCGTCCAAGTATCATCTTCCTTCATTTTTGCATACCCTAAAGCAAAAGTGAGGTGTTCTGATATGAAAACGATCCAAAGCCGTTCCCCCGATTTCTTTCTGGGGGCCACCACACCGGCGGGCTTCAAGGGTTATTTTGAACCGCTGCGCCGGGAGCCCGGAATGCAGATGCTTCTCATCAAAAGCGGGCCGGGATGCGGCAAATCCACCTTGATGAAGCATCTGGCCCAGGCCGCCGAGCAGCAGGGCCAGCGCATCGAAAAGATCCACTGTGCCAGCGACCCGGACAGTCTGGACGGGGTCATCTTCCTCGACCAAAAGCGCGCCATCATCGATGCCACCGCGCCCCACGTGGTGGAGCCGGACGCGCCCGGGGCTGATGAGCTGGTGGTGAGCCTGTACCACACCATCGATGCCGGAAAGCTGGCTCCCCACCGGGACGAGGTCAAGGCCCTGTTTGCCCGGAATGCCGCTCTGCGGGGCCGGGCAGCCCGGTATATCGCATCGGCGGGCAGCCTGATGCTGGACAGCCGCCGGGCCGAGGCCTGCAGCGCCAACTTTGAAAAGGTGCGCCGCTACGTCAAGCGGCTCTGCACCCGGCTGCTTCCCCGCACCGAGGGCACCGCCAGCGAGGAGCTGCGGCTGCTCTCAGCCATCACCCCCAAGGGGATGGTATTCTACCGGGGCACGGTAGAAGCGCTGGCCGACCGGTATGTGGTATTCCGGGATGATTACGGGGCGGTCTCCCGCCTGCTGCTGGAACTCATCCGGGCCGAAGCGCTGGCCCGGGGCTACCACATCATCACCTGCCCCTGTGCCATGCACCCTGAAGATCAGATCGACCACATCTTCATCCCGGCCCTGCGGCTGGCTTTTTTGACCGACAACCTCTGGCATCCCATCCAGCTGCCCGGCGTACAGGCCGTGCGCTGCACCCGCTTTGTGGACCGGGAGAACCTGTCCGGCTTCCGCGCCCGCCTGCGCTTCAACGACCGTGCCGCCTCCGAGCTCATCGACCAGGCTGTCGCTCTGATGGCTCAGGCCAAGAACTGCCATGATGAGCTGGAAACTTATTACCGGGCCGCCGTGGATTTTGACCAGGTGAATGCTGTTGCAGCAAATTGTCAAAAGATCCTGGGTCTCGGGTAGGCCCTGCTGTTAAACCCCACCGTCAGCCCTTTGGGCTGCCACCGCCCCTAGTAGGGGCGGCCTTGGCAAAGCGATGTAGTTTGTGCGTAAAGGGGAACCCCAAAAAACTTTACGTAACGCCAGAGGCCCCACTATTAGGGGGGCTGGCGAGCGATAGCGAGACTGAGGGGTTTAGTTTCCCAACATACTGTGCACAACCTGAAAGGAAGTGAACCCCATGCCAACCATCCGTCTCTCTGTCCGGGAGCTGGTGGAGTTCCTGCTCCGCACCGGCAGCATTGACAGCCGCTTTACCGGCTTTGACCGTGCCAACGAGGGCGCACGCATCCACCGCAGGCTCCAGAAGGCGGCGGGTGAAGGCTACGCCGCTGAGGTATTCCTCACGGCAGAGCGGACGATGGAGGGAATCGGGTTCACCATCGAGGGCCGTGCCGACGGCATTTTTACCGATGAGGACGGCACGGTGGTCATCGACGAGATCAAGACCACCGCCGCGCCCGCCGATGCCATCACGGAGGACATGAACCCCTGCCACTGGGCGCAGGGCATGGTCTACGGGGCCATCTGCGCCGAACAGCGGGAGCTGGAAACACTGGATGTCCGGCTGACCTATTACCAGATCGACACCGATGAGATCATCCGCTATACCCGGCACTTCTCTGCCGCTGAGCTGGATGCGTTTCTCAACGACCTGCTGCGGCAGTATCTTCCCTGGGCACGGCGGCAGCTGGACTGGGTGGAAGCCCGGAACCGGAGCCTTGGGGCCCTGCAATTTCCGTTTCCGGCCTACCGTCCCGGGCAGCGTGCCCTTGCCGGGGAGGTCTATCGCGCCTGTGCTGCGGGCAAGGCAGAGCAGAGGGGCGGTACCCGGCTGTTCTGCCAGGCACCCACCGGCATCGGCAAAACGATGAGTGCCCTCTTCCCTGCCCTGAAAGCCATGGGCGAGGGCAAGGGGGAAAAGATCTTCTACCTGACCGCCCGCAACACGACACAGGCCGCTGCTGAGGATGCACTGGCCCGTCTGCGGGCGGCAGACCCGGCGCTTTCCCTGCGCAGCGTGACCCTTTCGGCCAAGGAGAAGGCCTGCCTGTGCAAGGATGCTGAGGGCCGTCCCGCCTGCCTGCCGGAAGCCTGCCCCTACGCCAACGGCTACTACGAGCGACTGAAGGATGCGCTGGCCGACCTGCTGGACAGCGCCGTCCCCTATGACCGGGCCGCCCTGACCGAGACCGCCCGGCGGCACAGGGTCTGCCCCTTTGAGCTGGGGCTGGACCTGAGCGAGTGGTGTGACGTAGTCATCGGAGACTACAACTATCTGTTCGACCCCACCGTGCACCTGCGGCGCTTTTTCGATGCGGCGGGCGACTACATTTTTCTCATCGACGAAGCCCACAACCTGCCGGACCGGGCCAGAGCCATGTACTCGGCACGGTTCTGCAAAAGCAGCCTGACCGATGCCAGACGGGCCATCGGCAAAGGAAAAAGCGCACTGAAAACCGCGTTGACAAAGGCAGACAGGGGCTTTCTGGAAGCACGGCGGGCGGTAACGAAGCTGGCCCCCCGCCGGGGTTCAGCGCCCACCGAACCGCCGACGGAGGATCTCACCCGGCAGACCAGCCTTCTGGACACCGAACCGGCAGAAGCCGCCTTCCCGCTGCCGGAGCCTTTGCTGGCGCGGGATGGCACGGTCTTTTTGCAAGAGCTGCCGAAGGAACTGCTCCGACTGCTGTTTAGCCTGCAGGCCCCTCTGCAGGACTGGCTGGAGGCCAACCCGGAGGCCGATGCCCACGCCCAGCTGCTCGAGCTCTACTTTGCGGTGCAGGATATCACCCGGGCGGCAGAACGGTACGACGCGCATTTTGTCACCCAGCTGACAGCCCGGGGCAGCGAGCTGGAATGGGAACTGCTCTGCCTTGACCCTGCCCCCTTTGTGGATGCCAGCCTTGCCGCCGGGCGGGCTGCGGCACTGTTCAGCGCAACGCTCACCCCGCCGGGCTACTATCGCTCCGTGCTGGGCTGTCCCGATGCCCGGGCCGTGGCTCTGGAAAACCCGTTTCCGCCCGAACATTTGGGGCTCTACTGCCTGCCCGGCATCTCCACCCGCTACCGGGACCGGGAGGCCAGCGTGCAGGCCGTCTCGGATGCACTGGCTGCACTGGCCCGGGCCAAGGTGGGCAACTATCTGGCCTTTTTCCCCAGCTACGCCTATCTGCGGCAGGCATATGAGGACTTCACCGCCCGTTACCCGGACATCGGGACGCTGGCCCAGGAGAGTGGTCTGGACGACGCGGCCCGGGCGGCCTTTCTGGAACAGTTCGGCCCAAGCCCCGCAAAAACGCTGCTGGGCTTCGGGGTCATGGGCGGCATCTTCGGCGAGGGCGTGGATCTGGTGGGCGACCGGCTCATCGGGTGTGCCATCGTGGGGGTGGGCCTGCCTCAGGTAAACCCCCGGCAGGAGATCCTGCGCCGCTACTATGACGAGGCGGGCGGCACCGGTTTCGACTACGCCTACCGCTTTCCGGGCATGAACAAGGTGCTGCAGGCGGCGGGCCGGGTCATCCGCACGCAGGAAGACAGGGGTGTAGTGCTTCTGCTGGATGACCGCTTTGCCCGCGCCGAATACACCCGCCTGTTCCCCCGCCACTGGCACCAGCTCCAATACCTGCGCAGCACCACAGAGCTGGAGCAGCAGCTTGCCGCCTTCTGGGCACGGAACCAATAGAAAAAAGCCTGTCAGCGCAAAAACCGACAGGCTTTTTCTCATGCTCCGGACATTTTCCGGCTCTTACTTCTTTCTGGGCAGGGATCTGCGCAGTTCATCCCAGGCAGTCATCTCCACCAATGTGGTGGCGCGCAGGGCGGCAAACGCTTCATCCAGATACTGCATCTCGCTCACCGCACGCATGGCGTGATCCGAAATGCACCACTTCCCAACGACCGTCTGCGCCATCCAGTAGACCATCCGCTCGGTCTTTTTCCGCTGTTTGGTGCCCTCGCGGTAGCGGTCGGTGTTCTCCGCATCATTCACAGGTACACCTGCCGATTTCAGCATCTCACAGCACTCCCAGGCTGCATCCACGATCATCCTGCGCTGTTCCACTGTGGTGCGGGAAAGTTCCCCATCCACCGCATAGCAGGCATAGGCGCAGGGCAGGATAAAGGCGATGTGGCTCTTGAGCCACTCGTCCATATCGCTGTAATAGGTCAGCTTGTAATGAGTTCCCTCAAAGGCAGCCTGCAGCCGCAGGCGGAACGCGCCGGACAGGGGTGCGGTTGCTCCGCCGACGGTCATTCCCATCCCCATGTGCACACTGACCAGCCGGTCATGCTCCCGGCGGCCTGCATTGTTCTGGAAACCAAAGGCGATCTTATCCACCGGGCGCTGCATGGCCTGCAGCATCTCCTGCGCATAGGGATCATTGCCCACAAAGATGAAGTACTGGCTCCGGTTTGCCTTGAGGATGGGCAGCACATCGGCCAGCTGCCCGGCCTGCACCGTGACAAACACAAGGTCATACACATCCTCGGGGGCCAGCACATCTGTCGTCCGCATCCGATCCACCGTTGTTTTCCGCTGGAGCATGTGGCGGATGGTCAGGCCCTTCTGGTCGATGACCTCCTTCCACTCGCCCCGGGCCAGCAGGGTGACCACATTTTTCTTGTTCTGTGCCAGACTGTGGGCCAGCTGACAGCCCTGAACGCCTGCGCCGTACACCAAGATCCTCATAACGAGATACCTCCTGTTTTGCATGATCAGCCCGGCCAGAAACACCGGGCTGTTACTTTTTCAGGAACGAGAAGAAGCCCTTTTTCTCATAGGGCCTGGTCTGCACGCCTGTCACGGTGTAGCCCGTTTCGGCAATGGCAGCCTTCAGCGCCTCCACATCCACCGGCTCCTCCGAGACGATGACCGTCTCGCCCTTGGTGTGGGAAGAAGTCACCTTGTTCACCCGGGCGGTCTTGCGTACCACATCATTGATGTGGCTCTCGCACATACCGCACATCATGCCATCGACCCTCAGGATCGTTTCTACCATTGTTGTTCCCTCCATACTGTATCTGCGGGCACCCCTGTCAAACTGCACAAGTCCAGCCCGCTGTTTTCGTCATTTTGTTAGTTTTAGCTAACTCATTGCAGAAACAAAAAGGCTCCTGCCCCGCACAGCACTGCTCTGCGGAACTTTGCCGATCTGTTTTCAGTTTTATCATACCATACCGGTGGGCAAATTTCAAGCTGCCCGCAAAACCGGCCGGGGGACTTTATCAAAGGGTCAGTTCATGGAAAACAGCGCTGCTTTCCAGCTCTTTCCATTGCATCGTGTTTTCTTCCAGGGTCATGTAGCTGTGGGGGCTGTCCTCTTTGGGGATGCTCACAGAACCCGGATTCAGGTAAAGATTTCCCTGCCCGAACTCTGTCCAGGCCGGAACATGGGTATGCCCATGCAGCAGTACATCTCCCGGGGCCAGCGGCGGCAGATTTTTCACATGATAGATATGCCCGTGGGTCGCATAAATGAGTCGCTGCCCCACCGGAAGCACCGCGTAATCGGCCAGCACGGGGAATTCCAGCACCATCTGGTCCACCTCGGCATCACAGTTGCCCCGCACGCAGAGCAGCACCTCCTTTTTCCCGTTCAGCAGGGGGATGACCTCCTTGGGGGCGTACTCTCGAGGCAGGTCGTTGCGGGGGCCGTGGTAGAGCAGGTCGCCCAACAGGAACAGCCGGTCGGCTCCCTCCCGCTCAAAGGCCTCCAGCATTTTGCGGCAGTAGTAAGCCGACCCGTGCAGGTCTGACGCGATCATCCATTTCATGGCAGATCCTCCTTTTGTGCGTTCTGTTCTTATTTTACCGCCGCCGCGCCCCTTGTCAAGGGCAAGGACCCGTTGTAAAAAGTCATACTTTTATTTTAAAAAGTCCTTGACAAGTATCCCTGTGATGTGGTATCTTTGAACCAATAAAATATCGTGTGGATTTTTACAGCATTCTGCAACTTTTCGCCACACAATGGTACAAAAGCCATTGTGTGGCTTTTGCTTTGCCTTCAAATCCAAATCTGACCCTCAGGAGCAATGAAAATGAACGATACTTTTATGAAAACCAGACCGGTATTCCCGCTGCTGCTCTCCATGGCCCTGCCCAACGTCATCTCGATGCTGGTGAACAGCCTGTACAACATCGTGGACAGCCTCTTTGTGGCCCAGATCAGCGAGCAGGCCATGACGGCGCTTTCGCTGGTGTTTCCCATCCAGAACTTTGTCAATGCAGTGGCCATCGGCTTCGGCATCGGCATCAATGCCCAGATCGCGCTCTACCTCGGCGCAGGCGACCACGAAAACGCCAACCGGGCCGCCACCCACGGCATGATGTTTTCCCTGCTGCACGGTGTGCTGGGCATGGTCCTCTGCATTGCCATTATGCCCGGCTTCCTGCGCCGCTTCACTACCGATCCCGCTCTGGTGGACATGGGCGTGACCTACTCCACCATCGTGTTCCTGTTCTCGCTGGTCAACATGGCAGACCTCGCCTTTGAGAAGATCTTCCAGTCCGTTGGCCGGATGAACGTTGCCATGGTGGCGCTGATCACCGGCTGCGTGACCAACATCGCCCTCGACCCGGTCCTCATCTTCGGCCTTGGGCCGGTGCCCGCCCTGGGCATTGCAGGTGCGGCCCTTGCCACCGGCATCGGGCAGGCCGTTTCTCTTGTGGTCTACCTCTATGTCTACTGCACCACCGAAGTCGCCGTCCGCTTCTCCCGCCGCTGCCTGCGGTTCGATGCCGCCCTTGACGGCAAGCTCTATGCCATCGGTGTACCGGCCATCCTGAATCTGGCCCTGCCCAGCCTGCTGGTCACCTTCCTGAACGGCCTGCTGGCGGTCTACTCCCAGAGCTATGTGACGGTGCTGGGCATCTACTACAAGCTCCAGACCTTCCTTTACCTGCCGGCCAACGGCATCGTGCAGGGGATGCG
Source organism: Faecalibacterium sp. I2-3-92 (assembly GCF_023347315.1). GTDB lineage: Bacteria > Bacillota > Clostridia > Oscillospirales > Ruminococcaceae > Faecalibacterium > Faecalibacterium duncaniae. The sequence goes on from NZ_CP094470.1 coordinate 1,740,242, forward strand.
CCCGCTGGTGGGCTACAACTACGGTGCCCGGGAGCATGGCCGTGTGTCCAGGCTCTACAACCTGACACTGGGCCTGAGCGCTGGGATCATGGCCATTGGCACCCTGCTCTGCCTGACCATTGCAGGCCCGCTGATGGGTCTGTTCACCTCTAACCCCGAGACCATCGTCATCGGCCAGACCGCCCTGCGGATCATCTGCCTGGGATTCATCGTCTCGGCAGTGTCTACCACCTCCTCCGGCGCACTGGAGGGTCTGGGCAAGGGCGTGCCCTCGCTGGTCATCTCCCTCTGCCGCTACATCATCTTCATCATGCCCATTGCGTGGGTGCTGTGCGGCCGCATGGGCCCTACCGGTGTCTGGCACGCCTTCTGGATCACAGAGGCCCTCTCTGCCGTGATCGCCTATGCGGTATATCACAAGGCAGTCCATCAGAAATAATCCTCTCTAACAAAAATTCCCGCTCGATGGAGCGGGAATTTTTTGTTATCATCTCTTCTTTTGTGGAAGGCTGCTCTCAGATCAGGCCCAGAGTTTTGAGCTCCCTTGCCACGCCGTCCTCCGTCACAGCCGGGCAGATGCGGTCGCAGAGCTTTTTCAGGTTGTCAGAGCCGTTGGCCATGCAAACGCTGATGCCTACCACATCGGTCATCTGCAGGTCATTGTCGCTGTCGCCAAAGCCGATGGTATCGGCCAGCGAACACCCCAGCTCATCGCAGATGGCCTTGATGCCGGTGCCCTTGTTGAACTTGCGGTTGATGAGCTCCCCGTTGACGATGGCCGACGGGTTATCCCCCAGCCGGGACTCGCAGAAGATGAACTGATCCTCATACAGCTGCTTCGCCTCAGCAAGGCAGGCCTCGTTGGGGGCGATGAACACCACCTTGTAAACCGGCTCCCCGTGGTATTCCTCAATGGGCCGGATGGTCAAGCCATACTCCATCGTTTTGCGCCAGCGCTCGGCCTCGCTGTTCAGCTGCCCCGGCTTGCGGGGAAACAAATGGGCGAACCGCTCGATCATCCTGATGCCGCCGTAAGTATCATCCCGGGCTTCCAGTGTACACTCGGCACCGGCACGCCCCAGCACCTCCCGCAGGCCCTCGACCTGCGCAGGCTCCATGGGAAGATCCACGAGAATTTTCCCATCACAGCCTACATAGCCGCCTGCAGAGCAGACAAAGCCATCGAAACCGTAGGCAAGCAGCGGCTTCGTCATGCGCAGGTTACGGCCGGTGCACAGAAACACCTTGTGGCCGTTGGCCCGGGCCTGCCGGATGGCCTCCACGGCACTGGCCGGAACGGTCATCTCACCGGGCGGCAGCAAAGTACCGTCAATATCCAGAAAAATCAGTTTTTGCTTCATAGTTCCCTCACTCTTTCACTGCCAGTTCATGGTAAAGCCGCGAATCAGCAGACCCACGGCCAGGATCGCCAGCAATACCAGCAGAACGGTGCGGTTGGCCTGTTTCTGCTTCTGCCTGGCCCGGGCACGGCTGTTCCGGCTGCCGCCCTGCTTCCGGTTCTGGGATCTGCCGCCGGAGCTGCGGCCGCTCGTGTTCTGCTTTGTGCTGCTGCGGCGGGAAGCACTGCCGGAAGTCCCCTCTTTTTTCCTGCCCGCAGTGCTCTGGCCGGACTTTGCAGCGCGGGGTGCTTTCTCTTCCGGGGCCGCCGACGCAATGGGCTTTTTGGCCCCGCAGCGGCTCAGGTAATCCTCAGCCAGCCGGTAATACTGGCCCAGCTCACTGGTGCGCAGGGGCGCGCCCGCATAGCCCTCTTCCAGTGCTTCCACGGCCTCGTTGAAGAGGATCGCCGCCTGCGCAGCCGCCGTGCGGTCAGAAGCATGGGCCGCTTCATTGCGGGCAGTGCGCACCGCGTTGCAGGCCCGGCGGGCAGCAGCAGGGTGCTCCGTATTGCCCAGCAGATCCAGCTGGTGCGCAGCATCCTTTTCGGGGTCCAGCAGCACCCGCATACACAGGGTAGTATCCAGCTGCTGCCAGCTGTTTCGGCCCGCCAGATCGGGCAGACGGTCATAATATTCGGGGCTCTCCTGCTGGCGGGTACGGATGTGATCCAGCAGGGCTCCCAGGCTGTGCTCCCCGGGCTTGTTCTCCCAGTGCCAGCGCAGTAGCTTGCGGCTGATCTCATCGCAGGTAGTTTTGATCTCAAAAGCGGTTTGCAGTGCTTCGTCAGGCATAACGTTTCTCCTTCGTACAACCAAAAAACGGAGGAAGCGCAGCCTCCTCCGTCATTCATTTACATCATAAACTGATAATAGACGAAGCCCCACAGCGCAATGCCTGCGCAGACGATGGCGGTGATGGGCGGGACCCAGCGGACGAGGGTCTCGGCAATGCCGTCGCGGCTCTCTTCCGCATCGTCCTCCTCATCGTACTGCTCCACCTCGGGTTCCGGCTGGCGGGCCGGGGCGGCACGGCGGGCAGCAGGCATCACACGGGTGCCCTCGTCATCCACAGCCGCTGCACCGCTGCCGGGGAACGCCGCGCGGGTGGCGGCATCCAGCACCCGGGTAGGCTCTGCTTCCGGAGCAGGGGTGTGTTCCACCGGCGGTGCAAAGCTGGTCGGAGCGCCGACAGGCTCTGCCGGGCGGGCCGTCGGGATGACCCGGGTGGGTTCTGCCTGCACCGGCGCGCTGGCCACGATGCGGGTCGGCTCTTCCTGCGGAGCGGCGCTCATCACGCGGGTGGCCTCCGCCGCCGGGGCCTGCTCTGCAGGGGCGGCCTTCTGGCCGGGCTGCAGCAGGGTGTTCAGGGCGTTCTGCAGCAGGATGCGGTCACAGCCGCACTCGGTGCAGTAGACCGTGTCCTCTTCCTTCGGGTGGAAGGAACCGCAGGCACAGTACCAGCCGTTCTCGAACACCTGCGGCATATACTTGAGGCCGGTGCGGTTCATCCGGCTCTCCAGTGCCTTTTCCAGCTCCGGACTCAGGCGGCGCGGGGCAGGCAGGCGGACGCGCTTGATGGCATCCAGATGCACGACCTTTTTGCCGCTGTATACGTTCTTCAGGACCACATCCACGCTGGTGATGGCCTTCTGGGTCACGAACACGGCATCGTCCATGCCAAAGCTCTCACCGGGCTTGACCTCGATCTCGCGGTATTCAAAGGCATCCTCACACAGGATGATACCGTCCACACCCTTACACTTGAAGTGGATCTCCAGCGCAGTCAGGGTAACCTTGGAGATGTTCTTGAAGGTCAGGCAGACTGCGTTCTCGCCGCTGAGTTCGCCCTTGAGCAGTTCCACACAGACGAACTGCACCGGGCTGCCCGGGGTATAATAGTTGGCCCGGGTGCGTGCGACCGGGTTAAAATTTTCCTCCACGACACTCGCTCCCTTCGATCATTCGTTTTCCTGCGGGGCATCCTGCGCCGGGTCGGGCATTTCCTCACCCAGCACAGCCTGCTCCGCCTGTTCAGCGGGCTCTGCGCTCTCGGCAGGCTCTGCGGTCTCCACAGGGGCCGCCGGTGCGGCGGGTTCCTGTGCAGGCTCGTCGCCGTCACGCGGGGGCAGCTTGCCGCCAGCCATCACGGTGTTGAACTCCTTCTCGTTGAGCTTTTCGCGTTCCATCAGAGCCTGTGCCAGCGCATGGAGCTGGTCGATGTGCTCCGTCAGGGTGCGGCGGCAGGTCTCGTAAGCCTCATCGATGATATCCCGCATCTCGCCGTCGATCTCGGCAGCGGTGCTCTCGCTGTAGCCCTTGCCCTGGGTGAAATCACGGCCCAGGAAGGTCTCCTCCTGCGAAGTGCCGTAGACCACAGGGCCCAGGCGCTCGGAGAAGCCGTACTTGGTGATCATCTGGCGGGCAATGTTGGTTGCCTGCTGCAGGTCGTTGGAGGCACCGGTGGAGATATCCTCCAGGATCAGCTGCTCGGCCACACGGCCGCCCAGGCTGGAAACGATATCCTCGAACATCTCACCCTTGGTCACATAGCTTCGATCCTTTTCGGGCAGATACATGGTGTAGCCGCCAGCCTGGCCGCGGGGAATGATGGTGATCTCGTGCACGCGGGGGTGGTGCTTGCAATAGAAGCCTGCCACGGCGTGGCCCGCCTCATGGTAAGCGGTCAGCTTCTTTTCCTCGGCAGTCACAACACGGCTCTTCTTCTCAGGGCCTGCCATGACCTTCATGGAAGCTTCCTCGATATCCTCCATGGTGATGGCCTTGCGGCTGCGGCGGGCAGCCAGCAGAGCGGCCTCATTGACCAGGTTCTCCAGGTCAGCACCCGCAAAACCTGCGGTGCGCTGTGCGATGACCCTGAGGGAGACATCGGGAGCCAGAGGCTTATTCTTGGTGTGGACCTTGAGGATCTCCTCGCGGCCCTTGACATCGGGCAGGCCCACATAGACCTGACGGTCAAAGCGGCCCGGACGGAGCAGGGCCTTATCCAGAATGTCGGCACGGTTGGTGGCTGCCATCACGATGACGCCATCGTTGGCCTCAAAGCCGTCCATCTCGACCAGCAGCTGGTTCAGGGTCTGCTCCCGCTCGTCGTGGCCGCCGCCCAGACCTGCGCCGCGCTGACGGCCCACGGCATCAATCTCATCGATGAAGATGATGCAGGGCATGGTCTTTTTGGCCTTATCAAACAGGTCACGCACACGGGACGCGCCGACACCGACATACATTTCCACGAAGTCGGAGCCGGAAATGGAGTAGAAGGGCACCCCCGCCTCACCGGCACAGGCACGGGCCAGCAGGGTCTTACCGGTACCCGGAGGGCCCACCAGCAAAACGCCGTGGGGGATGCGGGCACCCAGCGTGTTGAACTTGTCGGGGCTCTTGAGGAACTCCACGACCTCCTTCAGCTCTTCCTTTTCCTCGTCCTCACCGGCAACGTCAGCAAAGGTCGCGGTCTTTTTGTTCTCGTGCTCGTCCTTCACCTTGGCCTTGCCCACGTTCATAATACCGCCGCCGCCAGCGCCGCCGCGCATCATGGAGAAGAGCAGGAAGCCGGTGCAGCCCAGCATTCCCAGGTAGAACAGGATCTCCATCCAGGGGATGGACTCCTTCAGGGTTGTGTAATCGTACTCCATGGGCGCGGTGGGGTTGGCTGCGTCGTAGGAATCGATATACTGCTGGACGTTCTCGATGAACACATAGGCGTAGGGCAGCTTGTAGCGCACCGTCACCGTGCCGTCATCGTTTCTGGTCGCCCCCACGGAAGAGGTGGAGGAGGAGAACAGATTGCTCAGCAGACCGCCGGAGGCCTGTGTGGCAGCGGTGGCACCTGTGGTTTCGGGCAGCTCCTGCTTGCCCTCCTTCAGCGTCAGGGTGATGATGCTGGTGTTGCGGTCCAGCGTAAAGGCTGTGACCTGATTGTTCTCAAAGTAGTGCACCACAGTCGAGTAGCTCATGGTGGAGCCGCCGGTACTGCTGTCGCTGGTGCCCAGCACCGACCAGATCATCAGGACACCGGCCAGGGCCAGCGCCAGGATCAGGGGATTAAAGCGAGGTCGTTTCGGTTGCAAAAGGAATCAACTCCAGTTCTAATTCGTTTTTGTTATGCGTAGATTTCCGGTTTCAGCACACCCACATAGGGCAGGTTGCGGTATTTCTCATCGTAGTCCAGACCATAGCCCACCACAAACTCGTCCGGCACCTGGAAGCCCTCGTAATCGGGCTGGATGTCGGCCTTGCGGCGGCTGGGCTTGTCCAGAATGGTGCAGATCTTCACGGAATTCGGGTTGCGCATCTTGAGCATGGGCACCAGCTTGGAAAGGGTGACACCGGTATCCAGAATGTCCTCCACGATCAGCACGTCCTTGCCGGAAAGGTCGCCGTCCAGATCCTTGATGATCTTGACCAGACCGCTGGTGGTGGTATTGCTGCCGCCGTAGCTGGACACGACCATAAAATCAATGCTGCAGGGGATGGTCACAGCCCGCATCAAGTCGGCCATAAAGACCACCGAACCCTTGAGGATGGAGACGAGGACAAGGTTTCTGCCCTCGTAATCCCTGCTGATCTGTGCACCCAGTTCGGCAACCTTGGCTTTCAGTGCTTCCTCACTGACCAGGATGTTCTTGATATCGTCATTCATGCTCATGGGTTGTTCCTCCATTTTCCAATTCCAACTGCAAGATCTGTACAGTCTCCTCGTCCGGGGCCAGCCCCTCGGCAAAGCCCTCCCCACAGACCCACAGGATCTCACTGCCCGCCGCCAGCAGCGGCAGGCCCTCTCGTATTCCGGCAGGAATGCCTGCCTCATTCATCCATTTGCGCAGGGGCTTGCTCAGCCCCCGCCCCGCAGGCCGGAACCGGTCTCCCGGTTGACGGGTGCGCAGCGTAAGGGCAGAATATAACAAGGTTATTCTAGCATAATCCGCCCGATTTTTTAAGTCTTTTTTATGAACACCCTGTGTTTTTTCTCGAAAACCGCTTACAAAAAGCCGTGTTTTCAGGGTTTGGCCCCCGGGCAAGGCAAATTCTGCCCCATCGGCAGGGGCAAACGGCAGCGAAAACGCAGGGGCCGCAGCCGCTTCCGGCCGACTCTTTTCCTGCCAGAGCATCCCGCTGCCTGCGCAGAAACGGACCGTATCGGTCAATTGCACCGCCCCGCTCCCCTGCTCCACCAGCTCTGCCAGCAGGCGGATGTACTTTTCCTCGGCATCCCGCACCGGGGCAACAAGGCTGTGGAGCGCCGCTTCCAGAATGAGCGGGTCAGCGCCCTGCAGCGGCTCCAGCCGCCATGCCGCCTGGGCTTTCGGGGCCTTGCGGGCAGTCTGGGCTGCATCCAGACGTGCGCCAGAAAGCAGCTGTTCTGCCTGCCTGGCAAAGTAGGCATCCGCGCGGGCCGCCTTTTCGCAGAAGTGGGCCAGATTTTCCTCTGCCGCATCGTTGACGCTGCGCAGGGCCGGAACGGCCCCATGGCGCAGGCGGTTGCGGGCGTAGGCATCGGACTCGTTCGTCTCGTCCGTCACCCACACCTGCCCGAAGGCGGCGCAGAGCGCTTCGGTCTCGGCCCGGGTCAGCCCCAACAGCGGGCGGCAGTAGCCGGGCCGCCTGGGCCGGATGCCCCCTGCCCCGTGCAGCCCGGTGCCCCGGGCCAGCCGGAACAGCAGGGTCTCGGCCTGGTCAGTAGCAGTATGGGCCGTTGCAATGCAGTCTATCCCGCCTGCCAGCAGTTGGGCAAAGCAGGCATAGCGGAGTCTGCGGGCCCAGTCCTCCCCGGCATGGGGCGGCACAGCCATTCCCACATCTGCCGGGCGGAAGACTGTCAGCGGCACCCCCAGCCGGGCACACTCGGCCCGGACAAAGGCTTCGTCCCGGTCCGCAGTCTCACCCCGCAGGCCATGGTTGACATGGCAGGCCGTAAGGGGATACCCAAAAGCTTCCCGCAGTTCCAGCAGCACCTGCAGCAGCGCCATGCTGTCGGCCCCGCCCGAAACGGCAGCGCACAGGTGCAGAGCCCGGCCCGGCTCCGCAGGCGCAAACAGCTGCTCCTGCCGGGCAAAGCGTTCTACTTTTGCGATCAATTTTGATGTTTCGTCGTTCATCAGCGTTTGAAGTCCACATCCATAAAGCGGGTGTGTGCGCCATCCCAGCCCAGCGGCACCGTGCTGGTCTCGCCGTGGCGGTTCTTTGCCACGATGCACTCCGCGGTATCGGCATCCACCTCTGCCCCATCGGGGTTCTGGCTGGCGTAGTAGGAATCACGGTAAAGGAAGAGGACGCAGTCGGCATCCTGCTCGATGGAACCGGAGTCACGCAGGTCCGACAGCTGGGGCCGGTGAGAAGAGTTGTTGCCCTGCTTCTCCACCGCACGGGACAGCTGAGAAAGCGCGATGATGGGCACATTCATTTCCTTAGCCATGATCTTCAGGTTTCGGGTGATGGAGCTGATCTCCTGCACACGGTTCTCGCTGCGCTGGCCGGTGGTCATCAGCTGCAGGTAGTCGATAACGATCAGGCCCACATTGGGGCGGGTGGGGTCCTGATTGACCCGGCGGATCTTCGCCTTCATCTCGGTGATGGTGATGCCTGAGGTGTCGTCCATATAGATGGGGGCATCGTGGAGCTTTTCCGTTGCCAGTGCCAGATACTCCCAGTCCTCACTGCGAAGGGCGCCGGTGCGGAAAGCCTGGCTGTCGATGCCTGCTTCCGCCGAAAGGATGCGGTTGGTCAGCTGCTCTTTGGTCATTTCCAAGCTGAAAATGGCCACCGGCACCTTTTGCTGCATGGCAACACGGGTGGCAATGTTCAGCGCAAAACTGGTCTTGCCCATACCGGGGCGGGCGGCCAGAATGATGAGGTCGCCGCGGCCAAGGCCGGTCAGAACAGTATCCAGCAGACGGAAGCCGGTGGGGATTCCCTTGTACTTGTCGGCATCCGGGCCGCTGATCTTCTGCAGGTTGGTCAGCGTCTCCACCATGCTGGAGGAAAGCGGGGTCAACGCGCTGGAATCCCGCCCGGAGCGGATCTCGTAGATGCGCTGCTCGGCGTTTTCCAGCAGCAGGTCAGCGTCCGGCTCATCGCCCGCGTCCTGCAGAATGTCCTTGGCAACGCCCATCAGCTGACGCACCAGATACTTTTCCTGCACGATCTGGGCGTAAGCCTTCACATTGGAGATGCTGGGCACTGTCTCAGCCAGACCGGTCAGGTAGACCTTTGCCTCGTCCGCACTGGGGAACACGCCATCGGAAATGACGGCATCCAGCAGGGTGACAAAGTCGATGGTCTGGTCTGCCGTAAACAGGCGCAGCATCTCAGAATAGATCTGGGCGTTCTGCCGGGTGTAGAACATTTCCGGCCGGATGATCTCCACCAGATCGGTCAGGGTCTCAGGCTTGAGCAGCACCGCGCCCAGCACGCTCTGCTCGGCCTGCATATTGTAGGGCAGATTGATGCCCACACTCTCCAGATTCAGTTCATTGGAATAATGTCGTTGTTCGTTGGGCATGGTTCATCCCCCTCCATACTGGGCCAGCTTCCCAAAACGCCAAAAACGCCCCCTGAAGGCAGGGGGCGCAGATGGCATTTCAATCAGGCCTGTTCTACTTCCACCATGATCTTGAAGGAAGCCACGACACCGACATGCAGGCGCACCTTTGCGTTGAACACACCGGCATCCTTGATGTCCTTGGTCTCCAGCTCGATCTTCTTTTTATCAATGGGAGAACCGGCCAGCTGGGCCAGAGCCTCGGCAACTTCCTTGCCGGTGACCTTGCCGTGCAGGCGGCCGGATGCGCCGCCCTTGGCCTTGATGGTCACGGTCTTGCCCTCGATCTTTGCAGCCACAGCCTGTGCGGCGGCCACAGTTTCAGCCTCGTGGAAATCCGCAGCGGCCTCCTTGCCGCGTGCGATATTCACCGCAGAAGCATCGGCCACAGCGGCCAGCTTGCGCGGGAACAGAAAGTTGCGGGCGTAGCCGTCGGAGACCTCATGGATCTCATCCTTCTTGCCAATGCCCTTTACGTCCTGCTTCAGAATCACTTTCATGGTGTTATCCCTCACTTCTCACCGGGGAACCGGTGGATTTCTATGGTTAGTATACAGCATTCAGACCGTTGCGTCAACGCCTTCGATGACAGTGGGGTTACCCCAGCTCCCGTGCCGCCGCATCCAATGCTGCTTCGATCACCTTATCCATATCATAATACTTGTACTCGCCCAACCGGCCGCCAAAAATGACCTTTGTCTCGGCATCGGCAAGCGCTTTGTATTTTGCGTAAAGCGCGCCATTCTTTTCATCGTTTACAGGGTAATAGGGCTCATCGCCCTGATGCCACTCGGTGCTGTACTCCCGGCTGATCACCGTTTTGGGCTGGGTGCCAAACGCAAAATGCTTGTGCTCGATGATCCGGGTATAGGGCGTATCCGCATCGGTATAGTTCACCACCGCGTTGCCCTGATAGTTGTCGGTATCCAGCACCTCGGTCTCAAAGCGGACGCTGCGGTACTGCAGCGCGCCCAGACGGTAACCGAAGTAGGCATCCACCGGGCCGGTATAGACCACCTTGTCGGCCAGTGCGTTCAGGTTCTCCCGGTCGGCCAGATAATCCACATTCAGCCGCACCTCGATGCCCTCCAGCATCTTTTCCACCATGGCGGTATAGCCGCCATCGGGGATGCCCTGATACAGCGCGTTGAAATAGTTGTTGTCGTAGGTAAAGCGGACCGGCAGGCGTTTGATGATGAAAGCCGGCAGCTCGGTGCAGGGGCGGCCCCACTGCTTGCCGGTGTAGCCTTTGATGAGCTTTTCGTAAATGTCCGTGCCCACTAGACTGATGGCCTGCTCCTCAAGATTTTTCGGGTCGGTGATGCCCGCTTCCCGCTTCTGCTCCTCGATCTTTGCCTTGGCCTCGGCGGGGGTCACCACACCCCACATCTTATTGAAGGTGTTCATATTGAAGGGCAGATTGTAGATCTCGCCGTGATAATTGGCAACGGGACTGTTGGTGTAGCGGTTGAACTCCGCAAACTGGTTCACATACTGCCACACTGCCTTGCTGCTGGTGTGGAAGATGTGGGCCCCATAGCGGTGGACCTGTATGCCCTCCACTTCCTCGGTGTAGATATTCCCGGCAATGTGGCCGCGCTTATCAATCACAAGGCACGTTTTGCCCGCCTTTTTTGCTTCCTGGGCAAACACCGCACCGTAAAGGCCTGCGCCTACGATGAGATAATCGTAATGGTTCATCCCTGCTTCTCCTTTTTTCTGGATTCAGGTTCATTTTTGGAGAGCGGCTTCTTCTGGCTCTCACGGTACTGGTCGATTGCGGTCTGGATGCGTGCCCGGGCTGCCTCGGGGGTGATATGCTTGAGCTGGGCCGCCGCCATGGTCTGGTGGCCGCCGCCGCCCAGACTTTCCATGATGACCTGAACATTGACCGCTCCCAGACTGCGGGCGGAAATATTCACACCGCTCCCCACCTGCACGGCCACAAAGCTGGCCTCCACATTCTGGATGGTCAGCAGGTCGTTGGCAGCCTGCGCAATGGCCACACGGGCCTCGGGGGGCACCTCGCCGCTCACCGAGATGGCGCAGTTGCGGTACATCTGGGCAGCCTCCACAAGGTCTGCCTTGGCGTTGTACTCCACCATGGTCACATCAAAGAGCTGGCGCACCCGCTCCGTCTCCGCACCGTAGCGGCGCAGAGCGGCGGCGGCTTCAAACGTGCGCACACCGGTGTGCAGGGTGAAGTCCCGGGTATCCAGCATAATGCCCGAGAGCAGGCCCTCTGCCTCCACCCGGCTGGGCTTGTCGTCCCGGTCGCCCACATACTGCAAAAGCTCCGTGACCAGCTCACTGGCCGAGGAGGAATAGGGCTCGTGGCAGACAAGGTCTGCGTGCTCGATGAAGCCCACGCCCTTGCGGTGGTGGTCGATGACAGCCACCTTGCCGCACCTTTCCAGGATCTCCTTACTTTCCACAAGGCCCAGCTGGTATGTATCCACCACCACGCAGAGCGTTTTCTTGGAGATAATGGGCAAAGCCCCCTTGGGGTCGATAAAATCATCTGCCTGCCCGGCCCGGCACAGGGCATCGATCAGACTGCCCGCCAGCGTGGCATCCCGCCTGACGGCGATCACCGCCGGGACATCGCAGATCTTGCAGATGCGCAGCACGCCCTCGGCAGCGCCGATGGCATCCAGATCGCTCATCCGGTGGCCCATGATGACCACATGGTCCGCCTCCTTGACGAGCCTGACCAGCTGGTCGGCCACGATGCGGCTGCGCACCTTGCTGCGCTTTTCCACGCCGTGGCTCACGCCGCCATAAAAGGTGAAGCCGTCCGGGGTCATCTCAGCGGCCTGATCGCCGCCGCGGCCCTGCGCCATATCCAGCGCCTGCACGGCCATGTCCTGGGCTTCCCGCAGGGTCTTGGCCCCGCGCCCGATGCCAATGGAGATGGACAGGTTCACGCTGGGGTCCAGGGCACGGATCTTATCCAGCACATCGTAGCCGCGCTGGGCATACTGCTCCAGATGGCGCTCTTCCACCACGGCGATATAGCGGCCGCTGGCAACGCGGCGCAGAAAGCCAGTGCCTCGGCCGATCATATCCTCCAGCACCCGGTTGATGCCCTCCAGCAGGCGGGCGCGCTCACTGTCCAGCATATCGCTGAACACATCGTCGTAGCCGTCCACCAGGAACACCATGTAACCCGGGCGGCTGGCCTTGTACTCCGTTTCGATCCTGCGCAGGGCGGTCTCCTCATTGAACACGAGCAGCGTCATGCTCTCGCTGCCTCCCGGCACGGTACTGCTGTGCACATTCCACACACCGTCGGCCAGATTGAGCTGCTGCCCCTCCGGGGTGCGGGCCTGTGCGGTGTCCAGGCCGGGCAGCAGCTTCTGTGCCCTGCCTGCAAGCCGGTCCTCGCCGCCCAGCAGCGCCGTGCGGAAGCGGCTGTTATACCACAGCACCGTCTCGCCAGAAAGCAGAGCCGCCGGCTGAGAGAGGGATTCCAGGCTGTATTGGGTCCTGGAATTTTCAAAGCTGCCGCCAGCCACCCACTTGGCGGTCCAGCGCCGCAGCTGATACCGGAAAACGCAGATGCCGATGCCCCACAGCACCACCAGCACTGCCAGCGCAGGCCAGCCCGCGGGCCGCTGCACCAGAAGCGCCAGTGTCAGCAGTGCACACAGCACTGCCAGCGCGGCGATCAGCATTTCCAACGTCCATCTCGGTTTTTGTTTCATGGAATCTTCTGCCTCCTGGTCTGCCTGCCCCGGCGGGGCGGCTTCCGGCTTATACCTCCATCAGAATGGGGAGGATCATCGGGCTGCGCTTGGTGCGGCGGTAGATATAGCTGCTCAGCGCCTCACGCACCCGGGTCTTGACGCTGTTCCAGTCGCGCACATGCTCTTCCACGCAGCGATCCAGCGCGTTTTCCACAATGCTCTGGGCCCCGTCCATCAGGCTCTCATTCTCGCGCACATAGACAAAGCCGCGGCTCACAAGATCAGGCCCCGCCAGCACCTTTCCGGTCTTGCTGTCCACGGTGGCCACAATGATGACCAGACCGTCCTCAGAGAGATGCTTGCGGTCACGCAGGACCACATTGCCCACATCGCCCACGCCCAGGCCGTCCACCATCACGGCACCGGCGGTGACAGGCTCGCCCAGCTTGATCTCGTCCCGGCTCAGGATGACGTTGGAGCCGTTCTCGGCAATGAGGATGTTGCTGGTGGGAATGCCCAGAGACGCGGCGGTCAGGGCATGCTTTTTCAGCTGCTTGTACTCGCCGTGCACGGGCAGGAAATACTTGGGTCTGGTCAGGGTGAGCATCAGCTTCTGCTCCTCCTGGCAGGCGTGGCCGGAAACATGGACATCATACATGCTCTCGTAGATGACCTCCGCACCCAGCAGGAGCAGACCGTTGACGATCTTGGTCACGCTCTTCTCGTTGCCGGGAATGGGGTTGGCGGAGATGATGATGAAGTCGCCGGGGCCCACCCGCACCTGGCGGTGGCTGCAGGAGGCCATGCGGGAAAGGGCACTCAGGGGCTCGCCCTGGCTGCCGGTGGTGATCAGCACCACCTGCTCCGGCGGGTACTGGTTCAGCTCATCCACACTGATAAGGGTGCCCTCGGGGATGTGCATATAACCCAGCTCCTGCGCCATGGCAGTGTTATTGACCATGCTGCGGCCGCTGAACGCCACCTTGCGGCCATCCTCCACGGCCAGATCAATGATCTGCTGGACGCGGTAGATGTTGGACGCAAAGGTCGCAATGATGATGCGCTTGTTCCGGGCACGGGCAAACAGGTTGCGGACACCGGCGGCCACCTTCTGCTCTGTGGCGGTAAAGCCCGGACGCTCGGCGTTGGTGGAATCGCTCAGCAGGGCCAGCACACCCTTCTGACCATACTCCGAAAGGGTGGTCAGGTCGGTCACGCCGCAGGCCAGCGGGGTATAATCGATCTTGAAGTCGCCGGTCTGGATGATCGTTCCGGCGGGGCTGTCAATGGCAAAGGCCACGGAATCGGGGATGGAGTGGTTGACATGGATGGGCTCCACGGTAAAGCAGCCCAGCTTGATCTTCTGTTTGGGGGTGATCTCCACGAACTTGGTCTTGCCCGCCAGGCCAAACTCCTCCAGCTTGTTCCGGATGAGGCCGCAGGTCAGCCGGGTGCCGTAGATGGGCAGATCAAACTTCTGCAGCAGGTAGGGAATGCTGCCGATGTGGTCTTCGTGGCCGTGGGTGATGAGCAGGCCCTTGATCTTGTCCTTATTCTGCACCACAAAGGTAAAGTCGGGGATGACCATGTCCACGCCGTACATCTCACTGTCCGGGAATACAAGGCCGCAGTCCACAATGATCATATCCCCGTTGCACTCATACACGGTCATGTTCTTGCCCACTTCACCCAGACCGCCCAGCGGGTAGATGTGGATGGGCACAGCGGCCTCCTTGGGCTGCTGTGCGCGGCGGGGCCGCCGGTTATAATAAGGGCGGCGGGTGCGGGTACGCTTTTCCCCGCCGGATTCACTGTTTCTGTTCGGATTGTTCTGAGCCTGAGCCGGGTTCTGTTCTTTGACCTGTGCCATGCGGTACCTCCAAAATCAATTACAAAACGCAGGCACACCCCTTTGCGAGCGGCCTGTCTGCTGTGAAGGAGCAGCAAACACACCGCCGCTCCCATCGAAACCATCGTATAGAATTTTTCGCTTCCATGCCCGTTTTCGGCACTGGGATGGCCGGAACGGAGTAATTTCTGCCCTGTCAGTCCATCTGTTCGATGCGACCGCGGCACTGCCCCGTTCCTGCCGGACACACCGCACCGGTGCGTCCCTATACGCATTTTGTTACAAACAGTATAGTATTTCTTGTCCACTTTGTCAATTCAAAGCTTTGCCGGAAAAGCCGGGGATGATACGTTTTCCTCTTGACAGAACCGGAAAAATAGCTCTAAATAGAAGTATCCAAAAATTCAAGTTCCGGGAGAAACAGATGAAACAAGTCGAAGTTTACACCGATGGCGCGTGCAGCGGCAACCCCGGCCCGGGCGGCTGGGGCGCAGTGCTGCGCTACCGCTTCAACGGCAAGGTCTATGAAAAGGAGCTCAGCGGCGGCGATGCTTCCACCACCAACAACCGGATGGAGCTGACCGCCTTTATCGAGGCCCTGCGCCAGCTCAAGGAGCCCTGTGAGGTGCGGCTGTGCTCTGACAGCCAGTACGTCATCAACGGGCTGGAAAAGGGCTGGGCCAGGGGCTGGAAGCGCCGGGGCTGGAAAAAGTCCGACGGCTCCCCTGCCCTGAACCCCGACCTATGGGAACAGGCATTGGAGCAGGAAGCCCGGCACAAGATCACTTATGTCTGGGTCAAGGGCCATGCAGGCCACCCGGAAAACGAGCGCTGCGACCAGCTGGCCGTGGCACAAAGTCAGGCACACGGAGGGAGACAGGGACGATGAGCGATACATTTCTGCCCGGCAGCGGGTTCGATACTTATGAACAGCAGGACAAGGTGCTGGTGGGCCTGTGCGGCGGCACGGGCTGCAAAGCAGCTGTCCGCATTTTACAGCAGCAGGGCTTTGCGGTGATGGGCGCTGTGGTGCGTCTGTGCACCGATGACCCCGTTGTGGATGCCGCCAAGGAAGCCGCCAAGGCTCTGGGCATCGAGTGCATCACCCTGAATGCCAGCGAACTGGCCAGCCAGCTGGCCGAGGAGACCGCTGCCCCGGCCGACCTGCGCTTCCCCGCCCTGCTGGCGGCGGCTGACCGGCTGGGCATCCAGTACATTGCCACCGGCCACCGCGCCCGGGTGGAGACCGGTGCGGACGGCGTGCACGTCCTCTGCCCTGCCGAAATTGCGGACGAGAGTGCCCGGCTTGCCGCCCTGCCGCAGGAAACACTGGCCCGGCTCATCCTGCCCTTGGGCGATTTCAGCCCCGAGGATGTGGCTGAGATGGCAGCAGAATAAAAAAACAAAAGAGATGCACCCCGCTCCCTGAACCGGTTTCAGGAAGGCGGGGTGCATCTCTTTTTGCTCTGTTTTATTTCATCGTACAACGCTCAATGGAAGTCATCCGCTTACTTTGCGAAGATCTGAATCCAGTTGTGGCCCCACTGAGAATTGGCATCGTAGTTGTAGCCAAGGCACATATACTTGGCGGCGGGGTCCATGATATTGACACGGTGGCCTTCCGAAGCCATCCAGTCTGCAACGACTTTTTCGGGCGTGGTCTCGCCCCAGGCGGCATTCTCGCCGGTGGCGGTATCAGACACACCGTACTCCTTCAGCACGGTGAAGCAGTTGGTGCCATCGGGGCGGGTGTGGGAAGCGACCTTTGCCACTTCCTTTGCGCGCTCATCGGCGGCGGCCTGCAGCTTGGCATCGCCCATGGCCAGAGGTGCCAGATTTTCCTTTGCGCGCTCAGCGTTGACCAGCGCCAGCACTTCCTGTGCGAAACCGTTCTCACTGGTGCCGCGGGCGTAGGTGAAGATCATCACCCAGTAATTGCCGTACTCGCCGCCCTCGTAGTAGCCAATGCCAACGGAGGTGGCATCCTTGTCCAGCATCCGCTCCTTGAAGAAATCGTAGCGATTCCAGGCGGCAACCACGTCCGAAGCATTCTCAGCAGCTGCCCAGTAGTTCTCGCCCACAGAAACATCGTCCACACCGTACTCCGGCAGGATGGTGAACTCGCGGCTGCCATTGGGGCGGTTGTAGGAATAATTGACGGTAAGTTCTTTTGCACGAGCCTGTGCAGCGGCATTCAGTGCGCTGCTGCCCATGCTCAGAGGAGCCACACCAGCCTGTGCACGCTCTGCGTTGACGAGCTGCAGCAGCTCATCGGCCTTGGAAGCTGCGTGTGCGGGCATTGCCAGAACAAACATCAGGCAGATGAATGCGGCGCAGCAGACCAGATTCTTCAGGACTTTCATCGAAGCGTTACGCATGGTGTTGAACCTCTTTTGTGTTGCCCCATGAAAAAGGTGTCGATTGCTGGTATACTCGGCAATCGACACCTGATGCTTCAGATGAAGGTCACTCAACACCCAATCTCCGCTGTGGAGACCCTCAGGTGATGAGAAGCAACTGGCTGCCATTTTACAGGCCCTATAGCTTTGCGTCACAGCCTTTCGACTGCTTTGCCGAGGATATTCAGTTTTGCGTGCCTTTCTTCTTTTGGGAAGAAATTTTGAGAACGAAAAAAGGTGTTGTTCTGCAATACACTCAGCAAAACAACACCTAGAAAATCTAAGCAGGTCGCCCAAAGAAATATTTCTTTGAGAAGCAGCTGGCTGCCATTTTACAGGCCCTGTAGCTTTGCGTCACAGCCTTTCGACTGTTTTGCCGAGAATATTCAATTCACCTTGAGGAGCCGTTTCCATTTCCTCGACACTATCCTATCATATCGGACAGAACCTGTCAACTGTTTTGGAGCAGCTTTCTCAAAAAATCTTCTTTTTTGAAGAGTTCTTCCGTTATGCCTGCACCTCTGCCGCCTTTTTGCGCAGCTGGTCGAGGTCTGCGGCATCCGGGTGAGCCAGCGCCTTGTCAAAATTCTCGATCAGCATTTCGAGATTGGGCGCATGGTTGGGCTGCTGCAGCATCTTTTCGTACTGCTGGCGCACAGTCATGGGCATCTTGCCCTGGCACATATAGGTTCCAATGACCGTGTTGCTCTCATCCAGCGATTTCTGCACCGCTGCCAGGATCTGCTCGAAATATTCCGCACTGCCGCCAAAGCCTGCGGTGCCGAACAAAAAGACCCGCTTCCCCTTCAGGGTCTGCAAAAAGGCGGTGAGGGTGTCATCGGCATGGCCCTTGTCCGTCCAGAAGCCGATGTAAAGGGTCTCAGCCTCCAGTGCCTCCGGGGCCGGTGCTCCGAAGTAGGTGCACTCATTCTGGGGCAAGCTTGCGCGAAGGGTGTCGGCCAGCAGGCGGGTGTTGCCGGTCTTGCTGCTGAAAACGATGGCGTAGCTCATGGTCATTCTCCTTTATTCTCTTTGAGATCAGATGCTTCCCTGTTCTTTTGCGTTCAGGGCATCATAGACACAGCGGGTGCCCTGATGGGCGATCAGGCCGCCCAGGCACTTCTTGTTGCAGCGGACACAGCGGTGGATCTTTGCCGCATTGCCGCTCTGCAGTTTGTTGACCCAGTTGGGGTCGGCCAGCAGCTGGCGGCACATTGCCGCGCACTGGATGCGGCCGCTGGCAAGCTGCTGCTCCACAAAATCGGGGTCGTTCAGGCCGCCCACACCGCAGAGCGGCACGCTGGTATACCGGCGCACCTCATCGCAGAACTTGAGGAAGCAGCCGGTCTCCTTGAACTCGGGGTGGTTGGCCGGCGGGATGGTGTTTTCCAGCGCAGAGTGGTTGGCCAGTGTCACATGGAAGCTGGTCACACCTGCCTGCACCAGCAGGGGCACGAACACGGCCAGTTCCTCCTCCACCACACCGGCGTTGCCGTAATGGGGGTTCTCCTGCCGGACAGCCAGCTTGTAGTCAATGGCCATGCCAGGCACAGCGGCGTGCACTGCCTTGACAGCCTCCACGGCAAAGCGGGCACGGCGCTCGGCACTGCCGCCGTATTCATCAGTGCGGTGGTTGAAGATGGCGGAAGAGAAGCTGCCGCACATCCGGTCGCCGTGCACCTGCACCATGTCAAAGCCCGCCTGCTTTGCCAGCACAGCAGCCTTGCCAAAGCCCGCGATGATCTGATGGATCTTTTTCTGGGACATCTTGGTGATGTAGGGGCCCACGGCATCGTTCATCCGCTCCCGCAGCTGGTCGGGGGTGATCTTTTTCATCAGCATCCCCGGGATGCACTTGATGATGGACATCATGTCGGTATCGGTCTGGTGGAGCTGGGCGCAGACCTTACAGCCGTATTTGTGGGCAGTCTCGCAGATCTGCTGATAGAAGACAAAGCCCTTTTTGTCAAACAGGGACTTCTCAAACCGGCTCTTGGCCACCGGCACGTCGCCGATGATGATCATGGCGCAGCCGCCCTTGGCCAGCCGCTCCATCTCTGCCAGATATTCCTCGTCCGAAAGGCCGAAGGTGGTGGGGGCAAAGATGATGCGGTTCTTCAGCTGCAATCCACCGTAATCAATGGGGCTCAGGATGGTGTCGTACATGTTACACACTCTCTTTCCTCGTCCGTGCTGCCTTTTGCAGCAGGCTCAGGAGCTGGTGCTGTTCCTCTTCGGTCAGCCCGCTCAAATTTTGTGCATCCCAATCGAAAAATACCTGGTGGCAGGTCCGGAATGCTCTCTCACCCGCCGGGGTCAGCCCCAAATGATAACTGCGGCCCTGCTTTTCCCGGGTCATAAAGCCATCTTCCACCAGCTTGATCACGCTGCGCTGGCAGTGGCCCCAGTCCAGGTGCAGGTTTTTGGTCATCTCAGCCGGGGTGCAGCCGGGATGTTTGCCCACGTAGATCACAAAATACATCATGCCAAAGCTCAGGCCAAACTCCTGCAGCTGCTGGGTGGTGTAGGCTGCGAACTGCTTGTAAAACTCCATCACGTAGAAGGATATGGTCGATTGGATCACTCTTTGCATCTCCTTTACTTGACAAGGTCTAGTATAATCGCACTGCTTGATAAAGTCAAGTACTTTTTTCAAAAAAATTCTCCCTGCTCCGTATTTCTGTTTCGGGAGCAGGGAGAAAACGATTCTTTTGCCTCAGACCAGCGGCATGATATTTTCCGGGGCGGCAGCAAGGCAGTCGGGTGCTTTTGGCGGCGGGGCCGCCAATGTCTCCTTGGACACCTTCCACCACAGGCGGGCCTCACCGCCGGGCAGGGTGAAGATCATGTTCCAGTCAAAGGGATTCTCACTGGTGGAGACGGCCTGCACCGGCAGGCTGTTGGGGGTGCCGGGAGCGCAGGGCGCAAAATCATGGGCGCGGATGCCCACGGCACGGCAGCCCTCGGGCACCGGCAGAGCCACGGTCAGCGGCTGTTCCCAGCCCGCCAGATGAACGGTATGCTCCCCCACCCGGGTGCAGGGCAGAATGTTCTTGCAGCCGGTCAGGCGGGCGGCGGCACGGGTGCGGGGGTCGGCAAAGACCTCCTTGGTCGTGCCCGCCCGGAGCACCTCGCCGCTGTCCATCACGATCATCTCCCTGCACAGGCGGTAGGCCTCGTCCCGGTTGTGGGTCACCAGCAGGGCCGTGCCCGCAAACCCGGCCAGCAGGCTGCCTACCTCCCCCTCTACCTCCTCACGCAGATAGCTGTCCAGCGCACTGAACGGCTCGTCCAGCATCAGGATGCGGGGTTTGGCCGCCAGGATGCGGGCCAGGGCGGCACGCTGCTGCTGCCCGCCCGAAAGCGCGCCGGGCAGGCGCTTGGCCAGTTCCTCCAGCCGCATGGCACGCAATGCCTCGGCACAGGCGGCCCTGCGGGCGGCAGGATCCTTTTCCTTTTTCAGGGCACAGAGGATATTCTGTTCCACGGTCATGTTGGGGAACAGGGCGTAGTTCTGGAACAGCAGACCAACATTGCGCTGCTGGGGCGGCAGGTCGATGCCCTGAGTGCTGTCGAACAGCACCCGGCCATCCAGCACGATGCGTCCCTCGTCCGGCCGGACGATGCCTGCAATGCAGCGCAGGGTCATGCTTTTGCCGCAGCCGGACGCGCCCAGAAGGGCGGTGGCAGTGTCCCCCGCCGTGAACGCAGCGTGGAGGGTAAAGCCATCAAACCGCTTGGTCACATTTACTTCCAGGCTCATGTGCGCTTTCCTCCCTGCTTCTGCCTGCGTTCCAGCAGGTTGACTGCCAGCAGCACCACCGCCGAGATAACGATATCCACCAGCACCCACTGCATGGCCCCGGCTTCATCGTTGGTGCGCCAGAGCTGGTAGACCGTGGTTGCAATGGTGGCCGTCTTGCCCGGCGTGTAGCCTGCGATCATGCTGGTGGCACCATATTCGCCCAGCGCACGGGCAAAGGCCAGCACCGTACCGGCCAGAATGCCCTGACGGCAGCAGGGCATCCGCACCCGCCAGAAGATCCAGGTGTTGGAAAGCCCCAGCGTCTGTGCCGACCAGGCCAGCGTTTCGTCAAAACTCTCAAAGGCACCGCGGGCCGTGCGGTACATCAGCGGAAAGGCCACCACGATGGAAGCAAAGATGGCGCTGTACCAGTTCATCACCAGCTTCACGCCGAAATGTTCCATGAAAAAGATGCCCAGCGGCCTTTTTGCGCCGAACAGCAGCAGCAGGAAATATCCCACGACTGTGGGCGGCAGCACCATGGGCAGGGTGAGCACCACATCCAGCACGCCCTTGAGCACGCGCGGGAGCTTTGCAATGTAGTAGGCCGCAAAGATGCCTAAAAAGAACACCGCCGCGCAGCTGATCAGCGCAATGCGCAGGCTGTTCCATAAGGGATACCAGTCCATACTATTCTCCCCGCGGATGCTTACAGTGCGGTGAAGCCGACGCTCTCGAACACGGTCGCAGCCTTGTCGGTGCGCAGGTAAGCCAGGAACTCCTTGGCAGCCTCGGCATGGAGGGCGTTCTTCATCACAGCGGCGGGGTAGATGACCTGGCCGCACATTTCCTTGGTGGCCTCGTCCACGGGGGTCAAACCGGCGCTGTACGCATCGGTGCAGTAAACGACACCGGCATCCACGCTGGCCTCGCTGACCTGGGTGGTGACTTCCTTGACGTTGGAGCCGTAGGTGATGACACCGGCAGCAGCCAGAGCTGCCTCATCCAGATCATAGTAAGCCAGGATCTTCTGGGTGTACTGACCCACGGGCACATCGCTGTTGCCCATGCAGAACAGGATATCCTCTGCCTTCAGGTGCTCAGCCAGGCTGTCGAAGCTGTCAATGCCCTTGTCGCTGCCCTCGGGTACACAGAGCACGACCTTGTTTTCCAGCAGATCCACACGGCTTTCGGCATCCACAAAGTCCAGACCCTCGGTGTTCACCTCAGCGGAAGCGGTGCTGTCCAGCTGGTTCATCTGCTTCTGACCGGCGGAGATGAACAGGTCGCAGTCCGCACCCTCCTGGATCTGGGTCTTGAGGGTTCCGGAGGAGTCAAAGTTGAAGCTGAAGGTCACGCCGGGGTTCTCTGCGGAGTAGGTCTCGGCAATGGCGTTCAGGGTCTCGGTCAAGGAGGCGGCAGCAAAAACGATCAGCTCCACGCTCTCGCCGGAGGCAGCCTCAGAGGAGGCGGCAGCGGAGGATGCGGTGGAAGATGCAGTGCTGCTGGAGGAGCCGCCGCAGGCGGTCAGAACGGCAGATGCGGATGCGATGCCAGCAGCGCACAGGAAGCTGCGGCGGGAGATCATAGTTTTCATAGTCTTGCTCCTTACAGTGGGTATGCTTTTGCTGTACTTTTATTTTCACGCCCGGCACCAAAAGCAGCGTCGCGGCGGTGAAACAGACTTATTTGCGGGCGCACTCGCCGTCCAGCCCGGCGGCAATGCGCACCCCGTGCTCCAGGCTGGGCAGGATGTACTCCAGATTCTCTTTCACGGCCTTGGGGCTGCCGGGCAGGTTGACGATGAAGGTCTTGCCCCGCAGCACACTGGCGGCACGGCTGAGCATCCCGCGCGGGGTGATGCTCAGGCTGTGGTAACGCATGGCCTCAGCAATGCCGGGGGCGTTGCGGTCCGCTACGGCATAGGTGGCTTCCGGGGTGATATCCCGGGGGGCAAAGCCGGTGCCGCCGGTGGTCAGGATCAGGTTGACCTGACGGCCATCGGCCAGTCGGATGAGCTGTGCTTTCAGGGCCTTTGCCTCATCGGGCAGGATCATGGTCTCCTCCACCTGATAGCCTGCAGCGGTGAGCATCTCCACGATCAGGGGTCCGCTCTTGTCCTCCCGCTCACCCCGGCTGCCCTTGTCAGAAAGGGTGATGACGGCAGCGCGCAGGGGCGGGTTTTCCGGCGGGGGCAGCAGGGTCACCTCGTCCCCCACGTGGATCTCGCCGCCCTGCAGCACCCGGGCAAACACGCCCTCCCGGGGCATGATGCATTCGCCGGTCTTCTGCTTGATGACGCAGTCGTTGTGGCACTCTTTGCCGATCTGGGTCATTTCCAGCACCACGTCCCCGATGGCAAAGCGGCTGGTCACGGGCAGATTGCGGAAATCGTAGCCTTCCACCACCAGATTCTCACCAAAGGCACCGTAGTCCACCCAGATCTTCTTGCGGAAGTTCTCGATCTTTTCGGCACTCAGCAGGCTGACCTGACGGTGCCAGTTCCCGCCGTGGGCATCGGTCTCAATACCCCATTCCGGGGTCAGGCGCGCGCTTTCCACTTCGGTCTTGACCGTGCCCCGCTGGGGGCTGGTGCAGATCGCCAGAAGTTTTCCCATAGATTTATCCTCCAATTCGGTACATACCCCGGGTCGCGGGGATGTCCTGTTTCAATTCAAAATGATGTTCCTGGGGCTTTTCCCAGATGGTGGTACGGATGGCAGTCAGCAGCTCTTCGTCAGACGCGCCACTGCGCAGCAGGGCTTTCAGGTCACATCCGGCCTCACTGGCAAGGCAGGGGCGCAGAAAGCCCTGACTGGTCAGCCGCACCCGGTTGCAGGAGGCGCAGAACTTGCCGTGGACAGCGGCAATGAAGCCGATGTCCCCTTTCCAGCCCGGCACGGTGTAATAGACCGCCGGGCCGTCGCCCAGCGCGGCACATGCCGCCCCGGGCAGTGGGGCCAGCTCCGGCCAGCGCCTGCGGAAGCGGGCCAGCAGCTCCGGGCCGGAGATACAGGGCATGGCCGCCCCGTAGCCGATGGGCATCATCTCGATGAACCGCACCTGCAGGGGCTTGTCCTGTGCCAGAGCGGCCAGCGCTTCCAGCTCACCTTCGTTCACGCCCACCTGGGGCACGCAGTTCAGCTTGACCGGGATGCCGCTTTCCAGCGCGGCATGGATGCCCGCCTGCACGGCGGCAAATTCATCCCGGGCCGTGATCTTTGCAAACAGGGCGGGGTCCAGCGTATCCAGACTGATGTTCACGCTGTCCAGCCCGGCCTCCAGCAGGGCGGGCAGCTGCTGTTCCAACAGGACGGCATTGGTGGTCATGGTGACCTTCCGGATGCCGGGGATGGCTTTCAGCCCCTTGACCAGCTGCTCCACGCCCTTGCGCACCAGCGGTTCGCCGCCGGTGACCCGCACGGTATCCACCCCGCACCGGGCAAACAGGGCGGCAAGGCGCAGGAATTCTTCGTAGGTCAGGATATCCTCCCGTTCCAGCTTGTCCACACCGTCCGGCATACAGTAGCGGCAGCGCAGGTTGCACAGGTCGGTCACGGAAAGGCGGAGATAATGGATCTTGCGGCCCTTGGAATCAAACATAGCCGCCCTCCGCCCGGATGTAATGTCCGCTCTTGCCGCCGGTCTTTTCCACCAGATGGATCTCGCCCAGCTCCATGCCCTTATCCACGGCCTTGCACATGTCATAGATGGTGAGCAGGGCGGTGGAAACGCCGGTCAGGGCCTCCATCTCCACGCCGGTCACGCCGCTGGTCTTGACCGTGCAGCGCGCTTCCACAGCCCGGCGCTCGGGCAGCAGGTCAAACTCGATCTGCACCTTGGTCAGCGGCAGCGGGTGGCACAGGGGGATCAGCTCGCTGGTGCGCTTGGTGGCCATGATGCCGGCCACCCGGGCCACGCCCAGCACATCGCCTTTTTTCACGGTACCGCTCTGCACGGCGGCAAAGGCATCCGCATTCATGGTAATGATGCCGTGGGCCGTGGCCTCCCGGGCCGTAACGGGCTTTTCGCTCACGTCCACCATCACGGCGTTTCCGGCGGCATCAAAGTGGGTCAGATTATTTTCACTCATATTTTTTCACCTTAGTTAAGCTCCCCCTTCGGGGGAGCTGGCAAAGCCGAAAGGCTTTGACTGAGAGGGTTTCAGCAGTGTCCGAAGCCGCAGTTGGGCCAGTGGCACTCGGCGCAGCCCAGGCAGAGGCCGCCCTCGCCCAGACGGGCGATATCCTCGGCGGTAATGGGGTCATCGGCCAGCAGGCGGGGCAGCAGCAGGTCAAAAATGGTGCGCTTGGCGTACATCACACAGCCGGGCAGACCGCAGACCGGCACACCGTTCAGATAGCTGACCAGGAACATGGCACCGGGCAGCACGGGCGCACCGTAGGTAATAATTTCAGCCCCGGTGTTCCTGATGGCCAGCGGGGTGCGGTCGTCCGGGTCCACGCTCATGCCGCCGGTGGTAAAGATCAGCTCACAGCCTGCGGCCTTTGCTTCCAGAATGGCGGCCGTGATGCCCGCCGGGTCATCGTCGCAGACCTTGTGGAAGGCCATCTCACAGCCATACACCGCCAGCTTTTGCTCGAGGATGGGAGTAAACTTGTCCTCAATGCGGCCCTTGAACACCTCGCTGCCGGTGGTGATAACGGCAAACTTCTTCTGGTGGAAGGGCAGCACGTTCAGGATGGGCTTCGGCCCGGCAGCAGCCTGCATGGCCTCCATCTTCTCCTGCTCAATGACCAGCGGGATGATACGGGTACCAGCCAGCTTGGCTCCCTTTTTTACAGGCAGGTCGCCGTGGATCGTGGCGATCATCATCTGGGGGGTGCTGTTCACCGCCAGCAGGGCCCTGCGGTCGATCTTGAGCAGACCGTCGCAGTCAGCGATCAATTCGATCTTGCCCTCCCGGGGCTCGGTGCCGTGGATATTCTGACCGGCAGCGGCCTTGTAGAGCAGGGCGGCAGCTTCGTCCTCGTGGAGGATGCCGGGCTTTTTCTCCCAGACATAGAGGTTTTCCTTGCCGATGCTCAGCAGCACCGGAATATCCTCGGGCTGAATGATGTGGCCCTTTTTGAAGCGGGCCCCCTTGAATTCACCCGGGATGATCTGGGTGATATCGTGGCAGAGCACCTGCCCTGCCGCGTCTTCGGTACGGATCAGTTTCATGGTTTCTTCCTCCCCCTGTTACAATGCAGGCATCTGTGCAGCGATCCAGTCGGCCAGCGCTGCGGGCTCGTCCAGTGCAAAATCCGCGCCCGGAACATCCCCCACGATGGCCAGCGGCTCAAAGGAAACAGGCTCCTCCGAGACAGCCTTGCGCACCACCTCGATCTTGGGCCAGCCGCTCTCCTTGAAGCCCTCCATCAGCACCAGATCATAGCCGTGGCGCTCAAACAGGGCCAGCAGATCCTGCTCGTTCAGGCGGAATTCCTCCGTCAGCAGGTAGCGGCTGCCTGAAAAGACCGCCACGCCCTCGGCCCCGGCCTCCCGCAGGCGGAAGCTGTCGGTGCCCGGCACGTCGGGGGTGAAATCGTGGCCGTCATGCTTGATGACCCCCACCTTCAAACCCCGTGCCCGCAGCAGGGGGATGAGTTTTTCCAATAACGTCGTTTTGCCGCTGTTGTGCGCACCGCTCACGGCCAGCACAGCCGGGCGCTTCAGGCTCAGCTCGGCAGCAAGCGCCTGTTTCTTTTCACTGTACAAAGTTCAGTACCTCCACTTCTTCGCCCGGAGCCACCGGGCCGCTGCCCGCAGGCAGCTCCACCAGGCAGTTGCAGCCCATCATGGCCGACAGACTGCCCGAGGAATGCGCCTCCGCGTTGCCCTCGCCGGGGATCTCCACCAGGCCGCCCAGCGCTCTGGCCCGCAAGAAGCGGGTTCCCTTGCTGGGCTTGGAAAAGCCGGTGGTCAGCCTGCCCCGGGTGTGCTCCGGGATGCAGTCCTCTTCCCGCCGCCCTGCGGCCCGCAGCAGAGCCGGAACGGCATACTGCTCCAGCGTGGCAGCAGCGGCAAAGGGATTGCCGGACAGGCAGAACACCAGCTTTTCTCCCACCCGTGCAGCGATCATGGGGCTGCCGGGCTTCTGGGCCACCCCGGCAAAAACAGGCTCCGCGTGCAGCATTTCCAGCACTGTGGGCAGGTAATCCTTCTGCCCCACCGAAACACCGCCGCTGGTGATCACCGCATCACACCGGGTAAGCAGATCCTGCATCCGGGCGGCGATCTCCTCCGGGTCATCCGAGCAGTGGGTGCGCTCCACGGCAAAGCCCAGCTGCCGCAGGCGGGCGGCATTCTGGATCCCGTTGGCATCGTAGATCTTACCGGGAGCCCAGGCCTCGCCCGCTTCCAGCAGCTCACTGCCGGTAGCAAGCACGCCCACGGTCAGGGGGCGAAAGACCTCGGCATCCGGGATGCCCTGACCGGCCAGCACACCGATGTGCGCCGGGGTCAGCACAGTTCCGGCGGCGGCAATGGGGGCACCGGCGGCGATGTCCTCACCCCGGAACACCACATTGGCGTTGGGTTGAAGCTGTGCGTAAATGCGCACCTGCTCCTCCCCGCTGTCGGTCAGTTCCTGCATCAGAACGCAGTCCGCGCCCGGGGGCAGGGGTGCGCCGGTCATAATGCGGGCAGCACACCCGGCAGGCAGGGCAGCGGCGGGGGCATCCCCGGCGTAGAGCTTCATCACCACCGGCAGGGTGACAGGGGTCTTCTCCCCCGCCCCGGCCGTGTCGGCACTGTGAAGGGCATAGCCATCCAGAGGGCTCCGGTCAAAAGGGGGCTGATCCATCCGGGCACACAGGTCCCGGGCTGCGATCCGCCCACAGGCATCATCCAGCGGCACCCGCTCCGTGGCAGGCACCGGGAGAGCCGCAGCAGCATCCAGCACCCGGCGCAGGGCCTGGGCTGGCGTGCAAAAAGGCTGTTTCATTGCAAAAATCCTCCATCGCTCCCCGGGGCACAGTTTGCCCGCTATGGCCCGGACAAACTCCCGGGGAGATCTCTTTTCGATCGGCAGGTGAAAAAAAGCGGAGACGTTCTGACCGAAAATCAAAACGCCCCCGCAAAAAACCGAACATGGCCCGGAGCAGCAGCCTGCAGGCCGCCACGCCGAGGGAGCCGCTTCCTTTTCCGCTGTTGCAGCAACGGGAGGGAGGCAATGCTCCGGAACGGTGGATGGGAGGAGTTCTTTTTTTCAAATTGCAGCGTTTCTTCTGCGGGAAGGCGGCCGGGTTTCCCCTGCCACCCTTGAATGCCGGCGTTGGCCCTTAGCATTGCGGCGCGGTGTCCTGCCCCCTGCGGGGTTTAGACAGCCTTGCTCAAAGAAGCTCTTGTACCCTATTCAATTGTGTATGATCTTTTAGTCGCAGAAATCATCCACGTCGCTGATGGCTTTTGCATAGCGGCGGGTGAGGTGCTGGGTGGAGAAGAGGAACCGCTCGTTCTGATTGTTGGTCAGCTCCTCGATGTCGGCAAACTCCGGCCTGCCCTGCATGGTCTTCCAGGTCTGCTCGATCTCCTCCGGCGCAAGGCCGTAGGGGGAGCGCTGGAAGTACTTCAGCGGGGTGGCACTGGGGTAGACCCGTGCATTGAAGCGCACCATCTCAGCAAACATGACACAGAGGTCTTTGTCCTCAATGAGCTGGGCGATCATGGCGTAGTTATCGCTCATGTTGGCGTTGGAGTAATAGTAGGTATCCTTTGCGCCTGCACGGACAACGATATCCTCACACTGGGGGTCCTGCGGCATCTGAGCCAGCAGCTCATCGGCGTTCTCCACCTCACTGACCAACAATGCGTGGGGCGTGACAAGCGCGGCAGCGCTGCGGGAACGGATGTAACCGGCCAGCTCCTGCGCGGGGGTCAGCTCCGGCAGCTCCGGCGCGGTCTGGGTGGGCTGATCCGCAAAAGGATCGTTTTCAGCCTCCGGCTCGCCGGCCAGAAAATCCAGCAGCTGAGGCTTTGCGGCCTCTTCCTGCACAGTTTCGGCGGCTTCGGGTGCGGCCCCGGCAGCCTGCATTGCTGCAAGCTCTGCGGTCTCCCGCTCCACGGCGGCGATCACATCCTCGCCGGTCTTGGCGGCGCTGCCGTCAAAGCTGCTGCCCGTTTCCTTCAGGCGGCGGGCCGTCTCGCTGGCGGCATTGATGTCGAACACCTCTGCCTTGGGCTTTTTCTTGGCGGCCAGCTCTGCCTTCTGCAGGTCCAGAACGGCCTGCTCCGGGTCCACGCTGCTGTCCACAGTGGTGGTGTAGCCGGGTTTACGTCTGCCAAACAACATGACGATCGTTCCTCTTTCTATGGGATTTATTCAGCTGCTGCGGTGTTCTGGGCGTAGATGCCGCGCTTTTCCAGATCATCGGCCATGTCAGCCAGATCATACTTCTCCAGCGTCTCGCGGGTGGGCACACCGGTGGTGCGGTCCCAGCCGAAGACGTCGTAGAACAGATCCTTTGCCTTCTCCATGTCGGCGCGGTCCAGCTTGGTGGTGCCTTCCTCGAATGCCTTGAAGTCGGGGTCCTTATCGAACACCCAATCACAGATGGCATCGTGCTCCTGACGCAGGTTTGCGCTGCCGCAGTTCTGCTGGAAGCTGATGGCGGTCATCGCGCGCAGCATCTGGGTAATGCGGGCACCGTCCTCCTGCAGATCGGCCTGGGTATAAGTCTCGCCGGTAACAGCAGTCATAAAGTCTGCCTGCAGATCCAGGTCGCCGTGGTACTCGCGCTCCTTGGAGGGAGACTGGGTCATGGGCCACATCCAGTTGCACAGGGTGGCGGAGTCGTGGAAGTTCTTGTCGTTGACGCAGTATGCAGCCAGCTTTGCCTTGTTCTCGTTGATGGGAGTGTAGGCCTTGGCCTTATCGTAGCAACCCTCGCCGAAGAAGTCCTCCATGACCTTCTTGGTCACATCATAGGGAGCACCGGAACCGGTCTCGCAGACGATCTCGTGGATCATGCAGTCGCGGTTGTAGACGAGGTTGTACAGCATACCCACCTGCCATGCCTCAGCAGGGCCGTGGTGGTTGGGGAAGCCGTTGTAGATCAGGTTGGAGTTGGTGGCACCATCGTCGCGGTCCAGCCAGCTCTTGGGCAGGCCGAACTTCTCCATCATAGCCAGGGTGCCCTTGGCGATCACGGACAGGTCGCCCTCACCGTAAGCCATGCGGCGGATCAGCTCCACCTCCCAGCGGGGATCGCCGGCCTTCTCCCACTCCCAGGGCAGAGAGTCGTACTCAGCCTCGCTGATGTACTTGGTGGCCTCCTCACGCGGCATCCGCAGGATCCACAGCAGGTCGCGGTTCAGGTTGCCGTAGTTATCCCACAGGCCCATATCGTCCACAGCATGAGACCATGCCAGGTTGATGACCATGGTGCCATCGCCCTCGTACTTGAAATCGTGCACGCCGTCCGGATAGACGCGGGTGCCGTACAGCACGGGCATACAGGTGTTGGAGTTGTGGGTGGGCAGGTCGTAATCGGCCAGCGGATCCACATCGTACTCAGTGTAGCAGCGGATGGGGCAGGAGGAGCAGCCGCCGTTCTTCACGGTGTACTCGGCAGCCGGAGCGCCGAAGTCGAAGTAACCCTTGAAGCAGCGCAGAGCCACCTTGTTGATATCGTTGTAGGGCTGCTCGCCGGTATCCACGGGGCCGCCGGGAGCCTTCTTCCACATACGGCCGGGAGCGCCGGACCAGCGGTTCTTGCCGGAGGTGGCGCTGTACTCTGCCCAGCTCTGGGGCTGTGCGGGCACGTTGTGGTTGTTATTGCCGCCGATCAGGTTGCCCATCATGTAGTTGGAGAGCTCCAGCACCTTCTTGGGGTCAGCCACCTTGACGCTGCCGGTGCCGCGGATGGCCAGGCCCTTCAGCTTCTTGTTGCCCATGGCAGCGCCCAGACCGGCACCGCCGGAGTTGCCGAAGCTGGTGTTCAGGGTGGAGTAATCCACCAGGTTCTCACCGGCGGGGCCGATGGAAGCAGTCTCGAACTCACGGCCGTTCTGCTCCACCATCCACTTGTTGGCAGCAAAGGTACCCTTGCCCCAGATCTCGCTTGCGTCCTCCAGAGAGACCTCGCCGTCCTCGATGCGCAGGTAGACGGGCTTTTCGGAGATGCCGCTGACAACGATGCCGTCGTAACCGGCATACTTCAGCATGGAGCCGATGTGGCCGCCCATGTGTGCATCGATGATGGAGTGGCCCTTGGACCAGGTAGAACGGAAGGTCACGTTCATACGGCCGGAGCAGGGCACGCCGGCACCGGTCAGGGGGCCGACACCAAAGATGACCAGAGCCTTCTCGTCATAGGGGTCCAGCTCCATGGGAGCTTCCTCGTACATAATGCGGTAGGCCATGCCCATACCGCCGATATATTTATGGTATTTTGCGTCGTCCTGGGTGGTGATCTCACCGGTGGTCAGGTTGACGCGCAGGATCTTGCCTGCCCAGCCATAGGTTTCAGCCATTGTTGTTCCTCCTTACAGGTCCTTGTAAGCAGCCTGTGCTGCGCTGGTAACGGCATCCCAGTCCACGATGGACAGAGCGCCGGACGGGCAGCCCGCCACGCAGGCACCGCAGGCGATGCACTTGGAGGACTTGCCGGTCTCGGGGTTGACGGTGGGCATGTGCCAGGGGCAGGCCTCCACACAGGAACCGCAGCCGATGCACTTGTCGGTATCGACCACGCGGATGCCCTGCTCATTGGTGACAATGGCCTTCTGGGGGCATGCATTGCCGCAGGCGGGATCCTCACACTGGCGGCAGGTATCCGGGAAGTAGACAAAGCAGTTGTCGGTACCGGACAGCAGACCGTTGCCGTCGCCGTCCAGATTCAGGCGGCGCTGGATCTTGACGCGGCTGATGTAGGAAGAGCACACGCCGTCGTTGGTCAGGGTGCAGTTGATCTCGCACCGCTGGCAGCCGGTGCACAGGTCAGCATTGACCACCAGCAGACCCTGGGGCAGTGCCCAGGTCGCCACAGCACCGGCGTCCACCTGCTTCTGAGAGCAGCCAAAGAGGGACAGCATAGATGCGGAAAGGGTGAGTCCTGCAAGGCTCTTGCCCGAGATCTTCATAAATTGACGGCGGGTCATGTCAGCCGTCAGAAAATCAGTTTTTGCCATAGGTTTCCATTCCTCCGTGAGGTCACTCTGCGCAGAGCACCTCGGTTACATAGAAATAAGAATTGTTGACGATGTCCGTGACCGCCGTGGACGTAATGGTCGCACCGGAAAGCGCATCCACCTGGGTCATGTCAGCGCTGACCGTGTCGGCCGCACTGCCCTGGGTGGTCAGATCAGCTGCCTGCAGCTTGTACTCGGCCTGCTTTTCAGCGGACCAGTCTGCATAAGGCACTGCCTGTTCCTCGCCGTCCTGCGCGCTCTTACTCAGGCACGCCGCGTACAGCTTGCGCCGTGCCACAGCCTCAGCACTGTTGTCCATCGGGGGGATGAGCGCGTCGTCCATCGGCTGGCCGTTCAGGGCCGAGAGGGTCAGCCCGGCTTCATACATTTTCCGGGTAGCCTCGGCCTCCGGGGAGGTATCGCCCGCACGCCATGCGGCGGGGTCGAAGGCCTCAGCGGGGGCAGCATCGGTCTCGGCGCTGCCTGCGGCAGCAAAAGCCGTGCCGGTGGCCGGGTCGGTCACAGTGTAACGCTTGCCTGCCAGCGTGAAGGGAGCTGCGCCCTGGTACTGGGCCGTGAACTCCGGGTTCTCACACTGAGCACCCAGGCTGTCGGTCTCGGCCTGTGCCAGGATCTTCACATCCAGCACATTGCCGTCGCGGTCCAGCGTCACACCGGCCTGCACCTCGCTCTGGAAGCCCTGCTTGCTGCCCACCACATAATACGTGGTGTCATCCAGCTGGTACACCGCGCTCACACCATAGGTGGCAGCGTCGGCATCTGCCAGCGGCAGGGCCGTTCCGGCCACCGTGGTGCGGCTGTGCATCAGCCCGCCAAGGCCAAGCGCCATGGCAAGCGTTGCCGCACCCATGGCCGCATAGCCGGGCAGCCGCCTGCGCCACAAGGACTGCGGCGCATGATTTGCCTGCTTCAATTGTATCACCTGCCTGTTTGATTCAGCTGTGCCCGGAACTCCCGGGCACGAAAACAGCCGTTCCACCTGCTGCAACAGTGCGGAACGGTTTCTTCGTTATAAGAATAACATTTTTTCCACCGGTTAGTCAACGTATACGCACAAACAAAGCCCTACAATTTCTCTCAAAAGCTCTTGCCTCTTGGTGAAATCATTTCTTTTGCCGGATAAACAGTTTCAATCCATATTCCTCTGCCAGCTCCAGCGACTGTACCGTGGGCATACTCTTGCTCACCAGCGCGGGCACACCGGCCCGGATGGCCTTGCGCACCATATCCACCGGCACCCGGCCGCTGGTAAAGAGCACACACTCCGCCAGCGGCATACCCTCTGTCAGGGCGCAGCCCACGGCCTTGTCCAGCGCGTTGTGGCGGCCCAGATCCTCGCACCGGTACAAGATCTTGCCCGCACGCAGCAGCAGACAGCTGTGCACGGCATGGGTGGCACGGTAGAGCGGCAGGCCCTGCCCCATGGCATCGGCCAGCGCATCCACCCATGCGGCGGGAATCTCCCGCTGGGGCACCGGAGCCAGCGGCGGCAGCTGCACCGGGCTGGCCAGCGTCAGGTTATCGGTGCAGCAGCTGGGCACCTCCTGCCCGGCCTGTTCCGCTGCCGCCAGCGGGTGGCGCAGCTGAACGCTTATCTTGAGGCCCTGTGCGCAGACGGCCACCCGCTCCACCTCGTCAGCGGCGGTGATCCAGCCCTCGGTCAGCAGACGGCCCAGCGCCAGCTGCGGCAGCAGCTCCGGCGTGCAGACCACCCGGAAGGCTGGCTGTTCGTTGACCAGAATGGCCGCGGCGTGCTCTGCCGCCAGTGTCCGCTCGGTGCCATCTGGCATCCGGACGCTCTCTGCCCCCGGTGCTGCACCGAATTGATCCATGATCTGCATTGGGTGTTCCTCCCCTGTCTGTTTTACTCTGCCCCTATTGTAACACGCTTTTGCTCCGCTGAAAAGCGCCTGTGCCCTCTGGAACAAACTGTCGATCCGTGTCGTTTCCATTTTTTCCGGCTTTGTGATATACTACTGTAAAATGACAGAACCATATCCCAGTACCGAGGTGGAATCCAAATTGAAGCATCTCTTCCGCTCCCTCACGCGGGCACACCGGGCCTACAAGGACACCCGGAACCATGCCCTGACCCTGCTGCACCGGGCCTCCGCTGCCGTTCTGACAGCCGTGCTGGTGTACAAAGCCCTGACCTATCTTTTGTTTCTGCCCGCCATGAATGGCATCTGGTCGCTGACACTGCGCTGCTCGCCGGTGAACTACCTGACCAACAACAATGCGCATCAGATCTTTACTTCACCGACCATTTTAGGCGGGATCGTGCTCATCGTCCTTCTGGCGGCGTTCTGGAACCTGTACGGCTTTTCCATCCTCCTGCACGGGTTTGCGCTGGCCCGCCGGGGTGAACCACTGCGTCCTGTTTCCCTGTTCGTCCGGTCGCTGGGGGATATCCGCCATGTCCTGCTCCCCAAAAACTGGCCCATCCTGCTTTACTGCGCCCTGCTCATCCCCTTTACAGATGTATTCGTGACCTACAACTATATCTCTCAGCTGGCCGTGCCGGAGTACATCCTTGGGCTTGTCCGGGCAAAGCCGCTCTATCTGGTGCTTTTTCTTCTCATTCTGGGTGCGGCGTTCCTGTTCACCCTGTTCTGGGTCCTGGTGCTCCCCCTCTTTACGCTGGAACGCAAAAACCTGTGGGAAGCCGTTCAGGAGAGCGCAGCCCATGTCAAAACACAGCTGCCCCGGCTGGCCGGTGTGCTGCTGCGGTGGAACCTCAGTGCGCTGGTCCGGTCTGTTCTGGTCTTTTTCGGAGCTTCCCTGCTGGTTTACAGCGTGGCAGCGCTGATCGGCCTGCGGAGCACCCGCGCCATGCTGCTGCTCGCCCGTGCGCTGTATCTGTTGGAGATCCCCTTCTTCGGCTTTTTGCTGGATTGTAAGGTCACCACGGCCCAGTGCACCATCATCGCATTCCTCTACGATTGCTGCCGTGACTGCCCGCCGGAAGCGCTGCCGGAGAGCAAACCGCACCGCTTTGGCGGCTGGCCCCTGCTCACCGCTGCGGTGGCCGGGGTCACGCTGGCCACCGGGCTGATGGCAGTCTACCTCTATGCCCTGCCCCAGGACGATGCCCTGCTCACCGCCGTGGGCGGCGTGACCCCGCTGGTCACCTTCCACCGGGGCGACTGCACCGTGGCCCCGGAAAACACCCTTCCCGCCTTCCGGTCGGCCATCCTCAAGGGCGGCGACCGCATCGAGCTGGATGTGCAGATGACCAGCGACGGCGTGGTCGTGGTGACCCACGATTCAAACCTGAAACGCTGTACCGGCAAAAACGCAAAAGTCTATGATCTGACCTACGCCGAAGTGGCACAGCTGGACGCGGGCCGCTGGTTCAGCAGCCGCTTTGCCGACACCCGGATCCCCACCCTGGAACAGGTGCTGCAGCTCTGCCGGGGCCGCATCGGCCTGAACGTGGAGATCAAGCCCAGCGCCGCCACCCCTGCTCTGGAGGCTGAGACCGTACGCCTGCTGCGGGAATACGGCTTCGACAGCTCCAACTGCGTCATCACTTCCCAGAGCTACGAGACCCTGCACAAGGTCAAGGCGCTGGCCCCTGAGTACCCCACCGGCTACATTCTGGCTCTGGGCGTAGGCAACTACTACGACCTGCCCGATGCCGACTTTTTCAGCGTGGAGACCACCTTTATCACCTCCGGCATGGTCAACGCCGTCCATCTGCGGGGCAAGACCGTGTCTGCCTGGACCATCGACCGCGAAAAGGTCGCCACCCACATGCTGGAGCTGGGTGTGGACGACCTCATCACCGACAAGCCCGACATGGTGCAGGACCTGCTGGCCCGGAATCAGCAGGTGGACGACAGCCTGATCGACTTCCGTGACCTGCTCAACGCCCTGCTCCACCCGGAGCAGCCTGCCGACTCCT
Organism: Faecalibacterium sp. I2-3-92; assembly: GCF_023347315.1. Taxonomy (GTDB): domain Bacteria; phylum Bacillota; class Clostridia; order Oscillospirales; family Ruminococcaceae; genus Faecalibacterium; species Faecalibacterium duncaniae. The sequence continues at coordinate 1,775,946 of NZ_CP094470.1, forward strand.
CCGATGCCGCGGAGGAGACCATCACCGATGCCGTGGAAGACCCGGAGGAGTTCGTGGACGCGGCGTAACACAGCCCCCTCTTTCTTGCGGCATCATTGAACCAACGGTCTGTAAAAGCAAAACATCCCCGCACGGCCTGCCGAAACAGGAAGTGCGGGGATGTTTTACTTTTTGTTCAGAGGAATGGGTTATAGAACCTTCCAAAGCGGATGGTCACGGTCAGGCTGATGAGCAGCAGGGCCGCGCCCACGCCCAGGGCAACGAAGTCCCGCCGGGCAAAGGGGCGCTGGGTATACCAGGTACGCTTGCTGTTCTTGCCGAAGCCGCGCAGCTCCATTGCATTGGAAATGGTGTCGATGCGGTTCAGACTGGTCAGGATGAGCGGCAGCAGGATGTTGACAGAGTTCTTCATCCGCTTGAAGAAGGGCTCCTTTTTGCCCAGCTCCACGCCGCGGGCCTGCTGGGCCTGGCTGATGCTGTGGTAGTCGCGCTGGATATCGGGGATGTAGCGCAGGGCAATGGCCACCGAATAGCCGACTTTATACGAGATGCCGATGCTGTTCAGGCTGGCAGCAAACTCGCTGGGGTCGGTGGCAGAGATGAAGAGGATGGCCACCGGCAGGGCCACAAAATATTTCAGGCTGATGTTGATCATATAGAACAGCTGTTCCGCTGTCAGGTCATACCGCCAGAACAGGTGGCAGAGCACCGTGCGGGTGCCGTACAGGGTGGTACCCTGATTGGGATCGAACAGGAAGATGAACAGGTTGTTCAGCAGCAGGAACACCAGCATGAAGGTCATCATAAACCGGACTTCCCGGAATTTGATCCGGCTCAGCCTGAAGGCCAGCAGGCTGACCACCAACAGGCCCAGCAGCACCCAGGTGTTGTAGGTGATCATGCTGGCAAAGGTAAACAGCAGGAAGAACGCCAGTTTGGTGGTTCCGGTCATCTTGTGGATGACGCTCTCCCGGGGGAGATAATTCAAAACAGTCTTAGCGGCCACCCTCTCTCACCTCCCGGTCCTGCTCAATAAATCTCTCTACAAATTCCTGTGCGGGCGCAATGCCGCAGCGGTTGGCCAGCGTGTACAGGCTGGTCTCCTTCAGGGCCGCCTGTTCCACCAGCGCAGGGTCACACAGAACGGCGGCCGCGGTGCGGTCGGCAATGAGCCGTCCGTCGCAGAACACCAGCGCGCGGCGGGTGTATTCCAGCATCAGGTGCATGTCGTGGGTGATCATCACCACCGTCACGCCCCGGGCATTCAGGCCCCGCAGGAACTCCATGATGTCGGTATAGTGCCGGAAATCCTGCCCGGCGGTGGGCTCATCCAGAAGGATGAGCTCCGGGTCGAGCACCAGCACGCTGGCAATGGTCACCCGCTTTTTCTGGCCGAAGCTCAGTGCCGAGATGGGCCAGTTCCGGAAAGGATACAGGCCGCAGACCCTGAGGGTCGCCTCCACCTTTTCCCGGATCTGCTCCTCGGTCAGGCCGGAGCGCTGCAGACCCAGAGCCACCTCATCGTAGATCATGGTCTTGGAGATCATCTGGTTGGGGTTCTGCATCACATAGCCGATGTGCTGGGCGCGGCGGCGGATGTTCTCCTCAGCCAGCAGCTTGCCGTTCAGGAAGATCTCGCCCGCATCCGGGGTCTCGAAGCCGCAGATGAGCTTGGAAAGGGTGGATTTGCCCGCGCCGTTCCGGCCCACGATGCTCACCATCTCCCCCTTGCCGATCGAGAAGCTGACATCCCGCAGGGTCTGCTGGCCCTTCTGATAACCAAAGCTCAGGTCCTTCACCTCCAGCAGCGGCTCCCGTTCCGGCTGCGCGGCGGGCCGGGGCCGGGCCGTGAACCAGTCCCGGAGCTTTTGGGTGTCGGTATCGTCCAGCACAAGGCTGTCCACATGGGCGGGGTGCTTGTCCGGAGTGATATCCACCCCGGCATAGCGCAGAGCCGTGACATACAGCGGCTCCCGGATGCCGTTTTCCGCCAGCAGGCTGCCCGAGAGCAGCTCGTCCGGGCGCAGGTCTGCCAGAATGGTGCCGCCGTTCACCAGCACGATGCGGTCCACGTTCCGCCAGAGCACATCCTCCAGCCGATGCTCGATGATGAGCACCGTGGTATCCGTCTTTTTCTGGATCTCGTCGATCAGCTCAATGGCCTGCTTGCCGGTGGCGGGGTCGAGGTTGGCCAGCGGCTCATCGAAGAGCAGGATCTTGACCTGATCCACCATCACGCCCGCCAGGCTCACCCGCTGCTTCTGCCCGCCCGAAAGCTCGTGCGGTGCATAGCCGAGATGGTTCTCGATGCCCACCAGCTCGGCGGCATGGCGGGTGATGGCGTGCATCTCATCCTGCGGGGTGCAGCTGTTTTCCAGTGCAAAGGCAATGTCCTCGCCCACGGTCAGCCCGATGAACTGGCCGTCCGGGTCCTGCAGCACCGTGCCCACATGGGCCGAAAGCTCAAAGAGGCTGCTGTGAGGCGCATCCACACCGTCTACGGTCAGGGTGCCGGTGCACGCGCCGGGGTTGGAAAACGGGTTCAGCCCGTTGATGCACCCCGCCAGCGTGCTCTTGCCGCTGCCGGAGGGGCCTGCAATGAGCACCCGTTCACCCGGGTAGATCTCCAGATCGATATCGGTCAGGGTGGGGCGCTTCTGGGCGCGGTACTGGAAGGAAAAGTTGCGGAATGAGATGATGGGTTTACGTTCTGCCATGGGTATGATACCTCAGCTGTTCATCAAAAAAGCCTTTCCAACGGGCCGGACGGCGCAGATGGAAAGGCCGGGTTTCATGCGGGGATCACTCCTGATCCAGAGAGCCCTTCTTGGCGATGGTTCTGGTGTAAGCCAGCACCAGCAGGCCGCCCACCACCACAGCGGTGATACTGTTGGACACGGCGGCAAATGCACCCTGTGCAAACACCTTCTTGACTGGCTCGGCGTAGATGGCAATATCCAGCACGGGGGCCACCAGGATCCAGGCCAGCAGATGGGCCACGATATTGGCCAGCGCAAAGAAAGCCACCTGCTTCTTGCTGAACTCGCCTTCCTGCAGGTTCAGCTTCTTGGAGAACAGGCCCACCACAACGCCCACAAAGGCGGAGGCGATGACCCAGCTCCACCAGGGGCTGCCGCCCCAGGACAGGTCGATGAGGGTGTGGCCGATGAAGCCGATCAGGCCGCCGACCACGGGGCCGTACATGGCAGCCAGCAGGGCCAGAACGGCGTACTGCAGGCTGATGTTGGTGTTGGGCACCGGGCTGGGAATGGCCACAAAACGTCCCAGAACAAAGAACAATGCCGCGCCGATACCGACAGCGACAACGGGCTTGATGCTGCTGTTGTTATTTTTCATATTCTCTCTCCTCTTTTATTCCGCGGATGCGGGGTTTCTTGCAAGGCATCGTTAGTATACGACACCCTCTTGAGCCTTGTCAATGGACAATCCGCCCGCTTTGCAGAAAAAAGGCTGCTTTCCTGCATTTGGGGGCGAATGCCTTCCCGCCCTGTGCAGCAAAAAAGAGCACCCGCGCCTGCCGGAGCGGATGCCCTGTGAATGCTGATTCGGTTTTGGCCCAAACCTTAGTTCTTAGCGGTCAGGCTGAAGGTGCTCAGGGTCTGGAAGGTGGTCACGATAACATTGATGTTGTTAACGATGGAGCTGCCTGCGGAGAACACGCGGGCGATGTAGTTGAACAGCTTGCCAACGTTCAGGAACACGTCCCAAGCGGTAGCCTCGGTGGTTGCGCCACCCTGCAGGTACACCATTTCGTTCTCATCGATCGCAGCAAAGTTAGCGGGCATTTTGATCTCATTGTTCATCATATCGGGGATTCCTCTCTTTCAAATCAATCTATACTTACCGTCTGCACCAAACCAAGTACACCGGCACCAGAACCAGACCGTGGTTCCTCCGACAGGAACGGGCAGGGGCACGAGTTCCGCATTCCCTCCGGAATTGTTCCCATATATAGGTTATACGATAAATATTCGGATTTGTCAATCGAATTTCCGGAATTTTTACCATTCTGAGCCAAAAGTGGATACCCACAACGCGGAACACCTGCCATTTCGACAGCTTTCCACAAAATATCCGCTGCCGCACGATCCCCGGGCACGAAAAACGCCTTCGTCTGCACGGCAGCACACAGATCCGTTCCGCCCTGCGGCATTTCCCGGGCAAAAATCCGGCAAAAAATGCCCCCGCGCCCCCTACACAAACCGGAGCGGTTGTGCTATGATAAGGCTGAAAAATCGGTTTGGCAAAGCCAACCGCAAGGAGATGTCTTGGATGTCTGATCTGATGGAAACATTACGGCAGGAGGGCATCAGCCCCGACCTGCTGCGCGCTGTGGAAGAATACCGCGCCGCCCACGCTCTGCCCGAGGCCCTGCGCCCCCGCATCCCCGTTTCCGGCTTTACCTATTATGGCCGGGAGGTCTGGGAGCAGGCACTGGCGGCCCTGCTCTGCGGCGAGAACCTGCTGCTGGCCGGCGGCAAGGCCACCGGCAAAAATGTGCTGGCCGAGAATCTGGCCGCCGCTTTTGGCCGCCCCGCATGGGACATCTCGTTCCATGTGAACATGGATGCAGCCTCCCTCATCGGCATGGACACCTTTGTGGATGGGGCGGTCACCTTCCGGCCCGGGCCGGTCTACCGCTGTGCCCAGTGCGGCGGCTTCGGCGTGCTGGACGAGATCAACATGGCCAAAAACGAGGCCCTGGCCGTCCTCCACGCCGTGCTGGACTTCCGCCGCGCCATTGATGTGCCCGGCTACGAGCGCATCCCGCTGGCCGAAGAGACCCGCTTCATCGCCACCATGAACTATGGCTATGCGGGCACCCGTGAGCTGAACGAGGCCCTGACCTCCCGCTTTGCAGTCATCCAGATGCCCACCATCACGGAGGAAAACCTTGAAAAGCTGCTGCGGGCCCAGTTTGCCGACCTGACGGACAAATATGTGCACCAGTTTGCTCTGCTCTTCCTCGACCTGCAAAAGAAATGCGACAGCGCCGAAATTTCCACCAAAGCGCTGGATCTGCGCGGAATGCTGGATGCTCTGCGCCTGATGCGCCGGGGCGTGGCTGCGGGGCCTGCGTTGGACATGGGCATCACCAACAAGGCCTTTGATTCCTACGAGCAGGGGCTGATCCGGGACGTGATCGCCGCCCGCATCCCGGCCAGCCTGACGGCTGAAAAGCTGTTCCGCTGATGGATGCCCGGAGTTATACCGCCGAGGAGCGGCGGGCCGCCAATCAGGTGTGGGCGGCGGCGGGAGCCTACGGCTTTGAGCCGCTTTTCCTGGCCCGCAACACCGACGGCACGATCGATTTTTATATGAACTGTGTCGTGGGGCTGGTGCACAAATACTATGGCGACGACCTGCTCCGCGACCTTTTTGCCACATGGGACGGCGATCTCCGGGAGAGCCAGCTGGACGATCTGACATGGCTCTACCTCGAAAGCGCGGTCTATCTGCTGGAACTGCCCCGCCGCCCGGTCCTTTCCGAGCTGCGCCGGGCCCACGCGGACTATTTCTTCGGCATCCAGTACAAGCTTTCGCGGCAGGAGTGGATGGCAAAAAATCAGCTGGTCTACACCATGCAGGCTGACCGCTGGCGCACCGTACAGGGCAGGCATCCGCCTGTGATGACCCCCTACGAGAGCCGGCTGGCAGAGGCACTTTCTCCCTCCCAACCGCCCCAGCCCGGCCAGCTCAAGGGTGAGCTGCTGGGCCTGTTTGCAAGGTTTGCCCTGTTTGACGGCAAGATCCGGCACAAAGTGGGGCTTCATCTGCATCTGGAGGGGCTGCTGGCCTCTCTTGCCACCAAAACGCTGCCCACCCAGATGATCAAGACCGACCGTCTGACCGTGGAGCACTCCGGTTCCGTGGAGGCGGGCGGCTCCGGCCCCACGGCAGACAAGCGGCTGGCCCACATCACCCTGCGGCAGAATGCCGCCGAGGACCGCGCCTACATTGAAAGCTGCTTTGGCCGTTCCCTCTATCCGCCCGAGCGTCTGCGCAAGGCCGAGCAGGCGCTCTGCACCGGGGCGCACCTCGGGTGCCGCCTCTGGTTTGCCTCCGGCGTGCCCAGCCCGGAACAGGCCCCCACACCGGAGGCAAAGCACCTGGCCGAGCAGGCTCAGCTGCAGGCCGACCGCAACCGCGCCTACTACGCCAAAAACCGGGCGCTTCACCGCAGCGTAGTGCTCCGGCTCACCGAGCAGATCCGCAACTGCATTCTGGTCCACCAGCAGCCCAATGCCCGGATCGCCCGCAGCGGCGCTCTGGACCCGGAGCGGGTCTGGCGCGCTCCCCTTCTGAACGACAGCCGGGTGTTCCGCTGTTCCGAAGAGGAGAATCAGCCCTCCTTCACCGTGGACCTGCTGCTGGACGCGTCGGCTTCCCGGCTCCACTGTCAGGAGGTCATTGCGGCGCAGGGCACGATCCTGGCCCAGAGCCTTGCCGCCTGCGGCATCCCGGTGCGGGTCAGCAGCTTCTGCAGCCTGCGGGGCTATACGGTTCTGCGGGTGCTCAAGGGCTTTGCGGACAAAAGCCTGCAGGGGATCGACCAGTATTTTGCATCGGGCTGGAACCGCGACGGCCTTGCCCTGCGGGCGGCAGGCGATCTGGTCAGCTTTGACCCCGGCCCAGCGCCCCGGCATCTGCTCATCCTGCTGACGGATGCTTCCCCCAACGACAGCCGCCGCGTACCACCCAGCCCGGAACAACCGCTGGGTTGTGATTACGGCGGCTCCTACGGCGTGGACGATGCCGCCGCCGAGGTGCGCACCCTGCGGCGCAATGGTCTGCGTGTCTCTGCCGTGTTCATGGGCGAGGACAGCTCCAGCCACGATGCAGAACGCATCTACGGCAAAAATCTCGCCCGCATCCGGGGCATGGATCAGCTGGCACGCGCCGCTGGGCGGCTCATCCAGAATGAGATCCGGGAGCTGGGCGATTGAATCCTGCCACCACAAAAGGCTTCTCCGACGGGAGAAGCCTTTTCCATTTACAACCAATCCGTTTGTACGCATCCCCGAATTTCCAAAATATTTTGGTTTTTGTCAAACTTATAGTTGTATTTTGTTGTCATATATGTTATAATGCAGACAGAGAACAACCGATGGATGGTTTCCGACACATCATCCAAAACCAGAGAGGAGACCCGCTATGGATGCCAGCCGCTATTTTGAAGAGATGCACCGTGCCATGTCCGCACAAAAAAACAATTCTTCCCTGCTCCTGACCGTCAAGGTACAGGACCTGGGCGGCGCTGATGCCTATCTGGAGCTGCGGCAGTCTCCCAATGGCCGCGCCCGGGTGTTTTACTCCACCATGGGCCGCCGCAACCTGAACTTTCAGCTGTTCCGCAAGGGCTGGCAGCTCTGCCACAACGCATCCGGCGAGATGACAGGGCAATTCCCCACCCGGGCCGAAAACCTGCTGGACAGTGCGGACTTTTCCGCCTGCATCCGGGATGACACCCTGGACGCGGGCCGTACTGAGATCATTCTGCGGGAGCTGCGCCGCGCGGCAGGCACCTCCCGCTCCTGCCTGCCTCAATCTGCCCGGGAAGGTGCCATGATCACCGTGGAGAGCTTTGTGGGCCGGGGCGGCGAGTGGAACTACTGGTCCACCCGTGCCGCCGACTGCCTGCCCATTGCGGCAATCCTCTGCTGGCTGGGCGATTTTCTGGCCGGAACGGAGCGCCGCACCCTGCAATCCAACCCTGAGGCCATGGCACTGGCCGCCCGCTGGCAGGCAGAACTCGCCTCCCCCTTTGCGCAGCCGGCTGACTGCGTCCAGCGTCCTGCCCGCACGGTTTCACCTTCCGCGCCCCGCCGTGCCGCGCAGCAGGTGCAGAACCCCCGCTGGCAGAGCATCCTTGCCGTGCTTGCAACCGTATGAAAACAACAGGCGGTGCCGGAAATCTCCGGCACCGCCTGTTGTTTTCTGTTTTACTGTGCGGATGCGGCATCCACCACATGGCCCACCAGCACAGAGGTGGTCACTGTGCCCACACCGCCGGGCACCGGGGTGACAGCCTCCACGATGGGTTCTGCCTCATCAAAGCGCACATCGCCGCAGAGCTTGCCCTCTTCATTGACGTGGATGCCCACATCCACCACGACCTGACCTTCCCGCAGGCAATCGGCCCCGATGGCTCCCCGCCTGCCCATGGCGACCACCAGCACATCGGCCTCCCGGCAAAGAGCGGGCAGGTCCCGGGTGCGGGAATTGCAGAGGGTCACGGTGGCGTTTTCCCGATCCAGCATCATGGCGGCGGGCTTGCCCACCACCAAGCTGCGGCCCACGACCACGGCCCGTTTGCCGGACAGCGGCACGTTGTAGTATTTCAGGATCTCAAGGCAGGCCTGCGCCGTGCAGGGCGGATAGCCGATGGGCATGTTGGTAAACACACCAGCCATCGAGCCGTCCGTGATGCCGTCCACGTCCTTTTCCGGGGCAAGCGCCTCCTGGACCCTGCGGTCATCGAACCGCTTTGGCAGGGGCCGGAAGATCAGGCACCCGTGAACCGATGCATCCCCATTGATCTGCCGGATCACATCCAGCAGTTCCTCCTGCGTAACATCTTCCGCCAGATGGAACTGCCGCACCTCCACGCCAACCTTACCGCACCGGGTGACGATTCCCTTTTCATAAGAAATGTCATCCTCCCGCGCGCCGACCCGTACCACAGCCAGCGTGGGCACGATGCCCTTTTCCTTCAGCGCGGCACAGCGCGCGGCGTTTGCTTCGTTCATGGCGGCCACCACGGGCGCACCCTTCAAGATCTGAGCCATTTTCTTCTCCCCTCACTCATTTGATACACTCTGATAGACCCTGTCAGCTTGCGGCACAAACTCGGCCAGCAGCTGTTCCGCCCTGGCCTCCAGCGCATCCGCATGGGCCTTGTCTGCCATCAGGCGGGTGTTGACCTTCACGTTCAGCCCCGCCGCCTGCATGGCTGCCTTGCAGAACAGCGCCGCGCATCCGGCATCGGAACGGGCCAGCACGCTGCCCTTTTCGGCGTACTCTGCGGCCAGTGCGATGCCCTCACCGCAGGCAGTCATCACCTCCAGCGGCACGGCACAGGCTCTGTCCAGTGCCTTTTCCAGCACCGCGGCCTTGTGGGCCTGCTGTTCCGGGGTCTCTTTCGGCAGCTTGTAGGCCGCCGCCACAGGCAGAAAGGCCTCCGCGTCGGCCTGTACCAGCGCTTCCAGCCGCTTGCGCAGGGCCTCGGCCCGGGCATTCAGGGCAATGATGTCCGCTTCCACGGCAGCATATTTCTTTTTGCCCACGGTCAGGCTGCCCACCATGCTGCCCAGCGCCACACCGGCCGCGCCCACCAGCGCCGAAGCGCCGCCGCCGCCCGGAGCCGCCGCCTTGCTGGCCAGCTCCTCCAGAAAACCTTCACAGCTCAAATTCATCAGTTCCACGATATACTTTCCTCTCTGTTACAAATCCATCCAGCTGCCGGTCCTGTTCATCTGCAGCCGCTTCCGGCACCCGCTGGGCCTCAAAGGCCACGCCCAGCGCCACGGCGTTCCGGCACCTGGACAGATAGCGGTCATAGTAGCCCTTGCCCATGCCCACCCTGCGGCAGGCCGCATCAAAGGCAGTGCAGGGCACCAGCACCAGATCAAGCGCCTCCGGCCGGATGAGCGCCGCCCGTTCCAGAACCGGCGTACGGATGCCGTAAGCCCCAACCTCCCAGCCGTCCGGCCCCGGTACGGCGGCGGTCAGGGTAAAGTTCTCCCCACAGACCGGATAGGCCACCGTTTTGCCCAGCCGGGCCGCCTGCTCTGCCAGCCCAGCAAGATCCACCTCCCCGCCAAAAGCGGCGTAGAGCAGCAGATTCTCTGCCTTTTGGAAGCAGGGCATGGCCAGAATGCGGGCACAGATGGCTGCATTGGCCGCCGCTCTTTCTGCCTGCGGCAGACCCCTGCGGGCCATGATGCCCGCCCGGCGCTGCGCTGCTTTCCGTTCCCGGATCTCCATTGACACTTCTCTCCCCTGAAATTTCATACCCACTCAATATATCTGAAATGCGGAAGAATTGCAAGAGCATGGCTGGAAAATAACCGCAAAATAGGCTATAATGGTGCAGAACAAACCAAAAAGGAGAACGATTATGCTCATTTATCTGCTGCGTCACGGCCAGACGGAGTACAACGCGCAAAAACGATATCAGGGTCAGCGGGACATCCCCCTTTCCGCCGCAGGCATCGCCCAGCTGCGGCAGGCAGATTTTGCACCGGAGGTGGTCTATGTCACCCCGCTGCAGCGCACCGCCCAGACGGCGCGGGTGTTCTTTCCCGGGGCAAAGCTCATTCCGGTGGACGGGCTGAAGGAGATGAACTTCGGCCGGTTCGAGGGCCAGACCTTCGTACAAGTGGAGCAGGACCCGGAGTATCTGGCATGGGTGCAGGAAAACGAGCACGCTGCCCACCCGGACGGGGAGCGCAGGAGCGATTTCTGCAACAGGGTGTGCAAAACGCTGGCCGACCTCATTGACAAGGCCCTTGCCGAAGGGCAGGAGCGGCTGGTCATCGTGGCCCATGGCGGCACCCAGATGGCCGCACTGGAGCGGTTTGGCGTGCCCCGCCGCAGCTTTCACGATTGGTGCGGCCCCAATGCGGGCGGCTACGTGCTGGATGCCCGGGACTGGCCGGCGCAGCACATCCTGCACCTGGTGGAGACCGTGCAATACACCAAGGAGAACGGATGATGGAACAGGGCCTGCTGCATCTTTACTGGGGCGACGGCAAGGGGAAGACCACCGCCGCCATGGGCCTTGCCCTCCGCGCACTGGGCAGCGGCAAACGGGTGGTCATCGTGCAGTTCCTCAAGGGCGGGCAGAGCGGCGAGATCCCTCTGCTGGCCCAGCTGGGGGCAAAAATTTTCCGGGGCAAGGGCGGGCAGAAGTTCGTGTTCCAGATGAACGAAGCGGAAAAGGCCGCTGCCCGGGCCGTGCAGAACGAAAACCTGACCGCCGCACTGGCCGAGCCTGCCGACCTGCTCATTTTAGATGAGGCCGGTTCGGCCTGGGAGCTGGACATGGTGGACAAAGACCTGCTCCGGCGGGCCGTTCTGGAGCGTCCCGCCGCGCAGGAATGCGTGCTGACCGCCCACAAGGCCCCGCAGTGGATGCTGGATGCCGCCGACTACTCCACTGAGATGAAATGCCGCCGCCACCCCTACCAGAAGGGCATCAAGGCGCGCAAAGGCATCGAATACTAGAAATGCCCGGAGAACCGCAGCTTTCAGCGGCCCTCCGGGCGTTTTTGTGTTTACTGTTTTGCGATGATATCGCGGCTGGCCGCCAGCAGGCCAAGGGCCAGCGCAGCGCTCAGGATGTCGGCCACAGCCTGAGCCATCAGCACGCCCTGATACTGGAACAGATGTACGCAGACCACCAGTGCCAACAGAAACACCACGCCCTGACGGCTGATGGAGAGCAGGAAGGACGGTACGATTTTACCAGTTGCCTGGAACAGCACCGTGAGCAGGAGCACCACGCCGCCAAAGGCTGCGGTGTAGACCTGCCAGCGGAGCATCTGCGCACCAGTGGCGATCATCCCGGCATCCTGCACGAAGAGCCGCATCAGTGCCCCGGAATTCAGGCAGAGGATGAGGGACAGCACCACGGCGATGGAGACGAGGAAGGTCAGACAGAAGCGGATGAGCTTGCGCATCACGTCCCGCTTTTTTGCGCCGTACAGGTAACCGAACAGTGGGATGCCGCCGAACGAGAAGCCAACCAGAACCAGCTGGGCGATCATGCTCACCTTGCTGGCAATGCCCATGGCGGCAATTTTATCGTTGCCATAGGGCAAGAGAAACTGGTTCATCACAATGACAGTCAGGCTCTGCATCAGGTTGCTCAGCGCGGCAGTAACACCCACGCCCAAAATCTGCTGCAGCTCCCTGCCCGTGACGTGGCACTGGGACAGCTTGACAGACAGGCAGCGGCTCTTTTTGTGGAGCAGCCACAGGAAGTACAGGTCGCTGCACAGGTAGCCCACAATGGTGGCAATGGCCGCGCCCCTTGCGCCCCAGCCCACTGTGGTGATGAGGATGGGATCGAGAATGATGTTGATGACCGTGCCGCCGATGCTGCCGATCATGGACTGGGTGGCCATGCCCTCGCAGCGGACGAGGTTGGAATGGATAAAGTTTAGCACCGTGGCCGGGGCACCAATGGCCAGCACGGTGTAATAGGCCTGTGCGTGTGGCATCGTCTCAGCAGTCGCACCCAGAATGCCCAGCAGCGGGACGCGGAACAGCATCATCAGGGCTGCCAACACCACGCCCGTAGTCAGGGCCACATAGAAGCAGAACGAGCTGACCCGGCCGGTGCCCTCACGGTCGTCCTGTCCCAGCAGGCGGGAAATGAGTGAGCTGCCGCCCTGGCCGTAGATGTTGCCAAAGGCCATGAGGGCTGTGAACACCGGCGCACAGAGCGAAACACCCGCAATCAGCGCCGTATCGTTGGACTGCGCAATGAAAAAGGTATCGGCAAGGTTATACACCACGCTCACCATCAGGCCGAACACCGAGGGCAGCGCCATCTTGAAATAGGTGCGGTACAGATGATCGAGATCAAAAATAGAATCCATTGGTTTTTCCTCCACTTTCGTCCCTATTATAAAGGTTTTGCTTGCATTTGTTTGTGACACATGGCACAATGAAATAAAAGAAATGAGGTGAACTCATGCAGGAAATTCGTGGCCCAGCCTGTCTGGAAACGCTGTACCGGAAGCTGGAACTTTCCTCCCGGACCAGAACAGCAAAACGCCCGCGCAGGAGCTTTCCTGTGCGGGCGCTGCATTTCTTTTTTGTGTTTTACCGCACCAACAGCAGCAGCCAGGCGGATGCCACAGCCTGCAGGATAAGCCAGCGGACCACGACCTGCTCATCACTCCAGCCCAGACGCTTGCGCACATGGTCGTGCAGCGGGGTCAGGGTGTTCTTGAGGATGGAGATGTGCAAAAACCGCTTGAAGCTGATCTTCAGGATGCCCAGGCTGCCGTCCACGATGAACACCAGCGCGGCCAGCAGGAAGGCGAAGGGATGGCTGCTCTTGAGGGCCAGGACGGCCAGGAAGAAGCCCATGGCGCGGCTGCCCGCGTCACCCATCAGCAGGGTGGAAGGCTTGGCGTTCTGCCACAGGTAGGCCAGCAGGGCACCAATGAACACGATGCCTGCGGTGGCGTAATCCCCCAGTTCCTCCCAGTAGGCCAGCAGGAAGGTGCCGATGCTGACCACGGCAAGGCTGGCGGAAAGGCCGTCCACGCCATCGGTGCAGTTGACTACATTGATGCTGGCCCAGATCAGGACGATGATGAGGATGAGGTAGACGGCATAGGGCAGGCTGAAGCTCCAGCTCAGGAAGTTGACCTCCGTGCCGTTGAAGTTCAGGTAGGTCACGCCCGCCACAACGGCGATGACCAGATCGATCAGGCCCTTTTTGTACTCGTTCCAGGCAGTCTCGGCAGCATCGTCAAAATAGCCGGAGAGCATGGACGCAATGAGCAGGACAGTGTAGATGACGTACTCTGTCTTAAAGGGCACCACGGCCAGCGTGACCAGTGCAATGCAGAGCACAAAGATGAGGCCGGAACCCCGGGCCTTGCCCTTGGAGAGTTCGCCGTTCACGGCAAACGCACGGCCATGGTCGTGGGGGAGCTTATCGTGGAACACCGAGTCCATCAGCGCGGTCAGCGCAAATGCAAGCAGAAAGCCCAGCGCATCCACGGTGCGCGGGTTGCCAGAAAGCAGTTGAAGCATAGTTTTTTCCTCTTTCCCGGAGCGGCAGAGGCCGTTCCTGTTCTTTCACTGCTGGATACAAATGAAGTGTATCACGCCCGGGCCAAAAAATCAATCTCCAGGGCAATGGCTACCCCGGGGGTAGATGGGTTGACATTTTTCGCCCCCCTGTCTATAATGGGAGAACAAACGCCCTTTCGAGGGTATTTTTTTGTCTCGCAGGAAAATCGGAGAAAAAGGAGAAGACATGAAACTTTCACTTGAACAGCTTTCGGCCCGGATGCGGCAGGGTGAGACCATCCCTTCCCGCCAGACGGCCCAGGTGGCTCTGGCGCTGAGCATCCCCTCCATTCTGGAGCAGCTGGTGGTCACTGCCATGGGATACATCGATGCTGCCATGGTGGGCCACATCGGTGCAGAAGCTACTGCTTCCATCGGCATCGTCAGCTCCAGCACCTGGCTGCTCCACGGTGTTCTGGTGGGCCTGTACACTGCCCTCTCCATCCAGATCGCCCAGTATCTGGGGGCCGACCGGCAGGATGATGCTCGCAGCGTGCTGCGGCAGGCCATGCTTTTCAATGTGATCCTGGGCGTGGGTGCCGCCCTCTTCGGCCTGGGCATCAGCCCCTTTCTGCCGGGGTGGCTGGGAGCTGACCCCTCCCTGCGGGCAAACGCCACAGCCTACTTTGCCATCTGGTCAACGGCTCTGCCCTTCACCATGGCCATGGGCATGTACGCCTCCATCCTCCGGGCGGCAGGCTACGCCCTGACCGCCAGCCTCATCAGCGTGCTGGTCTGCGTGCTGGATGCCATCTTCAACTTCTTCCTCATCAACCCCACCCGGACGCTGTGGGGCATCACCGTCTGGGGTGCCGGGCTGGGTGTGCCCGGCGCAGCCCTGGGCACCGCCCTGGCCACTGTGGTGGGCGGCCTGCTGGCTTTGGCCATCCTGCTGCTGCGGGAAGGCCCCCTCTGCATCCGGAAGCCTGCCCCCTGGAAGATCACCCGCTCCTGCCTGCGGAACCTGCTGTGGGTCGGCGGTCCTCTGGCGGGAGAACGTGCCGCCATCTCTCTGGCGCAGGTGGTGTTGGTGCGCATCGTGGCCGGCCTGGGTACCGTGGCCATTGCCGCCAACAGCCTGGCTGTCAACGCCGAGGGCTTGTGCTACATGGCAGGCTACGGCATCCAGAGCGCAGCCGTCACCCTCATCGGCCAGGCCGTGGGTGCCAATCGGAAGGATATGGCCAAGCGGTTTGCCTGGCTGTGCACCGGCCTTGGCATGGGGGTCATGGCCCTTTCCGGCGTTGGCCTGTGGATCTTTGCCCCCGCCCTGATGAGCCTTTTCACCACCGATGCGGCTGTCATCGCTCTGGGTGCTCAGGTTTTGCGCATCGAAGTCTGGGCCGAGCCCATGTTCGGTGCCTCCATCGTGGCCAGCGGTGCCATGCAGGGTGCGGGCGACAGCACCTCCTGTTTTGTGCTGAACATATTCAGCATGTGGTGCATCCGGCTGACGCTGGCGTTCCTGCTGGCTCCCCGGCTGGGCCTGATGGGCGTTTGGGTGCCATGTGCTGCGAACTGAGCATCCGGGGCCTGCTGTTCCTCATCCGCCTTGCCCGAGGCAAGTGGCTGGAAAAGGGCGCGCTGTCTTAAATCGAATCGATAAAAGCAAAAAAGAAAGGACGCTTTCGCGTCCTTTCTTTTTTGTTTTGTCACTCACTTCCGGCCATGCAGGATGGGAGAGAGCGGCTTATAGATCAACATGCAGATCAGGGCATCCAGCAGGCCCTTGACCAGAGTGAAGGGCATATTGAAGATGACCAGGCACTTGATCAGGCTGTTGGCAGAGGGCAGGATCGCCTGATACATACCCAGGATGGCTTCCAGCGGCATGTGATAGAACTTGACGTAGGCCGGGTAGGTGATGAAGTAGTTGGACGGCACACTGAACAGGGCCATGGCCACGGCACCGGCCACGGCGCCGATGATGGCGTTCTTGCGGCTCTTGTGGTGCTTGTAGAGGTAACCGGCCAGTGCGGAGAACACCGCACCCAGCATGAAGTTGCACAGCTCACCCACCAGTGCGGTAGAGGTGCCCTTGATGACCACATGGAGCAGGTTCTTCATAAAGCTGATAATCACGCCGTACACCGGGCCAAGGGCAAAGGCACCCAGCAGAGCGGGCAGGTCAGAGAAGTCCATCTTGACGAAGGACGGGATGAGCATCGGGAGCGGGAACTCGATGAACATCAGGATAAAGGCCACCGCGCTGAGCATGGCGGCAACGGTCAGGTTGCGGGTCGTGTTTTTCTTCATGGTAATATCCTCCCGGGGCGTTCTGGCCCCAAATCAAAGATTGGAAAGCCCCTTTCGCGTGGTTCGGAACCGGGAAGACAATCAAAAACGCGCCCTGCCGCAGCAAACACTGCAACAGGGCGCGTAGACAAATCGTATTGCCTGCCGTTTCTTGCATCCGGACTATACCGTTGGCCCCGGAGTCTCACCGGGTCAACACCCTTGCGGGTGGTCGCGGGCTGTACCGCCAGTGGGGAATCTCACCCCGCCCTGAAACGAACTTTCTGGCCAAGAGTATAACGCGGCTGCTCCGCCTTGTCAACCCCTTTTTTATTTGCCCTGCACGGGCCGGATATGGTATACTGTGGGACAGGATGTTACAATTTTTGATACAAGGAGCTTTTTGCCATGATTTTTACCGTTCGTGACCTCGGGTTCGAGATCGGGCCTTTTTTGCTGGAGGGCTGGTGGGCGCTGGCTGCCCGGGCTGTCTGCGCCGCTGTCATCGTTTTTGCGGGGCTTCTGCTCGGCTGGCTGCTGCGCCGGAAGATCTTTCCTGCTCTGCAGGCCCGCAGCTGGCACTTTGCCGCCACGCCCATCCTCCTGCGCAGCTTACAGAGCCCTTTGGAGCAGATGGCCTTTTACAGCGGCCTGTATCTGGCCCTGACCAGCCTGCCGTGGGCCATTCCGGGCCTGACAAAGTTTCTGTTCACGGCCTATAAGATCGCAACGACCCTCCTGTTCTGTCAGGGCCTGTACAATGCTTCTGAGGTAGCCGACCTGTTGCTGGCCTCCTGCAGCCCGGAGATCCGGAGCAACAAAACCCTGCGCTCCCTGCTGGACACCACCTACAAGGTGCTGGTCATCATTCTGGGTGTTGCCACCTGCGCGCAGATCGTCGGCTTCCCCATCGGCAGCATCGTAGCCGGTGCCGGTCTTGTGGGCCTGACCATCTCGCTGGCCGCGCAGGAAAGCGCCAGCAACCTGTTCAGCGGCATCGTCATCCTGCTGGACAAACCCTTTTCCATCGGCGACTGGATCACCGTGGGCAATGTGGAGGGCGAGGTCATCGACATCAACTTCCGTTCCACCCGCATCCGCTCCATGGACCACAGCGTGGTCATTATCACCAACAGCCAGATCTGCGCCTCCACTGTCCAGAACACAGCCCTGCGCACCATGCGGCCCTATAAGTTCACGCTGGGTGTCACCTACGGCACCACCCGTGCCCAGCTGGAAAAGCTGATGGCTGACCTGCAGGCCATGCTGGACAGCAGCCCTTACACCAACAAGGGCACCAACATCGTCCGGCTGACCAGCTTTGGCGATTCCAGCATCAACATCCTCATCTCGGCCTACCTGACCACCAATGTCTATGCCACCTTCCTGCAGCAGCAGAATGATCTGAACCTGAACATCATGGACGTGATGCAGGCAGACGGCGTGGACTTCGCCTTCCCCTCCACCAGCGTCTACATCGAAAAGAATTGAGCATACCACAACGCCCCCTGTGTGCCTGCTGCGGCGCACAGGGGGCGTTTTTATCATACGTTATTCCCGGGTCCTGATCTCGATCGTTCTGCCGCCAAGATCCTCATAGACGCGGTGGGAAACGGAGAGCACCGTACGGCCTGCGGAGGCACGGCGCAGAGCCTCCAGCACACGGGCCTCCGTTTCGGCATCCAGATTGGCGGTGATCTCATCCAGCAGCAGCACGGCGGGGTCTGCGGCGGCGGCACGGGCAATGGACAGCAGCTGCCACTCGCCCTGCGAGAAGATGCCCTCGGTACAGACAGTGTCATAACCCTCCGGCAGAGCCCGGATGGCAGCATCGATCCCGGCCAGTGCGGCGGCATCCTTTGCCATTTCCCCGGTGATCTGCGGGTCTCCCAGCGTGATCTGTTCCAGCACGGTGCCCGGCACACGGGAGAAATGCTGTTCCACACAGCCGATGCAGGTGCGGCGCTCCCGGTCGGTGATGTCCCCCACCTTCACGCCGCCGATGGTCACCGTACCGACCTCCGGCTGATACAGGCCCAGCAGGAGCTTGAACACGGTGCTCTTGCCCGCACCGGTGCGGCCCACCAGCGTGACCTGCTCCCCCTGTTTCACGGTCATGGAAAAATCCTTCAGAACGTGCCGTTCCCCATAGCCGAAGGTGACGTGCGCAAATTCCACATCGCCCCGGGCAGCCTCCCTGCGCGCGGGCGGGATCGTGCGCTCCGGCTGGTCGAGAAAGGCATCGATGCGTCTGACACCCGCCATGGCCGACTGGATGGTCTGGATCTCCATGCCCAGGCTTTCGATGGGGGCGAAAATGCGGGAGATGTAGTTGATGACGGCCACCGAGGTGCCCACCGACATGCCGAACAGGGTCAGGAGCTGTGCGTTCCCCGAAGCGGAGAGCAGCATCACGATGCCGACCACAACGGCATTCAACAGCAGCACCACCGGCGAATAGACGGCATCATAAAAATTGGTGCGCTCCATGGCGGCATAGCTGTCACCGATGCACCGGTCATACCGGCGCTCCATGTAATCCTCCAGCTCCAGCGCCCGGATGGTGCGGATGTTGTGCAGGGTCTCGGGCACCTGCCCGGAGACTGCGGCGACCGCGCGGCGGTTGTCCAGCTGCGCGGCCAGCATCCGCTTCTGGACGTAACGGGTGAACACGGCAAACAGCGGCAGCACCAGCAGCAGGATCAGCGCAAGGCCGGTATTTTTTACCGCAATGACCCCCATGATGGAGACGATGCGGCAGGCATCTGCCGCCATGCTGATGATGCCGGAAGTGAACAGGGCTTCCACCGTGTCCACATCGCCCGAAAAGCGGGCGGCCACCTCGCCGGGATTCTGCTCTGCCAGTGTACCGGCGGGCAGGCGGCTCAACTTCCGGGACATCTCCGAGCGCAGGGCATGGGTCATCCTCTGGCCAAAGAGCACCAGCAGGCTTTCCTGCGCCGAGGTGAGCACACCTTCCAGTGCAAGGCTGCCGAAGTAGAGCAGCACGACCCGAAAGGACAGCGGGAGGCCCACGGTCAAACGGTCGATGACCCGGGCCAGCAGCAGGGGCGGCAGCAGGGATGCCGCCACCGAAGCTGCTACGCACAGCACCGTTCCCACCGTGAGAAGGCGGTGCGAAGCCGCTGCCATCCGGACGGCAGCAAACACGCCGTGATCATTTTTCTTTTTCATGCGCCCTCTCCCCCTTTCAGGCCGGTCTGGCTTTCATACAGCTGGCGGTAGACCGGAACCGCTGCCATCAGCTCCTCGTGGGTGCCAACGGTGGTTCTGCCGCCCTCCATAAAGATGATCTGCTGCATCTGCGGAAAATGGTACAGCCGGTGGGAGATCAGGAACACCACCTTATCCCTGGCATACGCCTGCAGCTCGGCAAAGATCGCATCCTCAGTGCTGCGGTCCAGTGCCGAGAAGGGGTCATCCAGCACCAGCACCGGGCGAGGATGGGCCAGCGTCCGGGCCAATGCCAGACGCTGTGCCTGCCCACCGGAAAGGCGGGTGCCGCCGCTGCCGATGACCGTCTCCGTGCCCTTTTCCATGGCCAGCACTTCCTCCTTCAGGGCAGCGGCTGCAAGCCACGGCATGGCATCCTGTTCGCTGCCGCAGAGGACATTATTCTGCACGGTGTCGGCACTCAGTTCCGGGTCATGGCCCAGATACCCAACCGTGGCGGCGATCTGGCGCGGGGTCAGGGCGGAAAACTCCCTGCCGCCAAAGCAGACCGAGCCTTGATAGGGCGCTTCGCAGAGGAATACGCGGCCAAGGGTGGATTTTCCGCAGGCGACCGGGCCGGTGATGCCGATGATATCGCCGGGGTGGGCCGTCAGGCTCAGGCCGGAAAAGACAGGCTCTTCGCCATAGGAGAAGGCGAGTTCTTTCAGCGTCACCTCCTGTGCCGACGGGATCCGCAGGGCATCCAGCTGCTCGGGCGTTTTCATCAGGGGTCTGATGCGCTTCCAGGAGACCTCTGCCTTTTGCACCGCGTTGAAGAGCTTGGCCACCTTGGAGGATTTGACCACCAGCTTGGTGAAACAGGAGAGGAAGGTGGTGAAGGCGGCGATATCCCAGCTGCTCCAGCCGGTACCCAGCACATTCTTTGCGCCGAACCACAGGATGAAGAGGGTCCCTGCCTCGGATGCCGCCAGATAAAGCGGCGGCAGAGCGGACTGCCACACGTTGTTCCGCACGGCAGTCTTTTCGTAAAGGCTCAGGGCCTCCTCGTATTTTTCCATCCGGGCCTCCTCGCAGCCGTAGATGCGGTAGGTCACGGCATTCCGGGCATGGTCCAGCGTGGCACTGCTCAGGGCACCGGCGGCCTTTTTATAGGCCGCACCGGCGCGCTGCACCGGCTTTTTCATCCCTGCCGCGCAGACATAGGACACGGGAGTAAAAAGCAGGCCCAGGATCGCCAGCCGCCAGTCGTACACCAGCAGCATGACCGCATAGCCCGCCAGCGCCACACCGGTGTCGAACACCTCCGTGGTGAACTTGCGCATTCCCTCCACGCAGTCGTCCACATCGGCGATGGCCTTGGTCATCAGCTCACCGGCCCCCTCTTTTTCCAGCGCGGCCCGGCTCTGCCGCACCAGATTGGCGTACAGGATGCCCTTCATCCGGCGGTTGATGTTGTTGGCGAAGCGGCGCACATAAAAACGTTTGATGAAGCGCGCCGCCTGCACCAGCAGTGTGACTACAATGTAGGCCAGCACCAGCAGCGCCATTTGGGCAGCAGTCTCACTGCCGCCCAGGATATCCGCCAGGCACTGGGCCAACCGGCCCTCGAACCACGGCGCGGCCAGCAGACCGATGTTATAGACAAGGCCCGAAAGGGTCACAAGGAGCAGCGGGAACCACTCCACCCTGAAATAGGAGAGGACCCGGTCCGGGCGGAACGATTTATCTTTTTTCATGGGGCATTTTACCTCCTGCGGGTGTTCCATTCAGTATACCACGGTACAAAAGCATCTGGACAGCTTTGTTCAGAAAAAAGCCATGACAACAGGAACAAAATGCAAGATCATTGCAATGGTCACCGCTGTCATGGCAATCGGTTTTCTTTGTATGAAAAATGCTCCCATCGGCAGGATCTGCATTGCAGTGGTGTGGGTCTGCCATCTTCTGTATTTCACCTTGCGGGTCAAGACCATCAAGCCCACAGAGCAGACTCAGGAAAGTGCAGAATAGATTCCCCCGGGATACCATCAGATTGCGGACACCCATAGCCCGCAGGGATACAGTTACGTTCTTATCGGTTCACGAAATTCAGCGCCAGCACAAGCAGCAGCATGTGTACCGGGTAAAAGGCGTAGCAGGCATACTGGAACGGTTTGCTGTGGCAGCCCTGCCGCCCGCGATACAGCCAGATGGGCACCAGCGCCAGCAGCGCAAACCCTTGCTGACACAGCTCAAACTCCATGCCGAACAGCCGGATGGGGTACATCAGCCCGCCCAGAAGCACTACGTTGATCCAGTACAGGGTCAGCACCTGTCCCAGCAGGCACCACCATTTCCGGCCCCGGAAAATGTAAAAAGCGAACACGGTCAGCACACCGGCACCGTAGTAATCCGTCATGCCCAGCGTTCCCAGCAGCGCCCCTGCTGCTGCCACTGCGGCGCACACCGGCAGCGAGACCCAGAGCTTTTGCTTTTTGCGCACCGTTTCCATCAGATGCACCCCCAGAAGCCCCAGCAGCAGCGTCCAGATCACGTTCTGGTGCACCGGGTAGAACCATGTCCCGCCATACATCAGATCAAAGGGCACTTCTGAAAGCAGTGCAAACAACAGCAGCCGCAGTGCATAACGCTTCAGATTTCGGGTATGAAAGTAGCCTTCCACTGTCATAAAAGCAAAGATAGGGAACGCCAGCCGCCCGGCACAGGTCAGCCAGTCCTGCGCCGGCAGAAGAGTCGCCCACAGGTGATCCATCAGCATCAGCGCCATGGCAATGATATGAAGTGCTGCTGCACTCAGGTCAATGCAATTTGCGGCAGTGGAACGAATCGGTTTGGTTGACATGATCATACCTCGTCTTTGTCTAAATTCAGTTGCTTTGTCTGGAATACGAACGACTCCCTCCAAGAATTGCAGCCCCGGCAGTTTTTTACCGCCGGGGCTGCAGCACTTCATCGCTTATCCCTCCGGTTTTGCACCGGCCATTTTGGATACGGCAAGCATCCAGGGCAGCTTCTGCCATTTGCTCTGCCTGCAAAATGGGGGATGCAGTGCACCCGCCCCGCAGGCGGAAAAATGCTCCCGCAGCAGTCTGCGGGACAAATTCAGAAAGGGTGGCTTGCCTGCCTGCCCATGGAGACGTTAGCACGGTAGCAGGAATGTGAGGAATGGCAAAGGACGGTTTCGGCGAAGAAACGTCTGGCGGTGGCGGAAAAACCGAACGCAAGATTTTTTCAATTATGCTGGCTCGTAAGGTGAACCGGACCGAAACTTCCTTGCGGAACTGTGCAGCGTTATCGTTCATCTGCACCTGAACCGGCAGCCGCGTTCCCGGCGCTTGCCGCACCCAAAATGGCCGGTGGAGCGTTTATTCAGGCATTGGTGCTTTCCAGATAGGTCTCAAATGCTTCGGCAAAGCTGGCGTTCACATCAAAGGGGACTGCATAGTCCACCCGGGAGGTCACAAGGCACAGGTCGATCCGGTTGGAGGTCTCGTCCGCCTGCCGGTTCAGCTTGCCCAGAGCAGCGTGGATGACCCTGCGGTCATAGTTGATGGTGGTCACCCGCTTCACATCACAGCGGTAGGCGATCTGGTTGCCCTCTGCATTGAAACGGTAGCCGGTGCCGCCGCCGGAAAGCAGCTGCTCGGAGCTGCGCAGGTCGTTCATTCGCTTGAAAGTGCGCGCCACGCTCTGCCGCGCAGCGTTCAGGCTGACCTCGCTGTCCATATCCATGTCCAGCGCATCCTTTGCCTTGCGGATGGCAGCGAACAGGCGGCCCTTCTCCTCCAGCAAGTAGAGCATGAACCGGGCAATATCGGTGATCTGCTGGGCATATTCAGTCTGGGGCAGGTCCAGGATCGTCTCGTCCTCAGCCTCTGCCATGACCTTGTGGCGCAGATAGGTGTTGGCCACATTCGTCACGTTGGAATCGCAGTCCAGAATACCCTGGGCCTCGTCCAAAAGGGCCTGCAGCTTGTTCTGATAGCGGAATGCTTCTTTCAGATTCATTGTATCCACCTCGTTTTTTCTTGGTCGCTGTGCGTTCCCGCCTGTTTTCCTCTATTGAACCATATTTTCCAGCAAAGCACAAGCCGCCCACCAAAAGTGCATCAAAATGCAAAGCGCCCCAACATGTTCTTTACCACACGTTGGAGCGCTATTTTCTGGAGCAGGATACGGGACTCGAACCCGGTCAAGGACTGCCGGGAGAGGATACGCCGTAGCATTTTTGACGAAAATGCGCCATTTTGAAAAACCGATATTCACCGGTGGCGTTTGATGCTCACGCTTTACCAGAAAAAGTGGGTTACTAAAGTGGGTTACCGCAATATTTTCTGAAGCACTGATTCCAGCGCGGCAGTGGTCTCCTTTTCTTCGCCCTCGATCAGATGGGCGTAGATACCGTAGGTGTCCATTTGGCGGGAGTGACCGACCAAAGGCTTTACAGCACCTTCCGGTAGCGTCTTGGCCATGCTCACAAAGGTATGCCGCAGATTATACGGCGGAACGTAGGAAAGTCCGTTGACCTCACAGTAGCGCTTCCAGCGGTGTCGGAAGGTGTTCTCTGAGTTGATGCCGAACACTGAGTCTGACCCACCTGTCAGCAGACGCTGCGCGGCCAGAATCTCCTCCGCCGTCGGAGTCAACTGTACCGCACGAAGGGCGTTGTCATTTTTGCCCCGGGTCACTTCCCCTCTGGAATTGATGGCCCGGTGAATCTGGATCACAGAGCCTTTTACATCCCTCCAACGCAGGCCGATCATCTCCCCCGGGCGCATCCCGGTGACCGCGCTGAACCGGTATGCGTTGATATAAGGATCTGGCACGGTCATCCCACGCCACAGGGTGGTATCAATGGCAAAGAGAATTCTCAGATCTTCCGGTTGCAAGATGGTCTTTTCCCTCGACCTGGCCCCCTTCGGCACGTGTAGCGATTCCGGGTATAGCGTGGACATTTTGCCCAGTCTCATCCACTTGCAGAACGCCCGGAGATCAGCGCACATGGAACGGAGATATTTTCGACTCAAGCCACCCGCATAGCCACGGTTCACCGCAGTCTGCATCTGTGCCTCGGTCAGATCTTCAACCCGGCGGCGACCGATTACCGGTTTAACCCAAACTTTCCAGCGGCTTTCTACCGGTTCCCAGTTCGAGCGGCTGGTCGTCAGCTTCAGTTCCCCGATCCATTGCACGTAAACATTCTCCACCAGCACCCGCGTATTTGCGATGCCGTCATCCAGCCAGGCATCGGCTTTGCGATTTGCCTCACGCTGTCCCGTCCTGCCCGGTGTAGCTGACGTGAACGCTCTCCGCTCCCCGTTCTTCTGCACTTTGATCTGCCAGCGCTGTTGCTTTTCCATCCAGACAGCCGTATTTGTTCTTTTTCCCATATAAACACCTCCGAAAGACAGGTACACTTTGACAAGCCCAGCCGGAGGTGCTACAATACAGATGTCTGGTCTGTGTATCACCTTCCGGGTGAGCCTGATCTATCTAAACGCTCTCGGTGCGCCAACACCGGGGGCGTTTTTGCATTTTCAGGCACGGGCAGCAGGTCGCTACCCACGCAACAAAATTCTAGTTGTTTGCAACATTCAGTCGCATACAAACCTGCGCAACGTTTGTAGTCACGAAAAAGTGAGTGTTCATGCGGGTTTTTAGGCAAAACATACTGAAACATACTCAAACCCTTATCCTGACCCTAAATAGAAGAAAATAAGAATATATACACGCGCGAGTGCGCTTGATGCACGCCCGCGTAAGGTTTATAAGAATTTCTGTATGCTTTGTTTCAGGTTGCCCACGCCCCGGGAGGGAGGTCAGTAGACCTTCCGGCACTCGATCACCCGGCCCAGAACCTGCACCGGCGTTTTCTTCAGGTCATACACCTGCGGCTGGTGCACCGGGTTGGAGCTACGGGGTGTCAGGATCACAAGGTTCCCCTCCTGCCGGAAGGTCTTTACCGTGGCCTCGTCGCCGTTCACTAGCACCACCGCGATCTCGCCATTCTCCACTTCAGGCTGCTCGCGCACCAGGATCTGATCGCCATCATTCATCCCCGCAGCGTTCATGCTATCGCCCCGGATGTTCAGCCAAAAATATTTTGCACCGTCGGTCTGCCGGATCGGAATATAACCCTCAATGTTCTCCTCGGCATACATGGGCAGTCCCGCCCGGACTGTCCCCAGCAGCGGCGCTACCTGTGCCACGTTGCACGGTGTAGCTCCCACTCTCTGCTTCCAGTCAGCGCTCTCGTGGCTTTTCGCCACGGGGGCGTTTTTGTTTTCATCGAGCAACTGGTCAACCGTAATATGGAAATAATCCGCCACTTTTTGTAGCTGCGCCACCTGCGGGGTTCGCCCCAGGTTCTTCCAGGTTGACACCGTGCCCTTACTGATACCCAGCTCTATGGCCACGGCAGAGGGGCTTTTTCCCACGGACTTGCAAAGCTGGCGATACTTGTCATAAAACATAGTTTACCTCCATAGACTTTGTGCAAATCGTCAAAGTTCAATAAAATGCACTTTTAGGGCTTGAAAAGTCTACTCGGATGAACTATACTGTGCACAGCGGTTCACGAAAATAGACTTTAAGCTCAACTTCACAACCTGAGTATACCATAAGGGTTTATTTTTGTAAACACTTTTTTGCAAAGAAAGGAGTACATTTACATGAACCTATCCTGGCAAGCTGAGGTTTTCGCGATGATGAAGGACAACAACATCAGCCGCAGCGACCTCGCCGAAGCCGCAGGTGTCACCCCAGAGTACGTCAGTATGGTGCTGAACAAGCGGCGCAACCCCGCAGGCGCGGAGAACACCTTCAGAGCAGCCATCCAGAAGCTGCTGACCGAAAAGGAGTGACCGCCATGACACCGAGCACGCCACTGGGCAGCTTTCATCAGAGCCCCTTCTGGCGGCTGCGGGCAAGATTCCGGGACTACGGGCTGTTCGATTCCGAGCTTGCACAGGCCACCGGGATCGCCCAGTCAACTCTCAGCCGCCGGATGCGGGGCACGATGCCCTGGACATCCGACGAGATCAAGACCATCTGCCGGGTGCTGAACATCCCGCAGGAGCAGGTCGGGGCTTACTTCTTCCCCGACATCGAAAAGGAGGAATCACAGTGAAAAAGATCACGATCACCGGCAGCATTGCGCTGCTCGCTCTCATCGGGGCGGTCAAGGTGGCGCAGGGAGCCTGCACGGTCGCAGCACACGCCCTGACCCAGTGGGGCAGCTGGAGCTCGACAGAAGCTGCCCAGGCGGCTCCGTTCCTGGTATTTGCCCTGGCTGCAGGCTTGGCCTTATCGTTACACAGCCTGCTGACTGACAATGAGCGGTACAAGCGCCAGAGCTACGGCAAGGTAGACTGCACAGCCTACCGGCAGAACCGCGAACAGGAGGACTGAGCATGTTTTCTGACAAGAGACGCGGAGACATCTGGTGGATGAGTGACACCCACCGCAAACCGGCAGACACCTGCCTGATCCGGGGCGACCGACCGGTGATCGTGGTCAGCAGCGACAGCGCCAACCAGACCGGCAGCACGGCGACGGTGGTTCCCATGACCTCCAGCCCCGCAAGGCTGGCCCGGGGCGACGGATTCTGCGACAACGTCCTTCTTCTGGGCTACGGTGAGCCGAGCATGGCCCTGCCGAGGCAGGTACACGGCGCAGACCGAGCCGATCTGCAGCAGTACCTCGGCCACCTGACCGACGCGGACATGCGCCGCCTCGATGCAGCGCTCCGGAGCGCGCTCGGATTATGACCTGGTACACGGTATACGAGGCTTCGACCGAGGAGGTCATCGCCAGCGGTACCGGCCCGCAGTGTGCCAAAGCCCTGGGTATGACAATGGGGGTCTTTTACAGCACAGTCAGCCATGCCCGGGCAGGCATTAGCAGCAAGTACACATTCTACGTTGAAAAGCTGAAAAAGGAGGATTTTTCAGAATGAAAACGATCAAAGTCAAGTTGACCTTCACCGAGCCGCTGCTCGGCACCTGGCCTGCCAACCCGAACGTGGCCCGCGAGTACATCGCATCCAAGGGCCCCGACGCTTCCACCATCGAGGATGAGGTGGCCGCCCTGGGCGCAGATGCCGCAGCCGATAGGGCAATGACAGTATTCCCCCGCAACGAGGCGGGGCAGCCGATCTTATACGATTACCAGCTCAAGGGGTTCTTTAAGGACTCCTGCGGTATGCTGGGGCGCATCGGCGGCAAAGACGAGAAGGGCAAGAAGAAAGCAGTGAACGAATCCGGCAAGCTGACAGCCTACAAGAAGATCATCGACGGCCTGATTTTTGTCGGGCCCCGCCAGATCCCTCTGATCCTCAGCGGAGAGATGACCGAGTGCCAGCGCCCCCTGCGGGCCCAGACAGCCCAGGGCGAACGCGTGAGCCTTGCCAACTCCGAGCAGATTCCAGCTGGTTCGACCTGCGAGTTCGAGATCACCTGCATGGACGATGCCCACGAAAAAGCGGTGATGGAGTGGCTGGATTACGGCAAGCTCCGGGGCCTGGGCCAGTGGCGCAACTCTGGTAAAGGCCGCTTCACCTACGAGATTCTCGGCTGACTGCAAAGGCATTGGGCTGCCGTGCGACGCAACGGCAAGGAAATGCCCGGCCCGGCATGGCAACGGCAACGGATGGCATTGCCCAGATATGCGACGGCAAAGCACTGCTGTGGAAGCATAGCAACGGCAAGGCATGGCGAGGCTTCGTATTGCAAAGGCAAGGCATGACTTTGTATGGCAAAGGCATTGCGACGGGATGCTTCGCTCTGCAAAGGCTCGGCATAACATGGCTTAGCGACGGCATGGCTTAGCGGCGTAAAGTAGCGCAAAGGAGATGCTTGGATTCGTGGTGCGACGCGGTGGCAAAGGCTTGGCTCTGCGCTGAACAGCAATGGCATAGCATCGCGACGCGAAGATTGGCTTAGCAAAGGCATGGCAGCGCGACGATGGCGAGGCGTGGCAATGGCAAAGATACAGCTCCGAACTGCAAAGCGTAGAGTCAACAGAATCTTTTTATAAAAGGAGCATGACTATGAACTTCACACTGACTATCAGCGGCGAAACCCCAGCCGAACTGCTGGACACCCTGACCCAGCTGGGCGGCATGACCATCAACGTCAACACCTCACCCAACGGCGGGGTCGAGACCCACACCATGACCGCAGCCGAGCTTCCCCGGCACACCTCTCCGCTGCCCCAGAGCGAGCCTGTGCAGCAGCCGGACAAGCCCAAGGCGCAGACCACCGCCAAAGCCAAAAAGCCCACACGGGAGCCCGCAGTCGCCCCTGCGGAGGAGCCTGCAAACCCTACGAGTGCACCTGCCCAGAATGCGGGTGCTGCTGCGACTACGACCGCCCCTGCTGCCCCCTCTGCACCTCCGGCAACAGCGACCACCCCGGCGGTTGCAAACGGCTCCGTCACTGACCCCGCCATGCTGAACAAGATCCGTGATCTGGCCCGCAGCCTGATCGTGGCTGGCAAGCGGGCAGGGGTTCAGGCGGCCATCAAAGCCACCGGTGCTGCATCCATCTCTAAGCTGCCGCCTGACAGCTACACCAGCGTCTGGGAGGAGCTGCTCAAGCTGAAAGACGAGGTGGACGCAAATGCCTCCAATTAAACACGCTCTGCTGGGGGCCTCCAGCGCGGCCCGGTGGATCGCCTGTCCGCCCAGCGCCCGGGCCACCGAGAATCTGCCCGGGGAGACCAGCAAGTACGCCGAAGAGGGCACACAGGCGCACGAGGTATGTGAAACTGCGCTCCGTCACAAGCTCAAAGACTGGGAGAACGGAAAACCCTTTAACTTGCTAACCGACTGGGTGCATCAACCGACACTGACAGAGATGGTCAACGCCGCCAACCAATACGTGGAGTTTGTGTACCTCCAGTGGGGGCTTTACCTCCACCAGCCCGAGGTGTTCATCGAGCAGGAGGTGGACGTGAGCCAGTGGGTGCCCGGCGGCTTCGGCACCTGCGACTGCCTGCTGATCGGCGACGGCATCCTGCACATCATCGACTTCAAGTACGGGCAGGGCGTGCCGGTGAGCCCGGAGCGCAACCCGCAGCTCATGTACTACGCCCTCGGAGCTTACGCCCTTTTTGAGGGCATCGAGGAGGTCAGCACAGTGCGCCTGAGCATCGTACAGCCCCGGATGCAGGAGGAGCCCCAGACCTGGGTGGTTTCCCTGGCCGACCTTCTCACCTGGGCACGGGAGGTGCTGCAGCCTGCCGCTGAGATGGCATGGAAGGGCAAGGGCGAGTTCTGCACCGGCCCCCACTGCCGCTTCTGCAAGGCACACCCCGCCTGCCGGGCATGGAAGGACAAGTACGGCCCGCTGGCCGGATTTGAGCCTTACCCGGAACCCGCTACACTCTCTGACGAGGAGCTGGGCGAGTGGCTGCAGAAGCTGGAAGGTCTGGCCGCCTACGCCAGGGATCTGGAAGAGTACGCCCAGCAGGCGCTGATGGAGGGCCGTGCCCTGCCCGGATGGAAGCTAGTACAGGGCCGCAGCACCCGCAAGTGGACAGACCAAGATGCCGCCTTCCAGCAGATGCAGGCGGACGGCATCGACGAGGCCATGCTGTACACACGCACACCCATCTCCCTGACCGTGGCCGAGAAGATGATCGGCAAAAAGAAGTTTGCCGAAACCATGTCGGCCTTTATCACCAAGGCCCCGGGGACTCCCAAGCTGGCACAGGCCAGTGACCCCCGCCCCGCCTACGATCGTTTAGAGGGCTTCAAGCCCGAGGAGGACTAACCATGAACACCAACGAAGTTATCATTCCCTGCCGTCTGTCTTACGCCAACATCTGGGAGCCCAAGCAAGTGAACGGCACCGGCGACCCCAAGTACAGCTGCTGCCTGCTCATTAAGAAGAGTGACACCAACGCCCTGGCCGCCATCCGCAAGGCCATCGAGGCCATCAAGACCGACCCCGCATCCCTGGCAAAGTGGGGTGGCAAGCTGCCGCCCAAGCTGAAAGAGCCCCTGCGTGACGGCGACGAGGAGAAGGACGACGAGAACTACGCAGGCTGCTGGTTCATCAACGCCAACGCCAACGCAGACCGCCGTCCCCGGATCATCGACCGGGCCTGCAACGAAGTGCTGGATCAGGACGAGGTGTACAGCGGCTGCTACGCCAAGGTCAAGGTCGGCTTCTTCTCCTACAGCGCCAGCGGCAACCGGGGCATCGGCGCAGGGCTGGAAGTCATCCAGAAGATCCGCGACGGCGAGCGCCTGAGCGGAGGCAACAACCTGGACGGCTTCGAGGTGCTGACCGACGAGGACGACGATTTTCTGAACTGAGTATCACCCACCGGAGGCTCCGCACAACGGGCCTCCGGCCTTTTTGAAAGGAGGCAGCCGTGAAGAAACCGATCATCACGGTGGATATAGAAACCTACTCGCCGCAGGACATCGCCAAGGTCGGTGCCTACCGATACGCCCAAGACCCAGACTTTCAGATCCTGCTGCTGGGCTATGTCAACGAAGATCTGGACACTCCAACGGTCATCGACCTGACAACCTGGCCAGACACGGCACATTTCCTTCGGGAGCAGCTGCCGTGGCTGCTGGATGCCAGCTACACCAAGCGGGCGCACAATGCTGCGTTTGAGTGGTGGTGCTTGTCGGAGGCCATGGGCCTGAGCTGGGGACAGCGGGTGCTCTGGCTGCAGCAGTGGGAATGCAGCATGATCCACACCCTCTACTGCGGCCTGCCCGCCCAGCTGGGTGCGCTGGGTCAGGTACTGCAGCAGCCGGAGGATGCCCTCAAGATGAAAGAGGGCAAGGCGCTGATCACTTACTTCTGTAAACCCTGCAAGCCCACAAAGCGCAACGGCGGGCGCACCCGCAACTTGCCTCAGCACGACCCCGATAAGTGGCGGCTGTTCTGCAGGTACAACGGTATGGACGTGATCGCTGAGCGGGCCAACGACCGGAAGCTGGCTCCCTGGCCGGTTCCCGAGAGCATCATGCAGCAGTGGCGGGAGGATGTGGAGATGAACGCCCGGGGCGTGGCTGTGGATATGGCCCTGGTAGAGGGAGCCCTCGCCTGCTCTGCGCTGATCACGGAGGAGCAGACCGCCGAGAGCAAGACACTGACCGGGCTGACCAACCCCGGCAGCCGTGCCCAGCTCCTCGGCTGGCTCCACAACCGGGGCATAGAGCTGCCGGGGCTGACAAAAGAGGATGTGACCCACGCGCTGGCCGGAGAGCTGCCCAGCGACGTGCGCAGGGTGCTGGAGCTCCGGCAGCAGCTGGGCAAGACCAGCAACACCAAGTACGAGACCATCGCAGCCAGCGCGGGCCCTGACCACCGGGTGCGTGGCACCCTGCAATTCTACGGGGCCAACCGGACAGGGCGCTGGGCCGGGCGGCTGCTTCAGGTGCAGAACCTGCCCCGCACTTACCTCGACCATCAAGCTGAGTGGCGCAGCATTGTAAAGCTACACGACCCCGAAGCGTTAGCTCTGCTGACCGACAATGTGTCCGACACTCTGAGCCAGCTGATCCGCACAGCGCTGGTGCCCGGCAAAGGGTGCACCTTCGTAGATGCCGACTTCTCGGCCATCGAGGCCCGGCTGATCGCATGGCTGGCTGGTGAGGAGTGGGTGCTGGACGTTTTCCGCACCACCGGCAAGATCTACGAGGCCACCGCAGCCCGCATCTTCGGTGTGCCCTTCGACAGCATCGTCAAGGGCAACCCCAACTACAAGTACCGCCAGCGCGGCAAGGTGGCAACGCTGGCCCTGGGCTACCAGGGCGGTGTCGGGGCCATGAAACGGATGGGCGGCGATCAGCTGGGCCTGGACGACGACGGCCTGATGGACATCGTCCGGCGCTGGCGCAGGCAGAACCCCAGCATCTGCAAGCTCTGGGATACGATGCAGAAAGCCGCCGTGCACACCATCCGCACCGGCAGGACTACCGTACCCCGAGTAGGGGTGACGCTCCGCAAGGAGCTGGCCCTCGGGTTCCCCTTCCCGTTTCTGACCATGCAGCTGCCCAGCGGGCGCAAGCTCTTCTACGCCGACCCCGGCACCACGCCGGATGACCGCATTACTTATAAGGAGTGGGACACGGGCAGCTGGCGGGAAGCCGAGACCTACGGTGGCAAGTTGACCGAGAACCTCACCCAAGCTGTGGGCCGGGATTGCCTGGCTTTCGCGCTGGACAACCTCCGACGGGCTGGGTACCAGGTGGTGTTCCACGTCCACGACGAGGTCATCATCGAGCTGCCGACCACGCAGGACGCAGAGGCCGCGCTGGACAACGTGGTACGCATTATGAGCATTGTGCCGCCCTGGGCCGAGGGGCTGCCCCTGAACGCGGCAGGCTGGTACGGTGACTTCTTTACAAAGGACTGAGGACGATGAAAAACTCCATGATTTCCGACAAGGCGGCTGTCTACGCAATCTCGAAGGAGGATGCACTGACCCGGTTGTCAGCAGAGTATGATGCCCTGTTTACGCAGAAACGCTTCGGTGATGCTCACGGCGTAGCGTTGGCAATGCGGATCATCCGCAGCTTAGATTTACACATTCTCACCCAAAAGGAATGGAGGGAGAGCAGACGATGAGCAAGACTTATCCACCCGACAACTCAGGTGTGTGCCCCTGCACCTGCGGGGCCCTGCCCTACGGTGTCGGGGTGAGGACTGACGGGACGGTCGGGCTGACCAAGTACCGCAAGAGCAGCAGGTACGCAGCCGACGGAGGCTGGTCGGTGGTCTGCACCCGCTGCGGCAGGGTCGGCGAGCGCGGCAGCACGCAGATTGATGCAAAGGCCAGATGGAACGCGCACCGCTTCCGCTATGGCCCGCTGAAGGAGGAGGACAAATGAGCGCTACACCAATTGAGATCAGCGTGGGCGGCAGCCGATGGGCATCCAGCTGGGCGCAGGATCTTATGACCTGGGAGGACTTCACCGAAAGCCTGTCGGCCCGGATGTACAACAACGCCAGCACTGAGACCCACGCCGAGTACATGGCCCTGTCCAAGGCAGAGCAGGACAAGCGCAAGGACGTGGGCGGCTTTGTGGGCGGCAGCCTGCGGGACGGCCTGCGCCGCCGCGGCTGCTGCACCGGGCGCAGCCTGATCACGCTGGACATGGACGGCTGCGCCCCCGGCAGCACACAGCAGTGGGTGGCCGCCATCAAGGCCCTGGGCACAGCAGCGGTCTATTCCACCCGGAAGCACGACCCGGAGCACCCACGGCTGCGGGCCATCTTCCCCACCGACCGCGTGATGCAGCCAGAGGAGTACCAGCCCTGCGCCCGAATGGTGGCCCAGATGCTCGACCCCACCATGCAGGTGTTCGACAAAACCACCTTTGAAGCCGAGCGCCTGATGTACTGGCCCAGCCGCAGCAGCGACAGCCAGTGGGTCTGCGAGGCCACCGAGGACGGTGACCGGATCAGCGTGGACGACACCCTCTGGCTTTACGAGGACTGGCACGACGTGCGCCAATGGCCCGCCTGCTCCGCTGAGACGGTCAAGCTGCCCGGCGGCAAGCAAGCCGACCCCACCGCCAAGCAGGGCGTGGTGGGCGCTTTCTGCCGGACTTACGACGTGCCCGCAGCGATTGAGAAGTTTCTCCCCGGTGTGTACGTGGATGCAGGCGCAGGCCGCCTGACCTACGCCGCAGGCAGCACCACGGCGGGCGCGGTGCTTTACGACAAAGGCAACTTCATCTACAGCCACCACAGCACCGACCCCGCAGGCGGCAAGCTGCTGAATGCCTGGGATTTGGTGCGAATCCACCTCTTCGGTCAGCTGGATGCCGATGCCGCGCCGGGCACACCCGCAGCGTCCCTCCCCAGCTGGCAACAGATGCGGGCCCTGGCCGAGAACGACGGCCCCACGGCGGCCCTGCTGCGGCAGGAGACCGTAGACCACGCGATGGAGGGCTTCGAGCCGCTGCCCGAGGAGGACACCGACCCGGATAAGTGGCAGGAAAAGCTCGACCGCACCCAGAAGGGCGCGATTGCCTGCACCATTCAAAATGCTTGGCTCATCCTCGAGCACGACCCGGTGCTCAAAGGCCGGATCTGGTCGGATACCTTCTCGGAGCGGCTGCGGTGCAAGGGCCCCTTCCCCTGGAGCGACAAGACCCAGGAGCGGGACTGGAGCGACGAGGACGACGCTGGCGTGCGCTGGTATCTGGAGACGGCCTACCACTTCAGTGGGGTCAATAAAGCCGCCGACGCGGTGGCGCTGACCGGAGGCCGCCACGCCAAAGACCCGGTGCGGGAGTACCTGAGCGGGCTTACATGGGACGGCACCGAGCGGCTGGACACTCTGTTCATCGACTACTTAGGCGCGGAGGACAGCAGCTACACTCGCGCGGTCACCAGGAAGATGTTCGTTGCTGCGGTGGCCCGGTGTTTCCGCCCAGGCTGCAAGTTCGACCAGATCTGCATCCTCAGCGGCAAGCAGGGCATCGGCAAGAGCCTGCTCCTCAGCCGGATGGGCAAGGAGTGGTTCAACGACAGCATCACCAGCTTCGACGGCAAGGAGGCCCGGGAGAACCTGCGGGGTGTCTGGATCGTAGAGCTGGGCGAAATGACGGCTTTCAGCAGGAGCGAATCCGAGGCGGCCAAGCAGTTCCTGAGCCAGACGGAGGACAGATACCGGGCCGCTTATGGCCGGAGAACGGTGCAGTACCCCCGCAGGTGCGTGTTCTTCGGTACCTCCAACAGCTCCGATTTTCTCCGCGATGCCACCGGCAACCGCCGATATTGGCCCATAGATTGCAGCTACGAGCGGCGCACACGGGTCGTGCACGATGATCTGACCCCCGCAGAAGTGGATCAGCTGTGGGCCGAAGCGGTGGCCCGATTCAACGCGGGAGAGGAGCTGATCCTCCGGGATGAGCTGCAGAAGGCCGCTCTGGCAGAGCAGCAGGCGCACACCGAGCGCGACCCCTGGGAGGGCAGCATTCTCGATTTTCTGGACAAGCCCCTCCCTCTGGACTGGGCCAAGCGCACCATCGACGAGCGGGTCTGCTGGTGGGAGAACGGCCCCGCAGACCCTGCAACTGCCACCCAGCAGCGCACCTCGATCTGCGTCAACGAGGTCTGGCGGGAGGTGCTCGACAGCACCGGAAAGGCCCCCGACCGGCAGCAGTCCAAGCGCATTGCAGCCGTGCTGAATAGCCTCCCGGGGTGGGCTCCGGGCAAGTATCCCCAGCGCTGCGGGCCCTACGGAATGCAGCGTATCTGGCGCAGAAAATCGGAGTAATTACCCGTTCAAAAACGAGCATACAGAACCCGCCGAAACCGCTTTGAAAAACATACTGAACATACAGAGCAGGTCGGCGAAACCGAGCATACAGAGAACTCGGCAAACATTAAGAAAACCGAAGAAAACAAGAGCAGCAGCAGCGGTCAAAACATACACAACATACAGCCAACATACAAAGGCCAAAAAGTTTGTATGCACGAAAAAGCGAGCATCCATGCGGGTTTTCAGGCCAAAACATACTCAACATACACACTTTTTCTCTTTAAAGGGAAAAATCAAAGGAAATAAGAGCGCACGCGCATACACGTGAGAGCTTTATATTCTTCGCGTGAGGGTTTTATAGGATTTGAGTATGTTTGTATGTTCAGCCCAAGCACGAAAGGAGAAACTAAAATGCCGACAAATAAGCCCCTCGAGAAGAGCATCGAAAACGTCCTGCGCAAGGCCGTGGAGGCCGAGGGAGGTTTGTGCCTGAAGTGGGTGTGTCCCGGACACAGAGGTGTACCTGACCGGATGATCCTCTTCCACGGCGGCATCATCGCCTTTGTGGAACTCAAGCGACCCGGGGCAAAGGTCAAGGCGGGAGGATTGCAGGAGTGGTGGCGAGAGAAGATCCAGAGCTTTGGCTTCCCATGCCACGAGGTTAACGACAAATACCAAGCGCAGCAGTTGGCCGCAGACCTCAGCGCCGAGAGCCTCCGGCGGCAGACGGAAGATGAAGAGGCTATGAAAGCATGGCACTTCATCGGAGACCACAGCGAAGGGCCTGACGATGAGGAGAGCGACGACTGACACGCTGCCCTAAAAGAAACGGAGGTCAAAGCAATGCAGCAGTTTCACCCGCACCCGTATCAGCAGGCGGGCATCGAAGCGATCCTCGAGAAGCCCGGGGTGGCGCTCTGGATGGAGATGGGCCTGGGTAAGACGGTGGTCACGTTGACCGCCATCGACCAGCTGATCTACGACCGGCTGGAGATCAGCAGAGCGCTCATCATCGCCCCGAAGAAAGTAGCCGAAGCCACCTGGCAGGATGAGGCAGAGAAATGGGAGCACCTGCAGCACCTGCGCATTTCCACCGTGCTGGGCACAGAGAAGCAGCGCAAAGCCGCACTGGAAGCCCCAGCGGATATTTACATCATCAACCGCGAGAACGTCCCCTGGCTGGTTCACACACTGGGCCGGGGCTGGAACTTTGACATGGTGGTTCTGGACGAGGCATCCAGCTTCAAGAACCACGCCGCCCAGCGGTTCAAAGCCCTCAAGGCGGTGCGTCCCCGCATCCACAAAGTGGTCGAGTTGACCGGCACGCCAAGGCCCAACAGCCTGCTCGACCTCTGGGCCCAGATCTACCTGCTCGACCAAGGGGAGCGGCTGGGCCGGTACATCACCCACTACCGGCAGGCCTACTTCTGGCCCACCGAGTACAGCTACGAGCCCCGGGAGGGTGCCGCCGAGACGGTGGAGAGCCGCATCAAGGACATCGTCCTGAGCTTCAAAGCCGCCGACCACCTGACCCTGCCGGAGAAGATCACCGACGACATCCCCGTGGTGCTGGACAAGCCCGCCAAGGCGGCCTACAAGAAGCTGGAGAAGAACTACCTGCTGGAGGTGGACGGCGAGACCATCACCGCCCAGCAGGCGGCCGCCCTGACCGGCAAGCTGCTCCAGCTGTGCAACGGCAGCCTGTACGACGAGGACGGCACGGTGCACCAGATCCACCGGTGCAAGCTGGATGCTTTCGATGAGCTCATCGACGCGCTGGACGGCCAGAAAGCCCTCGTGTTTTACGGTTTCCGCTTCGACGAGGAACAGCTCACCGAGACCCTGAGAGCCCGCCACAAGGGCCTCAGATTCGCCGTGCTGCGCTCCGGGCAGGATGCCGCAGACTGGAACACAGGAAAGCTGGACGTTCTGCTGGCCCAGCCCGCCAGCTGCGCCTACGGACTGAACCTGCAGCAGGGCGGTCACCACCTGATCTGGTACAGCCTGCCCTGGAGCCTGGAGCTTTACGCCCAGGGCGAAGCGCGGCTCTACCGCCAGGGCCAGACCCAGAGCGTCATCGTTCACCGGCTGATCGTCAAGGGTGGTGCCGACGAGATGGTGGTCAAGGCGCTGAACCGCAAGGACACCGACCAGAACAGCCTGATGCAGGCCGTCAAGACCCACATCAAGGCGGCGCAGAGAGGAGACAGCAAGTGAGTATTCGGGCATTCCGCAGACTTCCCCGCGCCCAGCGGCGGGGCTTCATTGACACGATCACCGACCCGCTGACCCGCCGGGCCTTCGAGATCGTTTTTCTCGGGCCGGGCAAGGTCAGCTGGCAAAAAGCGGCACTGCTCTACGGTGGCGGCATATCCCCTGAGACCTTGCGGGTCTGGGCCTGGAAGGAGCTGCAGCGCCTCTGAGAGCCGCGCAGCACCCAAGGCGGCAAACTTCCCGCAACGCACTCAAGAGCCCCGCACAGAAGCCCGCAGGGGCCGCTGTGCGCAAGTCATAACGTTTTCACAGCAAAACCCATGCTATGCTCTTCTGGATAACACACAGGAGGACAGAGCATGGGTTTTTCTAACGAGAGGATGAGGACAGGGCAGCTGGTGAACTGGTTCCTGCTGGACGGCCTCGAGCTGACCCCGGCGGGATACCCTGTCACCCAGGCCCTGTCACTGCCCTTCGGGGTTGACCACCTGATCGGCTTCAACGAGCTTCTGACCTGCAAGCACCCGGAGAACGCAGGCGTGCACTTTTTCCTCGATGACTACCAGTTCGAGCGATTCTGGAGGATGCCGGAGCGGTACCTCTACGCGCTGGAGAAGTGCCCGCTGGTCATCGGCCCGGACTTCTCGCTTTACACCGACTTCCCCGCGCCCATCCAGCACTGGAACCACTACCGGAACCAGCTGCTGACCGCATGGCTTCAGCACAACGGTGTCTGCACCATTCCCACCGCAAGCTGGTCGGACGAGGACAGCTTCCGCTGGTGCTTCGACGGCATCAGCAAGGGCGGCGCGGTGGCTGTGAGCACGGTGGGATGCCTGGTGCACAAGGACGCACTGCAAGGGCTCCTGCGTGGCGTGGCGGAGCTGATCCGGCAGACCGAGCCGGAGGAGCTGCTGGTCTACGGCAAAGTGCCGCAGGAGATGGCAGCGATGCTCCGGGAGCACAACGTAGCCTGGCAGGCATTCCCGCACAGCATGGCGGCCCGCGTCAGGGCCAGAGAGGAGGCGCAGTAATGGGCGGCAGAGGCAGCAGCATGAAAGGTTCCCAGGGCATGGGAGGCGGCGCAGGAGCGCCCGCAGCAGCCGCACAGGCAATGCCCACGATTCAGGCGGCACCTGCTGTTCAGGCAGCACCGGCAGTTCAGGCAGCACCGGCAGTTCAAGCAGCGCCCCAGCAGGCAGGCCCGCCCACCGGTGCAAACGGCTTCGGCCACCTGACACCGCAGCAGGTCTCCGCGATGGAGAGCGCCGCACAGCGGCAGATGATGCGTGACCCGGCACTGGCAGCAGGCGTGACCGACTACATCAACCCGGTCATGCAGAGCAACGGCAAGGCGTTGAGCCAGAACGCCAACTGGGCAGCAGCCAACGGGCTGCCCCTGACTAAGCGGCAGCAGGCCATGATGGATGCAGTGGACAAGCTGGCAAAGCCCATCGGGCAGGAAACCACCCTGTACCGCGCCGACCACGACGATTTCCTGAAGCGCCTGAAGATCAACAACTACCAGAGCATGAGCGACAGCCAGCTGCGCAAGGCGCTGGTGGGCAAGACCTGGACGAACGACTGTCTGGAGTCCACAGCCTACGACAGCCGGGACAACCCCTTCTGGCCGCAGCCCGGCGGCAGGCGAAGCACCGGCAAACATGGCCAGGGTGGCTCCGTTTCCGGTAACCGTGAGGTGCTGATCCGGTATCACACCGCCAAGAGCACCCGGGCGGCGTTCATCCAGCCCAGCCAGTCGGAAGCCGTTCTGGCCGTTGGCACACACCACAAAATCACCGGTGTCCGGTCTACCCGCACCGGGCCCTCGCACACCCTCGGCTCTGGCAAGCGCGTGATTGAACTGGAAATCGAAGTGTGGTAAAATTAAATTGGAGGTATCTCACTATGGCGAAAATTTCCGCACAGAAGTTGAAAGAGATCGAAACCGCAGAGCAGAAGTTCCGGCCTCTTGACACCCCGAAAACGAGCCGCCCCTTCCCCAATCTGGGCATGGAGAAGCCCGCAGCCAAGAAGAAAGCCACCAAGGCGAAACCCAAGAAAAAGTAAGTCATAACGTTTTGCCCCCGCTTTTCATGTTACTCTTGACCGAGAAATTCACGGCCAAGGGAGGATTCACATGGGAGGCAGAGGCGGAAGCATGGGCGGCAGCCACGGCATGGGCGGAGGCGGCAGCGCAGGCGGTGCAGCGAAAGCAGCAGCACCGGCGCAGGCTGCACCCCAGACCCGCCAGCAGCAGCTGCTGGCACAGATCAAGGGCAACCCGGCGGCCCTGATGCAGATGAGTGATCAGGATGCGCTGGAAACGGTCAAGGCGATTGCTGCGCAGCCCATCGCAACGGATGGCACCCAGAATGACACCTTCTGTCAACGATGGTTGAATGCCACCGGACTGGCAAACGAGATGCCCGAGGTTCTGGATGATGTGGCTTTCGGCAAGGCCCGCCGCAAAGCAGGCGCAAACAAACTGTACCACAGTGATGCCCCCTATGACGGCAAGGCGACAACGGCAGTAAAGACCCTGCAGCAGCTTCAAACAGGCAAAACCGCATTTGCTTCTTTCGGCACCCACGGGAGCGGCACCTACCTCGACTATGACGCTGTTGGTAACGCCACTGTGTATGCAGGCACGCACGGCTCTCAGGTAAAGATGTTCCTGAATAACCATGCGCGCATAGCCAAAGCCGCTGATCTAAAACAAGCCAGAATCAATTTCGAGACAAAGCACCCCAAGACGTACCAATACCTAATCAGCAGCCATACAAATACGCAGTGGGGTAAAAGCGAATTGAAAACTATATGGCTGACAAGCTCCGGCTACAATGCGTACGACAACGGAGACTGGGGATACAAAGTCGCATACAGTCGAAAAGCCCTGACCATCTGTTCCACGATCAAGAGCAGACAACAGGTCGAGCGAAAGGGCACCAACTGGTGAGAACAAGGAGGACGACCATGGCAAATTACACCAACAACCAAGTAGAGACATTCATCTCTACCCGAGAAGCAGAACTCCGGAAAAAGGCCAAGACCCCCGGTGAACTCCGGGACTGCCGCTCTGTTGCAGCCATGGAATGGGACGCTCACACCGGACGCATTGAAAAAAGTGATCTCCCCAAGGGCTGGAAAGACCCCTACGCCAAGCTGGACAAGGCCGCAAAGGCCAAGCCCAAGACCACCAAGGCGAAAGCCAAAAAGTAAGTCGTAACGTTTTGCCATAGGTTCTCTGGTACAATTGCCAGAGAGCCTATTTTTATTTGCCCGGAGGGATTGCATGGAGAGCGTGAAACACCAAATCGAGTACAAACGGCTGGACGAAATCCGCCCCTATGACAACAACCCCCGGCGCAATGATGAGGCTGCAAAAGCCGTCGCCAACAGCATCAAAGAGTTTGGCTTTCAGTCCCCCATCATCGTGGACAGGGACGGCGTGATCATCGCAGGGCACACCCGGTACAAGGCCGCCCGGAGGCTCAAGTTGCAGGAGGTGCCGGTCATCGTTGCGGCAGAGCTCGACCCGGAAAAGGTCAAGGCTCTGCGCATCGCAGACAACTCCACCGGCGAAGTTGCCGAGTGGGATCTGCAGCTTCTGGTGCAGGAGCTGACCGGCATCGACTACGATATGACCGACTTCGGCCTGAACCTCCAGATCAAGATCGACGAGGAGGTCAAGGAGGACGACTTCAGCGCAGAGCCCCCGGAGCAGCCGGTCACCCAGCGGGGAGACATCTGGCTGCTGGGCGAACACCGGGTCATGTGCGGCGACAGCACCAGCCCGCAGGACGTGGAGCAGCTCATGGACGGCCAGCTGGCCGACCTGCTGCTCACCGACCCGCCCTACAACGTGAACTATCAGGGCTCGAACGGCAAGAAGATCGAGAACGACAACATGGCAGAAAGCCAGTTCCGGCAGTTCCTGCTTCAGGCATATAGTCGGGCCTTTGAGGCCTGCCGCACCGGTGCCAGCGCGTACATATTCCACGCAGACACGGAGGGCGAGGCCTTCCGGGCCATGTTCCGGGAGGCAGGCTGGGGCCTGCACGGATGTCTGGTCTGGGTCAAGAACAGCCTCGTTCTCGGCCACAGCGACTACCAGTGGCAGCACGAGCCCTGCCTGTATGGCTGGAAGCCCGGCGCAAACCACTACTTTGTCAACGACCGCAGCCAGACCACTGTCATCGACGACGCAAAGCCAGACGACCTGCGGCACATGAAGAAAGACCAGCTGCTGGAGTGGGCCATCAAAG
This sequence comes from Faecalibacterium sp. I2-3-92, assembly GCF_023347315.1. Taxonomy (GTDB): domain Bacteria; phylum Bacillota; class Clostridia; order Oscillospirales; family Ruminococcaceae; genus Faecalibacterium; species Faecalibacterium duncaniae. Next base: position 1,817,942 of record NZ_CP094470.1, read on the forward strand.
CCCAGGAGCTGCTGACCCAGAAGCCCAGCAGCGTCATCCGCTGTGACAAGCCGCCCCGCAATGCAGAGCACCCCACCATGAAGCCGGTGGTGCTCTGCGGCAAGTTGATCAAAAACAGCTCCCTGCCTGGGCAGACCGTGCTCGATCTGTTCGGCGGCAGCGGTTCTACGCTGATCGCTTGTGAGCAGCTGAGCCGGAAGTGCTACACCATGGAGTACGACCCGCGCTATGTGGACGTGATCGTCCAGCGCTGGGAGGACTTCACCGGTGAAAAGGCCGTCCGTCTGAAATAACCATTCCCCTGCCGGGGCCGGTTTTCTACTCCTTTCCCGCCCCGGCATTTTTCATAGCCAAAACGGTGCACACTCGGGTCATCCTCCGCCCGTAGGGTTCCTCCAGAGTGGAACCAGTGTGCGCCGTTTTCTCATACGGAGGTGAAACCTTGGCACGAGAATCCCAAATCGGAAAATGGAACAGCCCCAGCGGACTGCTGCGTCTGCAGCGGCTGGCAATGCACGGCCTGACGCAGGCGGAGATCTGCGAGCAGATCGGCGTACCGGTGCGCACTTTCCGGCGCTGGTGCACTCAAGACCCGCGTATCAAGAAGGCAATCAGCGTAGGTGCAGAGGCCGCGCTGGCCAGCGTGGAGAATGCCCTGTTCAAGAAAGCCCAGAGCGGAGACCTGGGCGCAATGTGTTTCTTTTTGAAAAACCGTGACCCCGAGCACTGGAGCGAGCACCCAGAGCTGCGCGGCTACGATGGAAAGGTGGTGTTCGTGGATGACATACCAAAGACGGCAGCCCCCAAACCTGCTCAAGCAGCAACTGAAACTCAGCAGCCTGATCATCCCTGAATACTACGCCGCCCACACCGCCATCTGGTCAGGTGAGTATAACGAGTATCTGGGCGATGGTGGACGCGGCAGCTTGAAGTCCACCTTTGCAGCCACCGAAGTGGTGCTACTCGTCATGCGGGTGCCGAACATCCACGCGGTCGTCCTGCGCAAGGTCGGCAACACCATTGCCACCAGCGTCTGGCCGGAGTACAACCGCGTGATTGACCGGATGGGCATCCGGCATCTCTGGAAGCAGACCAAGAAGCCGTACACTCTGACCTATGTTCCCACCGGGCAGACCATCCAGTTCTACGGTCTGGACGACCCTGGCAAGTTGAAATCCATCGCTGTTCCGTTTGGCTATTTCGGTGTGATGCATTTTGAGGAGTTCGACCAATACGATGGGCCCGAAGAGATACGAAACGTAGAGCAGTCGGTGTTCCGTGGTGGCCCCTTCAGCTTTTCTTTCAAGACCTTCAACTCCCCCGCCATGGCGCGGCATTGGGTCAACCGGTACAAGCGGGAGGCAAAGCCGAAGCAGTTCCGGCATCACACAACCTACCTGACCACCCCGCCCGAGTGGCTGGGCCCCCGCTTCTACGATGACGCAGAGACCCTGAAGCAGCGCGACCCGGTGGCCTACGCCCACGAGTATCTGGGCGAGGTGGTGGGCTGTGGCACTGCCGTGTTTGAGAATCTGGAGCTGCGGCCCATCACCAGTGAGGAGATCGCAGGCTTCGACCGCCGCTACTACGGCCTGGACTTCGGCTGGTATCCCGACCCGAACCACTTTGGCGGCATGGCCTATCAGCACGCCCAGCAGACCCTGTACATCTTCGAGGAGCACAGGGCGCAGAAGGAGACCGATGCCCAGCTGGCCGAGGCACTGCGCCGACACCTGCACGACGAGATCATCGGCGATAGTGCGGCCAATCGCTCAATCGCTACACTGCGCGATCTGGGCTTTGACCGGCTGCGGGGCTGCCGGAAGTACGCAGCACACGGCGGCACGTCCGTCACCGACGGCATGAAGTGGCTGCAAAGCCGCGCAAAGATCGTCATTGACCCCCAGCGCTGTCCGTGGACGGCCCGGGAGTTTTCCGAGTATGAGTACGCCATCGACAAAAAGACCGGCGACGTGATGCCGGGGTATGTTGATGCAGCGAACCACAGCATCGATATGACACGCTACGCCATGGAGCCCGTCTGGCAAAAGAGAGGTGTTCAAAACGCATGATAAACCACGCAGATATTGAGAATATCATCGGTTGCAAGACCCTTGTCACTGACCGGATGCAGCGGGCTATCGAGGATTGGTACGATGCAGCCATCAACGGCCTGCCGCTGGACAAGAACCCGGAGACCCTGACCCTCGACCTGCCCGCGCTGATCTGCGCCGAGCTGGCCCGGCTGACGACACTCGAGCTGGAAGCCACAGTGGAGGGCAGTGACCGCGCGGATTGGATCAACACCCGGCTGCAGCGGGTGCTCACGCCCCGCAAACGGCGCATTTTTACGGTGGCGCTGGCCCTGGGCAGCGGCATCTGGAAACCCTACCAGAGCGGCAACAAGCTGGGCATCTCTTTTGCAAACGCAACCCGGTACTTCCCGGTCGCCCACGATGTCGAGGGCAGTTTGACCGAGGGCGTGTTCATCGACACCATCCAGGAGGACGACAGCTACTACCACCGTTTGGAGTGGATGCACGTTCTGGAGCGCCGACAGGATCTGCGAGATGCCGAGCTGGCGCAACTGGAGGACTATGACCTCGCAGCACCTACACAGTTTCCCTGCATCAAGGTGGTAAACCTTGCCTTCTGCAGTGCGACCCAGGACAGCCTCGGCAGCCCGGAGGATCTGAGCATCCGCCCGGAGTGGGACGAGATCGAGCCCGTAGCCTATCTGACCGGGCAGGAGACGCTGCCCGTGGGCTATTTCGTGACCCCTATCGTCAACAGCGTTGATCCCGATAGTGAGCTGGGGGCTGCCGTGTTCGAGCCCGCCCGCAGGCAGATCATTGATGCCGACGAGCAGTACACCCGGCTGGACTGGGAGTACGAGGGCGGAGAACTGGCCGTGGACACCGACGAGAAGTTCCTCAAGCCCAGCGCCACCGGGCAGCAGCTCTCCAAGGCGCAGGCGCTGAAGGAATACGGCGTACCGCCGGAAGCCATTGACCACACTGCCCCGCACCACAGAGAGCGGCTGTTCCACGGCATCAACGTCAACACCGGCATCACCGACAGCACCCCTTTCTATCAGGTGTTCTCCCCCGCCCTGCGGGACGGAAGCTACCTGACCGGTCTGAACCAGTATCTGCGCAACGTGGAAAGCCATGCGGGCCTGAGCTTTGGTGTGATCTCGCAGGTAGCGGACGTAGAAAAGACCGCCACCGAGATTGTCAACAGCAAGCAGAAGCTGTACGCCACGGTGTCCGACCTTCAGGCAGCACTGGAGGACGCGCTGCGAGGGCTGATCAGTGCCTTAGACTATTGGGCCGACCACATCCCCGGAGCGCCGGGCAAGGGCAAGCTGAACATTGCCTTCAAGTGGGATGACAGCATCATCCTCGACCGGCTCACCGAGATGGCCCAGTGGCAGCAGGAGGTCAGCATGGGTCTCCGCAGCAAGGCAGAGTACCGGATGCACTTCTTTGGTGAAGATGAGGAGACCGCTACACAGGCAGTGCGGGCCATTCAGCAGGAGGCCGGGGCTGCGGATATCTTGAAGGGAGTGCTGGACAATGGCGACGGCTAAAACCAATAGGGCCCTGCAGGCCGAGCGGATGGCGCAGGCAGCTGACCGGCTGGATTTTCTGGCAGCCAACGCCCGCATTTTGCGAGACCCCGCTGTGTGGGGCCAGTATCACGAGGCAGTACACACCGCCGAGCTTCTGGGCTTCACGGTGACCCAGACAGGCGGCAAGCATGAGGTGCACCCATGCTGACACCGGACGAGGTCAACGGCTATGCCGGGCTCATGGCAGCACCGTGGGACGAGCTGAGCGAGCGCATCCTGCGTGACATGGTGCGCCGGATCGTCAAGACCGGCAGCGTTACGGCAACCGCACAATGGCAAAGCTACCGCGCCCAGGCGCTGGGAGCCAGCCGTGCATACCTCCTCCAGCAGATGCAGGCCATCGTGCAGCAGCTGGGGCCCCAGGAGGCCGCTGTGTTTGCCCAGGCAATGAAACAGGCCTACGGCATCGACGTGCAGGATGCAGCCGCAGCAGGCCGCTCTCTGGCCCCTCTTGGCGAGAGCGAAGAGGCACAGCAGATCATCCAGAGCGGCTATCGGCGCACCATGAACACCCTGTACAATCTGACCCAGACCCGGGCCGTGATGGGCAACCAGAACATGGTGGAGACCACCCAGCGGCAGCTGGCGTATTACCTCGACATGGCCCACGCCGATGCCGTCAGCGGAGCGTTCAGCTCGGACGATTCTGCCAGGCGGGCGCTCAACGAGCTGGCGGCCAAGGGCGTGGGGGCCATCACCTATCCCAGCGGCCACATGGACAGTCTGGACGTGGTGGTTCTTCGGGCCACCCGCACCGGTATCAACCAAACCGCCGGAGAGATCACCCGCTTTAACGCGGATCAGTTGGAGTGCGACCTGATGGAGCTGGATGCCCACGTCGGTGCGCGCACCGGGGACGGCGGGCAGAACCTGACAAACCACAGCTGGTGGCAGGGCCAGATTGTCAGCCGGAGCGGCAAGCACGGCTACCTCTCACTGGACGACATCGGCTACGGAGACGTGCGCGGCTTTATGGGGGCCAACTGCGCTCACAACTGGAGCATGTACTGGGAGGGCGCAAGTGTGCGAAGCTACACGCCCGAGAGGCTGGCCGCAATCAACGCAGCTACTGTATCCTACAACGGCAAGGAGATCGGACGGTACAAAGCAACCCAGATGCAGCGTGCCCAGGAGCGCCAGATCAGGGCCGAGAAACGGGCCTTTCTGGTTGCCAAGGAAAGCGGCCAGAAGGACACAGAAAAGGCCGCAGCGGCCAAGCTGGCGGCCTCTCGAGACAAGCTGAAGGACTTCCTCCAGCAGACCGGGCTCAAGCAGTATCAGCTGCGAGAAAGCGTGCCCGGCTTTGGCCGCAGCGAGGCCTCCAGCGCAGCAGCCCAGGCGAGAAAATGAGTCGTGCTGGACTTTCTGAAAAGGCCGTGTTATACTTCAGGCCAGAATAAAGGAGGTCTCACCCTATGAAAATCAAGAACCATGTCCAGGCGGGCATCGTCCTGCTCGCGCTGGCCGTCAGCTTGACCGCCTGTGGCAGCAGCGCTTCCAGCACTGCAAGCAGCGTGGCATCCAGCGTCCCGGCCAGTTCCGTGGCCGAGAGCACCGCACCAGAGGCAAAACCCGCCAGCACAGAATCCTCGCCGCTGGATGGCATCAGCTTTAGAGCGGATAAAGTCCGGAATGATACCACCGGGAAATGGCGTATTTCGCTGATCGCAGAGAACATCGACATGAGCGAGTATGCCCTGGACTACTACAAGCAATATTTCACGGACGACAGCGAGATTCACTTCATCGTTAACTTCAACTACAACACGACCACCAAAATCATGGTGATGGGCGGCGACCTGGACGTAACCGTACAGGAGTACGTTGCCAAGGAAGAGCACGACGCAAAGATGCTGGGCAGCGGAACTGTGCTGGCCGAATATTTTGTGAACATCGAAACCGGCGAGCTCGAGAAAGTCCGATAAATAAAACATCGAAAACGCCCTGAAGGAATGCACCTCCATAACGCGCACATACGAACTCAATGTGCGGCTCATCAAGATGTGTTTCGTGATGACAGTAGAAAAGGCCCGTAGGTTAAACGCCTACGGGCCTTTTCTGTTACTTATTTACCGGCTCTGCGTAACCCATCAGCCCTATAATACACCGTCCGCTGAATATACGCAGAATCATCAGCAATGGCTCGCACAGAAGTATTATTGGACTGAATCTGAAATGCGCCAAGTATAAATTTTTGCAAGCTATCCACGCTATACTTCTGCACATTCACGCCGAAAAAATTAACCAGTATATCAATGACGGTTTCTTCGTGCTGTGAAAACTGACACGGATAAACCTTATGCTCTGGAATGAAGTACACCCAGAAAGTAAACCGCATCTTGTCGTATCCCGCTTTCAAGTCGAGGCAAACCGTATCTGTTTTCAAAAACCGAATCGCCTGATCCGTCAGCCGATTCAGCTCCCGTTCTCCGATGGTACATCCATCCGGGAATAGTTCTTCCATGAACTGCTGAAAACGCTGATCCCCAGATTTCCCGTCAAACACATCATGCCAAACTGAGCCGTACTCCTTCACCAGTTCTTCTTTTCGCTCAAAAAGAATTGTACAGGCCAGCTTAACAAAGTTTGCAGGCGAATCGACCTTAAAATGTAAAGATTCCATCATTTCACCCCTTATACATCCCTACCGATTGAATGGTATGCGAACCAGTGACCGCGCCGCTCAGCCTGACCCTCGTGCCAGAACTGACCGCCCATCTCCGCACGGAATCCACGCATCACTGATCGCCTCCCTTATAGTCCACCACGTAGCCGTTATACACGAAGTGCTCTGCCGCCATGGCAGCATCCAGAATCCGGTCTGCATACTCGGCAGCCTCCTCCGGGCTCTTGGTTCCGAGGGAGGCCCACTGGACACCCATCTTCACCGGGGTACCCTGCCGAGCAAAGTTGCAGTTGTGGATCTGGATGCCGTCCTCCGCAGAGAACTGCGCCTGAAGTGCAGCCAGCGCTTCGCCGTACACCTTCCAGTTGACTTTCTTCATAGATCAGCCCTCCTCAATTTGCCTTAATCAGAATGCCGTTGTCCAATGCGAACCACACACCATCGTCCTTCTGCACGGTCTTGCAACCCTGTGCCCGGAGCAGCTCCCGCATCTTCGACAGCTGGTGCTCGGTGCACTGCATCCAGAAGAATCCGGCGAAGTTGAACCACTCGCTGCTCTGGATATTGACGTGCTGGGCTTCCGCATAAATGCGGTTGAATGCGCTTGTTTTCATAGATCAGCCCTCCTTTACCAGTTCATAGTGTTTGATGCTGCCGTCCACGAATCTCCGGCCCTGCAGGATCTCCACGCTCTGGAGCAGGAACTCGAGGTGGGCCATATCGATGGCCCCGCAGGAGCCGGGGTCACGGAGCAGCTGCTCGGCCAGCGCGTCCTGCATTGTGACGGTGTAGCAGGTCTCCCCGACGATCTTCTCACCGTTCTCGATCTCTGCGGTGTCGTAAGTGATGTTCAGCTTCTTCATGGTTACCATTCTCCTTTCGCAGCTGCCTGGGCGATTGCCCGTTCTTCCTTCTCTTCGTCGAATGCCGCAGCGAACATCTGCAGCGCCTGGGTCTTGGTGATGGGCCCGAACTCCTTCACGAAGTAGGTGAAGGTGCGGTCATCCCAGCACTCGACGTAGCCATCGCCGCCCTTGGTATAGTTTGCCTTGGCCAGTGCGATGAACTCCTCGTAGGTCAATGCACGCTCTTTCATGGTTCAGTCCTCCTTGCTGTTGTACTCGTCGGTGTCCCGGCTGGATTCGCCCATCAGGAACACCCGATGCTTGTTGTTGTCATCCCGCAGCCAATCACCGCCCAGAGCAGTGATGGTGAAGAGCATCCCCTGATACTGCCCAGCGGCAGCCACCCGAGTGCTGTCATCCAAGTCCTGCCGGTGCATGAGGCCCCACTGAGTATCCAGCCCGAGGGTTACGGTGCCCAGGTGGCGGCGCAGTTCATCTTTCTTCATGGTTCAATCCTCCTTCTCATCCATCCTGCGGAGATCCTCGCAGATTGCGTCTGCCTCTTCTTCGGAGAGGTCGTACTCCGCTACAAGCTCGTCCCGGTCTTCTGCCCGCCAGCCGCCGTCATACAGCGCCGCTGCGGATGCCCAATCATCACATCTCATTTTTCGTTTTCCTCCGTTATTTTTATCCCAAAACCCTTTCGGTGGCTGTATGTTACCTCTGCGCGGAAACAAAGTCAAGTTGTTTTTGATTTATTTTTTAATTTCTTTTTGTTGTTGACTTTTGCCCCGGCAAGTCATATCCTTGTGGCAGAAAGGAGTGACCCGAGATGACCACATCAAGCCGAGTAAAGGCTCTTCTGGAGCTGACCGAGACCGACCAGAACACCTTCGCCGCCGCTTTCGGGATGACCACCCCGCAGGCCATGAGCAACAAGCTGAGACGGGACAGCTGGTCGGCCAGAGACCTCGCCAAGGCCGCCGCCCTCTGCGGCGCAAAGCTGGCGTTCATCCTCCCGGACGGCTCCCAGCTTATCCTCGCACCGGACGAGGAGTGACCGCTACACCGCAAAACGCCCCGCGCTGAAGAGGACAAACCTCCCGGCGCGGGGCGTTTTGCTTGTATACGGTTGCAACAAAATTCTAGCTTGTCGCAACATTCAGCGCAATACAAACTTTGTAGTCACGAAAAAGTGAGTGTTCATGCGGGTTTTCAGGCCAAAACATACAATGTCTACTCAAACTCTTATCCTGACCCTGAATAGAAGAAAATAAGAATACATACACGCGAGGGCACGCTTGATGCCCGCCCGCGTAGGGTTTATAGGAATTTTTGTATGCTTTGTTTCAGGTACGCAGCGCTCAAGTCGTAACGTTTTGGGCCCCTGGTTTGTGATACGATAATCCCAGATTACACCACGCGCCCGGTGTATAAGCGGCGCAGAGGGCACCGCGACCGGCAGCGCGAAACATCTGCTGTACGCCCTCCGGGAGGTAAAACCATGAAACGTGATGATTTGAGAGCCATCGAAGGTCTGACCGAGGAGCAGATCAACGAGATCATGCGCCTGCACGGGCAGGACGCAGCCACCTACCAGGCCACTGTACAGGGCCTGCAGGCGCAGCTGGCCACCGCTCAGCAGGGACTGGCCGCCTTTGAGGGCGTGGATGTCAACGACCTGCGCAGTCAGATCACCAACCTGACAAACCAGCTGAACACCCAGGCTGCCGAGTACGCATTCAACAACGTGCTACGCAGCGCTGCCCGGGAGGCAGGCGCTCTGGATGAGGCGGACGTGATCCAGCTGCTGCCGGACAGAGCTACACTGCGTGAGAGCAAGAATCAGGCGGAGGATGTCAAGCAGGCATTCGCTGATCTCAAATCCCGCAAGCCGTACCTTTTCCAGCAGGGCTCCCCCGCCCCGCAGGATAGCGGCTCCGAACCGCAGCCGGGCAACGAGCCCCAGGGCAACCCGATCATCGTCCCGAAGCCCCGCAGCCAGGGTGGCAGTGCACAGCCCACCCTGCAGGAGTTTCTCCAGATGACCGGTGCCGAGCGCATGGCCCTGCGCACCCGCAACCCGGCGCTTTTCCAGCAGCTCTCCACACTGGTGAGGGCTGCACGACACTAACGAGGTAATGAGCTATGCCTATCACCGGCACTTTTGGCGGCTTCCCGTTTGACCCCGAGGTCTATCAGGGCTTCGTAGATCAGGAGGCCACCTTCTCCGATTCCATCCTTGCATCCGGCATTCTGGCCAACGACCAGAGCATGGCCTCCGCCCTGGACAACGGCGGCGTGCAGGGTACCATCCGCTTTTACAACCCCCTCGACCCCGATCAGGACGCTCCTCTGGTGCGCGACGGCGTGGCCGACAACGTGCCCACCGAGATCTCCGGCGGCAAGCAGAGCTGGATTCGTATCGACCGCATGAAGGCCTGGAAAGCCACCGAGCTGACCCGTGAGCTGACCGCGGCTGATCCTATGGCTGCTGTGGCCCGCAACACTGGCCGCTACTGGCGCATGTACAAGCAGGGCCTGCTGGTCAAGCTGGTCAACGCCGCTCTGGGCGTTACCGGCCTGGAGAACCACTCTCTGACCGTCAAGACCGGCGGCGTGACCGCAAACCAGCTGATCGACGTGCAGCAGAGCGCCCTGGGCGATTTCTCCGGCAAGTTCGGCCTGCTGGTGGTGCACTCCAAGATCATGGCCGAGTATAAGAAGCTGGGCCTGCTGAACTACAACAAGTACACCATCACCAATGTGCTCCAGAAGGAAGTCAGCCTGCCCACCATCAACGGCCTGGTCGTCATCGAGAACGACCGCGGCACCGATGACGGCACCAACTACAACACCTTCCTGCTGGGTCAGGGTTCCGTTCTGACCGCAAACCCCAAGGTCATCTCCCCGGACACCACCGAGTACGATGCAGCCAAGGCAGGCGGTACGGACATCCTGTACAACAACCGCGCCTTCATCCTGCACCCCAACGGTCTGAGCTTCGACGCGGATAAGATTGCTAAGGAGACCCCCACCGACGCAGAGTTCACCACTTCCACCAACTGGAAGCTGAAGTTTGACCACAAGAACGTCCGCATGGGTAAGATCACCATTCCCAAGGCGAACTTTGCCGAGGCGTAACCTATGGACAGCTGGCTGACCTACTCCGATTTCAAGGAGAAGTACCCAGACAGCAGTCTGACTGAGCCGCAGTTCACGCCAATGGCCATCGACGCGGCGCTCTTCATCGAGAACGCTACACGTTGGTGCGCCAGCATCGCAGCTGAGCCGGAGCAGACAGAGCTTCTGGCCCTGTGCCAGGCCCGGCTGGTGGCCCTCTCAGAAGAGGTCAGCGCCAGCTGGGACGGTGTGACCAACGTCAGCAACCACGGGTACACTGAGAGCTATGCATCCGGGCTGGATATGCAATCCTACCTCGGCGCACGGCAGCAGCAGATCGTGGAGCAGACCCTGAGCGCCCCGGTTACCCGCTGGATGCTGTACCAGGGCGGCGTGTACCACCCGCCCCGCAGACGCTGAAGGGAGGTCAACCGATGCGAAAGCCTCTCGGCGCAGACCAGACTGTCACCATCACTCACATCATCCGCAAGGGCACTGTGAGCAAGAGCTACACCACAGTACTGTCCGGTGTCAGCTGTCGTGAAGTCAGCAGCGCTCACGTAGAGACCCCCGGCTTTGCCCGGCAGGAGCAGACTTCGTTCTGCATCTTTCCCGGCCACACCACAGCAGCCCCGGAGGGGGCTGCTGAGAGCCCCAATCCGGCTGGCAGCACGTTCCTCACCCCCGAGGCATTCAAGGCCGCAGAGGCCGCGCTCCGGGACCGTCGGTGGACAGTAGCGCTGGAGGACAAGGTGCTTCTACCAAGCGGGCGCACCGGGACGGTAACGTGCGTCCAGGACAACCGCAGCGGACGTTGCCCTCACTGGTATGTGGAGGTGAGCTGATGGCCAACCCTCTGCTGAAGATCAACCAGCCCGCAGATGTCAAGCTGGGGCAGAAGGGCAACCTGAACCTCGGCATCTGCTGGAAAGCAGACCTCGCCGGGCAGTACACAGAAGCCTTTGAACGGCTCCAGAAGGAGGCCGACGGCGAATTTGTCCGGCTGGTAAAACCATACATCCCCCTGCGCACCGGCGCTCTGGCAGGCAGCACGAACGATCATACCGTTCTCGGCAGTGGGCAGATCGTGCAGGCCACGCCCTACGCCGCCGCCCAGTACTACCGGCTGCCCTGTGGCCGGGGCGTGCGGGAGGACGGACGAGGCCCCCACTGGGGCGAACGTTGTGTCAATGACCACGGGCAGGAGTTCATCTCCTTTGTCAAGGCCAGGGCGCAGAAGGAGCTGAAATGAACGAAACCAAGACCCCCGACATTCAGGCCATGCTGGAATGGCTGGCCTCCTGCCCGCTTGCCGCTTCTCTGAACGACGGCGATGTGGCGTTCTCCATCGACTATCTGGGCGCAGAGCCCTGTCAGTTCTCCCTGGAGAGCACCCCGACCGCGCCGATTCTGGAGCAGTACATCAGGGGCAGCTTGAGGGCCAAGAACTACGTCTTGGCTTCTCGGATGAGCTACACCCAGAACGTGGTGGAGCAGGCCGCGAACAGCTCCTTCTGGGACGACTTCGCCGACTGGGTGGAGACGCAGACCTCCGCGCAGAATCTGCCCAAGCTGGCAGGTGATAAAAAGGCAGAGGCTGTGGTGTGCCTTTCCCCGGGGTACATCCTGAACCAGGATGCCAACACCTGCCGATTCCAAATTCAGCTTCAACTTCAATACTATCAGGAAGGGAGATAACCCTATGACTGTTTCCGAAACCCTGACCGCGCTCAAGACCAAGAAGGGCATCGTGCCCAGCGCGGACTACACCGGCACCGAAAAAGCCGATGACTTCATCTTTGCAATCCAGACCGATGCCTCCACCCAGACCAAGGAGAGCGACTGGGTCGTGTTTGCAGAGCGTGTCAAGGAGCACTCCGGTGCCCTGAACGCTTCCACCGAGGACGTGGCCTATATCCGCGCAGGCACTGTCACCGAGAAGGGCGAGACCCAGCGCACCTTCTCCCTGAACGGTAACCGCTGCGTGGGCGACCCTGCGCAGGATTTCCTGCTCTCCCACAAGATCAAGTTCGGCTCCGGCACTGAGGTGGTTTTCCCTTATATCTACTTCAGCGCAAAGACCGGCAAGGGCGAGAAGGGCGCAGCTGCCTTTATCGTCACTTCCGATGCAAGCGGCTCCGCCAGCAACTCCGCAGGTTTTGCCTGCGACGTGAAGGGTGTTGGCGTTCCGGCTGAGTTCAACTACCTGACCCTGACTCAGGCCGACACGCAGTCCACCAAGGCTGCCAAGGTCTGATAACAACACCACACAGCCCTCGTTCCCCGGTGAACGGGGGCCCTTTTTGTAACAGGAGGATTTTCCATGATCATCAACGGCATTGAATTTGATTTTTCCACCCTGAACGCCAACGACGTGGATCGGATGCTGGCTGCACAGACCCGGCAGCAGGAACGTGCTCGGACGGAGGGCAGCCGCTACACTCCCGAGAGCGATTACCCTGCCTGGCTGCGCTTCCAGTGCCGCATCTTTATGGACTACCTGGACGAAGTTCTGGGCGAGGGTGCTTCTGAGAAGCTGGGGCTGGACGGCAGCAACTTCAACGCCTGCCTGACGGTCAGCAAGGCCTTTGCCGAGGCCATGGCCGCAGAAAAGGCCAGTGCCAGCGCGCTGATCCACCCCACCGAGGAGCGGGCGCAGGTTTCGGCAGCACAGGTTTCGGCAGCACAGGTTTCGGCAGCACAGGCCATCCCTGCCCCCATGAACCGTGAGCAGCGCCGGGCCGCAGTCAAGGCACATCCCGCCGTGGTGGATTTCCGAGCACAGGAAGCGGCAAAGGCCGCCCGCCGTGCCCAGCTGAAGGCAGAGCTTGAGGCACTGGACAATGCATGACCTGCTGACGGACACCCTGCCCACCGAGTGGGAGGGCCGCGCCATCGACCCTGACTTCCGGCCCATGATCTGGCTGCTGATCCGCACCCGCCGCGCCAAGACTGACGAGGACAGCGCCCGGATGATTTGTGAAGCCGTTCAGCGGTTCTTTGTAGAGCCGGTGCCCGGAGTGCAGTACCAGGAAGCCTTTGAATCTCTGGTGCGCTTCTGCCAGGGCGGCGGCCCCGAGGACGAGGAGCGCACCGGGACTGGCAGCAGCAGCGACCCACAGGACGAGCCTGTGCTGGACTACCGGTGCGATGCTGACTACATCGTGGGGGCCTTTCAGCAGGCCTACGGCATCGACCTGACCGCTGACAAGGTGCACTGGTGGCGCTTCAAAGCACTGCTTCATGCCCTGCCGCCGGAAACGTCGCTGGGCAAGATCGTGGAGATCCGGGGCAAGGATACCTCCGATATGGACAGAGCCGACCGGGACTACTACGAGACCCTGAAAGAGCGTTTTGCCCTGCCGGATGGGCTGAAGGGGGTGAAGCGGCGCGAAACCCTGCAAGAGCACGAGGACGCTTTCCTCGACCGCTTCGGTTGATTCCCGCGCCCCGGTGCCCTGCCCCTTCTGCGGCAGAGCGCTGCCCGTGTGGGCGGCTCCCGAAGCCTGCGCCCACGGTTTGTGGGTGAAATGTAAGAACCCCGCATGTAAGCGGGAGATAGAAATCAAGTTATAACAGCCTGTGCCCCTGTGCCCGTGCTCCGAATGAGAGGTGGACACAGTGGCGGACTACAGTATTACCGGCGATACCCGGCTGGACGCAAGCGGCTTTAATAAGGGCCTGAGCGCGATGTCGGTAGCCGCAGGCAATTTGATCTCCGGGCTGACGCAAGCTGCTACCGGAAAGCTGACAGCGCTGGCAAAAACCTCTGTCGGTGTCGGCATGAGCTTCCAGTCCTCCATGTCCCAGGTGGCCGCCACCATGGGCGTGGGTGTGGATCAGATCCAGAGCCTGACGGACAAGGCCAAGGAGATGGGCAGCACTACAGCGTTCACTGCTACACAGGCAGCGGACGCTCTGAACTATCTGGCGCTTGCTGGCTACGATGCTAACAAGGCTGCTGAGGTGCTGCCCAGCGTCCTGAACCTGGCCGCAGCGGGCGGCATGGATCTGGCCTATGCGTCCGATCTGGTCACCGATGCTATGGCCTCGCTGAACCTCGAGGCCAACAAGCAGAATGTGGACGAGTTCGGCAACAAACTGGCCAAGGCGGCCAGCAAAGCCAACGCCAACGTCAGTCAGCTGGGCGAAGCCATCCTGACAGTGGGCGGCACCGCCGCGAATCTGAAGGGCGGCACCACGGAGCTAACAACCGCCCTGGGCCTGCTGGCAAACGTCGGCATCAAGGGCGCAGAGGGCGGCACGCACCTGCGCAACATCATACTGTCCCTGCAGTCCCCCACCGATGATGCCACCAAGCTCATGGAGCAGCTGGGCCTGCAGGTGTACGATGCGCAGGGCAATATGCGCGGCCTGGACGACATCCTGACCGACCTGAGCGGCTCTCTGGCTGGATTGACACAGGGGCAGAAGGACAGCGTCATCAACGCGCTGTTCAACAAGACCGACCTCGCAGCCGTCAACGGCCTGTTGGCGGCGCAGGGTGAGCAGTGGGAGTCACTGGCCCAGCAGATCGACGCAGCGGGCGAGGCAGCCGGTGACTCCGGCGCTATGGCCCAGATGGCAGAGACACAGCTGGACAACCTGCAGGGCTCCGTCACCATCATGCAGAGCGCCCTGGAGGGCCTGCAGCTGGGTATTTACGACTATCTGGAGCCCAGCCTGAACGAGGCAGCCAAGTGGGGCTCCGAATGCTTCTCTACCCTGACAAAGGCCCTGTCTGAGGGTGGCCCCGAGGCGATGCTTCAGGCAGCGGGTCAGATCATCTCCGATCTGGCCGCCAGCGTGACTGCGCAGCTGCCGGGGCTGGCAACCTCCGGCACAGAGATCATCGTTCAGCTTGCAGAGGATATCGTAGCAGCTACACCTGCAATGCTTGATGCTGCTGCCGGTGTGATGGCTGCTCTGGTACAGGGCATCGTTGATAACCTTCCCTCGTTGATTGACAGTGCCACAAAGGTCATCGTTCAGTTCACCCATTATCTGTCAGACCATGCAGGAGACCTGATGGACGCGGGCATCCAGCTGCTGGAACAGCTCATCATCGGCATCACCGACAACCTGCCCCAGCTGATCACAGCAGCGGCGGAATTGACCGCAAAGTTCTCTGCCGCGCTGATCTCCCATCTGCCAGATCTGCTGAACTGTGGCGCGGCCCTGCTGACCACTCTGGTAGACGGCATCATCCGCAGCATCGAGAACCTGGGCGAAGCCGCCCTCGCCTGCATCGCAAAGCTGACCGGCGTGTGGGACGGCAGCATGGATGAATGGGGCCACATCGGCGAGAACATCGTCAACGGCCTGCTGAACGGCATCACCGGGATGTGGGACACCCTCGTGTCCAACGTCAGGGGCAAGGTCAACGGGCTGGTCTCCACCGTCAAGAATCTGCTGGGCATCCACTCGCCCTCGAAGGTGTTCACCGAGATCGGCGAAAACGTCACGCAGGGCCTTGTCAACGGCATCAACACCGGTGCACCGGCGGCAGAGCAGGCCATCCAGAGCATTGCCCAGACCCTCTCCACCAACGGGCCGGATTTTGCTACCGTAGGAGCTACCATCACGGAGCAGTTCCGCACCAAGCTGGACGAGGGATGGGCGCAGATCCAGGCCGACATCCAGACAGATGCGCTGGGGGCCATCGAGACGCTGGCAACGGCCCTCAAGGATGGCGACCTCGAGAGCCTGGGCCTGTGGGCCGCTTCCTACTTCTGGCAGGCCTGCACCAAGGAACAGCAGGCGCAGATCCAGAGCGTGGCCATGGGGGCGCTCAACCAGCTGGGCAGCGCTTTGGGCGGCGTGTTCGGGAACCTCGCCAATCTGGCCATGGGTCTGGTGGCACAGTTCGTCCCGGCAGCGGCCAGCGCCACAGCCGGGCAGACCGCCCTGAATGTGGCCATGGACGCAAACCCCATCCTCTTTGTCATCTCCCTCATCGGGATGCTGGCGGGTGCGCTGATCAACTTCAGCGGCACCAATAAAAACGTTGCCAACGGCTTCCAGTCCGTCTGGGCGGGTGTCGAGGACTTTATGAGCTACATCTTCGAGGGCCTGATGCGCATCGTGGCGGCGGGCATCGAGGGTTTCGTCGTCCTCATCAACGGCCTGATCTGGATGTACAACAAGGTGGCGTGGCTCTATGGCGGTACGCTCGATTATGTCAGTAACCCCGCCTGGGACTATGCCAACCAAATCGCTGCCGACCGCAAGGCCCGGCAGGCCGAGCGGAAGAAGCAGCAGGAAGCCATCAACAACCCCAGCAGCTCCGGCACGTCTACCAACTCCCAGAAGGTCATCGAGAGCATGACCGACACCAGCAAGACCACCAGTGCCGACGGCAGCACCGTGACCACCAAGGTGCTCACAGAGAAGCTGCAGGACGAGACCGGCAAGATCACCCAGCGGGTGACCAAGACCGTCACCGAGGCAGGCACGAAGCTGGTGGACGGCGTGGAGCGCTCCTACAAGACCGTGACCACCTATGTGGATGGCCTCCAGACAAAGGTGGAGCGCAGTTTGGATGACATCGCTAAGACCACCACAGGCACAAAACCTGGCTCCACCACGCCGACAGCCCCCACCCCGGACAAAGACCTGACCGACGCTGTGGAGGCCAACACCGAGGCCCTGCTGGCCGCAAACAGCAAGCTGGCCGAGATGGTGCGGCAGGCCAACAGCCTTGTCCTCAGTGACAACATGGCCATCAGCCGGTCTGTGGCCGCATCCGGCACGGCACAGGTGGCCGCAGCCGCCAACAACTACCACCGGGAGGGTGACACCAACATCATCCAAAATATCTACTCCAAGGCCCAGACGGCGGCAGACCTCCAGCGGGAAGCCCGCTGGGAAGCCGACCGGGCCAAGGCCCAGAAACGATGAAAGGAGGGCTCCACAATGCCATTCAGAAAAGACCATTTGCAGCTGGTCACGGATGCCGGGGCCACTCTCGACATCGGGTGGGCTTACGGCACGCCCTACTCCCTCGACCCCATCAATGGCGTAGACGTGGACGTGCAGACCGCACAGGGCGTGAACCAGGTGGGCGTGAGCGTGGAGCGCCAGAGCGTGGCCGGGGTGAGCCGTGAGCTCATCATCCACTGCCACAGCTCCCACGGCGATGCGGATGCGGAATTACTGCTGGAAAAGCTGCCCTATTTCACCAGCGGCACAATGTATTTCGAGGATAAATTCTTCTGTCGTTTCGTGCTTTCCAAGACCCCCTACACAAAGAGCATCCACCCCTACCCGGTGTTGGCCTTCATGCTCTTCTGCCCGAAACCCTTCTGGTACGACCTGACCGCCCAGAGCTTCTGCATCAACGGCTTTGTGCCCAGCTTCAGGCTGCCCATCAACTACAGCACACCCCACCGTTTCGGCGTGCGCACCTCCGTCGGCTGGCTGAATGCCTATAACCCCGGGGCGCTGGCGGTGCCCTTCACGGCCACCCTCAAGAGCGACGGCACTGTGGTCAACCCCACCGTGCTGAACATCATCACGGGCCAGAGCATCCGCATCCTGACCACCCTGACCCCAGGGCAGGTCATCGAGATCTACCGCACCACCACCGACAAGCTGGCCGTCAAGCGGACAGAGGACGGCACGGAGGAGAACATCTTTTCTTTGCTGGATGAAGATTCTGACCTGCTGGAGCTGGCCCCGGGAGACAACTTGCTCAAGGCCACTGCCGACAGCGGCGAGACCAGCCTGCAGGTGACGGTGCGCTTTTATCCCATGGTTTCGGGCATTCTGCCGGAGGTGATCTCGTGACACTGGATGTTTTGGATGAGCTGACCCTCGCCCGGCTGGGCCGGGTAGAGGTGTGGGTGAGCCTTTACTGGGACGAGCCCTACAACACCGCGGGCGAGTTCACGCTGGAAGTCAGACTCACCGAGGAGAACCTGTCCCTGCTCCGGGAGGGCCGCTGGCTGCGCCGCAGTGACAGCGATGTGCCCATGCGCATTTGCCACCGGAGCAACGAGAATCAAGACAGCAACTTAGTGGTCACCGGCTTCCCGGGGACGTGGATCTTCACCAAGCGGGTCTGTACCAGCATCGTGAAGAATGAGAACGCCGAAGCCGCCATGCGCAGACTGGTCAGTGCAATGCAGCCATGGCCAAAGCTGGAGCTGGGTGCTGCTGTGGGCTTTGACACCACCTACACTGCACAGACCTCCGGCGGCAGTATCATGGACTACCTGATGACCATCGGCGCGGCCTGCGACCTGGGCTTCCGGGTGCGGCTGACAGGCAAGAACGCAGACAAGAAGCTGCTGTTCGAGGTCTACCGGCCCACCGCTGACCCAAACAACAGGTTCAGCACAAAGTGGGGCAACCTGCAGCAGGCCGCGTGGGCCTTCGGGGATTCCGACTACGCCAACGTTGCTGTGGTGCAGGGCGCTGGCGAGGGCGATGCCCGGGCCACCGTGACTGTGGGTCTGACGGATGCCACCGGTGCCGACCGACGGGAGCTTTACGTCGATGCTCGGGACGTGCAGCCGGACGAGGAAAAGGGCGAGACCACCAAAAGCCAAGCCTACCTCGAGCGGCTCATGGCCCGGGGCACGAATAAACTGCTGGAGCAGCTCCGTACCGGCTCCATTGAGTTGACCATCGATGCCGAGGGCCTTTCCCCCGGTGACGTTGCCTTTTGCACCATCCCGGAGCTGGGCTACAAGGCCACCGTCCGGGTGGCTGATGTCATCACCCAAAGCCAGAGCGACAGCACCACCCGCACCGTGCGGCTGGGCACGCCGGTCTGGCGCAAGCTGTAAGGAGATGATCTTTTGAGCAAAATCGTTTTATACCCCGCCAACGGCTACGACTTCGATGCCGCAGATGTGGCGGCCTACCTTGCGGGCCTCACCAGCGGCGTGTTCAGCGGAGATGAGGACTTCCCGGTGACAGCCGCAGGCGGGCTGAAGGTCACCGTGGGGGCGGGCCGTGGCTGGGTGCACCCCAGCCGATTCACCGGCTACTCCATCACCAAGCGGGAGGCCGACACCCTGACCATGCCGCTGGCCGACCCGTCTCTCCCCCGCATCGACCGCATCGTCATGCGCTATGATGCCGGTGCCAGAGCCGCCAGCCTGCAGGTGCTGCAGGGCACGGCATCCAGCACACCCACGGCCCCGGCCATCTCCCGCACCGAGCTGATCTACGACCTCTGCCTTGCCGAGATCACCCGCCCGGCAGGCTCCATCAGCATCTCTACGGGCCAGATCACTGACACCCGGCTGGACGAGGCGCTCTGCGGCCTCGTGCGGGACGGTGTGACCGGCATCCCCACCGACGAGCTGCTGGCCGCTGCCCGGGAGCGCATCAGCGCACTGGAGGAGAAAGCTACCAGCAGTGCCGCTGCCGCCAAAGCCAGCGAGGACGCAGCAGCCCTGAGTGAGACCCACGCCGCCGCTAGCGAGAAGGCAGCCAAGACCAGTGAGACCGCCGCCAAGCGGGCCCTGCAGGACACGGAGACGGAGCACAGCACCGCCTTGCAGAACATCGCACAGGCCCGCACCGCGGCCCTGAACGACGTAGCGGTCTCCACCAAGACGGCCACCGCTGCGGCAAAAACTGCCACTGAGCAGGCCACCGCCGCTGCGGGGAGCGCTTCCACCGCCGCCACCAAGGCCGAGGAGGCATCTACCAGCGCGGGGGCGGCAAAGGCCGATGCCGACCGAGCAGAGAAAGCCAGCACCAGCGCGGCCAATGCGGCCACCAATGCCGTGAAGCAGGCCAAGGAAGCCGGAGCCTTTGATGGTCAGTCGGCCTATGCGCTGGCTGTTCAGCTGGGGTACACCGGCAGTGAAGCCGCCTGGATCGCCAGCCTGAAAGGCGCAAAGGGCGACAAAGGAGATACCGGTGCGCAGGGCCCCAAGGGCGAAACCGGAGCCACTGGACCACAGGGGCCGCAAGGGCCTACCGGTGCAACTGGAGCCAGAGGTCCCACAGGCGCGACCGGCCCGCAGGGCCCGGCGGGTGCTTCGGCAGTAGCAGCCAGCGGCAGCAACTGGGTGAGATTTTCAGATGGTACGCAGATATGCTGGGGAACCAATTACGGTGGGAGAGTGGGTTTTCCTGTGTCTTTTGCTAATACAAATTATACACCTATTGGGTCACTGGATGCTCAGTATCCTGAGAGCTATAATTTTGGTTTTGAAGACAGTAGTACAACCGGCATGCGTATTAACACCTCTGGTGGAACAGTAAAAGTCCATTGGATTGCATTTGGTCGTTGGATGTGAGGTGAACGCAAATGGAGATCAAACCCGGAGCAAAAATCCCGAAGCCGGTTATCACGCAGGAAGAATGTGATGCCTATTCTGCCGTTGTGGAAGCCATTACCGCCCACAATGCAGCGGCTGCCGTGGGCGAGGCCCTGTGGAGCATGGACGACCAGCCGGAGGCCTACGTTGTGGTGGAGGCTGGCACGCAGCCAGACCCTGCCGATGCACCGAAGCCGACCCCTACACTGGAGGAGCGGCTTGCTACGGTGGAGAGCGCCCAGGCAGATGCCGATGCGCTGAACGTTGACCAGGCCTACCGGCTGACCCTGCTGGAGCTGGGGATCACTGAGTAAAACCCTCTGCCAAGAGGATGATAACATTTTAAGATGGGGCAGCGCCCCGGAAAGGACAAACCTATGTTGTACCGTACCTGTAAACGCATGATCGAACGCGGCAATCTGGAGGGCATGAGCACCAAGCTGGACGTGTTCTATGCCGCAAGCAAGTTGACTGATGACGAGTACAAGGAGCTGACCGAGCTGCTGGCCGAGAAGGAGGCGCAGAGCAATGCCCAGAACAATACTTGACGTTTCCCGCTGGCAAGGCAGCATTGACTGGGACGCGGTGAAGCGCAGCGGCCTTATCTCCGGCGTGATGATCCGGGCCATGGGCAACAGCAAAGAGGGCAAGCCCAGCAAGCCATACATCGACCCCTTCTTTGCCCGCAACTACGCCGAGTGCCAGCGCCTGGGCATCCCGGTGGGCGTGTACGGCTACTTCAAGGCTACCACCAAGGCACAGGCCGACAAGGAGCTGGCCCTGTTCAAGCAGGCGCTGGGCGGCAGAGCCTTCCAGCTGCCGGTGGCTGTGGACATCGAGGACAAGCTCCAGGCGGCCCTGAGCAAGTCCGCCCTGACCGACATCGTGACCCACTGCCTGAGCGTGGTGGAAAGCTGGGGCGTGTACGCCATGCTCTACACCGGCCTGAACTTCGGGCAGACCAACCTTTACATGGGCGGCGCGGCCCTCAAGCCCTACGACGTATGGCTGGCAGCCTATCGCACCAAGAAGCCCTCCCCCGGCTGGCTCTTCGGGATGTGGCAGTACACCAGCAGCGGCAAGATTCCCGGCATCGCCAAGGGCGCAGACCTGAGCGTGGCCTACAAGGACTATGCTGCCATCATCCAGAGGGCCGGGCTGGGGCAGGTCAGGGGGTGAGACCGACGGCAAGTTATCTGATTTCAGATGCACCATACGCACCCTGGCTCTCAGAGGTTCTAGCTACACTGGAAGAGCACAAGATCGACCGCATCACCGTAGCAGCGCCTCTGGCAGATGGTGAGGTGTTCACGGGGTACTACAACATGAATACCCAAGACAAGGCCCTGCTGGCATCCAATATCCAAGCAGATGCCGTTCTGGATGCGGTGTGTCACAACGGACAGCGCATCCAGCAGGCGTGGGAAGATGATGAGGAGGGGTGAGACCGATGTGGCAGTTTATCACGGAGTATTGGGCCGGGTGGCTCTGTGCTCTGATCGGCGGCGCGATCCTTGCCGCCATCCCCAAGATCAAGGCCCTGTGGGACGCGGTGCTGGCCCTGCTGCACGACCGCATCTATACCGAGTGCTACCGTTTTATGGAGCTGGGGTACATCACCCGCGACGGCCTGCGCAACCTGAATTACCTCTACAAGACCTATCATGTGATGGGCGGCAACGGCACCGGTACGGAATTGTACAAGAGAGCCTGCGCTTTACCCATCCACGACTGAAGAAAGGAACTGACAATATGAACGCACACATCACTGGGAACAACACCCCCGCCATCCCCGCCGCGACCATCGCCCGCACTGTTGTGCTGGCACTGGCCCTCGTCAATCAGCTGCTGAGTGCAGCAGGCAAGCCGGTGCTGCCCATCGACAGCGCCAGCGTGGAGCAGTGGGTGACCGCTGGCCTGACCACCGCTGCCGCCATCTGGGCATGGTGGGAGAACAACAGCTTTACTCCCGAGGCCATCCGCGCCGATGAGTTGCTGGATCAGATGCAGGGGAAGAAGTGAGCTACACCGCAGCGCTGCGGCTGTCCCCTCCCCGCCTCCTGATAGCGCGTACCATGGAGGGGACTTTGCGACACCTCCCGGCAGCCGGACGGCGCAACCGCCGGGCGATTTGATAAAGCACAGCCCCGGACAGTAAGATCGCTGTCCGGGGCTGTGCTCTGTTTACGAAAAGTCAAGTGGGTTACAAAGTGGGTGATCAAAAGAAAAAGAACGCCAATTCTCAACGAACTGGCGTTCTTTTTTATGGAGCAGGATACGGGACTCGAACCCGCCGCCTACTGCTTGGGAAGCAGTCGCTCTACCGGATGAGCTAACCCTGCAGGACTGCTCCATTAGTGTAGCAAAGTGCGGCGGTTTTGTCAACAGTTTTTTCTGTCGGAACGCGGCAGGCGGAAAAAACTTGCTTTTTGCGCCAGTTGCTTTATAATGAAAGATAGATTATCACAATGGAAGGAATTCTACATGATCTTTGTGCCCATGCTGCACTATCTGCAGAACAAAAACTCATTCAGCGGCAACGAGGACGGGATGCGCTACCTCATCACCCCGGGCAAGCGCTCCGTCCCCGACCCGGACGGTGGCGAGGAGGCCAAAAAAGAAGAGGCCATCCTCACGGTGGATCTCTGGCCCGAGCCGTGGACGCTGGATAAAACCGATCCGGCCCTGCGGCGGCGGGAGATCTTCCCGATGACCGAGGAGGGCCGCACCGCAGTCGCCCAATATCTGAACGATGCCTACAACGCCGAACCGGAACGCTGGAGCGCCCACCCGTCCATCCTGGACTGTGAGCCCTGGACACCGCCCGCACCGGAACCGGATGCCGAAACACAACACTGAGGTGCACCATGATCTACCGACTGAAAGAATTCAAGGGTGACACCATCCCGGTGCCGCAGCTGGTCTTTTCCAAGCTGGGCATTGCGGAGGAATATAACGTCCGGGTGGCTCTGTATGTGCTGGCCACCGGCATCACTGACCCGGAGAAGCTCTGCGCCGACTTAAAGCTTCGCAGTAAGATGACCGCCGAGAGTGCCCTGTCCTTCTGGGCCGGTGCAGGTCTGCTGGAACGGTACGAGGAGAACGCCGCCCCGGGCGAGGAGCCCACAGCCCCTGCCCCCATGACCTGGAGCGAGATCGCAGCGGCCAGCCGCACCGATCCCATGATCTCCTCCCTCATCGACTGCGCCCAGACCAGCTTTGCCCGCCCGCTGACCCACCCCGAAATGGAAAAGCTGGTAAACTTCTATGTGCAGGAAGCCTTTGCACCCGAGACCGTCATGCTCTGCGTGGCCTATGTGGCCAGCCGAGGCAAGCGGACGATGGGTGCCGTCAGCCACGAATTGAAGGTCTGGCGGGCCGAGGGTGTGGAGACCGGCGAACAGGCCGACGCACACCTCCAGCTGCTGGCCCTGCGTGCCCAGCGGGAGCAGTACGTCAGCGGCCTGCTGGGCATTGCCGACACCGAGCTGACCCTTGGCGGGCGCAAGGCCATTGCCCGCTGGTACGAGGTCTACGGCTACGATGATGCCATGGTGCAGGAGGCCGCCGTACAGGCCGGCCCCAAGCGGGATCTCTGGTACTGGAACAGCATCCTCAAGGCCTGGAACGCCAAGGGCCTGCGCACCGTCCACGATGTGCGGGGCCCGGTGGCCGGGATGGGTGCCAGCCGGAACATCCGGGTGGACCGCGCCGAACCCAGCGGAAACGATTTTCTCAAGAACGCTGCCCGCCGCCGTCCGCTCCGCAAAAAAACGGACACGCCTGCAGAATAAGGAGCTTTTATGCGTACCAAACAGGAACTTTATCAAGCCGCCCTGCGCACGGTGGCTCTGCGGCGGCAGACTGCCCGCGCCAATGCCGAGGATGCCCGGCTGGAGGCGGAGGCCGCCATCCCGGCCCTGCGCCACGCTGAGGACGAGGTGCGGGTGCGGGGCATCCGCTGCGCGCTGGCAGGCGCGGCCGGAAAAGACCGCACCGAAGCCGCCGCCGCACTGAGCACAGCCCGGCAGGAGCTCACCGCCCTGCTGGCCGCCAGCGGCCGCCCTGCGGATGCGCTGGAGCCCAAATTCACCTGCAAGCTGTGCCAGGATACTGGCAGCGTGCAGGGCCGCACCTGCACCTGCGTTCATAAGCTGATGCAGGGTCTGCGACGGGAGGAGATCGAGGCGCTGTCCAGCCTGTCCATTTCCAGTTTTGACACCATGGAGCTGCGGTACTACCCCAACACCATGGACGAGAAGCTGGGCGAGCCTGTCCGCACCTACATGGGCGGCCTGCTGGAGGATCTGCGCAGCTACGCTGAGGAATTCGACCACAACAGCGAGAGCCTGATGCTTTTTGGCAATGCGGGGCTGGGCAAGACCCACGCCGCCCTTGCCATTGCGGGCATCGTACTGCAAAAGGATTTTGACGTGATCTACGTTTCCAGCCCAGACTTCTTCGGCAAGCTGGAAAACGCCCGCTTCGACTCCTCCGAGGATGCCGAGACCCTGCTGCGCACCGCCTCTGCTGCCGACCTGCTGATCCTGGATGATCTGGGCACCGAGTTCGTCACCCCCTACTTCATCACCACTTTTTACAGCCTGCTGAACAACCGCCTGGGAGCCGGTCTGCCCACCATCGTCACCACCAACATTGCGGATGGCTCCCTGCTGGAAAAGCGATACACCGAAAAGATCTCCAGCCGCCTTTCCTCCTTTGTCCCCTGCCTGTTTGCGGGCGAGGACATCCGGGGCCTGAAAGCGGCGGAGTAAGACAAGGAGGTTTCCCCCATGAGCTTTGAGCGCACCACGCCCTGCGGCGTGATCTCCGGCACGGCTTGCCAGTGGCCGGGCATTGCCGCTTACAAGGGCATTCGCTACGCCACCGCCGGGCGGTGGGAGTTCCCCATCCCCGTCACCCACTGGGACGGTGTCTACGATGCCACCCAATACGGTGCCTGCTGTTACCAGCCCCGCGCCTTCTATGACGAAGCCGCCGCACCCGGAAAAGCCTTCTACTACAACGAGTTCCGCAAGGGCGAAACGTATACTTACAGCGAGGACTGCCTGTTCCTGAACATCTGGGCCCCTGCTGGCGCAGCCCCCGAGGACAAGCTGCCGGTCATCTTCTACATTCACGGCGGCGGCTTTACCGGCGGCTGCGGCCACGAGAAACACTTCGACGGCCCTGTCTGGCCCACCAAAGGCTGCGTGGCTGTGACCATCAACTACCGGCTCGGCCCCATGGGCTTTGTCTGCCTGCCCGAGCTGGCTGATGAGGCCGGATCCACCGGCAACTATGCCTTTCTGGATCAGCTGGCGGCTCTGCAGTGGGTGCGTGCCAACATCGCTGCCTTTGGCGGCGATCCCAACAACATCACTATCATGGGCCAGAGCGCCGGTGCCATGAGCGTCCAGCAGCTCGTCCTCTCCCCCATCACCAGGGGGCTGTTCTCCAAGGCCGTGATGAGCAGCGGCGGCGGCGTGAGCCAGATGCTGACGGCCAAGCCCGCTGAGGCCCATTACCCGTTCTGGAAGCAGGTCATGGAGACCGCCGGGTGCAGCACGCTGGCCGAGTTCCGTGCCCTCGCCCCCGCCCAGCTGTTTGCAGCCTGGGATGCCGTCCGCACCCAGCCCCAGTTCAAGGGTCTGGGCTGTGAGCCCGTGGTGGATGGCCGTTTCCAGGTCAAGACCGGCCCCGAGACGCTGGCTGCCGACGAACAGCACCATATTCCTTACCTCATCGGCTTCACCAGCGAGGATATCGTTCCGCCCTACCTCTACCAGATGGCTCAGGACTGGTGCGCCCGGAACGCCGACAGCTATGGCTGGTTCTTCGACCGCCAGCTCCCCGGTGATGACCGTGGTGCCTGGCATTCCAGCGACCTGTGGTACTGGTTCGGCACGCTGGCTCACTGCTGGCGGCCCTTCACTGAGAAGGACACCGCCCTCAGCGCTCAGATGGTGGATTACCTGACCAACTTTGCCAGGACAGGTGACCCCAACGGTGCAGACCTGCCCCAGTGGCAGACTGTTACCGCCCAGCAGACCGATTTCCTCCGTCTGGGTGAGGAGCCCACCCACATGGGCAGCGTGGATGTCCAGAAGCTCCTCTGGACGATGCAGAACGTCCCCGCCGTGGGGGAATAAGCCCCTGCCCGAATCACCTCAAACCCCAGAAAAAACAATATCCCCCGCTGCAGACGTGCCATAACACGCTTTGCAGTGGGGGATATTTTATGTTCTCTTCTTCAAATAATACCCAATACCGATGGCATCTGCCAGTGCCCAGCCGATGGGCACACTGAGCCAGATGCCGGTAACACCCAGCGGCGTGGCAGAAAGCAGGATATTCTTTGTAATGGGGCCTTGGGTCAGACTGTGCTGCATGGGTATTATTTTCTCCTATTCCTATCTCAGACATTTCAGCAGAATTTTGCGCGGTATTCCTTGGGTGTGCAGTGCTTGATCTCCCGGAAGGTCTTAATGAAGTAGCTGCCATCTGCAAAGCCGCACTCCATCCCGATCTCGCCCGTCTTGAGCCGGGTGGAGCGGAGCAGCTCGGCGGCCTTTTCCACCCGGAACTGCTTGACATACTGGATGGGCGTGATGCCCAGCATCTGCCGGAAGCTGCGCAGGCAGGCGCTCTCGCTCAGGGCCACGCTGGCCGCGATGCGTTCCACGGTCAGCTCCTCGGCATAGTGCTCCTCCACAAAGCGGAGCATCTGCTTCATCCGCTCGGCGGCGATCTGCTCCTGCTGGGAGACCTTGGTCTTGCCGCCCACGCACTGGGTGCTCAGCAGCCGCAGCGCCGCAGAGAGATAGTAACGCACCCGGTTCTCGTAATCAAAGGGCTCCACGGCAACCGCCTGCCAGGCTTCCCGCAGGCAGGCAAGCACCTGCGCCTGCCAGGGCACAGCCTCATCCAGCAGAAAAAACGCCGGGGCATCCGGCTGGAGCATGGGTCGGATGAGCTTCTGCCAGAAGATGGTGTCCATTCCACCCACCAGCCGGGGATGGAACACACCCGAGTGAAGCAGGGCCTCCCCTTTTTCCGCCTGCTCCACCGCGTGGAGGATGCCGGAGTTCAGGAACACGCCCTGATTCGTCTGCAGGGTCACCCGGGTCTTGTTCACGTCCACCGTCAGGGGGCCTTTCATGGCCAGAATGTACTCAAACTCCTCGTGCCAGTGCCAGGCCACCGAATAGCTTTTCAGGTTCTCCGCGTAGCAGGCAATGGGGAACAGGGCGCTGCCATGCTGGACCATTTCCCGCCCCTCGGCATCGGCCACAACATCCTGCTGGAAGGTCAGCCCGGTAACGATATTGGCAGCAGAGACACAGCTTGTCTGAAACGCCATATTGAACAATTCCTTTCCGCAATACTTTGAATATTTTTTGTCAATGCCGATTTTGTTGTACAAATCGGGTGTTTTTGTTCTATCTATCGTGCCGGTTTCGTGGTATTATTTCATCAGAACCAGCAAGCACAGTATAACACCGCAGGGGGCGGAAAACAACCCCCGGCGCGGCTTGATCCGGTTCCCGAGAAGCGTTCCCCACGGGCAGCCTGGCCCGGGAGACTCTTCCAGAATAAAACATTTCTTTGTGGGAGGTATTTTTATGCTTCGCATCCAGTATCTTGATAAAGACCGTTTCATGCAGCAGGTAGCCGCCAGCCGCGGCAGTGTGCTCCTGCACCTGGCCAATGGCGAGACCTGTGACCTGAAAAAGGACAGCGCCGCCACCGAGCTGTTCCAGATGATGGACGCTCCCTCCAAGGGCTTTGACATCTCTGTCACCGACCCTGCTGATGTCACCGGCTTCCTGCACTACATGCTTGAGGCCGGCCGCAGAGAGCGCGCCGCCTGCTGACCCTTCGACATTCTCCTTTTTTCGCATATTACAGCAATGTAAAACGCCCGCTCCGGGGTCAGAAGCCGGAGCGGGCGTTTTACGTTTGTTCTGTTACAGGATGCACCGGCTGATGGCCCGTGCCACCGCCAGCAGCTCATCCTGCCCGATGAAGCCGAACTTTGCCTCGTGCTCATCCGCAAAGCAGACCGTCAGCTCCGAGGTCTGCAGCGGGTCACCGAAGCCTGCCGTCTTGATGCCGTAATGCAGGATCTTGCGGTAGGGCAGCACAAAGATCTCCTGCCGGGTACCGGTCATCCCCTGCATATCCACCATAAAAATGCGGTGGGTGGTGAACACAGCCTGATCGCGCACGGTCTTGTAAGCGCCCACGATCTGCTCACCGTCCAGCAGCAGCTCCTGCACATTTTTGCAGATCTCCTTTTCCTTGATGCGGATGAGGTTCTGCATCGGTTTGTCCCGAAATTCCATAACACACTCCCCTTTCGGCTTGTCCGGATGTTTGGTCAGCCCCATTGTAGCATCTCAGGCGGCAGTTGACAAGCCTTTGCGCTCCCTCTCGCCTTTTTGTTCCGGATGTGCTATACTGGGCAGGAACATCACAATCACCCGGGAAATGAGGTTTTGACCCATGGAGATCATCATCCATCAGGCAATTTTGCATGTGCTGGACACCACGCTGGACGCGCCGGTGCTCAGCGGCGGCGGCATGGAGCTGACTGCCGAAAAGACCGCCTACTTACAGAATCATATCGAAAAGCTGCTGGCCAGCGATGAGATCCGCCAGTGCCGCCCCCTGCCGGATTCGGCTTTCCGGAACGAGCTGGAACACAATCAGGATTTCATTGATCTGTCCTGCCGCATTGCGGGGGTGCTGTTCGATTACATGCACGCCCACACCACCATCCCCGGGGCGGACCTGGCCGTGGTGGATTTCACCCGGGACGGCGCGCCCTGGCTGGGCATCCTCAAGCTGAACTATAAAAACGGCTACACCCACTACACCGAGACCGTGGAAGGTGCCCCGGTCAACTCCATCATCCAGCAGCGGGCCTGCCTGCCCACCCAGAGCGGCAAGGTGGAGGAGGGTGCGCTTGTCAACCTGACGGACTACTCCATGCGCCTGCTGGAAAAGAAATACGACATCGACGGCCATAAGGAGTTCTACCTCTCCTCTGTTGTGTTCCAGTATACCCAGGCCGAGCCCGAGAAAAAGAAGCTGCAGGCCATTCAGGAGGCCGCCGCACAGGCTGTGAAGGATGCCTATGAGGACGAGCCTCATGCCGACGCGCAGGTAGCCATGCTCATTGCCAACCAGGCTGCCGACAACGACAATCAGGTATCGGTGGAACAGGTGCGCCAGCAGCTGGCCGAGGAATACCCGCTGGCCGCGGTGCCCTTTGATGACTATGTGGAGAAGAGCGAGGTGCTGGAAGAGGCAGCCGCCCCTGTCACCGTGACCCCTGCCCGCATCCGCCGGATGGAGAGCCGGAGCATCCGCACCGCCAACGGCATCGAGGTCAAGATCCCCACCGAGCTGCTGAACTCCGATTCCGAGCTGGAGTTCCTCCACGATCCGGACGGCAGCGTTTCCCTGCTCATCAAAAATGTGATCCTGTAAGCCGCCGCAGATGGCGTTTTCCCTCTCTGCGCGCTGGTACTCACCGCCCTGATGTAACAGATCACCAAAACAGCCTCAGCCCTTGGGAGATCGGGCTGAGGCTGTTTTTTCGTCCGTATGATCAGCGGTTTTTGCGCTTGTTCCGGTACATATCCCGGTCGGCAGCATGGTAGACTGCGGTATAATCAAAAGGGCCTTCTGTCACAGTGTGGTATCCAAAGGCAACATCCAGCTTGAGGCGGTCGTCGCTCTGGCGGGCCAGCTCCCCGTGCAGCCTCTCGATCAGCTGTTCGGCCTCTTCTGCAGAGAAGTGGCTGCAGGCAATGAGGAATTCATCGCCGCCCATCCGCAGGGCCACGCTCTCAGGCGGCAGGTTTTCCCGGATCACCCGGCCCACCCGCTTGAGCAGCAGGTCGCCGTACTCGTGGCCGTAGGCATCATTCACACGCTTCAGGTAATTGCAGTCGCCCATAATGATCGTGATGGGCATGATGGCTCCCTTCAGCTGCTCGGCACCCTTTACCTTCAGGTAGTTGCGGTTATACAGACCGGTCAGTTCATCGTGGATGGCCCAGTTCTCGGCCTGTTTTTCCAGCCGCACCCGCTCCGTGATATCACCAATAAGCCCCACGATGCCGATGATCTTTCCCTCCAGCACAACGGGGTTCTTTTTGATCTGATAGTATGCCGTCCCATCCTCCCGGGGCACCTCGGTGATAAAGCTGGTTCCCTTGCCGGTGGCAAGCACCTTCTGGTCCTGCTCATAATAAAAGCGGGCCTGTTCCTCGCTGCTCCAGATCTCCAGATCTGTCTTGCCCAGCACATCCTCTTCCTGCCCTTCTCCGTAGGGGAAGAAAGTCCTAACGTCCGAAATAAAAAGATAACGGCATTCCGTATCCTTGAAAAAGAGGCTCGCCGGTGTACTGCGCAGAAAGGTCATCACTTCTTCGTAGCCGAGCGCATCGCTCCACTGCATCCTGTGGCCCCTCCTTTCCATTTCTCTTTTTTATTATTTTACCATATTCTATTATACGAGCGATGCACCTGTTTTGCAAGTGTTAATTGTGCTCCCTCGACGATCCGGAAGCGGACAACTCCACCCCCGGTGCAGACAGAAAAGGCCGCTGACCCATCTCAGGTCAGCGGCCTTTCTGTCTGCGTTTATTCGGCTGCGTTCAGCTGCGCCTTGTGGTATTGCAGGGTGTACAGCTGGTAGTAGCGGCCATGCCGGGCCAGCAGCTGCTGGTGGGTGCCCTGCTCCAGAATTTTACCGTGGGACAGCACGATGATGTTGTCCGCATGCTGGATGGTGGACAGCCGGTGGGCCACAATGAGCATGGTGCCCACGGTGCGCATCTTTTCCAGCGAATCCTGAATGAGCAGCTCCGTCTCGGTGTCGATGTTGGCGGTAGCCTCGTCCAGGATCATCACGCTGGGCTTATGGATGATGGTGCGGGCAAAGCTGAGCAGCTGCCGCTGCCCAGCGGAGAAGTTGTTGCCGCGCTCACGCACCTCTTCGTCCAGCCCGTGGTCCAGCTTGTTGATGAACTTGTCGGCATTGACGTAGCGGCAGACCTCCATGATCTCGCTGTCGGGGATACCCTCTTCCCGCAGGACGATGTTGGAGCGGATGGTGCCCGAGAACAGGAACACGTCCTGCAGCATCTGGCCGAAGTGCCTGCGCAGGGAGGAGATCTTGATCTTGCGGATGTCGATGCCGTCGATCAGGATCTGGCCCTTCTGGAACTCGTAGTTCCGGCAGATCAGGGAGAGGATGGTGCTCTTGCCGGAGCCGGTGGAACCCACAAAGGCCACGGTCTGGCGGGCATCCACATGGAAGGAAACGCCCTGCAGCACCCACTCGCCGGGAACGTAGCTGAACCACACGTCCCGGAACTCGATCTCGCCCTTCACCTCGTTCAGCTCAATGGCATCGGGGGCATCCTGCATCCTGGGCTGGATGTCCATGATGGAGAACACCTTTTCTGCCGATGCCAGCGCCGACTGCAGCCAGTTGAACTGCTCGGCCAGGTTCTGGATGGGGGTGAAGAACTTGGAGATGTACATATAAAAGGTGACGATGGTGCCGCTGGAAATGGTCTGACCCAGAAAGCTGACGTTGTTCAGGTGACCCATGCCGCCCAGATAGAACAGGCACAGGATCGAGCTGACATAGAGCATATACACCAGCGGACGGAACACGCTGAACACGAAGATCTGCTCCTGATTGGCCCGGGCCAGCTTCTGGCTTTTTTGGCGGAAGTCCTCCATCTTCTCGTCCTCCCGGCCAAAGATCTGGGTGACCTTGATGCCGGACAGGTTTTCGGACAGATAGGTATTGATATCGGTGGTCGCGTTCTTGAGCTTGCGGTTGGCGCGGCGGGAGAACTTGCGGAAGATGACCGTGAAGATCGCGATGAAGGGCACAAAGCAGAGCACCATCAACGTCAGCTCGTAGTTCAGGCAGAGCATGGCCACCAGAATGCCCAGAATGACAAAGCTGTTCTTGGTCAGCTGGACCAAGAGGTTGGTGAACATCATGGAGATGGCGTTGGTATCGTTGGTCACGCGGGTGACCAGCTTGCCCACGGGGATCTCGTTGAGCTGCTCGTGTGCCAAAGATTCAATGTGGCTGAACAGATCCTCGCGCAGATCGGAGATGATGCGCTGGCCCACCCGCTGCAGGATCACGGCCTGCAGGTAGGTGCTGCCCATAGAGAACACCAGCACGCCTGCATACACTGACACGCCCAGGAAGAGGGCGCGGAGTTCAAACTCCCCGGCCACCAGCTCCTCGATGCGGCCCACGATGAGGGGCGAAATGATATCGTAGGCAATGGAGAAGAGCATCAGCACGCCCACAATGAGGAATTTGCTCAGGTAGGGCCGGGCATAGCGGGCAAGGCGGCGCATAATCTCGCCGTCCTCCATGTTGCGCTCAAAGCCCATGGCGGTCTTTTTGTCCTTGACGGCGGCATAAGCTGCCACCAGCAGGGCGGTGATCACGCCGATGACAGCGCCCACCAGAACCAACGGATTCAGATGCATCATGCGTTTTCGCCTCCCTTCGTCTCATCCTCCAGCCGCTGCAGATCGACCATCCGGCGGTACTCCGGGCAGGAAGCATACAGCTGATCGTGGGGGCCGACGGCTTCCACCCGGCCCTCGTTGAGGAATACGATCTTATCCAGCCGCTCCACCGTGGAAATGCGGTGGGCAATGAGCAGGGTGGTCTTGCCTGCCCGGCTGTTCTTGAGGTTGTCCAGAATGATCTTCTCGGTGCTGGTATCCACCGCCGAGACGGAGTCGTCCAGGATCAGGATGGGTGCGTCCTTGAGCAGGGCGCGGGCGATGGAGATGCGCTGCTTCTGGCCGCCGGACACCGTCACACCGCGCTCGCCCAGAACGGTCTCGTAGCCGTCCTTGAAGTCCACGATATTATCCCGCACATCGGCCATGCTTGCCGCCCGCTCGATGTCCTCGGGGGTGGCATCGTCCACACCAAAGGCAATGTTGTGGGCGATGGTGTCCGAGAACAGGAAATTATCCTGCGGAACGTAGGCACAGGCATTGCGCACCGAGTGGATGGAAAGGCTGTTCACATCCCTGCCGTCCACGAACAGTGTTCCGTCCGGCACATTATAGGTGCGCAGCAGCAGGTCCACCAGCGCGGTCTTGCCCGCACCGGTCTTGCCCACGATGCCCACGCTCTCGCCGGGCGCAATGGTAAAGGAGATATCCCGCAGCACATCGTACTCGCCGTCCGGGTAGCGGAAGTTCAGGTGGCGGAACTCGATGCCGCCTTTGGGGTCGGTCAGGTCAGCCACGCCGGGGCGGTCGGCCACATCGATGGGGGCATCCAGCAGCTCGGTGATACGGTTCAGGGAGGCCTTGCCGCGGCTGGTCTTTTCGATCAGCATGGACACAGCCATGATGGGCCAGACGATGGCCTCAAAGTAGCCGATGTACTCCACCAGCTGGCCGGCGTTGAATCGGCCCTGATAGACCAGATAACCGCCGTAACCCAGAATGATGCAGACCACGGACTCCACGAACAGGGTCACCAGCACCTCCAGCAGGGTGGCGATCTTCGTGTAGGTCACGTTGATCTCCTCGTTTTCCTTGTTCAGCTTCCGGAAAGCCTGCAGTTCCTTGTACTCCTTGACAAAGGCCTTGATGACCGCAATGCCGGAAAAGTTCTCCTGCGCGAAATCGGAAAGGCCGGAGAAGGCCTCCTGCCGCTCCTCCCAGCGCCGGGTCATCACCTTGCTCATCTGGGTGCCGATGGCAAACATGATCAGGGCCGGGATCAGGGCCAGCAGGGTCAGCCGCACGTCCATGGTCCACATCTTATAAAGAGCCAGCAGACCCAAGGTCAGCGCGTCGAAGAACATCAGCACGCCGTCACCAAAGCACTCCTGAATGGTGTCCAGGTCGTTGGTGTACAGGCTCATCAGGTTGCCGACCTTGTTCACCTGATAGTACTGCTGGGACAGCCTGCGGCTGTGGTCGAACATCCGCTCCCGCAGGTCTGCCGCGACCCGCACCGCCGAGCCGAAGAAACAAATGCGCCACAAAAAGCGCCCGATGACCATCAGCACCACGATCCAGATCATGGGCAGGCAGATGTGCTGCAGCAGCACCTCTTTGGTAAAGAGCAGCGTCTCACCGTTCACCACCACCTGGCCAAGGTTCACCCCGTTGATGACCAGCCGGTAGAGCTGCGGGATCAAAAGCTGGATGTAATCCACCGTCAGCAGGGCGGCAAGGCCCAGCAGCAGTACGGGAGCATGCTTGAGGTAATACCGGTTGATGTACTTGCCGAATATCACTGCGTTTTTCCCTCCTTTTCCAATTCCAAAAAAGCTTTCAACGTACAAAAAAGCCGCTGCATCACACGACGAATCATGTTTTGCAGTGGCTTATTTGTCTGGAGCGGCCGACGAGGCTCGAACTCGCTACCTCCACCTTGGCAAGGTGGCGCTCTACCAGATGAGCTACGGCCGCATATAAAGTGCCTCCGATCGGAATCGAACCAATGACACGGGGATTTTCAGTCCCCTGCTCTACCGACTGAGCTACAGAGGCATATAAGCTGCTTCCAGAGAAGCAGCAGCGACCCGGATCGGGCTCGAACCGACGACCCCCAGCGTGACAGGCTGGTGCTCTAACCAACTGAGCTACCGGGCCACATGGTGGAAGTTAACGGGCTCGAACCGCTGACCCTCTGCTTGTAAGGCAGATGCTCTCCCAGCTGAGCTAAACTTCCACAAAATGGAGCGGCCGACGAGGCTCGAACTCGCTACCTCCACCTTGGCAAGGTGGCGCTCTACCAGATGAGCTACGGCCGCACATTTCATGTGGTCTGCCGGGGTTTCGCTCCCGGCGACGTTGGCTATTATAGCGTAAAACGCAGGCTTTGTCAACAACAAATTTCCAAAAAATCAGACTTTTTGCAAAACACGCCTGTCTGCGCCTGTTTTTCAAAAACAAAGCCGAAACCGGAATGAAACCGAAATGTTTCAGCTTTGCGGCGGCAGACACAAAGAAAATTCGGTTGCGTTCCCTTCTTAAAGAGGTTATAATAAACTTGTCAAAAAGTTGCACAAAAACACGTCTGCTGTGCCGCGCGGGCGGGCAGACGTGTTTTTGTGCCGAGATTTTGCCAGAAAAAGGAGCAACCGCAATGTACAAGATCACTGAAAAGGTCGCGCTGAACCCCACCGTGACAAAGATGGTCATTGAAGCCCCGCTCATTGCCAAAAAGGCAAAGCCGGGCCAGTTCATCATTGTGCGCCCGTTTGAGGACAGCGAGCGCATCCCCCTGACCGTGGCCGGTTACGACCGTGAAAAGGGCACTGTGGATATCATTTTCCAGATCGTGGGCGGCACCACCATGGAGCTGAACAGCCTGAATGCAGGCGACAGCGTCCATGACTTTGTGGGTCCCTTGGGCCGCGCCACCGAGACCGAGGGCCTGAAAAAGGTCTGTGTTGTCGGCGGCGGCGTGGGCTGCGCCATCGCCCTGCCCATTGCCAAGGAGCTGCACGACCAGGGCTGCACCGTCCACAGCGTCATCGGCTTCCGCAATAAGGATCTGCTCATCCTCGAGGACGAGTTCAACGCCTGCAGTGACGAGCTGCGCATTATGACCGATGACGGCAGCTACGGCACCAAGGGTGTGGTCACTGCCGCTCTGGACGAGCTGGTGGCCGCCGGCAACCAGTATGATCTGGTCATCACCATCGGCCCGCTGATTATGATGAAATTCGTCGTCAAGACCTGCCAGAAGCACGGGCTGAAGAGCATCGTCTCCATGAACCCCATTATGATCGACGGCACCGGCATGTGCGGCGGCTGCCGCCTGACCGTGGGCGGCGAGACCAAGTTTGCCTGCGTGGACGGCCCTGACTTTGACGGTGACCTCGTTGATTTCGACGAAGCCATGGCCCGCGGCACCATGTACCGCCCCTTTGAGGCAAAGGCCCGCGAGAAGGCCTGCAATCTGTTCAAGACTGAGGAGGCAAAGTAAGATGGCTTTCAATATGGATCCCAAAAAGTGCCCCATGCCCACCCAGGACCCCAACGTCCGCAACAAGAACTTTGAGGAAGTTGCACTGGGCTATACCGAAGAGATGGCCGTGAACGAGGCAAAGCGCTGCATCCACTGCAAGAACAAGCCCTGCCAAACCGGCTGCCCCGTGGGCATCGATATCCCCGAGTTCATCGGTCATGTGGCCGAGGGCGACTTTGAAGCCGCCTATCAGGTCATTGCCCGCTCCTCTTCCCTGCCCGCCGTCTGCGGCCGTGTCTGCCCCCAGGAGAGCCAGTGCGAGGGCAAGTGCACCCGCGGCATCAAGAACGAGCCCGTGGGCATCGGCCGCCTGGAGCGCTTTGTGGCCGACTGGCACCGTGAAAACGTCCACACCGCCCCCATCGTGCCCGCATGGAACGGCCACAGGGTCGCCATCATCGGTGCTGGCCCTGCCGGTCTGACCGCCGCAGGCGACCTGGCCAAGCTGGGTTATAAGGTCACCGTCTACGAGGCTCTGCATGTGGCCGGCGGCGTGCTGATGTACGGCATCCCCGAGTTCCGTCTGCCCAAGGCCATCGTGCAGCAGGAGATCGACGGCCTGAAGAAGATGGGCGTGGATTTTGAGTGCAACATGGTCATCGGCAAGGTGCTGACCATCGACGAGCTGATGGACGAGTACGGCTACGAGGCCGTGTTCGTTGGCTCCGGTGCCGGTCTGCCCCGCTTCATGGGCATCCCCGGCGAGAGCCTGAAGGGCGTGTACTCCGCCAACGAGTTCCTGACCCGCTCCAACCTGATGAAGGCCTACCTGCCCACCAGCAAGACCCCCATCCGCACCGGCAAAAAGGTGGCCGTTGTGGGCGGCGGCAACGTGGCCATGGATGCTGCCCGCAGCGCCCTGCGTCTGGGTGCCGAGACTGTGTACATCGTCTACCGCCGCGGCATGGCCGAGCTGCCTGCCCGTAAGGAGGAGGTCGAGCACGCCGAGGAAGAGGGCATCATCTTCAAGACCCTGTGCAACCCCGTGGAGATCCACGCCAACGACGAAGGCTTCGTCAAGTCCATCACCTGCATTGAGATGGAGCTGGGCGAGCCCGATGCTTCCGGCCGCCGCCGTCCCATTGAAAAGAAGGGCAGCGAGTTTGAGCTGGATGTGGATACCGTGATCATGAGCCTGGGCACCAGCCCCAACCCCCTGATCCGCTCCACCACTCCCGGCCTGGAGACCAACAAGCACGGCTGCATCGTCACCGAGGGTGACGAGGGCAAGACCAGCCGTGAGGGCGTGTACGCCGGCGGCGATGCCGTAACCGGTGCCGCCACCGTCATCAAGGCCATGGGTGCCGGTAAGGCAGCCGCCAAGGCCATGGACGAGTACATCCAGAATAAGTAACCGTGATCCCTGGCTTCCCTATTAGGAGAGCTCCGCAAGGCGCTGGCACAGCCAGACCGAAGCGGTGAGAGATTCAGCCGACATTCCATTGTGGAGTGTCGGCTTTTTTGTTGTATCCCACTCTTTATGCATTCTGCCCAAAAAACAGAACAATATTTTGTCACTCAAGTTTGGCGGAATCTGATTGATTTTGACTGATATTTTGCTATAATAATGGGGCGAGGCGGTCAGAATCCGCCAACGTCAACCAAAATCAATCAGATAAATCGAACAAGGGGGAATGTTCCCGATGCTGGCAGAAGAACGATTCAGCCTGATTTTGGATCTGCTGGCGCGGCAGCGCACCGCCACCGTGCAGGAGTTGTGCGAGGCGTTGAACGCAAGCGAATCCACCATCCGGCGCGACCTGAACGAGCTGGACAAGCAGGGCAAACTGAACAAGGTGCACGGCGGGGCCACCCTGCCGGACAGCCCCTTCCGCACCGATGAGCCTACCATGGCCGCCAAGGAAGAGCTGGCCGTCAGTCAGAAACAGAGCATCGCCCAGGCGGCGGCAGAACTGATCCTGCCGGAAGATTTCATCTATCTGGATGCAGGCTCCAGCACGCTGGCTCTGGCACGGGCGCTGAGCGGCCCGGCCCTGAACGCCAGCTATGTGACCAACGGCGTGGCCCACGCCCGCCTGCTGGCCCAGAAAGGCTGCCGGGTGTTCCTGCCCGGCGGGCTGCTGCGGCCCCAGACCGAGGCCATCATCGGGGCGGCTGCACTGACTGCCATCCAGCAGTACAATTTCACCAAAGCCTTCATGGGAGCCAACGGCGTGGCGCTGGATTCCGGCTTTACCACCCCAGACCCAGAGGAGGCCGCCGTCAAGGCTGCGGTCATCCGCCGGGCGCGGGAGACGTGGTTCCTGGTGGACGACACCAAATTCGCGCAGGTCTACCCCGCCGTCATCTGTGATCTGCACAGCGGTGCCATCCTGACGAACAAGTGCCCCAACCCCAAATACCGGCAATACACTCTGATAAAGGAGACCGAGGTATGATCTACACTGTTACATTCAATCCTGCCATCGATTATGTCGTCCGTCTCGACAGGCCCCTTGAAGTGGGCGAGGTGAACCGCGCCGCCGGGGAGGATTGCGTGCTGGGCGGCAAGGGCATCAATGTTTCCGGCGTGCTCCGGGAGCTGGGCTGTGAGAGCGTGGCTCTGGGCTTTGTGGCCGGTGAGACCGGTGCCTGGCTGGAGCGTGGTCTGGCCGCGCAGGGGCTCCGGACCGATTTCATCCATCTGGCCGATGGCATGACCCGCATCAACGTCAAGATCAAGGCAGGCACCGAGACGGAGCTGAACGGCGCAGGCCCCAGCATCCCGGAAAGCGCCATGCAGCAGCTGGAAGCCCAGCTGGACACCCTGCAGCCTGACGACATCCTCATTCTGGCGGGCAGCATCCCCAAGAGCCTTTCCCAGAGTACCTACGAGCGGCTGCTGGCAGGGCTGGAGGGCCACGGCGTGCGGGCCGTGGTGGATGCCACCCAGGATCTGCTGGTCAACGTCCTCCCCTATCACCCCTTCCTGATCAAGCCCAACAATCACGAGCTGGGCGAGATCGTGGGCCGGGAGCTGAAAACAGACGAAGAGATCACCGCCGCCGCCCGCGCCCTGCAGGAAAAGGGTGCCCGGAACGTGCTGGTGAGCATGGCCGGAAACGGCGCTCTGCTGGTGGATGAGCACGGCGAGGTGCACCGCATCGGCTGCCCCAAGGGCAAGGTCGTGAACAGCGTAGGCGCAGGCGACAGCATGGTGGCCGGTTTTGTGGCAGGTTATCTGCAAAGCGGCAGCTATGAGCAGGCCCTCAGGCTGGGCACCGCCTGCGGCAGTGCCACCGCGTTCAGCCTTGGGCTGGCAACGAAAGAAAAGATCGCCGAACTGATGCAAGAAATTTGAAGCAGACCGCAGCTGAGAGGGCTGCACAGAGAGAGAAAGGAGACCCCTTATGCGCATTACGGAATTATTCACCGCAAAATCCATCGAGCTGGATTCCGCGGCCTCCAACCGGGACGAGATCCTCTCCCGGCTGGTAGAACTGCAGGCCACCCACGGCAACATCACCGACACAGAAGCCTACAAGAAGGCGCTCTACGCCCGGGAGGATGAGGCCTCCACCTACGTGGACAACGGCATCACCGTTCCCCACGCCAAGACGAATGTGGTCACCCGGCCCAGCCTGGCCGCCCTGCGTCTGAGCACCCCGGTGCAGTACAACGCCGAGGATGACGGCAAGACCGACCTGCTCTTTGCCATTGCAGCCCCCGAAAACGGCAGCCTGCATGTGGATATGCTGGCCCGCATGATGCAGATGCTGATGAACGAGGACTTTGTGGAAAAGCTGAAGGCCGCCAAGACCCCCGCCGAATTCCTTGCCCTCATCGACGCACAGGAGGAGGCCCAGTTCGGTGAGGAGAGTTTCACCCAGCAGGCTATCCCCCAGAGCGGCTACCGCATTCTGGCCGTGACCGCCTGCCCCAACGGCATTGCCCACACCTACATGGCCGCCGAGGCGCTGGCCAAGGCCGGTGACAAGCTGGACCTGCCCACCAAGGTGGAGACCAACGGCTCCGATGGTGCCAAGAACGTGCTGACCCGCGCCGAGATCGCAGCCTGTGACGGCATCATCGTGGCTGCAGACAAGAATGTGGAGACCGCCCGCTTTGAC
This sequence comes from Faecalibacterium sp. I2-3-92, assembly GCF_023347315.1. GTDB lineage: Bacteria > Bacillota > Clostridia > Oscillospirales > Ruminococcaceae > Faecalibacterium > Faecalibacterium duncaniae. The sequence continues at coordinate 1,858,595 of NZ_CP094470.1, forward strand.
GGCAAGCCCGTGCTGTTTGCCCGGGTGGATGACGGCATCCACAAGCCCGAGGAGCTGCTGAAAAAGGTGGCTCACGGTGAAGTTCCCGTTTACCACGCCAAGGGCGGTGCCGCCGCTGCCGAGGAGGAGACCTCCGGCGACAGCTTTGGCCGCAAGGTGTACAAGGACCTGATGAACGGCGTGTCTCACATGCTGCCCTTTGTGGTGGGCGGCGGCATTATGATCGCGCTGGCCTTCCTGCTGGACGATTACACCATCGACCCCTCAAACTTCGGCATGAACACCCCCATCGCCGCCTTCTTCAAGACGGTGGGCAGCGCCGCCTTTGGCTACATGCTTCCCATTCTGGCAGGCTTCATCGCCATGTCCATCGCCGACCGTCCCGGCCTGGCCGTGGGCTTTGCGGGCGGCGTGCTGGCTATGAACGGCACCAACTTTGCAGGCCTTGCCAATGGTGAGACCACCGGCATCTCCGGCGGCTTCCTAGCCGCTCTGCTGGCCGGTTTTGTGGCCGGTTATGTGGTCGAGTTCCTGAAGAAGATCACCGAAAAGCTCCCCGCCAGCCTAAACGGCATCCGCCCCATGCTGATCTACCCGCTGGGCGGCATCCTTATCATCGGTGCCGTGATGTGCGGCATCAACCCGGTCATGGGCATGATCAACACCGCCATGACCAACTGCCTCAACGCCATGGGCGGCACCTCCAAAGTCCTGCTGGGTGCCATCGTTGCCGGTATGATGAGCATTGACATGGGCGGCCCCTTCAACAAGGCAGCCTACGTCTTTGGCACTGCCGCACTGGCCTCCGGCAACTACGAGGTCATGGCTGCTGTCATGGTGGGCGGCATGGTTCCTCCCATCGCGATTGCCCTCTCCACCACCTTCTGCCCCAAGAAGTGGACCCCTGACGAGCGCCGCAACGGCATTGTGAACTACGTCATGGGCCTGTGCTTCGTCACCGAGGGTGCCATCCCCTACGCCGCCGCCGACCCGCTGCGCGTCCTGCCCAGCTGTGTGGCCGGTGCCGCGCTGGCCGGTGCTCTCTCCATGACCTTCGGCTGCGCCCTGCGCGCTCCCCACGGCGGCATCTTCGTGTTCCCCGTGGTCGATCATGCCCTGCTCTACTGCGTGGCTCTGGCCGCTGGCAGCGTGGTGGGTGCCGTGATCCTGAGCCTGCTCAAGAAGGACCGCACCGACGCGGCCTGATCTGCCATTTTCCTTCTTCCTTTACCATATAAAAAGGGCCCGTCTGCGCGCACCAAAATGCGGCAGGCGGGCCCTTTCGTGCTTATCCCTTGATGATCCGGAGCAGGGTCTTGTCCAGCTGGATGGTGCGGTTCCAGGGGTTCAGGATGATGCCCTGGATCTCCGGCACCTGCAGTGCGGCATCCAACAGCTTTTCAAGCTCCACCAGAAATGTGGACTGCACCGCTTCCGCGCCCTTCATCTCCTCTTCAAAACTGGTAAAGGCATACCACCAGCTGGCCCCATCGGCCGTGCGGAGGGCCCGCAGCTGCATCTGCTCACCGGCCGGATTCGGCTCCACCGCCACCACGACCTGTCCGTTTTCCCGCATCCGCCGCCGGATCACGGTCAGGGTATGCGCCAGCTGCTCCTGTGTAGGCTCCTGCTGTAACTGGCAGACTGCCTGTTCGATCTTTTCGTTGCCGTTCAGGCCCTCGTCCTTCTTCTGCGCCATAAGCTCTCCCATTCTTTTTGTTGTATTTTATGCTTGTATTATATCCGGACTTTACGAAAAATGGAAGCGCTGGCCAGAGATTCTTTCTTTTTTCGTCTGCTTTCGGGTGTTTTTTCAAAAATCAGTAGCCCCCGCCCCGAAAAAGTGTTACAATGTCTTCGTCTGGTATCATTTCAGAAACGACAGGACGCGCCGTACACGATCCGGTTTTTCCGTGAGCCGTTTTGTCGGAATGGGAGAGATAATGTAATGAAACGAATCCTTCGTTCTGCCGTCAGTCTGCTGCTGTGCGCCGCCGTGGCGCTGGGCGGCACTGCCTGCGGCCGAAGCAAGCTGCCCACCACCATCACGATCTGGACCTACTACAACGGCGATCAGCTGGAATGCTTCAACCAGCTGGTGGAGCAGTTCAACTCCACCGTGGGCAAAGAGAAGAACATCCGGGTCGAAAGCTCCAGTCAGGGCAGCGTGAACGACCTGGAGACCAGCGTGCTGGCCGCCGCCGAGGGCAAGGTGGGTGCCGAAAAGCTGCCCAACATCGTCTCCTCCTACGCAGACACCGCCTTTACGCTGGATCAGATGGGCCTTGCCGTTGACCTGAACCCCTACCTGACCGAAAAAGAGAAGTCTGCCTATATCGCCGGTTTTCTCGAGGAGGGCGACCTGATGAACAACGGGGAGCTCAAGGTCTTTCCCATAGCAAAGTCCACCGAGCTGCTCTACCTAAACACCACCGATTTTGCCCCCTTTGCCGAGGCCACAGGCGTGACCTATGCGGATCTTTCCACTGTGGAGGGGCTGAACGAGGCCGCACACAAATACTACGACTGGACCGATGCCCAGACGGCTGCGCCCAACGACGGCAAGGCCCTGTATGGCCGCGACGCGCTGACCAATTACCTGCTCTGCGGCGCACAGGAACTGGGTACGACCATCTTTGATGCCGAGAACGGCGTGATGACCCTGCGCTTTGACAAGCCGACCCTCCGCAAGCTGTGGGATAACTACTATGTCCCCTACATCAAGGGCTGGTGCAGTGCCAGCGGCAAGTTCCGCAGCGACGATATCAAGATCGGCAGCCTGCTGGCCTATGTCGGTTCCTCCTCCAGCGCTTCCTTCTTCCCCACCCAGGTGCTGACCAGCGACACCGAGAGCCACGGCATCGAGATGGCCGCGCTGCCCTGCCCCAGCTTTGCAGGCTGTGAGCCGGTGGCCGTCCAGCAGGGGGCCGGCATGGTAGTCATCCCGAGCACCGAGGACGAGATCAGCGCCTGCGTTGCCTTTCTGAAATGGTTCACCCAGCCGGAAAACAACCTGCAGTTCTCGGTGCAGTCCGGCTATATGCCCGTGACCTATGCCGCCAACAGCATGTCCGCCCTTGAGAACAGCGGCCTGACGGTCTCCGATAGGATCCACAAGGTGCTGAGCCTGTCCATTGATGCCATCGATCGCAGCAAGCTCTACACCACCCATGCCTTCCCGGATGCCCTGCGCGCCCGCAATACCCTGCAGTACGCGCTGGAGGACCGTGTCACTGCCGACCGTGCCACGGTGCTGGAGCGGCTGGCTGCCGGGCAGACCCCCGAGGAAGCCGAAGCCGAGTTCTTGACCGATGCCTATTTTGATGCCTGGTACGACCAGACTCTGGCCGCTCTCAGCGCCTTTGCGGGCTGAGATGCCCTTGGAACAACCACAAAAGGAGAGACCCTCAGATGCAGAACCACAAGCCGCACAGTCAGAAGGCCCCTCAGACGGGCCATTCTATCTTCGGCACCATCCTTTTCTCCCTGCTGGCTGTGCTGGCGGTGGAGTTCCTGCTGCTGACCTTTGCCGTCCACGTCACCCGGCTTGGCCCCCAGCTGAACCAGAACGCCGAGGATATCCTTGCCATGCAGGTGGACAACCGCAGCCGGTATCTTCAGTCCATCTTCCACGATGCACAGGAGCTGACCAGCCTTTCCGATGCCATCAATGGCCTGACCCAGCAGCTTCTGGACGAGGGAGAGATCAGCCTGAGCACGCTGGACAGCAGCAGCGACGCGGCCTATCCCCTGCTGGAAGCCGCCGCGCCGGAGCTCATCAGCACCCTGCGCATCAAGTCGGTGACCGGCGTGTTCCTTATCCTGAACACCCATGATCTGGACAAGCGGAAGCAGGACAGCCTCATGCCCGCCATCTACCTGCGGGATCTTGACCCGGATGCCGCTCCCTCCCAGCGCAACGCCGACCTGACCTTTGTGCGGGCACCGGCCCAGCTGGTGCAGTCCCTCTCCATTGCCACGGACAACAGCTGGTCCCCCACCATCCGTTACCGGGCACTGGGAAACCGGGGCTTCCTTTATCCCCCTTTCCAGGCCGCCTATCAAGACGGAGCCAGCCTTGCCGCCTCCGATTATGGCCACTGGACCTCACAATCCTATCCGATGCCCGGGGACACCCACGAGGCCATTGCCTACAGCCAGCCCCTGATCCTGCCGGACGGCACCGTTTACGGCGTGATCGGCGTGGAACTGCTGGCCGACTACCTGTGGGAGAACCTGCCCTGCTCTGAGCTGCAGAACAACGGCACCTATTTCCTTGCCGTGACCGGTACGGAGGAGCTCTCTGCCTCTGAACTGCAGCTGCGTCCGGTGCTCCGTTCCCACTGCGACGGGCAGCCGGGTTCTGCGGACGAAAGCCTTACGCTGCGCCTCCACAGTGCCCAGACCCGCCGCTACCTCTTCAGCAATGACCTCTACATTGCCTCGGTCTCCCCCTTGAACCTCTACAGCCGGAATGCTCCTTTCTCGGGCGAGCACTGGCTTCTCGTGGGCTCTGTTCCCGCGGTGCAGCTCTTTGCTTTCGCCCAGCGGCTGCAGCAGCTGCTCTCCTTCATCATGCTGATCACGCTGGCCGTTGGCTTTGTTTGCAGCTGGCTGATCAGCAGGCGGCTGGCCCGGCCCGTTGCCAAGCTCTCGGCTGAGGTAGCCGCTGCCGAAGCGGATTCCTCAGCCATCCCGCATCTGTCCGCCACCGGCATCAGGGAGCTGGATCAGTTCTCCTCTGCCTTTACCCAGCTGAGCAAGGACGTGCTGGACTCCTCCACCCGCTTTTTGCGCATTATGAAATTGGCCAGCGCGGAGCTGGGCGGCTATGAGCTGCGTGATGACAGCGTTTATGTGACTGACAACTTCTTCTCCATGCTGGGCCTTGCACAGGAGCAGCCTGATCCGCTCACGCCAAAGGCTTTCCGCGCCCTGATGGGCACACTGGAGCAGCGGTGGTTCTACCGCCTGTCCCCGGCCAACAACAAGGTCTTTGCCATCCCCCAGCCCGACGGCAGCACCTACTACATCACCCTGCGTATCACCCATATCCTGGGCGAAAACGCCTCCGAGGTGGGTCTGGCTGAGGATATGACCACCACGGTGCTGGAGCAGCAGCGCATTGAGCACGAGCGCGATTACGATACCCTGACCGGCCTGTACCGCCGCCGTGCCTTTGACCGCGCCTGTGAAGCGCTGTTCCAGCAGCCCGAAAAGCTGGGCTGTGCCGCCCTGCTGATGATGGATCTGGACAACCTCAAGCAGATCAACGACACCTACGGCCACGACTGGGGCGACCAGTACATCCGCCAGACCGGCCAGTGCTTTGCGGCCAATACGCCCGCCAACACCATCTGCTCCCGCCTTTCGGGCGATGAGTTCCTGATCTTCTTCTATGGCTACCAGGATCGCAAGCAGCTCCGCGCCCAGCTGGAGCTGCTGAGTGCCGCCCTGCAGCGCAGCGTGTCCATCCTGCCCAACGGCAAGCAGCTGCACATCAGCATCTCGGGCGGCATTGCCTGGTACCCCACGGACGGCCACGACCTGCTCACCCTGAAAAAATATGCCGACTTTGCCATGTATCAGGTCAAGCATTCCCACAAGGGCCGCATGTGTGATTTTGATATCGGCAGCTACCATCAGGAGGCATACGCCGCCCAGACCCAGCAGGACTTTGAGCGCCTGCTGCAGGAGGAGCTGGTGTCCTACCACTTCCAGCCCATCTACTCTGCCCGCAGCGGCCGGGTCGCAGCCTACGAGGCCCTCATGCGGGTCGATCTGCCTACCCTGCACTCCCCCGCTCAGGTCATGCAGCTGGCCCATGAGACAGGCCGCCTGTATGAGATTGAGCGGATCACTGTGTTCCATTCCAGCGAGATCTTCCAGCGCATGCAGGCACAGGGCCTGCTCCAGAGCGATGCCCTGCTCTTCATCAACTCCATCGCCAATGTCAGCCTGACGGTTGAGGATGTGGAGGAATATGCTCAGCGCTACCCCGAGCTGCTCAAGCGGCTGGTGGTGGAGATCACCGAACAGGAAGATCTGGACCGCGCATGTCTGGAACGGAAGCGGAACGTTCCGGGCTTCTCCGGCTCCTTTGCGCTGGATGACTACGGCAGCGGCTACAGCAACGAATTGAACCTGCTGGAGCTCTCGCCCCGGTATATCAAGATCGACATTTCCATTGTGCGCGGGATCGATACCGACCGTGACAAGCAGCAGATCGTCTCCAACATTGTGGCTTACGCCCACGCCCGCAGTATGCAACTCATTGCCGAGGGCATTGAGACCGAGGCCCAGCTGCGCACCGTCATCGGTCTGGGCGTGGATCTGCTGCAGGGCTATTACCTCAGCCGCCCCGCCGCAGTGCCCGCCCCCATTGCACCGGCAGCCCAGGCGGTGATCGACCAGCTCGAACACCAGCGGTTCAATCCTCTCGGTTTATGATCTTTCCGGCTCCCCTGTGAGGGAGCCTTTTGTGACCCCATTCAGAGAAAGGAGACACGATGAACCACGAATCCAGTTCCGCTCTCCCCGCCGCCATCCGGGTGCGGGGCGCGCGGGTGCACAACCTGAAGAACATCGACGTAGACGTGCCGCTCCACAAGATCGTCGGCATTGCGGGCGTGTCCGGTTCCGGCAAGTCCTCACTGGCGCTGGGTGTCCTCTACGCCGAGGGCTCCCGCCGCTATCTGGAGGCCCTTTCCACCTACACCCGCCGCCGGATGACCCAGGCCGAAAAGGCGCAGGTGGACGAGATCCGCTATGTTCCCGCCGCACTGGCCCTCCACCAGCGGCCCGGCGTGCCCGGAATGCGCTCCACCTTTGGCACCATGACCGAGCTTTTGAACAGCCTGCGGCTGATGTTCTCCCGGCTCTCCCACTACCCCTGCCCCGCCTGCGGCTGCATGGTGCCGCCCAGCCTGAACATTGCGGCCGAGATCCCGCTCTACTGCCCCCGATGCGGCGCGCAGGTGCCGGTGCTGGGTGCGGAGCAGTTCGCCTTTAACAGCACCGGAGCCTGCCCAGACTGCGAGGGCACCGGCATCGTGCGGGTGGTGGACGAATCCACTCTGGTGCCGGACGAGAGCCTTTCCATCAACGAGGGCGCAGTGCTGCCCTGGCAGACCCTGATGTGGTCGCTGATGAAGGAGATCGCCGAAAAGATGGGCGTGCGCACCAACGTCCCCTTCCGGGAGCTGACCCCGGAAGAGCGCGACATGGTGTTCCACGGCCCCGCCAAAAAAGTGCACCTGCTCTACCAGAACAGCAAGACCGGCGCGGCGGGCGAAATGGATTTCACCTACTTCAACGCCGTTTATACCGTGGAGAACGCCCTTGCCAAGGTGACGGACGAAAAGGGCATGAAGCGGGTGGAGCGGTTCCTGAAGCAGGGCCCCTGCCCCGCGTGCGGCGGCTCCCGCCTGAACGCCGCGGCCCGGGCTCCCCGGCTGCGGGGCATCGGGCTGGCCGATGCCTGCCGCATGACGCTGGACACGCTGGTGCAGTGGGTGGAGGGGGTGCCTGCCTCCCTGCCCGTGGAGATGCGCCCCATGGCTGAGAGCATCTGCGAGTCCTTTCAGGCCACCGCTGCCCGCCTGCTGGATCTGGGGCTGGGCTACCTCTCCCTTGACCGGGAGGCTGCCACCCTTTCCACAGGGGAGCGCCAGCGGGTGCAGCTGGCCCGCTCGGTGCGCAACCGCACCACCGGCGTGCTCTATGTGCTGGACGAGCCCTCCATCGGCCTGCACCCCTCCAACATCGAGGGCCTGCGGGGCGTGATGCACGATCTGATCGCGGACGGCAACTCCATCGTGCTGGTGGATCACGACACCGAGATCCTGCGGGATGCCGACTGGCTCATTGAGATGGGCCCCGGTGCCGGTGAAAACGGCGGCACCATCCTGACACAGGGCACTGTGGAGCAGGTGGCCCAAAGCCCGGCCTCCCGCATCGGGCCCTTCCTTGCCGACCTGCACACCCTCTTGGCCCGCACCCGCACCCCGGAGGCGGAGCTCTTTGCGCTGGGCACCATCACCCTGCGCACCCGGGCCATCCACACCGTCAAGCCGCTGGAAGTCCGGCTGCCCAAGGGGCGGCTCATTGCGGTGACCGGCGTGTCCGGTTCCGGCAAGACCACGCTGGTGCTGGAAAGCCTGATCCCCGCGCTGGAGGCCGCCGCCAAGGGCGAAGCTCTGCCCGCCCATGTGGAAAGCATCACTGCACCGGGCATTGCGCAGGTCAAGCTCATTGACGCAACACCCATCGGCATCAACGTGCGGTCCACGGTGGCCACCTACGCCAATGTCCACGATGAGCTGCGCAAGATCTACGCCCGCTCTCCCCTTGCCAAGGAGAAGGGCTACAAGGCGGGCGATTTTTCCTACAACACGGGCCGCCTGCGCTGCCCCGGCTGCGACGGCACCGGCACCATCAGCCTGGACATCCAGTTTCTGCCGGATGTGGAGATCACCTGCCCGGACTGCGGCGGCTCCCGCTACCAGAAGGATGCCGCCGCCCTCTACCGCACCCGGAAGGACGGCACCCAGGCCGAGAGCCTGCCCCGCCTGATGGAGATGAGCGTGGACGAAGCCCTTGCCGCCTGTGCCGACCTCAAGCTGGTGGCCAGCCGACTGCAGACCCTTTCCAGCCTGGGGCTGGGCTACCTGACTCTGGGCGAGGCCACCCCCAGCCTTTCGGGCGGGGAGGCCCAGCGGCTCAAGCTCGCCAGCGAGATGGGCAAAGGGCAGGCTGACACCGTGTTTGTATTCGACGAGCCCACCATCGGCCTGCACCCGCTGGATGTGCGCACTCTGCTGGGCGTGTTCCAGCGTCTCATTGACAGCGGGGCCACTGTGGTGGTCATTGAGCACGATCTGGATGTGATCCGCAACGCCGACTATCTCGTGGACCTTGGCCCCGGCGGCGGCGAGAGCGGCGGACGCATCGTGGCCTGCGGCACACCGGAGCAGGTGGCCGCTGATCCCGCCAGCATCACCGGAAAATATCTGCACCTGTAACCAAAAGAGGGAGAGCCCCGCAAGGAGCTCTCCCTCTTACTATTTTATTCTGCCTTTTTCGGGTAGCGGACGAGGTCATACAGCGTGCCGCCCGGCCCCAGGTCGCGCGTACCGTAAAGTTTCATGCCCAGGTGGACATACTTATCGCACTTGGATTTTGCATCGGTGTCCAGCACCACGGGAATGCCCAGCCGGTCGCCTTCGGCAAAGGCAAGATCCATGACCTTGCGCATATAGCCCTGCCCCTGATAAGCTTCCAGCACGCAGACCATGCCCACATAGATGCAGGGCTTTTTCTCCTTATTCAGCACATCTTCCAACGAGGGCCCGGCCTTGGAGAGCATTCGTGCAAAGTGAAACAGCTCCCCCAGGCTCATGGATTACAGCATCCCCCGCAGCAGGATCCGCGCCGCCTTGAAACTGACCTTCTGCCCCGGCAGCTTGTAGGCAATGTAGCCCTCGCCACGCTCACTGGTGGTGTGCAGAAAGCCGTCTGTCAGCACGCACCGCACAAAGCCGCAGATGTAGGTCACAACCGCTTCCTTGTCACGGAACCAGCTGGCCATGCCCTTTTCTTCGCCGTAATCATAATAGCCAAAGGCGTGGCCAATGTCCTGGATGTGCTGCTCACTGATCTCTTTTACCAGCATAAACTTCCTCCTCATTTCTCCCTGCACCCGGGCTTTTCCGCAGAGCTGAGTACGAGTTATATAAAACTAACTGAAGTATAGCATAGCTGTGAAGCGACTGCAAGGTAGGGTCGCGTTTTCTCGTGAGTAAAAAGACCCCCGGAAAGAACAGCCTTTTGCGCCTCTGTTCTTCCCAGGGGTTATAATTATACTTTTTTGTATCAGACTGCAACTCGACCTTCAGCCCTGCCCTGCGAAATATAATGCTCGTAGTATTTTACGTTGTCATCGCCAAACACTGCCACCAAATCAGGGTTGTTCGCCTTATAGGCGCTTAGGTTGAATCCCGCGCTTCCCTGTCGGCCTTCCTTCATGCCGCTGGTAACAAAGTGCTCGAACAAGGCTTTCTGGTTTGCGCCATACTGTGCCGCCAAATCCGGATTGCAGTTAAGGTAATCCTGATAATTGTAAACGGCCTGATACTGGGCTAGTTGCTGGGCAAAAGGAGGATTTTGAAGCTGCATTCCCCGATACACAGACTCCGGATTATTGACCACTTCCGTACTTCCATCCATATAGGTTATAACAGCTTTATCAACTTTGATGGAATAAATGACCGTTCCATACCACCCACTGTAATCAAATCCGCACCATCTATCCGACATTGCATTTTGGATTTCGTTCTCAGTTAAATATGTACAGCTATAGATATTGTCCAAGTCTGGCTGAACAAAAAAATTCCCATACGAATCCTGATATACTTTTCGCAAGTCATCATTTCCTATTGATACAAAGTAATCTGTTTCTCTATAAAGCTTAAAAGGACAGTCATCCGGAACTCCATATTTTACGTTTAAATCGTAATATGGCTCTCTCCGAACCTCAAACGGCTGATCAGGTCCAACCGATGTTAATTTGTTTGTTGCCGCGCCCGGAATCTTATCTCCAACGCGATTATATGCTGTTGTATACCAATCCACATACTTAATTGCTTTATTGGAATTATTGCGATAATACAGTGTTGGGGAATGGACATAGGTATTCCCCCATGTTACTCGCATCGTTATAAGTTCTACGCTGGGCTTCACCGCAAAGGCCGAAAGGCAAAAGAACGTACACAGCATCAACGCTGTACAAAAAAGAGCGGTTGCTTTCTTTTTCATTACAATTCCTCCTTTTTTACGATTCATGACTTCTTTTGATTCCAGTATACAATCTTTCCATATATTGTCAAGAGAGAAAATGCTTTCCGTCAGCAAAAAAGAGGAGCCCCGCCGTTTAGCGAAGCCCCTCTGAAAAGTGCATCTTAAATTTTAGGTATCCTGCAGTTCCCCGCGGCTGGCGGCCTTGAGGTAAGCAAAGATGAAGCCGTCCAGATCACCATCCATCACGGCATCGACATTGCCGGTCTCGTAGTTGGTGCGGTGATCCTTGACCATGGTGTAGGGCATGAACACATAGCTGCGGATCTGGTGGCCCCAGGCGATCTCATTCTGCACGCCCTTGATGTCGTCGATCTTGTCCATGTGCTGCTGCTTTGCGATCTGATAGAGCTTTGCCTTCAGCATTTCCATGGCGTAGTCACGGTTCTGGAACTGGCTGCGCTGGGTCTGGCAGCTGACCACGACGCCGGTGGGCTTGTGGATCAGTCGGACAGCGGAAGAGGTCTTGTTGATGTGCTGGCCGCCTGCACCGGAGGAGCGGAACACCTGCATCTCGATGTCCTCGGGGCGGATGTCCACCTGAATGGTGTTGTCCAGTTCGGGCATCACTTCCAGAGAGGCAAAGCTGGTCTGGCGGCGGGCGTTGGCATCAAAGGGAGACACGCGGACCAGACGGTGCACGCCGTTCTCGCTTTTCAGCAGGCCGTAGGCGTTGGGGCCCTTGACCATCATGGAAGCGCTCTTCATGCCGGCCTCATCGCCGTCCTGATAATCCAGCACCTCCACGGTCATGCCGTGTGCCTGTGCCCACTTGTTGTACATGCGGTAGAGCATCTCGGCCCAGTCCTGTGCCTCGGTGCCGCCGGTACCGGCGTGGAAGGTCAGGATAGCGTTGCTGTGGTCGTACTCACCGTTCAGCATGGTCATCAGCTGCAGCTCGTCCACGGCCTTGCCCACGGCGTTCACGGCTTCCTCTGCTTCGGGCACCATATCGGGGTCGTACTCCTCGTCCAGCATCACCAGCATGGTCTCGGCATCATCGTACAGGCCCTGCAGCTTTTCAAAGCGGTTCAGCTTGCCCTTCAGGTCGCCCACTTCATCAAAGACCTTCTTGCTCAGCTCAGCGTCATCGTAAAAGCCGGGGCGGCTCATGGTGTGCTCCAGCTCCTGCACGCGCTTGCGGGAAGCGTCGATGGCCAGCGCCTCCTCCAGGTCCTTCACAGCGGTGCCGTAATCGGCCAGCTGCACTTTCAGTTCGTCAGTAGTAATCATATTTTAAGAATCCCTCAAAAGATACAGTTTATACACAGATACTTCATTAGTATACCCAGAATCCATGATAAAGTAAAGAGGAAAAATACTCAACCTACTGGAATTTTGAAGATTTTTGCCTTTTCTTTTCTCTTTTAAGGGAGTATAATAAGTTCAACTAGCATACTGGGAGGATCTTATGCCCAAATATTATGGCTGCCCCTGTGAGGGCTGCGGCAAGCCGCTGACACTGCAGGACGACATCGTTGTCTGCCCCGACTGCGGCGCGCCTTATCACCGCGATTGTTATGAAAAGCTCGGCCGCTGCATCCATGCCCCGGCCCACGCCGCCGGATACGAGTGGAAGTTCCCTTATCAGGAAAGTGAGCTGTGCACCTGCCCTGCCTGCGGCGAGCGCACCCTGCGCAGTGAGTCTGTCTGCCGCTGCTGCGGTGCGGCCCTGCCTCCGGAGGGGGCAGAGGAACCCGCAGACCGTGCCGATTCGGATGAGCACAGCGAGGAGTTTGATTACTCCACCTTTTACCGCCAGTTCCAGGAGACCGGCGCCCCGCAGGTAGACCCGCTGCGCCAGACCTATCAGGCGGCTTTTGGCAAGGAAGAGGTCATGGACGGCATCCCCTGCAAGGACTGGGCGGATTTCATCGGCCCGGCCTCCCCTGCCTACCTGAGCGCCTACTGCCGGATGCAGCTGTCCCACACCAAGACCTCCATGAGCTTTTCGGCCATGCTGTTCGGCCCGTTCTATTTCTTCTACCGCAAGGCGTGGAAGCCCGCGTTCGCCTTTCTGGCCGCCGAGCTGGTGCTGGCCCTGCCCACCTTCATTGACCTTTTGCAGATCACGGACAGCAGCCTGGCCCCGGGGCTTTCCACCTCCACCCTGCTCACCCTTTCCCGGGTCTGCTCGGTGCTCAGCTTTCTGCTGATGATCGTGCGCGGCCTGTATGGCAAGTGGCTCTACCGCCAGAGTGCCGCCGAGAAGATCCGCCGCATCCGCGCGGAGTTCCCGGACGCGGCACAGCGCAAAGCCGTGCTCTGCGCTCAGGGCGGTACCAGCTGGGCTGCCGTGCTCGGCTGTCTGGTCCTGCTCATGGTCATCGGCAGCGCGTTCACCCTGCTGCTTGGCCCCAATGTGGATGCCCTGATCCATCTGGTCTACGGCTGAGCGTTCAGCCTGAAATGATATGATGAAGGAGTTCCGAACCATGAAAAAAGTTACGAAGGCTGTCATCCCTGCCGCCGGTCTGGGCACCCGTGTGCTGCCTGCCACCAAGGCCATGCCCAAGGGAATGCTCCCCATCGTGGATAAGCCCGCCATCCAGTATCTGGTGGAGGAAGCCGTCAAGTCCGGCATCACGGACATTCTGATCATTCTGGGCCGCAACCAGAGCATCATCGAGGATCACTTTGACCGCAGCCCAGAGCTGGAAGAAAAGCTGGCCGCCCCCGGCAAGGAAAAGATGCTGGAGGAGTGCCTGGGCATTTCGAACCTTGCCAACATCTTCTTTGTGCGCCAGAAGCAGACGCTGGGCCTGGGCCACGCCGTGAGCATGGCAAAGGCCTTTACCGGTGACGATCCGTTCGTGGTCATCTACGGCGACGACGTGATCTGGGGCGAGGACCCTGTCTGCGCCCAGCTCATCCGCGCCTATGAGGAGTTCGGCCGCCCGGCTGCCGGTGTCTCCGCTGTGCCCTGGGCTGATGTGAGCCGCTACTGCAGCCTGAAGACCACCCCCATCCACGACAACTATTTCTTTGTGGATGACATGATCGAGAAGCCCAAGAAGGGCCAGGAGTTCAGCAACTACTCCATTCTGGGCCGTGTGCTGCTGACCCCTGAGATCTACGATATCCTCGCCCACACCAAACCCGGTGCAGGCGGCGAGATCCAGCTGACCGATGCCATGGCCGAGTATGCCCGCAACTGCGGCGGCATGACCGCTGTGGAGTTCACCGGCACCCACTACGACATGGGCAACAAGCTCCGCGTGGTGGAGGCTCAGGTGGAGCTGGCATTGCAGCACCCCGAGATCGGCGAGGCTTTCCGTGCCTACCTGAAGGAGTTCTGCAAGACCCTGTAATATTCCGCTTCTTTTCCATGACCCAAGACCGCTCTGCCGCCGGGCAGGGCGGTCTTTTGCTGCAATAACCCCGGCAGGGAATTGGTTGATACAAAACAGTTCCTGCGGTATACTGGGTGCGAATATTTTTTTTTTTTTGTAAAGATCGTGTCAAAGAGAAAGCGAGGTTTTTTCATGGCAAATGCCGACCGCAGCGCGGAGCAGTTCCGTAAAATGACGGAGACCCCCATCCCGAAATTGATCCTGAGTCTGGCGGCTCCCACGATATTGAGCATGCTCATCACCAGCATCTATAATCTGGCCGATACCTTTTTTGTGGGCCAGATCTCCACCAGCGCATCCGGTGCAGTGGGCATCGTTTCCAGCCTGATGGCCATTCTCCAGGCGCTGGGCTTCATGCTGGGCCACGGCTCCGGCAGCATCATCAGCCGCAGCCTGGGCAGCCAGAACACCGATGCCGCCACCCGGTTTGCTTCCACCAGCTTCTTCACGGCGCTGGTGTTCGGCGGCATCATCACAGCGGCAGGCCTGCTCACCCTGCCCGATTTTATGATGCTGCTGGGCAGCACCGAGACCATTCTGCCCCATGCCTGTGCCTACGCGCGGTACATCCTGCTGGCCGCTCCCATTATGATGTCCAGTCTGGTGATGAACAACATCCTGCGCTATGAGGGCAAGGCTAGCTTTGCCATGATCGGCCTGGTCACCGGCGGCCTGCTGAACATTGCGCTGGACCCGCTGTTCATCTTTGGGCTGGGCATGGGCACCGCCGGTGCGGGCCTTGCCACGGCCCTGAGCCAGACCATCAGCTTCTGCATCCTGCTGTCCATGTTCCTGCGGGGCAAAACGGTCAGCCAGTTCCGGATCACGGCAGTCACCCACAGCCCGGCGGAGTTCGGCACCATCCTGATGACCGGTATGCCCAGCTTTGGCCGTCAGGGCCTGAACAGCATTGGCGGAATGCTGCTGAACATCGCCGCCCGCGGCTATGGCGACGCTGCCGTGGCCGGCATGAGCATCGTTTCCCGCATCTTCATGTTCATCATCTCGGTGGCCATCGGCACCGGTCAGGGTTTTCAGCCGGTGGCAGGCTTCAACTATGGTGCCAGAAAGTACCGCCGGGTGCAGCAGGCCTGCCTGTTTACCATGGCGGCAAGCTTCTGCTTCCTCTCTGTCATTCTTACCGTCTGCTGGTTCAATGCCGAGACCCTCATCCGCCTTTTCCGTGATGATCCCGAAGTCACCGCCGTGGCCCTGCCCGCCTTCCGCTTCCAGTGCTTTGCCATGCTGCTGCAGCCCGTGATCGTGGCGGGCAACATGCTGTTCCAGTCCATCGGCAAATCGGGCCGGGCCACCTTTCTGGCCTGCTGCCGTCAGGGCGTGTTCTTCATCCCACTCATCCTCACCCTGCCCCGGGCCTTTGGGCTGCTGGGTGTTGAGATCTGCCAGCCCATCGCCGATGTGCTGACTTTCTTTGTCACCGTGCCCTTCCTCTTCCCCTTCCTGCGCCAGCTGGTGCGGATGGACGAAGCCGAGGCTGCCGAGGTCTGAGCGAACCCTGTAACAAAACTGTAACCATGACCGGACGTTCGATTGCAATTGAACGTCCGGTTTATTCGTATTATAATCAGGATAGGAAAGTTAAATTCTGCCAAACCTGTGAGGTACGCTTATGAAACGTTCTGTTCTCCGCATCGGCTGTGCAGTGCTCAGCCTGTCTGCCGCGGCAGGGCTGCTGGCCTCCTGCTCCCTGCTGCCTCCGGCCTCGCCCCTGCCCGATTCCAAGCCCGCGCAGGCTGAGGAAGCGCCCGGCCCCGCTGCCGCTTCGCTGGACGACGGCAAGCTGCGCATCCTGTACAGCAACGGCTCCAACGGCGGCAACACCGTGCTCTGCGGCAATACCGTGTTGTATCAGGCCGCCAGCAGCGAGACCGTGTATCTGGTGCCGGATACCCTGACCGGCACCGTGCGGTACTATCTGCGGCAGTGGTCGGACCCCGGCACCCCCACCGGGCGGGCAACCGCCCTGTGTGACCGCAGCGGCAGGGAGATCCTGACCTTTGACCGTGCCTACGATGCTGTCCTGACCGGCAGCCTGCTGGTCCTGACCGCACCGGAACAGATGGCCTATGCCCCCTGCAACAACCACGCCGCAGGCGATTGCCGGGTGATCGACCTTGCCACGGGCGAGGAGCTGGCTGTGCCCGAAAACGCCTACGGATGCAGCATAGCAGGCAGCTATCTGGCCTTTGAAGTCTGCAATGTCCCGGCAGACTATGTGCAGGAAAACGAATGGGGCGATGATCTGACCGCCTACTGCGCCGTGCAGGTGCAGGATCGGCAGGGCGAGGTGGTCTATCAGGCAGAGTTGTCCGCCCTTTCCAGCTTCTATGCCAGCAGCAGCGACAGCTCCGCCCCCACCGACTGGCTGGTGGTGAGCCACTACAATGAGGATGGCACGACGGGTGCCGACAGCCTGTACAACCCCACCACCGGCGAGGAGCTGACCGGTTACCAGCAGTACACCGGTGCAGGCACGGTCAGCCTGTATCACGATGGCAGATATCAGCTGGTGGATCTGGTCAGCACGGAGCAAAGCGCTGTGCTCTGCGAATACGACCAGCCCATCCGGTATTATGTGCCCGGCGCAGCAATCACGGAGCCAGATGCCTCCACCCCCGAAATGGCGGGGCGGTATCTGTTCCACGACCTGCTCACCGGCGAGGAGAAAGACCTCTACGATGCCAATACGGATGATGCCACATTGGCCATCTATGCCGTAGACGGCACCGTACGGGTGTTCGACCGGCAGACCGGCGTGCTGCTGACCGACACCGCCATCGACCCGGTGGAGAACCAAGTGCGGGCCCATATCTATGCCGAAAACGGCTGGGTCTGGGTCGCGCAGGACGACAACGACAACTATGTGAACACGGCCATCCAGATCTGTGGGCCGGACGGCACCCACAAAACGCTGGATCCCCGCACGCTGGAAGAAACCTACACCCATTATTATCCCCTGTTTTCCACAGCCGATGGACTCTATTTCTACGGCTGCTGCAACGGCCCCGGCAGCAGCTGGCTGTATGACATCCTGGACAGCGACGGCAATGTCGTCGTGGGCGGGCTGCGCAGCTGCAGCACCTATTATGCCGACAGAGCCAACGGCCTGCCCGAGGGTGTGTTTGCCGCCAGCAAGGGCTTTTCTTACGGCTGGATGGACCTGACCGGCCAGTGGCTCTACGCCGAGAGCATCTTCGCTTCCAGCAACGACGAAATGGACAACGGTTTCTTCTAAGGAGGTTTTTCCATGCGTACTGTCAAAATTTCCCGCCGCGCGTTCCTGACCGGTCTGGGTCTGGCATCCACCGCAGCCCTGCTCTCCGCCTGCAACACCGTGCCTGCCTCCTCTAATTCGGGGGCGGCACCGTCTCAGCCTGATTCTGAGGCCCCTGCCTCTTCTGCCGCCAGTGAAGTGCCCGCACAGCCCATCCTGAGCGTGGATGAATTTCCCATCACGGATGGCAGCACGGCCTGCATCCCGCTGATCGCGCAGATCATGGCCGACACCACCGGGCTGGATCTGGAGACCGCCCGGAGCGCCGTGACCACCAACACCACGGCCCAGGCCTGGCGCAACTTGGGCCTGTACGGCAACAATTACGGCGATTCGGTCAAGCTCATCATCGCCTACGAGGCCCCGGAATCCGTCAAGGAGGAGCTGAAGGCAGACGGTGACCCGCTGGAGCAGAAGGCCATTGGCCGGGACGCGCTGGTGTTCATCGTCAACGAGGACAACCCTGTGCAGAGCCTGACCCGGCAGCAGCTCAAGGACATCTATGCCGGAACGATCACCAACTGGAAAGATGTGGGCGGCAAGGATCAGGAGATCATTGCATTCCAGCGGCGGGCAGACTCCGGCAGCCAGACCCTGTTCCAGAAGCTATTGATCCAGGACGGCCCGCTGATGGAGGCCCCCACCGAGCTGGCCCCCACCGCCATGGGCGAGCTGGTGGACAGCATTGCAGAGTATAACAACTCTGCCAACGCCATCGGTTTCTCGGTCTACTACTACATCGACCAGATGTACTCCAAGCCCGGTCTGCGGCTGCTGGCCGTGGATGGCGTGACCCCTTCCAACGAGACGATCGCCGACCAGAGCTACCCGCTGTGCAACGAGTTCTATGCCGCCATCCTGCAGGATTCCGCTGCCGACAGCCCGGAACGCAGGATCTACGAGTGGCTCTCCACCGATGCAGGCCGTTCCTGCATTGA
This sequence comes from Faecalibacterium sp. I2-3-92, assembly GCF_023347315.1. GTDB lineage: Bacteria > Bacillota > Clostridia > Oscillospirales > Ruminococcaceae > Faecalibacterium > Faecalibacterium duncaniae. Next base: position 1,877,035 of record NZ_CP094470.1, read on the forward strand.
GCACTCCGGCTATGTGGCCGTCCAGTAATTCCCAGAAAATTCGGCACATTTCATTGACTTTGCTCAAATCCTTTGCTAGACTTAAGAAAAGTTTGTCAGCTTTTTTCGTTTCACGATCTTGAGCAAAGGAGATGCCGCATCATGTCCCATCCTTCCGACACCCCGCACTCCTCCCATGTTGAGAGCCGCAGCCGCAAGGCACTGCGCAGCTATATCATTCAGGCCGCCACCCTGCTGGAGATTGTGCTGTCCGGGCTGGTGCTCATCGGCCTGCTGCTCAGCTTCATTCCCCTGCTCAAGTGGATGCCGGGCCTGCTGTTCGATGGCAACGATGTAGAGATTCGCGGCTTCCTTGAGCGGGCGCTGGACATCGTCATCGGCGTGGAGTTCATCAAGATGCTGGCCAAGCACAGCCCCGGCAGCAGCCTGGAAGTGCTGCTCTACGCCATTGCCCGCCACATGGTGGTCGGGCACGAATCGGCTCTGGATAACCTCATCAGCGTGGGTGCCATTGCGTTGATCTTTGTCGTGCGCAAGTTCTTCTTTGTGCCGGCCTTTGGTGCCCACCTGCCTGATGGCAAGCCCGCCCCGGACCTGACCCCCAACCAGAGCGGCATCCCCGCCGAGGAGTTCCGCACCCGCCTGCGCCAGCGCATCCATGCAGAAGCTCTCGCCGACGAAGAGGACGACGACGAGGATGATGAGACCGAGGAAGTGTAAGATTCCCGAACGCACAAAAACCCGAGGACAGCTGTGACGCTGTCCCCGGGTTTCTTATTTATCCGCGATTCCGTTTTCAGGCTCAGGCGTTGGTCTCGCCGCCCTCAACGACCAGCTCATCCTCATAGTCAAGGCCGTAGGTATCCACCAGCGTCTCCTCGTAATCCTTGTGGAAGAAGCTCTCCTCGCCCAGGCTCTTGATCTCGTCGTTGATCCAGTCCAGCAGGGTGGTGTTGCCCTTGCTCACAGCGGGGGCAATGGTATCCTGGCTGCCCAGAGAGGGGATGCCCACCGTGTAGCCGGAGTTCTGCTTTGCAAAGGCGATGACCTCGGTGTTGTCGTTGGCCCATGCAGCGCCATTGCCGTTTTCCAAGGCGTTCTTGGCGGTTGCATAGGAATCATACTTCTGCAGGGGAATGTCGGGATATTCCTTGGTCAGGTAGGTCTCGGCGGTGGTGCCGGAAATGACGATCATCTGATCGTCGGCGTTCCAGTTGTCCAGACTGGTGATGACATTGCTGTCGGGAGAGATGACACCCAGTGCAACGTTCATGTAGGGCAATGCAAAGTCCACTTCCTCAGCGCGCTCGGGCGTGACGGTGAAGTTTGCCAGAACGATATCGACCTTGCCGGTCTGCAGATACTCAATGCGGTTGGCGGCTTCTGTGGAGACGAAGTTGACTTCCACGCCCAGATCCTCGGCCAGGCGACGGGCGAAGTAGACATCATAACCCTGATACTCGCCGTTCTCGTCCACATAGCCAAACGGGTTCTTGTCGGAGAAAACGCCGATGTTCACGGTGCCGTCCGCCTTGATCTCGTCCAGCGTGCGGAACACGTCACTGCCAGCAGCTGCGGCACTGCCGGATGCAGCAGAGCCGGATGCGGCAGAAGAGGAGGATGCGCTGCCGCCGCAGGCAGAAAGCAGGGCGGCGGTGGAAACTGCGCCCAGACCCAGCAGGAAGGCACGGCGAGAGATCTTGTTAATTTTCATGGTAGTAACTCCTTTCCTTTCTTTCCCACATAAAAATCCATCCATGATCTGTGACATCATTTCACAGCATCAGACAAAAAGGTTCAAAGTGGAAATGGGCTGCTGCGCATTTCTCACTGCTTTGCAACCGCATCAAAGATGAACGTGCGCAGGAAACGCTGTGCACGTTCGGTCTGCGGGTGGTCGAAGAAGTCCGCCGGGGGCGCTTCCTCCACAATACGGCCATCGTCCAGAAACAGCACCCGGCTGGCAATTGCCCGGGCAAACTGCATCTCGTGGGTGACGATCACCATGGTCTTGCCCTCACGGGCCAGGTCGAGCATGACATCCAGCACCTCGCGCACCATTTCAGGGTCAAGGGCGGCGGTCACTTCGTCGAACAGCAGGATCTCGGGGTGCATACAGAGCGCGCGCACAATGGCGACACGCTGCTTCTGACCACCCGAAAGCTCCCGGGGGTAGCTGTTCTTTTTGGCCAGCAGGCCCACGCGGTCCAGCAGGGCCTCGGCTTCCTGCTGCACCTCAGCCCGGGGGCGCTTCTGCACCTTGGTGGGGGCCAGCAGGATATTTTCCAGCACGGTCAGGTGCGGGAAAAGCTCATAGCTCTGGAACACCATGCCGATGCGCTGGCGCAGGGCCGCCAGATTCTTGCCGCCGTAGGCGACCGTCTCACTGCCCAGCTTCACCCGGCCCGCCTGCACCGGCTCCAGACCGTTCAGACAGCGCAGCAGGGTGCTTTTGCCGCAGCCGGAAGGACCCACCACAACGATGACCTCACCGGGCTTGACGGCAAAGCTGACATTATCCAGAACATTGGTCTTGCCATCGTAGCTTTTTACCAGATGGTCTACAGTCAGGATCGGCTCTGCCATAACAGTCACTTCCATTTCTTTTCGAGATAACCGGCCAGCAGGCTGATGGGCCAGCAGGCCAGAAAATACAGGATAAACACGGTGAGGTAGATGCCAAACGCCGCGTTGGGGCTGGCGGTGCGGTTGGCCTCAATGATCTGCTGGGCCACCTTGAGCACCTCCACCACACCGATCATCAACACCAGGCTGGTGGTCTTGATCATGCGGGTGATAAGGTTGATGGACAGCGGGATGAGCCGCCGCACCGTCTGAGGGATGATGATGTACCAATAGGTCTGCGCCCGGCTCATGCCCAGCGCCTCGCTGCTCTCATACTGATGCTTCGGGATGGCGATGAGGGCACCGCGGACGAGGTCGCTCATCTCGGCCGTGCCCCAGAGCACGAACACGATGACCGCCGCCGTCTCGCCGGAAAGATCCCAGCCAAAGGCCCGCGTGGTGCCAAAATACACCAGAAAGAGCAGCACCATCTGGGGCATGATGCGGATGAATTCCAGATACACCCGGAGGATGGCTTTCAGGACGGGATTTTTGAAGGTCATCAGCACACCCAGCAGGATGCCCAGCGGCAGGCTGAGAAGGACAGACACAGCGCTGATCTTAAGCGCCACGCCCAGACCGCCCAGCAGGCGAACCATATTTTTGCCCTTGAGCAGGACTTCAAGACCCAAATCCGGCATAGCGCAGCCTCCTTTCCAGCCAGCTGCCCAGCAGGGACACCGGCAGCAGGATGATGAGGTAGAACACCACCAGCAGGAAAAGGTTCTCGGCCGTCTTATAGTACAGGCCGATGAGGTCTTTTGCCGTGAACATCAGATCCATCAGGCTGATGGCGCTGAACACGCTGGTCTCCTTGAGCAGGAAGATGATATTGGCCATAAAGGCCGGCATACTGATGGAGACCGCCTGCGGCAGCACCACATAGCGCATGGTCTGCAGCCGGCTCATGCCAAGGCTCAGGGCACTTTCTGTCTGGATGGGTTCGATGGCTTCCAGCCCGCTGCGGAAGGCCTCGGCCATGTAGCTGCCGCCCAGAAAGGCAAGGCCTGCAATGCCGCAGAGCTCGGCGTTGGTCTTGATGCCGATCTTGGGCAGGCCGTAATACAGAAAGAACAGCTGGACCAGCAGCGGCGTGTTCCGGCTGAGCTGGATATAGGCACCCACGATACGGCGCAGCACCGGCACTTTTTCGTACTGGAGCACGGCGCAGACAAGGCCCACAAGGATGGCCCAGAAGATACCGGCCACACCCAGACGTAGGGTGAGCCAGGCCGCTTTTTCATACTGCGGCAGATATTGCACCATCACATTCCAGTCCATGTCTGTTCCCCTCCTTTTCTCCTGATCTTGCGGATGTGTGTTTCCGTTGGCCGTATGATATACCCATTTTCCCAGAATGTCAATAGGTTTATAGGTTTTTTTGTTGCACAAATTCCGGTCAAATTGATAAACAAGCTATTCATCGCTGATTTTTCGCTTCTGCTTTTCCACGCAAAAACGCCGTCTCTTGCCTTTTTGCACAAGAGACGGCGTTTGTTTTTGGTGGTTTAACTTTGGTTTGCAGTTAACAAGGCCTCGTTTTGTTCACCAATTGTCAGTGTACTCTTCTTTGCTTCCCAATCACCGTTATAAACGATCGTTTTCAAATTGCAGTAATCAAATGCATATTTCTCTACGTTCGACAATGTTCCCGGCAGAGTGATCTTTTTCAGGCCACTATGTTCAAATGCGCCTTCTTCAATCCGGATCACACCCTCGCCAAGCTGCACACTTTGCAGGGCTCTACACCGGGCAAATATGCGCTGACCTGTCATTGGTGTGTTTTCAATTGTTGCAGTTGTAAGTGAATAACAGTCCGCAAATATATCGTTTTTCAATTCTTTAACACTGGCTGGTATGTAAATCTGTTTTAGCCCAGATTCTTGAAATGCAGACTGCTGAATTTCAATCACATCTTCTGGAATCGTTATCCCGGTTAGTTTCCAATTTTTCATAAAGCAGTTCGCACCGATACTGTACGGCTTTCCCGTCGGAAGGAGCACATTTGCCCCATTCGTAAACTCATAGCTGACCAATACCAGCTTGCCTTGCTCTATTTTCCACTCTGCCTTACATTCTTCCGGGACGACCATGCCATCCCACGGTTTGGGCGGTTCCGGTTCCGGAAGCGGCTCCGGTTCACTGGAAGAAGCCGATTCCGAGGGGGCGGGCACTTCCTCCGGCTGAGAGGGAGCCGATACCTCACTGGAAGCGGGCGGTTCCGCAGGCGCGGGGACCTCTCCCCCGCCGCAGGCAGAAAGCAGCACGGTACCGCACAAAAACAACGCTGTGCACAGAACGGTCCTCCATTTCATAGCGAGCCTCCTATTCTGCCCCGCAGGGGCCATCTTCTTTTTTTCAGAACACCTTGCGGCACTCCACCACAAGGCCGACCACCCGCACCTGCACCCGTTTCAGATCATAGATCTGGGGCTGGTGCACGGGGTTGAAGCTTTTGGGGGTCAGGACCACAAGGCTCCCCTCCTGACGGAAATATTTCACGGTGGCTTCATCGCCGTTGACCATCACCACGGCAAGCTGGCCGTTTTCCACCTCCGGCTGCTCCCGCACCAGGATCTCATCGTTTTCCGAAATGCCCACGGCATTCATGCTGTCGCCCCGGACACGGAGCCAGAAGTACCGTGCCCCGTCCTTCCGGGTGATGGGGATGTAGCCCTCAATGTTTTCTTCCGCATACATGGGCAGGCCCGCACGCACCGTGCCCAGCAGCGGAGCCGTGAGGGCGGGGTCGAACGGGACAGCCCCTTCGGGCAGCTTCCGCTCCTCCTGCACCGACGGGACGGCTTCGCCCAGCAGTTCCCCCACCGGCACGCCAAAATAGGCGGATACCCTGGCCAGCGTCTCGCCCGAGGGGGTCGCCCCGGTGTTTTTCCATTTGGTCACTGTGGAGTTGCTCAAGCCCATCTCCTGCGCGGCCCGGCTGCGGCTGATGCCTCTGGCCTGACACAGGGCCGTGTAGCAGTCATAAAACACAAATTTTGCACTCCTTCTTGTGCAGAACGCCGGTTTTCTAACCGGATTCAGATTTTCCCTTGACTTTCTGAATTCAATCAGATATTATAGCCTCACAAGCTGATTTTGGTTAGATTTTATCCACCAAACCTTCTGCGGTCTTTTCACAATCTTACCGGAAACTCTAACCAAAGTCAAGCTTTTTGAACGCAAAAAACACGACAAAAGGAGTGAAACTGTATGATCGAACGTCAGATCCATTTATCCTCGGGCGGCGGGGCTGCTTTGCAGGGGTACGATGGCCTGCTCCGCTTCGGCTACACCAAAAACCAGGGCATCTACGCCCTGCGGGTGGAAGCCGACGGCGAGTGGCAGGGCATGACCCTGCGGGCCTTCTGGCACCTGCCGGATGGGAACGCTGCCCCCTCCACGCTGGTGACAGACGGCCTTGTGGAGGTGCCCGCCCTCATCACGGCTGTGCCCGGGGAGGGGCACATTACCTTTGAGGGCACCGATGGCACCCGCACCCTGACCAGCGCGGACGTGTGCTACTGCGTGGCCGAAAACTCCGGCACTGAGGACAGCACCCTGCCCCAGCCCGGCACGCCCGCCTGGCAGGCCCTGCTCGACCGGCTGAAAGCAGCTGTGGAAAGCGGTGCATTCCGGGGCGAAAAGGGTGACCCCGGACCACAGGGAGAACCCGGTGCCGCAGGACCCACCGGCCCCAAAGGAGAGCCCGGCCCGCAAGGCCCGCAGGGAGAACCCGGACCCCAGGGCCCAAAGGGTGACCCCAGCGATCCCGGCCAGTGGGAGCTGCTGGAAAAGGTGTCCCTGAACGCCGCCGCTGCCAGCTTTGAGCGCACCTTTCCCACCGAACTGCAGGCGCTGAAGGTGCTGTTTCAGGCAGGCAGCAGCCAATCCAAGGGCACGCTGCACTGGGTGTGCAGCACCAGCGATGGTGCTCAGCTGCTCAGTGCTTCTGCCCCCTGTGCTGCCAGCAGCCCGCCCACCCGCACCTTTGCCAGCTTTCAGGCACTTCCCTGCTTCGGCCAGTATCTCTGTTTTGCCGCATCCGGCACCACGGGTGCACCGCCTGCGGTCGTTCTGCCTGCCGGAAGCGGCGGCCAGAATGTGGATGCCAGCCAAAAGCTCGGCAGGCTGACCCTGACCGTGGACACCAACGTCCGGCTTGCCGCCGGTGCCACGATCGAGCTGTGGGGCGTTCCGGCCTGAGCGGGAGCACCGAAACCGTTTCCGACAGAGCTTTCGGTAAAATTTCTTTCACTTTCCATGAATTTTTTGTGTTTTGCCTTGATGCATCTTCCATATTTTGTTATACTGGTTAAAAAGCGGAAAGTGGGGAATCGGCCATGGATATCCCTGTTCGGTTTATCGATTCGATCATCAACAATCCCCTGCTGATGCAGTTTCTTGTGCATCGGTGGTTTTTCCTGCTGGAATATGACCCCCGTCTGGATCAGCTGCGGGTCTACGATACCCGGAGCTGCACGCTGGAGACACTGGATGCCTACCTTGGCTCCGAGAAGCCGGAGCACGCCACGATCTTCGCGGAGGACCGCTGGAAGATACGCGCCCTGCTCACCGGTGAGCTGTACGGCCCGCTGGAGATGCGCTTTGTCTCGCCGGAGGGGGTGTATTATTCCCGGGAGGTGGATGCCCGCCCGGTCGAGGACCCCGCCCGCGGCACGCTCTATGTGGGCTACGCAAAGGACATCACCGACCAGAAGAATCAGACCCAGGAGCTGCTGGAGCAGGCCCGCCACGATTCCCTGACCCAGCTGTATAACAACCGCACCGGCAAGGAGCTCATTGACCGCTATCTGCAGGCCAAAGATCCCTATGCCTCCTGCGGAATGCTGGTCATCGACCTGGATTTTTTCAAGAACGTCAACGACTGCTACGGCCATCTGTTCGGCGACAAGGTCCTGCAGGAGTTTGCCCGGCTGCTGCGCACCCTGTTCCGCTCCAGCGACATTCTGGTGCGGTTCGGCGGCGATGAGTTCGTGGTGTTTCTGAAGGATATCCCCAACACCACCCTGCTCCAGAAGACCCGCCAGCTTTCGGAATCCGTGCAGCAGGTGAAGTTCTGGGAAAACGATTACCGGATGACCTGCAGCATCGGTGCCTGCTTCCTGCCCGAAAACACGGCGGGCTATTCCTTTGACCAGCTGTTCGAAAACGCGGACTGGGCCCTGTATCAGGCCAAACAGAACGGCCGCAACCAGTATGTGTTCTGCGATAATCTGCGGCGCTATGCCCAGGCGGTTCCTGCCGCCCCGGAAACGGCTGATATCGATGCACGCTACCTGCACAACGACCTGATTTCCACCGCCTTTGAACTTTTCGAGAAGAACAATAGCTTTGAGACCGCCATTCCCCTCTTCCTGAAGATCGTCGGCATCCGGCTGCAACTGGACCGCATCACCATTGTGGACACCCGCATCCGGGAACGCAGCATCTCCCGGCAGTTCCAGTGGACCTCTCCCCGCGCGGAGCCGGTGCCTCTGAACGGTGAATCCTATACCAAGGAGGACTTCCTGACCCTGTTCCACAGCTATGATGAATACGGTACCACCGTGCTGCAGGCCGACAACATGGGGATGTACTCGCCGCAGGGGCGCGCGCTGCTGATGCAGGGCGGGGCCCAGACAGTGGTCTACGCTGCCATGTACGGCGAGGGCGAGTATCAGGGTGCCATTGCCTATGTGGTGTGCGGCAGCAAGCGGTACTGGACTCCCCAGAACCGCCGGGAGCTGGGCGAGATCACCAAGATCATCAACGCCTACCTGAGCAAGCATCTGGCCGTGAACGCCGTGAGCCGCGGCATGTCCTCTGCCCCCGAGTTTGACCGGCTGACCGGCCTGCTGGCCTTTTCCCGTTTCAAGGAGGAGGTCTTCCACAAGATCATCGGCGGCTACGCCGAGGGCTTCCAGATCTTCTACTGTGACTTCGAGAACTTCAAATACTTCAACGAAAAATACAGCTACGCCACCGGTGATCAGCTGCTGAAAGAATTCAGCAATTTCCTCATCGAGGCGGCCCGCCACTGGGGCGAGTGCTTCCTGTGCCGGGTGGTGGGCGACCAGTTCGTGCTCTACCTCTCCTGCCGCGACGAGAAAGGCCCGCTCCACTATGCAGACACGCTCTGCCGCCAGTTTGAGCAGTATCAGGCCCAGCATTACCCGGAGGTGCGCCTGCGGGTACGGATGGGTGTGTATGCCATTGAGCCCGGCTGCCTGAGTGCATCTGCCGCCATCGACAAGGCAAACTTTGCCCGCAAGCAGGTACACAGCAACACCCGCGTGTCTGCTGTCCAATTTGACAAAAAGCTGGAGGTCAAGCAGACCCTGACCGGTGAGCTGCTGAGCGGCCTGTCGCAGGCGCTTGAGAACGGTGAGTTCAAGTTGTACCTCCAGCCCAAGTTCTCGCCCAAGGATCTCTCTGTCATTGGAGCCGAGGCGCTGACCCGCTGGATCAAGCCGGACGGCACCATGGTCTACCCCGACCAGTTCATTCCCATTCTGGAATCCACAGGCCACATCGTGGAGCTGGATCTGTACATCTTCGAGCAGGTGGCCCAGTTCCTGCAGCGCAATGCACAGGCCGGGCACCGGCTGCTGCCCATTGCGGTGAATGCCTCGGCGGTGCTGGCTCGGGAGGATGCCCCCACCCAGGAGTACAGCGAAATTCTGGAAAAGCACAACATCAGCGCCCGGATGTTGGAGATCGAGCTGACCGAGACGGCGGTGGTCTCGGAGTACGACCGGGTGAAGCGCCTGCTTTCCTCCTTCCAAAGCGATGGAATGCAGACCTCGCTGGACGATTTCGGCGCGGGCGGTTCCCTGCTGAACAACATGGTGGATATCCCCGTGAACACCATCAAACTGGACAAACTCTTCCTGACCCGGTGCAGTTCCAACACGCGGGGCACCGATTTTCTGCGGGAGATCGTGCATCTGGTCAAACGGCTGGGCTACAACGTCATCTGCGAGGGCATCGAGACCGAGGAGCAGGTGCAGCTCCTCCGCTCGCTGGACTGCGACGGCGCGCAGGGCTTCTGGTTTTCCAAGGCCATCCCGGCTGAGGAGTTCGAGCGGCGGTATCTCTGCAGCTGAGACAAAAAACACTCCCCTTCGGGCGGAGCCGTGCGGCACACGGTCCTGCCCGAAGGGGAGTGTTGCTGTTTAGAAAGAATTATACCGTGGTCTCGACCCGGGGAGCCCCACCGGCGATTTCTTCTGCCGTCAGGGGGGCGGCCTGCGCCGGGGCGTTCAGGCGCTCCTTGGCGACTGCCAGCATCAGCTTGATGCGGTTTTCCTGGTTGACCCGGGTGGCGCTGGGGTCGTAATCGATGGGGGTGATGTTGGCGCTGGGATACAGGGCACGGATCTTGTTCACCATGCCCTTGCCCACGATATGGTTGGGCAGGCAGCCGAAGGGCTGGGCACAGACGATGTTGCCGTAGCCGCCCTGCACCAGCTCGATCATCTCGGCGGTCAGCAGCCAGCCCTCGCCCATCTTGGCCCCCAGCGAAATGATGCCGTGGGGCTTTTCCACCAGCTCCTTGAAGGGGCCGGGGGCATAGAACCCGGCATCGGCTGTGGCCTTGAGCATGGCACGCTCCACGCTGTCCAGCCAGTTAAGCAGCTGATCGGTGCCCATCTTGACGGCCAGCTTGCCGCCGTAGAGGACATGATCCTCGCCCATATTGAAGATGCAGTACTGCACAAAGCCCATCAGGCCCGGGAAGTTCACCTCACAGTCCTGGCTCTCCAGGAACTTCTGCAGGTCGTTGTTGCCCAAGGGGCTGTATTTAACGTAAATCTCGCCGACCACGCCCACCTTGACCTTGGGCACCCGGGTCACGGGGATGGCCGCAAAATCCTTTGCAATGAGCGGGAAGGTGTGCTTCATTTCCCGGGCAGTAAAGCCCTTGCCGGCCAGCAGAACGCGGCCCAGACGCTCGACCCACAGATCGACCATCCGGTCAGCGGCACCCTTTTCGTTCTCGTAGGGGGCCACCTGATTGCGCAGGGCACAGAGCATATCGCCGTAGAAAATGCAAGCCAGCGCGCGGCGAGCCAGCGGCAGGGTCATCTGGAATCCGCTGTCTTTTTCCAGACCGGAGAAGTTCAGGCTGGCAACGGGGATCTGGGGATAACCCGCCTTGACCAAAGCCTTGCGGAGCAGGTGGATGTAGTTGGAAGCACGGCAGCCGCCGCCGGTCTGGGTGATGAGCAGGGCCGTGTGATCCAGGTCATACTTGCCGCTGTTCAGGGCATCCAGAAACTGGCCGATGACCAGCAGGGCCGGATAGCAGGTGTCGTTGTGGACGTATTTCAGGCCAAGCTGTGCCACGGCGCTGCCGCAGTTGCCCAGGATCTCGCACTTGTAGCCGTCGTAGCGCAGGGCGTATTCCAGCAGCCGGAACTGGGTAATGGCCATGTTGGGGATGAGGATGGTGTGGGTCTGCTTCATCTCCGGGGTAAATTTGGGATAATTGTATTCCATAGGTTCCTCCTATGTATCAGGCTTCTGCCTTGGGGGCGGCCTTTTCCTCTGCCGCCTCGTCGCGCTCCTCCAGAGCGGCGAACAGGCTGCGCAGACGGATGTTGACCGCACCCAGATTGGTGATCTCATCGATCTTGAGCTGGGTGTAGAGCTTGCTGCCTGCCTGCAGGATCTCGCGGGTCTCATCGGTGGTAATGGCATCCACGCCGCAGCCAAAGGAGACCAGCTGCACCAGATCCATATCCTTCTGGGTGGTGCAGTACTTGGCCGCCGCATACAGGCGGCTGTGATAGGTCCACTGGTTCAGCACACTGGTGGGGAACCTTTCCACCCGGTTGGAGATGCTGTCCTCGGTGACAACAGCCGCGCCGTGGCGGGTGATGAGGTGGTCGATGCCATGGTTGATCTCAGGGTCAACGTGGTAGGGGCGGCCAGCCAGCACGATGATGCGCTTGCCCTGACGGCGTGCCTCATCAATGATCTCGCTGCCCTTGACCCGGATCTGGGCCATGTGGGCCTCGTGCTCGGCGTAGGCAGCATCGGCAGCGGCCTGCACTTCCTTCTCGGAAATGCCGCCGAAGTATTTGGGCAGGACTTCCTTTGCCATCTTGCGGACAAAGTCCTTGGGGCGGTGGATGCCCACATAGTCATAGATAAACTTCTGGCCCTCCAGCTCGGGGCAGTTGCCTGCCAGAACTTCAGGGTAATAGGCCACCACCGGGCAGTTATAGTGGTTGTCGCCCAGACCTTCGTCAAAGTTGTAGGTCAGGCAGGGGTAGAAGATGGCATCCAGGTGCATCTGGCTCAGGGCCTTGATATGGCCGTGGCTCAGCTTGGCCGGGAAGCAGGCGGTATCGCTGGGGATGGTGGCCTGACCGGCCAGATACAGCCCCCGGCTGGACACCGGGCTGGTGTGCACGGCAAAGCCAAGCCTGGTCCAGAAGGTGTGCCAGAAGGGCAGCAACTCGTACATATTCAGGCAGAGCGGAATGCCAATGGAGCCGCGCTTGCCGGGCACGGGCTTGTAACCGGCCAGCAGCTGCTGCTTGTAGGCGTACAGATTCAGGCTGTCATCTTCGCTCTTACCGGTCACGGGCTTATCGCAGCGGTTGCCGGAGATGAACTTGCGGCCATCGGCAAAGGTGTTGATGGTGAGCTGGCAGTGGTTGCCGCAGCCGCCGCACTTGACACTGACCACCTTCTGGTCGAAGGCTTCCAACTCGGCCAGATTCATCATCCTGGAAGTTTCCTGATGGTTCTTATGGCTCTGGCGCAGGCCGAACAAGGCCGCGCCGTAGGCACCCATCAGGCCCGCGATGTCGGGGCGGATGACCTCCACGCCCATCTCTTTTTCAAAGGCGCGGAGAACAGCTTCATTGTAGAAAGTACCGCCCTGCACCACGATCCTGCGGCCCAGCTCCTCGGGGCTGGATGCGCGGATGACCTTGTACAGCGCGTTCTTGACCACACTGATGGACAGACCGGCGGAAATATTCTCGATGGAAGCGCCGTCCTTCTGGGCCTGCTTGACCGAGCTGTTCATAAACACGGTACAGCGGCTGCCCAGATCCACGGGGCGGTCTGCGAACAGGCCGAGAGCGGCGAACTTCTTGACATCATAGCCCAATGCCTGAGCAAAGGTCTGCAAAAAGCTGCCGCAGCCGGAGGAGCAGGCCTCGTTCAGGAAGATGTTGCTGATGGCACCATCCTCGATCTTGAAGCACTTCATGTCCTGACCGCCGATATCGATGATGAAATCTACATCGGGCATAAAGTATTTGGCGGCGGTGAAATGAGCCACCGTTTCCACCAGGCCATAATCACAGCGGAAGGCGTTCTTGACCAGTTCCTCGCCGTAGCCAGTGGTGGTCACGCTGGCCACCTGCAGGCCGGGGTGCTCCCGGTAGATCTTGATCAGCTGTTCCCGGATCAGGGGCAGCGGGTTGCCAAGGTTGGGCTGGTAATTGGTGTACAGGATCTGGCTCTTCTCGTCCACCACCACCAGCTTGACGGTGGTGGAGCCGGAGTCGATGCCGATATGCACCGGGCCGCACTGGGCGCTGAAAGGCACATGAGGCACTCTGTGGGACATGTGCCGGGCATGGAATTCCTCGTACTCCTGCTTGTTGGCAAAGAGCGGAGGCTCACTGGCATAAGTAGCGGTGGCGGCGTACTGGTCCAGCGCGTCGGCCACTGCGGAGAGGTCGAACTCCTTGTCCGCATAGAGGGCGGCACCCAGCGCCACATAGAGCAGGCTGTTCTCGGGGCAGGTTCCGGTGACCCCCAGCGCCTCATCAAAGCTCTTGCGCAGCACGCTGCTGAAGGTCAGCGGCCCGCCCAGATACAGGATATTGCCCTTGATGGGGCGGCCCTGTGCCAGACCGGCAATGGTCTGGTTGACCACCGCCTTGTAGATGCTGGCGGCGATATCCTCCGTGCGCGCGCCCTGATTGATGAGGGGCTGTACGTCGCTTTTGGCAAACACGCCGCAGCGGGACGCGATGGTATAGGTGCGCTCGGCCTTTTCCGCGGCCTTGTTCATCTCGTCGGCACTCATCTTCAGCAGGGTGGCCATCTGGTCAATAAAGGCACCGGTGCCGCCGGCGCAGCTGCCGTTCATGCGGACCTCGGTGCCGTTGGTCAGGAACAGGATCTTTGCGTCCTCGCCGCCCAGCTCGATCACGCAGTCGGTGGCGGGCACAAACCGCTTGACTGCCACACGGGTGGAGAACACCTCCTGCACAAAGGGCACGCCGCAGCTGTCGGCCAGGCCCATACCGGCAGAACCGGAGATGCTCAGCAGAGCCTTGTTTCCGTGCAGGTGCTCTGCATCGATGCGGCGCAGCAGCTCCTGCGCCTTTTCCAAAATATGGCTGTAATGACGCTCGTATGTTGAATAAATCAGCGCATCATGTTCGTCCAGCACCGCGCACTTGATGGTGGTGCTTCCGATGTCAAGACCTACTCTCACTTGCTTTTCCTCCTGAGGAACAATATAAAAATACAGTTGTATTATACTCAAAAATCGGGATACAATCAATCCAGTCACCACATTTTACACGCAAAAAATAGTATTTTCCGCTCAAAAAGTTAAACATTTTGTTAAATTCACGAATACAGCCCCCCTGTTTTTCTACATTCCGGTTAAGATTCTTTACTCAGAGTGATTTTTACACAAAAACGCCCTGCCCCGGAAAAGCCCGGAGCAGGGCGCTGAATATCGTATCATTCCATTTTATCGGACAACAGGGCAAGCTCCCGCAGGATCTGCCAGCGCAGGCCATCAGCTGTGGTGAGTGCCGGATGGATGGTGTGCAGTTCCACGCTGCCCTCAATGGGAAACATCGTTCCGGCCAGCGGGATGCGCACCTCTGCCCGGGTACCGCTTCCGGCACCGCGCGGCGTGAGGGAAAGCACCCACCCCATGTGGGCGCAGTAGCGGCGGCAGAGCAGCAGCCCTGCCTGCACACCGCCCAGGAAGCGGCGGCGGTTCTCCATCCAGTTTTCACCGGTGGGCAGACCGCAGCCGTCGTCCTCCACGATCAGGTACAGATCCTCGTCGTCCCGGGTGAGCCGGATCTTGATCTGCCCGCCGGGGCTTACGGCCCGCAGGGCGTTGGAAAGCAGGTGGAACAGCAGCTGCTCGGCCTCCTGGGCATCCGCCTTGACATAGCAGCGCCGGAACGGGCTGTGATCCACGGTCAGCCGGATGTCCAGCTGCTTCTCGATCTCCGGGGCTATCTGGGCGGCCTCCATCAGGATCCAGCACAGGTCTACCGGCTTCATGGACGGCTTGTCGTTCATCTCCACTTCCAGCAGACCCATCATCTCCCGCAGGGTGCGCTCCAGGCGGATGCTCTCCTGCCCCATATCCTCCAGCGCCTGCCGGGTCCTTTCGTCTCCGGTCCGGGCCAGATGCATCTGCAGGTATTCCCGGTTCTGGTCCATGATGCGCAGGGAGTGCAGCAGCACGCTCTCAAATTGTTTGCGGGGGAAATCCCCCATCCCGCTCTCTTTTGCCATTCCGTTCTCTCTCTTTTTTCTCATCGTCCGGCCTTCCGTCCCTGCGTTCCGCTGTCGATCAATTTCTGGCGGCCCGCATAGATCAGCTTGCCCAGGGTAACGCTATGCCCCATCAGGCCGTAATCCTGCTTGAATTTCTGCCAGGCTTCGGTGTTGTATTTTTCCACCCCGTCGATCAGGCGGCGCATCCCGCAGTCCACGGCGGCCACTGTGGTGTGGTGTTCCTCGGCCACAGTCTGCAGGATCTCCTTGCGCACGGCCAGCTTCCGCTCCGTGCCGCATACGACCTGCAGCGCGGTGGTCAGATATTCACAGTTTACATCCGGCTGCTGGATGCCCCACTCCGCATAAAGCTGCTTGCAGAACGGCAGCACCCAGAAGATGCCGATGTCCGTGGAGCTGCGCAGATCCAACAGCAGATCCAGCAGGCTGCTGCGCTCCGGCAGGTACTGCCTGCCGTCCGGCCGCAGGAACGATGCCGTGGCATCGCTGTACCAGTCATCCCCCTGCAACAGCAGCAGCGGGCGGTTATGCAGGCTGTTGAGCCGCTTGAGGAACTCATACCCATCCATATCCTCCAGCTGGCTCGAAAGCACCACGATATCCACACTGCGCTGCTGACGCAGCTCCCGCAGCAGCTCCTCGCCGCTGTGGAAGCAGACACAGCAGATCGCAGGATTCTGCTCCTCCAGATAATGTTTCCGGACGCGGATCTCCCGCTCGTCGTAGCTCAAAAGCGCGACATGCAGCTTTGAAACGAGTCGTTCCGTCAATCCAACCTTCCCCTTTGCCTTAAATCTGCCGCACTTTTCTTCCGTGCGTACTGTACGATACTATTTTATAAGGCCCTGCGGAAAGATTCAATCCCCGAAAAAACGTCACTATGCGTCGAACCGTGCAGGAATGGCGGCTTTTTGCGTCTTGATTTCTGATAATTTACGTCATAAAGTGTCGATTTTTGTTTCTTTTACCTTCTCCAGCATAACACCATCTTTCCCGAAAAGCAATGGTTTGTTCACATTCATCTGATACTATATCTACGTTATTTTGTTTTTTGCCCGGCATTTCCCACACGCCGCCGGGCACGCATAAGAAAGGCCTGCCTATGCTTCAACTGAAAAAGATCCGCAAGGAATACAAAACCGGTGACCTTGTACAGACCGCACTGAATGATGTCAGCCTGAACCTGCGCGACAGCGAATTCGTCGCCATCCTGGGCCCCTCCGGCTCCGGTAAGACCACCCTGCTGAACATCATCGGCGGCCTGGATCGGTACGACAGCGGTGACCTTGTCATCAACGGGATCTCCACCAAAAAGTACACCGACCGCGATTGGGACTCCTACCGCAACCACACCATCGGCTTTGTGTTCCAGAGCTACAACCTGATTCCCCATCAGACCGTTCTGGCCAACGTGGAGCTGGCCCTGACCATTTCCGGCATCTCGGGCGCAGAGCGCAAGCGCCGCGCCACCGAGGCGCTGCAGAAGGTGGGACTGGGCAATCAGCTGCACAAGCACCCCAGCGAAATGTCCGGCGGCCAGATGCAGCGCGTTGCCATTGCCCGTGCGCTGGTCAACAATCCGGATATCCTGCTGGCGGACGAGCCCACCGGCGCGCTGGACAGCGAGACCAGCATCCAGGTCATGGAGCTGCTCAAGGAGGTGGCAAAGGACCGGCTGGTGGTCATGGTCACCCACAACCCGGAGCTGGCCCAGCAGTACGCCACCCGCATCGTGAACCTGAAGGATGGTGTCATCCGCTCCGACACCGCCCCCTACGAGCCCGACACCACTCAGCTTGCCCCTGCCGTTCACAAGAACATGGGCCACTCCTCCATGTCGTGGTGGACCTCGCTGACCCTGAGCTTCAACAACCTCTGGACCAAAAAGACCCGCACCCTGCTCACGGCCTTTGCAGGCTCTATCGGCATCATCGGCATTGCGCTGATCATTTCCCTGTCCACCGGTGTCAACCAGTATATCGCTGATATGGAGCGGGACACCCTTTCCGAGTACCCGGTGCAGATCCTGCGCAGCGGCATGGATCTGACCAGCCTGCTGTCCGCCGACCTGCCCGGCCAGACCGCCGCCCCCGACCTCGGCGAGGGGATGGTGCCGGTGCGCCAGCTCGTGACCCAGATGGTTTCCGGCATCACCTCCAACGACCTGAAGAGCCTGAAAACCTACCTCGAGAGCGATGCCTGCAGCATCGGGGAGAGCGTTTCCTCGGTGGAGTATTCCTATAATGTACAGCCCCAGATCTACCGCCAGGACCCGGACGGCAGCATCCGGCAGGTGAACCCGGATTCCTCCCTTTCCGCTCTGGGCATCAGCTCCACCAGCTCGACCAATAACATGATGGCCAGCATGATGAACACCAGCGTGTTCTACCAGCTGCCCGCCAGCGATGCCCTGTATCATTCCCAGTACGAGGTCAAGGCAGGCCGCTGGCCCGAAAACTACAACGAGTGCGTTGCCGTGCTGGGTGCGGATGGTTCCATCACCGATTATGCTCTCTACGCGCTGGGCCTGCGGGACAACGCCGAGCTGGACAAGATGATCCAGCAGTTCGCCCAGAACCAGAATGTGGATGTGCCCGAAGATTTCAAGACCTACCGGTACAGCGATTTTCTGGGCCGTACCTTCAAGCTGGTCAACGCGGCCGACCGCTACCAGTACGACGATGCCCACAGCACCTGGGTGGATAAATCGGACGACAAGGCCTTCCTGCAGGAGCTTGTGGCCAACAGCGAGACCATGACCATCGTGGGCGTGGTGCAGCCCAGGGAGAACGCCTCCGCCGCCATGCTTTCTTCCGGCATCGCCTATCCCGCCTCCCTGACCCGGCATGTCATGGACACCGCCGCCCAGAGCAGGCTGGTGCAGGACCAGCTTGCCGACCCGCAGACCAATGTGCTGAACGGTGAACCCTTTGGAACCGAGCAGACCGCTGCCGTGGACATGGCTTCCCTCTTCTCCATTGACACCGACCAGCTCGAGAGTGCCTTCCAGTTCGACCCCGGAAAGCTGGATCTTGACCTGAGCGGCGCGTTCGACCTGAGTGACGGTTCCGTAGATTTTTCCTCCCTCATTGACCCGGACAGCTTCCAATTTGATCTGGCCGAAATGCCCGACATCGACATGAGCGCCCTGACGGACGTGTTCGCCAACATGGACATTTCCATCCCCGCCGACAAGATGCAGCAGCTGGCCCAGAAGGTAATGACCGGCTACAAGGATTACATCATCGGCAACGGCATTCTGGGGCTGGACAAGATCGGTTTTGACCAGTATCTTGCCAGCGACCAGTTCCAGCAGCTGATGAAGGATTCCATGGGCAGCCTCATCGATACCGCTGCCCTGCAGGAGCAGTTTACTGCCGCCATGCAGCAGGTCATGGGCAGCGTGATGGCAAACTTCTCGGAACAGATCGCCGCCGAATTACAGGCCCAGCTGGGCACTGCCATGGAGCAGGCCATGGGCCAGATCAGCACGAATCTGCAGAGCCAGATGACCGAGCGCTTCTCCTCTCTGGGCAGCCAGATGGAAAGCGCGCTGAAGATCGACGCAGATGCGTTCCGGAATGCCATCCGATTCAACATGACCGAGGACGATCTGGCGGAGCTGATGAAGTCGAAAATGATGTCCACCAGCGCCACCTATGAAAGCAACCTGCAGGCCTTTGGTTATGCCAGCGAGGACGACCCCAGCCAGATCAACATCTATCCGCTGGACTTCGAGCAAAAGGCTAAGGTCCTCAATGTGCTGGACAGCTACAATGCCGCCATGCGTGAGCAGGGCGCGGAAGACAAGGTGATCCAGTACACCGATGTGGTGGGCACCCTGATGACCTCCGTGACCAGGATCATCAACATGATCTCCAACATGCTGGTGGCCTTTGTCTCCATCTCGCTGGTGGTCTCCTCCATTATGATCGGCATCATCACCTATATCAGCGTGCTGGAGCGCCGCAAGGAGATCGGCATCCTGCGTGCCATCGGTGCTTCCAAGCGGAACATCTCCGAGGTGTTCAACGCCGAGACCTTCATCATCGGCCTGTGCTCGGGCCTCATGGGCATCGGCCTCAGCAGACTGCTGCTCATTCCGGGCAACATGCTCATCCAGAAGATCGCCGTCGGCACCAGCGTAGTGGCCGTTCTGCCCTGGAAGGCCGCTGTGGTGTTGGTTGCGCTGGCAACTGTGCTGACCATTCTGGGCGGCTTCATCCCCGCCAAAACCGCTTCCCGCTCTGACCCTGTCAAGGCTCTGAGAGCAGAATAAGATCACTTTTTCAAAGAGGCTGTTGCACAAGCCCCAGCAAAAAAGACCAGAGTTGTTTCGCCAAAAGGCGTTACAACTCTGGTCTTTTGCTTTCTTTCATGTGAACAGTGCGGCGGCTTCTTTACCACTCTTCTTCGTCAGCGCCCACCCTTGTGCGGCGGAACATGCTCTCCACAATGGCGCAGTATTTATCCGCCAGACAGACGATGACCGCCTCGCGGCAGGTCGGGATATGGCGGAAAGTCAGGGGCCACATGTGGCTTGCAATGACGTTCTGCTCCTTTTTGGTAATGCCGAACACCCGCTGTGCGTTCACACAGGCAGACCCCGGGTGGGAAAAGCCGTGCATCTCAAACAGATGCCGCAGGCCGTGGAAAGACCCCTGCTTGTGCCAGTCATAGAGATAGAAATCATGGAGGAAGGCCCCCACGGCCAGCGTGGTCTCATCGGCTCCCAAATGGAAGCGGTGGTTGATCCAGCAGCTGACCACGACCACATTCTTGCAGTGCTGGTAGGTGGTCACATCACCGTGCTGGATAAACTCACGCATTTCCTGCACCTTGGGGTGATGGTCGTACTGTTCCAGAATAGCGGACAGGCGCTCCCGTTCCGTTTGTGAAAGCTGCATGGAAAATTCCCTTTCTTTTTGTCAGAAACGCCGAGCTCAGCTCCGCAGCTGAACCGGGTTGGAGCTGCCGAAGTTCTCAGCGGCCGAAGGATTTTCGCGGGTCAGGCTCAGATCCACCAGATACTGCTTGCCGTCGCCCAGTGCTTCCAGCTCGGCCAGCTTGGCCTCGGCAGAAGCCTTGTCCGGGTACCACTGGATGAGGAAGAAGTTTTCCTCCTCCACGCCGTAATACAGCCACTGGCCGTCCGCCCGCAGCAGGTCGTCCAGATGATCCACCTCATCGCCGTCGGTCAGGCCCAGGCCCTCCTCGGCGTAGACATTTTCAGGTTCCACCTGCAGCACTTCGATGACCTGAATGGCGCTCTGTAAGTATTCATCCTGCGAAATGCTCTTGTCCGAGCGTTCCCAGCCCGTCAGGAATGCCTGCATCAGCAGGTTCTTCACGGAGATCTCCGGCTTCATTGCCATAACATATTCCTCTTTCCTCGTTTGTTTCCGCTGACCAGTATACGCTAAAAATTGTGAAAGGTCAACTATTTCTTTATGAATTTTTTGTAGCAACGCACAAAAGGCATTTTGTTCTAGTTCATTTCTGAACTTTTTATGAAACCCCTTGATTTTTGACCCGCATCGGTGTATATTAGCACTCGAAAGATATGAGTGCTAAGAAGATGCAGCGTCGGCTGCTTCTTTTGCATTGCCGCTCCTTTTGCGAGGGGCCGGATCTGAATACTGTACAAAAGAGGTTTTGTATTATGGCGAAGAAAGAATTTCAGGCTGAAAGCAAAAAGCTGATGGACATGATGATCAACTCCATCTACACCAACAAGGAGATCTTCCTGCGTGAGCTGATCTCCAACGCTTCGGATGCCATCGACAAACTTTATTATAAGAGCCTGACCGATCCTTCCGTGGGCATGAACAAGGGCGATTTCCGCATCCTGCTCACCCGCGATAAGGACAATCGCCTGCTGACTGTCTCCGATAACGGCATCGGCATGACCAAAGAAGAGCTGGAGCAGAACCTGGGCACCATCGCCCACTCCGGTTCTCTGGACTTCAAGAAGGACAACAAGGACGAGAACATCGACATCATCGGTCAGTTCGGCGTGGGCTTCTACTCCGCCTTCATGGTCGCCGACAAGGTCACCGTCATCTCCAAGGCATACGGTGCGGATGAAGCCTGGCAGTGGGAGTCCAGCGGTGCTGACGGCTACGAGCTGACCCCCGCCGAGAAGGACACCGCCGGTACTGACATCATCCTGCACATCAAGGACAGCACCGATACCGACAATTACGAAAACTTCCTCGACGAATACGGCATCGTAGCCATCGTCAAAAAGTACAGCGACTATGTGCGCTATCCCATCCAGATGGAGCGGGAAAAGAGCCGCCAGAAGCCCGAACCCGATCCCAAGCCCGAGGACTACAAGCCGGAGTGGGAGACCTACACCGAGCTTGAGACCCTGAACAGCATGGTACCCATCTGGAAGAAGCAGAAGAGCGAGGTCACCGATGAGGAATACGCCAGCTTCTACAAGGATAAGTTCAACGATTATTCTGACCCCGCCCGCGTCATCGTGAGCCGCACCGAGGGCACCGCCAACTACAACGCCCTGCTGTTCGTGCCCGGCCACCGCCCCTATGATTTCTACACCAAGGAGTATGAGAAAGGTCTGGCTCTGTACGCATCCGGCGTGCTCATTATGGAAAAGTGCGCAGACCTGCTGCCCGATTACTTCAGCTTCGTCAAGGGCATTGTGGACAGCCAGGATCTGAGCCTGAACATCAGCCGTGAGATGCTGCAGAAGGACAACCAGCTCAAGCTGATCCACAACGCACTGGAAAAGAAGATCAAGAACGAGCTGCACTCCATGCTGGTCAACGACCGCGAAAAGTACGAGGCATTCTGGAAGGAGTTCGGCCGCCAGATCAAGTTCGGCGCTTACTCTGATTACGGGATGCACGCTGAGCTGCTGCGCGACCTGCTGCTGTTCTGGTCTGCCAAGGAGCAGAAGATGGTCACCCTGCAGGAGTATGTGGACAAGATGCCTGCCGAGCAGAAGTTCATCTACTTTGCCGCCGGTGACTCCACTGACCGTCTGGCCAAGCTCCCCGCCGCCGAGCTGGTGCTGGACAAGGGCTATGATGTCCTGCTGCTGACCGAGGACGTGGATGAGTTCTGCCTGCAGATCATGCGCAGCTACCCCCGCAAGGATGCCGAGGGCAAGGACGGCACCGTGGAGTTCAAGAACATCAACAGCGGCGATCTGGGCCTTGAGACCGAGGACGAGAAAAAGGCCGCTGAAGATGCTACCGCCGAGAACAAGCCCCTGTTCGATGCCATGAAGGACGCGCTGGACGGCAAGGTCAAGGAGGTCAAGGTCTCCACCCGCCTGAAGGATCACCCTGTCTGCCTGAGCGCTGACGGCCCCCTGTCCATCGAGATGGAGAAGGTGCTCTCCAAGCAGCCCGGCAGCGAGGGCGTGAAGAGCGACAAGGTGCTGGAGCTGAACATCAACCACCCTGTGTTCGCCGTGCTGAAGGCCGCACAGGAGGCCGGTGATACCGACAAGGTCAAGAAATACAGCAGCCTGCTCTATGCACAGGCACAGCTGATCGAGGGCCTGCCCGTGGATGATCCCGCCGCTTACGCCGAGGCCGTTTGCAGCCTGATGAAGTAATTTCCTTTCCCACAAATAAATTACCCCCTTAACAAAAGGGCCGTGCTCCGCTATAATAAAGTGGAACACGGCTTTTTTGTTTTAGGAGGATTCTGCCCCATGGAGCCCAGACGCAGCAAACATTTCCTTGCCCACATTCCCACCATTGCCCTGCTGGTAGTATTCGCCATGTCAGCACCGCTGGGCGTTCTGTTTTTCATCCTGCGTGCCATTGACCGGGATGCCGAAAAAAAGGAGCAGGAGAACGCGGAATATTCCAGCGATTTCCGTCCCCAGGACACTGGGGCCGGTCAGCCAGCCCGGGACACCGAGCCGGTCTACGGCCACGATGTGCCCACTGCCGAGCAGCAGAACGCCAAAAAGTGGCACAAGACCCTGACCAGCCTCTGCACGATGTTCGGCGGCATCTTTCTGGTGGTGGGCCTTGCAGGCCTTGCCGATATCATTGACCTGTGGGGCTACTGGTTCGACTGGGGCGAGTTTCTGACCGCCCTGGCCCAGACCATTGGCGGCGGCGCTGCGCTGGCCATGGGCCTGCGGATGAAGCAGGCCCGCAAGCTGGAGCGCCAGCTGGACAAGATCGTTGGGACCCGGGATAATATCCCGCTGGACGAACTTTTTGCAGCCGCGGGCATTGATGCCGACAGGGGCCGCGCCGCCGTGGAGCGCGCCATCGACCACGGCTATTTCGGGGCCGATGCCTATATCGACAACCGCACCGGCACGCTGGTGGTGCGGGGCGCTGCGCCCCAGCCGCCCAGACCCGCCGAGCCCGCACCCGCACCGGCTCCCGAGGATCAGTATGCCGCCCTGCAGCGCCAGCTTCGGCAGGCCAACGATGCCATCCCCGACCCGGTGATGACGGCCAAGATCTCCCGGCTGGAGGATGTCAGCGCCCGCATCTTCGCACTGGCAAAAAAGGACCCGGACAAAAAAGCCCAGCTGCAGAAATTTATGGATTACTACCTGCCCACCGCGCTGAAGCTGCTGAATACCTACGCCCAGCTTTCGGCACAGGATGTGCAGGGCTCCAACATCACTGAGGCAAAGCAGAGCATTGAGCGGAGCATGGATCTGCTCATCACCGCCTTTGAAAACCAGCTGGACAAGCTGTTTGCCTCCGATGCGCTGGATGTTTCCACCGACATTGCTGCGCTGGAAGGGATGCTGAACCTCGACGGGCTTACCGGCGGCGATTTCGCGCCCCGGAGCTGACCGCCGGAACTGCGTTGACCTTTCATCCAGATGCAACAATAATACATGGTCTTTTCTCGACAGAACCGATATTATAGAATCAGAAGAACGGGCCCTGGCCCTTTGAAGAATCATTCACCTATACGAGGAGGAACGCGCCATGATGAAGCCTATTTCTGTCTGGAAGCAGGAGCTGGCGGGCGGCACCCATACCGCCCGGCTGGCCTCCCTCTACTGCTGTTCGCCGGAGCAGACCGCTGCCCACGCCGCACGCTATGCGGCAGTGCTGGACGGGCTGGAAGCTACCTTTGGTGCCCACACCGAAGCCGGACTGTACAGCGCCCCGGGCCGCACCGAGATCGGCGGCAACCACACCGACCACCAGCATGGCCGGGTGCTGGCCGGCAGCGTGAACATTGACATGATCGCTGCCGCTGCCCCCAACGGCCTGAACCAGCTGCGTGTGCAGAGCGAGGGCTATGACCTCTGTGTCATCGACCTTGGCGACCTTGCTGCCCGCAAGGAGGAAGAGAACACCACCATGGCCCTGCTGCGGGGCGAGTGTGAGGCCTTCAAGGAGCGTGGCGCTGCCCTCTCCGGCCTGGACGTGTACATCTCCTCCAACGTGCCCAAGGGCAGCGGCGTTTCGTCCTCTGCCGCCTTTGAGGTGCTGATCGGTGTCATCCTGAACGACCGCTTCATGGCCGAA
The DNA here is from genome assembly GCF_023347315.1 of Faecalibacterium sp. I2-3-92. Lineage (GTDB taxonomy): Bacteria > Bacillota > Clostridia > Oscillospirales > Ruminococcaceae > Faecalibacterium > Faecalibacterium duncaniae. The sequence goes on from NZ_CP094470.1 coordinate 1,901,685, forward strand.
AAGGTCTCCCCCATCGCCATTGCGCAGATCGGCCAGTGGGCAGAGAACGTCTACTTTGGCAAGCCCTGCGGCCTGATGGATCAGATGGCCTCCAGCGTGGGCAACATTATCACCATCGACTTTGCCGATCCTGCCCACCCCGATGTGGAGCCGGTGCAGGTGGATTTCTCTCAGGCAGGCCTTGCCCTCTGCATCCTGGATTCCGGTGCAGACCACGCCGACCTGACCGATGAGTACGCCGCCATCCCCAACGAGTGCCGCGCCGTGGCCGCTGTCTGCGGCGGCGAAGTCCTGCGGGATGTGCCCTTTGAGACCTTTATTGCAAATCTGCCCGCATGCCGCAAACAGTGCGGCGACCGTGCCGTGCTCCGGGCTTTCCACATCTACGCCGACAACCAGCGCGTTGCCCGGCAGGTAAACGCCCTGCGCGCCGGTGATTTTGAGACCTTCCTGCAGCTGGTCAACGAATCCGGCACCAGCAGCTGGGAATACCTGCAGAACGTCATCCCCGCCGGGTACAAGGAGCATCAGGAAGTGGCTGTGACCATTGCCGCCGCAAAGCATTTCCTGAACGGCGCGGGCGCTGTCCGCGTTCACGGCGGCGGCTTTGCCGGCACCGTGCAGGCCTTTGTGCCGCTGGAGAAGCTGGATGCCTTCAAGGCTGAGATGGAGGCCATTCTGGGCGCAGGTAAGTGCCACATCCTCTCCATCCGTCCGGAAGGAGGTGCCGTGCTGTGATCTCTACTGCCATTCAACAGCTCGTCAACTATGGGCTGGACACCGGGCTCATCCTGCCCGATGACGAGATCTACATCCGCAATCAGCTGCTGATGACCATGCAGCTGGACAGCTTTACCGAGCCCGAGGGGGATGTCTGCTACACCGACCTCGAGAGCATCCTGAAAACGCTGGTGGACGATGCCGTGGCCCGGGGCGTGTGCGAGGACAATTCCACCGCCCGCGATCTGTTTGACACCAAGCTGATGGGCGTGCTGACCCCGCGCCCCTCCATTGTCCGCGCCAACTTTGAGGAGCGGTACGAAAGCGAGGGCCCCCAGGCCGCCACCGACTGGTTCTATGAATTCAGCCAGGACACCGATTACATCCGCCGCTACCGCATCAAGCGGGACGTGAAGTGGGTCACCAAGACCCCCTACGGCGATCTGGATATCACCATCAACCTCTCGAAGCCGGAAAAAGACCCCAAGGCCATTGCCGCCGCCAAGCTGGCCCCCCAGAGCGCCTACCCCAAATGCCAGCTCTGCGTGGAGAACGAGGGCTATGCAGGCCGGATGAACCATCCCGCCCGCGAGAACCACCGCATCATCCCGCTGACCATCAACGGCAGCGCATGGAATCTGCAGTACAGCCCCTATGTCTACTACAACGAGCACTGCATCGTGTTCAACAGCCAGCACACCCCCATGAAGATCGAGCGGGCCACCTTCCGCAAGCTGCTGGACTTCGTGGGCCTGTTCCCCCACTATTTCGTGGGCAGCAATGCAGACCTGCCCATTGTGGGCGGCAGCATCCTGAGCCACGACCACTTCCAGGGCGGCCACTACGAGTTCGCCATGGCCAAGGCCCCCATCGAGAAGAGCTGGGTGTTCCCCGGCTTTGAGGATGTGGAAGCCGGCATCGTCCACTGGCCCATGAGCTGCATCCGCCTGACCTGTGCGGATGACGAGCGTCTGGTGGAGCTGGCCGACAAGATCCTGACCGCATGGCGCGGCTATACCGATGAGGCAAGCTTCATCTTTGCCGAGACGGACGGCGAACCCCACAACACCATCACCCCCATTGCCCGGGTGCGGGATGGCAGATATCAGCTGGATCTGGTCCTGCGCAACAACATCACCACCCCGGAGCACCCGCTGGGGGTCTACCATCCCCACGCAAAGCTCCACCACATTAAAAAGGAGAACATCGGCCTGATCGAGGTCATGGGTCTGGCAGTCCTTCCCAGCCGCCTGAAGCAGGAGCTGTTCGATCTGGCAGATATGCTGGTGGCCCGGGTACCTGTCGAGCAGTACCCCGAAGCCCTGCAGAAGCACGCCGCATGGGCACAGGAGATCCTGGCCCGCCATCCTGAGCTGAACAGCGACAGCGTCCACCTGATCCTGCAGGATGAGGTAGGCCAGGTGTTCGCGCAGGTGCTGGCAGATGCCGGTGTCTACAAGCTGGATGAAGCCGGCCGCGCCGGTTTCGTGCGGTTCCTCGAAAGTGTAAAGTAATGGATTAAACCTCTCAGTCACGCTTCGCGTGCCAGCTCCCCTAGTAGGGGAGCCCTTGGCAGAATGGTTTAAGTTTATCAAAGCAACGAAAGGCCCGTCAGTAGAGATGCTGACGGGCCTTGGAGGTATTTATGACTTACACATTGGAAGTTTGTGTAGACAGTGTCGCAAGCGCCCTTGCGGCAAAGCGGGGCGGGGCCGACCGGCTGGAGCTGTGCGCCGACCTGATCATCGGCGGCACCACGCCCAGCCTTGCGCTGGTGCGGCAGGTCAAGGCCGAGACCGGCCTGCCGGTGCGTGCCCTGCTGCGGCCCCGATTCGGTGATTTCTGCTACGACCGCTATGAGCTTACCCAGATGGCCGAGACCGCCGCAGCGCTGGTGCAGGCGGGTGCGGACGGCATTGTGACCGGTGTGCTGACCCCGGAGGGAGAACTGGACGTGGACGCGCTGCGCCCCATCTACGCGGCCGCCCGGGCCGCTGCAAAGGCCGCTGGCCGTCCGGTCGTCTGCACCCTGCACCGTGCCTTTGATGTCTGCAAAGACCCCTTTGCGGCGCTGGAAGCGGCCAAAGCACTGAACCTTGGCACCATCCTGACCAGCGGGCAGGCCGCCAGCGCCCCGGCGGGCGCTTCCCTGCTCCGTCGGCTGGTGGAAACCGCTGGGCCTGATCTTGAGATCCTGGTGGGGGCGGGCGTGACCCCGGCCAATCTTCCGGCTCTGGCAGCTGAGACAGGCGCACACGCCTTCCACATGTCCGGCAAGCAGGTGCTGGACAGCCGGATGATCTTCCGGCGGGAAGGTGTTCCCATGGGCCTGCCCGGCTTCTCCGAGTTTGAGGTCTGGCAGACCAGCGAGGAGACCATCCGTGCCGCGCGGCGGATCCTGAACGAACTGTAATCCATAAAACGACCCCGGAAAGCTGCAGTCAAGCTTTCCGGGGTCGTTTGTTGATCATCGCTTTTTTCTGGCAGCCGGTCTCCTGCGTTTCCGGGGCAGCATGGCATACACATACCCAAAGGCTGTGCCGCACACACCGCCCACGATGTGCATGAAGTTCGCCACATTATCGTGGGCAAAGATGATATCATACACCTGCTGGCCCAGATACAGTGCCGCCACCAGCAGCATGGTCACCGGGATGCCGCCGGAGAAGCCCGACAGCGATGCCAGCATGATGAGCATGAACACGATGCCCGAAGCCCCCAGCAGCGCCGTATGCGGGAAGAGCACACACTGCAGAACACCCGAGATGAGCGCCGTGAGCAGGATGCCCTTGAGCAGGGGGCCGCTGCCATATTTTTCTTCCATCGGCGGGCCGATGACCAGCAGCAGGAGCATATTGTTCAGGAAATGATCCCAGCTGGCATGGCCCAGCACATGGCCGAAGAGCCGGATGTAAAACAGCGGGTCTTTCAGAGAACCGCGATAGACGCAGAACAGGTGCTTTGTGGTCCAGCCGCCTGTCCACTGCCCCAGGAACAAAGCCCCCAGGGAGAGCAGAAAAAAGGTCAGGATCACCGGCGAATTGTATTGCAGCTGCAATGTTAGCTTGGGACGTTTCGTAAGCGTTTCATCCTTTCAGCGCCCGCTCTGGCACGGACGGAATTTAAGGATATTATAGCATTTATACCAGATACGGGTCAAGCAGGGCATCCACCGTTTTGTTCCGCTTGGGAGCGGGCTTGTGCACGGCACGGCCGCGGCAGACCACCAGCTCCAGCTGGCGCAGGGCAGCCAGGTCGTCCAGCGGGTTCTTCCGGGTCACGATGAAATCAGCGCTCTTCCCCGCTTCAATGGAGCCGGTCACATCCCCCACACCGGCCAGCCGGGCATTGCGCAGGGTGGCCGTGTGGAGGGCAAACTGATTGCTCACGCCGCAGTATTTGTGGAAGTAGCACAGCTCCCGCCAGAAATCATACTGTGTGACGTAGGGGCAGCCCACGTCATTGCCCAGACCCACCGGAATGCCGTTGGCAAGGGCCGTTCTGGCACTTTCCACCACGCCGTCAAAGACGATCCTGCCATTGTACTGGTCCTTCTCGGAAGCGCCGGAAATGGCCGGGTCAAACAGTGCATAGGGCAGCGCCGGGGAGATGGTGGTGCAGACGAAAGCACCCCGCTCCTTGTAGAGCCGGATGGTCTCCTCATCCATCTTTGCGCCATGCTCGATGGAGTCCACGCCGTTTTCCAGCGCCACCTTCACCCCCTCGGGCGATTCGGTGTGGGCAGCCACGGGATAGCCCAGCCTGTGGGCTTCATCACAGACAGCCCGGACCATCTCAGGCTTCATCTTCAGCTCCCCGGGGGTGCCCTTTTGGGTGGCATCCAGCACGCCGCCCGTGATCATCAGCTTGACCAGATCTACCCTCTGTTCACCGGCCCTGCGGAGCTGGGCCAGCGCTTCGGCATTGTTGTGGGCCGCCACTGCCACCGAACCTGCCATGTGCCCGCCGGGCACCGAGATGCCCTCGTTGGCGGCAAGGATGCGGGGAGCCAGGATCTTCCCCTTTGCCGCGTCGTCCCGGCAGCGGGTATCGAAATCTGCCAGACCGCCCACGGTGCGGATGGTGGTCACGCCGCCCAGCAGTTCCAGCTTGGCGTAACTGCACACCAGCCGGTAAGCCACCGCCCGGGTCAGGCCATTGCTCAGGATCCTGCGCACCAGTGCGGCGTTATCCCGGGGCTTTGCGCTGGGCTTGCCATTGCCCGCCAGATGGACATGCAGGTTGATAAGGCCCGGCATCAGGTAGCCGCCCTTAAGGTCCACCTTCTCATACCCCTCACAGGGGGCGGTATCCTCCACGATGGCGGTGATCTTCTCCCCGTCCACCAGCACCATCTTGTGCGCCGCCGGTTCCATCTGTTCGGTGCCGTCCAGCAGGATGCAGTTGAAATAGGCTCGTTTCATCCGTATTCTTCCCTTTCCGTTCCGGCGCAGGCCGTTTTCTTTCAGTATATCACGTTTGCGGAAGCGATAAAAGACATCTGTCGTTTTTTCTTCTGCCTCCTGCATTGACATTTCCCGCCCCGGTGGGTACACTTATAAGGTATTCTTTTCTGAAAGGGGGCCACGCCGTGGCAACGGAAGCCAAACTGCGCCAGCTGGCAGACCGCGGCTGTCCGGTCTACTATTTCTATTCCAGCGAGCGGTATCTTGTCCGGCAGGCAGTGTCTGCCGCCGTCCGGATCCTGAGCGCTGACACGGATGAGGAGACCACCGTGCTGGACGGTGCCGCGCCCGAGATCGAGCAGCTCATCATGGCAGCGGGCACAATCTCCTTCTTTGGCACCCGCCGCGTGGTTGTACTGCCCGAGCTTGACCCCGCCGCCTACGGCGACAAGGATTTGGACGAGCTGTGCAGCACCCTTGCCAGCCTGGAAAATGCCGTGGTGGTGCTGGGCAGTGTGTTCGAGCTGGAGCGCAGCAAGCTCAAGACCGGCAAGCGGGCACAAAAGCTGATTGCTGAATGCAAGAAGCTGGGCTTTGTCGAGGAGCTCTCCAAACCCAAGCCCTACGAGCTGAAGATGATGCTCATTGAGCGGGCCAAGGCGCAGGATACCACCCTGCCCGAGGGCGCTGCCGCAGCCCTGCTGGAGCGCTGCGGCGAGGATCCCTTTCTGCTGGAAAATGAGGTAGACAAGCTCTGTGCCCTTTCCGGCTACCAGACCGTTACCGCCGCCATGGTGGCCGAGATGGGCACCGTGAGCCTGGAAGCGGATGTGTTTGAGATGATCCGGATGATCACCGCCAAGAACGCCACCGGTGCCTGCAAAAAGCTGCAGACCCTGCTGCGCTTACAGCAGGAGCCCATTGCCATCACCGGCGCAATGATTGGCAGCTATGTAGACCTGTACCGGGTCAAGCTGGGGGCTTCCAAACGGAAGAGCTACGCCGCCGTGTTCAAGGATTTTGGCTACAAGGGCAGCGACTACCGGCTCAAGCGCTCAGCCGAAACGGCATCGCATTACACGCTGGGCCAGCTGGAGACCTGCCTGCAGGTGCTGCTGGACCTCGATAAAAGTTTGAAGAGCCAGCCCGTGGATGTGCAGACCCTGCTGGAAGCAGCACTCTGCCGTCTGGCGCTGGCGGGGAGCGGACGATGAGCGAACGAGAACTGCTGCACACCGACCGGGTGCTGGTGGTGGAGGGCAAATACGATGCCGCCCGCCTTTCCCACCTGACCGATGCCATGATCCTGCTGACAGACGGCTTTGGCATCTACAAGGACAAAAAACGCCAGCAGCTGCTGAAAGCCCTGGCGAAGAAAAACGGCCTGATCCTCTTCACCGATTCCGATGCCGCCGGGTTCCGCATCCGCACCTACATCACCGGTCTGGTGGGGGCAGAAAACGTGGTGCAGGCCTATGTGCCCGCCATCCATGGCAAGGAAAAGCGGAAGCCCCAGCCCGGCAAGGAAGGCCTGCTGGGCGTGGAAGGCGTGGACGATGCCATCGTCCTGCAATGTCTGCGGGATGCACTGGGCGCAGAAGCCGGGGCCGCGCCTGCCCGCCCGGAGGGTCGGCAGATCACCTACACCGACCTGTACAACTGGGGGCTTTCCGGCACCCCGGGCAGTGCCGAGCGGAAATACCAGCTGCTCAATGCGCTGGGCCTGCCGCCCCGGCTCTCCAAAAAGGAGCTGGTGGAGGCGCTGAACCGGCTGTACAGCTTTGAGCAGCTGGATACCCTGCAGGCCGAAATACTAGAAGCACACTGACAGACAAAAAGGAGACCGTACCACGCGGTCTCCTTTTTGTGTTACAGAATATTTTATAGGGCAACATCCAGCGCCATCATCAGGGCAAACCCTGCCACCACGCTGATGACTCCCGCCGGTTCGTCTGCCTCCACGGCTTCCGGAATCATCTCCTGTGCCGTCACGCAGACCATGCACCCGGCGGCAAGGCTCATCAGCCAGGGCAGGGCCGCACTGACCCACCCGGCCAGTGCAAGGGCCAGCAGGCCTCCCAGCGGCTCCACAAGCCCGGAGGCAGCCCCCGCCGCAAAGGCGCGGCGCTTAGACCTGCCCTCCTGCGCCAACGGCAGGCTGACCGCAGCCCCCTCGGGAATGTTCTGCAGCCCGATGCCCAGCGCAAGGGCCAGCGCCCCGCTGATGGCATCCGGTTCTCCCCGCAGGGCCAGCGCGGCAGCAAGGCCCACCACCATGCCCTCGGGCAAGTTGTGCAGGGTGACTGCCAGCACCATCCGCCCACAGCGGCCCGGCCCGGCGTTCAATAGGCGGCCCGCCAGCGTTTCCAGCCGCAAAAGCCCCACCGCACCCAGCAGCAGGCCCACGGCAGGTGGGACCCATGCAGGCAGCGGCCCCTGCTCTGCCCGCTCAATGGCCGGCAAAAGCAGGCTCCATACGCTGGCCGCCAGCATGATGCCCGCCGCCATGCCGCAGAGCATCCGCCGGGTGGCAGGCTCCCCGGTCTTCCGCAGCAGGAACACACCAGCCGCACCGGCCGTGGTGCAGAGCATCGGCAGCAGCAGCACGGCCGCCGTCAGGAAAATCTGTTCCAAATCGCACTCCCCCTTTTCCCGGTCTATGCCAGGGCGGCAGGAGGTGTGCAGAGAGCGACCCTAAACAGGATCTTCAAAAGGATTTCTGCAAAATTTCCTTGATCTGCTCCAGATCCTCTACAAAATAGATTCCCTGCTGGCGTTCCGGGGAGGAGAGTCCCTTTTCGATCATCCGGGTAAGCAGAGCTTTCAGGCCATCGTAGTAACCATTCAGGTTATAGGAGGATGCAGGGCGCATCCAGATGCCTGAGCGACACCTTGGACATCACCTCGGCGATCTCCTCCAGTGTGCCGGTGCCGCCGGGAAACGCAATAAACGCATCCCCCAGCGCGATCATCTTTGTTTTGCGCTCTGTCATATCCTTTGTCACGATCAGCTCCGTCAGCCCCTCGTGCTGCAGCTCTTCCTGCACGAAAAACTCCGGTTCCACGCCGGTCACTTCGCCCCCGGCGTTCAGGGTGCTTTCGGCGATCTCTCCCATCAGGCCGCAGCGGGAGCCGCCGTACACCAGCGCGTTCCCGCTCTCCCCGATCCATCTTCCCAGCTCCTGCACCGCCTGCTTCAGGGCCGGATCATTGCCCTCGTTTGCGCCCAGATATACCGTGATGTTCATTGTATTCTCTCCCAGTTTTGTTTTTGCCTTATTTTATCACGCTTTTCTCCGGCAGAAAAGAGGGCGGGCCGGTTTTCCTTGCAAATGCTGCCGGACTGTGCTATGCTGAGAGGAAAAAGGGGGATTTTCCTTATGAAAACAGCATTGACCATTGCCGGAAGCGACTCCAGCGGCGGCGCAGGCATTCAGGCCGACATCAAGACCATGACCGCCAACGGCGTGTTTGCCCTGAGCGCCATCACGGCTCTGACAGCCCAGAACACCACCGGCGTGACCGGAATCTTTGAGACCACACCCGAATTTCTGGCCCAACAGCTGGATGCGGTGTTCACCGATATCTACCCGGATGCCATCAAGATCGGCATGGTGTCGTCGTCTGCGCTCATTGAGACCATTGCCAAAAAGCTGCGCCAGTACGATGCCAAGCACATCGTAGTCGATCCCGTGATGGTGGCCACCTCCGGCTCCAAGCTGCTGCAGGACAGCGCCATCCAGATCCTGACCGGGCAGCTTCTGCCCATGGCCGAGGTGGTCACGCCCAACATTCCAGAGGCTGAAATCCTGTCCGGCATGACCATCACCGATGCCGCCGGGATGGAGGCCGCTGCAAAGTGCATCAGCGAAAAATACGGCTGTGCCGTGCTCTGCAAGGGCGGCCACAAGGTGAACGATGCCGACGATCTGCTCTGGCGCAACGGCAGCGGCAAATGGTTCCACGGCGAGCGCATCGCCAACCCCAATACCCACGGCACCGGCTGCACCCTGTCCAGCGCCATTGCCTCCAATCTGGCAAAGGGCTATCCCCTGGATGCCGCCGTTGAGCGGGCCAAGGCATATATTTCAGGCTGCCTGTCCGCCATGCTCGATTTGGGCAAAGGCTCCGGCCCCATGGACCACATGTTCGCCCTGCGCGGCGAATTCGTGGAGCACTGAGCCACAAAAAAAGGGCGATGATCTCTCATACGCCCCAGAACAGGATTCCCAGTCCCGCCGCCAGCAGGATCATTCCGATGGGCGACGGGGCTTTTTGCGTCCGCTTCTTCCAGACAAAATGCACCGCCCATAAAACAGCGAACACAAGGATCGATCTCGCATCCGGTGCAAATCCATCCGCCAGCGTCTTGATGCCGCCCAGTGTGGAGAGCATCATATTCAGCGCGGTCGCCAGGATCATGGCCACCACACAGGGCCGCACACCGGAAAGAAAGGCTTCCACGCCCGCATACTTCATCAGGTTTTTCAGCACCGCCGCGATCAGCAGGATGATGAAGAACGAAGGCAGCACCACACCCAGCGTAGCGATCAGCGCTCCCGGAAAGCCGCCCTGCGATGAACCGATAAAGGTTGCCATATTGACCGCCAGCGGGCCCGGCGTGGACTCGGAAACGGCGATAAAACTCAGGAATTCTGCTTCGGTCAGCCAGCCATGACGCAGCACGGTCTCCCGCACCAGCGAGATCATCCCGTAGCCGCCGCCAAAGGAGAGCGCTCCGATCATCAGAAAATTGAGGAACAGCTGGAGGTAGATCATGCTTTCTCCTCCTTCCGCAGCTTTTTTAACAGGTAGAGCAGCACCCCTGCCGCCCCGCAGAGCAGGATGTAGTAGAGGGACGAGAAGGACACCGCCGCCACCGAGCAGCCCACCATGGCCACCACGACCCCGGCAACGATGATTCTGTTGAAGGCCGTGCCGGACAGGCTTTTCAGCATCTTCATCCCTGCCGAAAGGATCAGATAGATGACGCAGACCTGAATGCCCCGGAACGCGCTTGCCACTGCCGACAGCTGCAAGAACCGGTCAAACACCAGTGAGATCAGGTAGATGACCACAAACGAAGGCAGGCAGACCGCCAGCGTGGATGCCGTGGCCCCCTCTACCCCTTCAATCTTATACCCCACATAGGTGGCGCTGTTCACCGCCACAGGGCCCGGCGTGGACTCCGCAATGGCGACCATATCGAGAAATTCCTCCCGGCTCAGCCACTGCTTGTCTTCCACAAATTCCCGTTCCAGCAGGGCCACCATTGCGTAGCCGCCGCCAAATGTGAACGCACCGATTTTCAAAAAAGTCCAGAACAGATCCCTTGTTTTTTTCATACACTTCACCTCGCTGCCTGCCTATTATAGCATAAAGTGTCCCATCAGGAAACCCATTCATAAGGCCTGCGATCATCCTATCTCTTCCGGCACAAATGAGTCCTTCTCACAAACAAGGTAGATGTCCTTCTTCATTTTCTTCTCAAAGTATCGTTTCAATCTCATATTGGAATCCCACTTGTCCTGCGGATAAGAGCCATACCGTTTCTTTACATCGTTCATTCTATCTTCTATATCCAGAACCCCTTCCGCTCCTGCCAGACTATCACACAATTGAATCAGCCGGTCATAATCATCGTATACTGTCCTGGCCAATTCAGTCTTAATCATTTTCATTTCTTCATCTGAAACATCAAATTTTCCAATGTATTCATTTATCGTGTGATTGTTAAAAGAATGCGTCAAACAGATTTTTGCCGCCTCATCATATCCAAGGCACATCATATATGTGTACCCATCGGAAACATGGCCAAGATGTCTTACACCAAATTTTCTTCCTATATCATGCAGTAAGCCTAAAACATAGGCCTTCTCCGCATCCATATCTCCACATGCCGCTGCTATTTTTTTTGCACAATGTGCTGCTGTTAAACTATGTTTTCCCCAAGGCCCCGGATTATTTGATAGACCATCCCGAATCAACGCCATTGCTTCATCTCTTGTCGGCAGCATACCCTATTCCTTCTTTCCCTTTTCTTATGCATTGATAAAAACAAATGCCGAAAACCCGCATGAATACAGGCTTTCGGCATTTTGATCCATTACTCAAGCTCGGTAAGTTCGGAGTCTTACTAAACAAATTTGTTTAGTAATACTATTCTTGAATGTTCACTTTTTCATGAGATTGCTGTGCTAGATGTGGCTTGCTGATTTTTTAGTATCAGGATAGTATCACACGGAGCAATAACCTCTGACTGTATTATAGCGTGTTTCAGCTCTTGATGCAACTACCTATTATGCGTCCCACTTTACCTGAACATTCGTCTCAAACTTTGCAATGTTCTGCGCAAATGCAAAGGTTCACCTTCGAGAGCTGAATTATCTTTGAAGGAAGGATTTTTCGAGTTTAGCAATATTATAATTCGTGTACGACCTCCTGATCTAGAACGAGCTTGCGTTCTTTCCAGTCGGGCATATAGTTGGAGAGAAAGGCATAGAACTGCTTGCTGTGGTTCGGATATAGAAAATGCACCAGTTCATGCAGGACCACATAATCAATATAGGGCGTTCTGGCCTTGATCAAATAGAAGTTAAAGGTTATCACATGTCGTGCAATGCTGCAACTTCCCCACAGTGTCTTCATCTTCCGGATCGATAATTCAGGCATTGCAACACCATATTTTTCTACGATGGGATACCAAACATGCACACGTTCCTGCAGGATCTCTTTCGCCTGCCTGCGCCACCACGCCTCAAACAGCTGCTTTACATGCGCCTGATCCTCGGGTGACTTACAGCAGATACGAATCTTCTTTCCCTCTGCATATACACATTCCTTTTCGCACTGTGACAATGCAAAGATCATATCTTCGCCCAGCATCCGGATAGAGTATCCGTTCCGAATCTCTTTGGTTGCGGCATAGCCGACAGTTTTTTGGAAAGATTGCAATTTCGACTCGATCCAGTCGCTCTTTTCCATAAGGAACGATTCCGCCCATGCGTCGGGGGCGGATTGCGGCAGCGATAGCACAATTTTCTGATTCGGATAGACCTTCAGGCGGCAGGTCTTCATTTTTTTTCGATCAAGGTTGACCGTCACTGCACTTCCGAATGTTGGCAGTGTTATGCAGATGGTTTCCATTGTCAATAGCCTTTCTTTGCAATCATCATGATCTCGTCAATGATGATGTCGATTGTATCCAAGGGCCAGTCCAGCTTTTGATCTTCCATGTAGTCAAACAGCAAATCGTCCAATGCCTTTTTCATGTTCCTGTGGACGATCACATTGTCCCGCCAGTCGCGTTTCGCATGGCCCACAATGATTGCTTTGATGTCCAGCGCCAGCTTACCCAACGATTCGGAGGGCTCTACCTCCTGCCCGTCCAGAGATTTTTTGATTCCGGCACACACTGCACCGTAAAACGATTTTGCATCACCATCATCCACGATGTTTTCCGGGTATTCCACCGAGCTGCGGCCAGTCCGGTAATCCTCAGCCATTTTTTCCATCGCTGATAGGTATTTTTCACCGTTCCTTTCCTCCTGATAATCCTGAAGCGTCTTGTTAATCCGCTCCATAAAGGTCATATAGCGAATGGGGTCCACATATCTCTGGCTCTCCAGAACCTCGACCTGACGGGTCTGGATGGCTTCGGCTTTTGCTTCGTCAGATCCAAGCCTGGCCAGCTGTTCCTGCATTTTTTCCTTATTGGTAATATCCAGCGGCTCAATCAGGGTCTTTGCATCTTCCGCATGGACATAGGTGTTGAGCAGTTGACGAATGCCGTCTTCATATCTTGAAAAATCCACACTGTCATTGAAACGGAGCGTCACGCTGTCTTTCAGTTTTTTGAAGAACAGGTAATCTTTGCGATACATTTCAGCTCGCTCAAAACCGACCTGTTCAAACAGCTCATAGCTGGAATACAAAAAGTCCACCATCTTGGCAAAAGCAGACAGCTTTTCGTAAAAATCTCTACGGAGATCATACTCCCGTAGCCGTTCCTGCCAGACATTCGCACTGGTTTCGTTCCGGTCAATCCCGTCAAAGATGTCCCACAGTTCCTGATACAGTGCTTCAAGTTTCGTCTTTTCGTCGTTGATCGTTGCAATGGCCGATTGGATCTCTGTGCGGTCGAACAGATTCATGCCGGACTGCTCGTCACTATAAAGATCTAGTGCTGAGTTCAGTTTTTTGAAAATGCCGATGTAATCCACGACCAGACCAAAATCCTTGTCCGTATAAACGCGATTGACACGTGCAATGGCCTGCAAAAGGGTATGGTCCTGCAATTTTTTATCCACATACAGCACAGCGGCAATGGGAGCATCAAATCCGGTAAGGAGTTTGTCCTTTACAATCAGCAGATCCACGTCACCGTCTGGGTCTGTGAAGCGTCCTGTCACCGAATCTTCATAGGCATCATAATTATTTTTGAAAAGTGGATCGACCTCTTTGCGAAAGAACTCTGCAATGGTCTTCAAAGACTGCGGCGTATTAGTTTCATCATCGCCTTCTTTTGCAGAATTGGGTGTAATAACTACCGCCGGCGTGATTCCTCCAAGACCCCGGAGTTTGTAGAACAGCTGGACCGCCTCTGCGCGAGATGAGCATGTCAGCATCGCTTTGAATCCCTTGGGCCGCACATAATGGACAAAATGCTCGTGCAGATCGAACGCGATCATGTTCAGGCGCTGTTCTGTCTGTGCCAGCGTAACAAAACGGCTGTATTTGACTTCCAGATCCTTCCGGGCATCTTCGGTCAGCCCCACCGTGATGTGCTTCAGATGTTCATTGATTTGCTGGCTTGTGACCTCTTGCGGAATCACACGACCTTCGTACACGATGGGCACTGTGACTTTATCATCGATAGCATCCTGCAGGGTGTATTTGTCAATCAGGGGGCCAAACTTGGCATAGGTGTCCTTTGCCGGAACAATCTTCCGACTCGTATCCTTCGGCTGCTTCTGGATCAGTGGTGTGCCAGTAAAGGCAATCTTGACAGCATTCGGGAGCACCTTGTTCATATAGAGATTGAGTTTTCCATACTGCGTTCTGTGTCCCTCATCGATGAACAGAAACAGATTCTTGCTATCATTGCAGTATTCCTGCTTGACTGCTGCTTCAAACTTGTTCACCAGTGCTGTAATGACCGTATTGCTGTTGTCCTGCAAAAGTTCGATCAGCCCCTTGCCGGTTTTGGCTCGGTGGGGACTCATCTGGGTATGGATAAAGTTATCTCGGATCTGCTTATCCAGATTGACACGGTCCGTAACCATGATAAAGCGCGGTTCCCGGATCTGGCTTTCGGGCTTCATGCTCTCCCGGGTGATCATCTTTGTCAACATAATCATCGTGATCGTTTTGCCGCTGCCCTGCGTATGCCAGACAACACCGTTTCTGGTGTGCGCATTGTCTCTCAGCAAAATGCGATCCATGCACTTTTTAACCGCAAAATACTGCTTATATCTACAGATCTTTTTCACATTGTTATCGTAGATGATAAAGTTGCGGATCAGGTCCAGCAGCCGCTCCGGATGCAGCAACGATACCAGCGCACGGTCCTGTTCCCGGATCTGTCCATCCGGTGAACATTTTCTGCACCAGTCATTCAGCCAATCCTTGTTATCCTCATGCCAGGACACAAAATATTTTGCCGGTGTACCGCAGGTGCCATACAACACCTTATCCGGGTTCATTGCCATAACAAGCTGTGCATAGCGGAACAGATGCGGGATATAGTCCTCGCCCCAGTTCCGGATATTCTGCATCACGCCTTCCATAACATCCACGCTGGATTTTTTACATTCGATTACGACCAGCGGGATGCCGTTTACCAGCACAACAAGATCCGGACGGGCAAATCTCCCGTTCGGACGTTCTACCTCGAACTCGTCGGTCACCTGAAACGTATTGTTCTCCGGGTGTTCAAAGTCGATATAGCGGATATCAAACGACTGCCGGGTACCATCCGGGAGTTCTTCCTCCATGCTCTTGCCGGAGCAGATCAGCTCGTAGATTTCCTTATTTGCGGCATAAAGCCCTGCTGCGCTGTGCTGATCCACCGCTTGCATCGCTCTGGCAATGGCTCCCCCAGAAAAGTACCTTGTCTCACTGCCAAACTGATAGGTCTGTCCGCTCAGAAACGTCTGCAGTTCTTCCGTAAACAGCACTGCTTTCCGGGAGCCGCGCTTCCGTTCCGCCTCGCTGCGGGGCACAATGGTATAGCCCAATCGTTCAATTACTTTCAGTGCCCGATCCTGTGACTCGGGGCGTTCGTTAAAAATCGTGTGGTCCGGCATATCATTTTCCTCTGTCCTGCTGCCTGCAGGAAACTCCGCTAGCTGTTTTTGTTGTTATCCTTGTACCCGGACAATCCCTGTCAGCAGCAGTTTTGCCAATGTTTTTTTGTAGGTTTTCGTCTCCTCCAGCTCACGTTGATGAAGGGTGATAAGGTGGTCGAGATTGGAAAAATAAGTGCTAATAGCTGAACGTTCGTCGCTATCCACCGGCATCATAATATCTTGCGTTTTTAATTCACTTGCCTTTACCAGTGGTTGACCTGTTCCAAATGAAAGACGTTTAATATCAAAATGCAGTAACGCATAATAAATAAAGTCTAATTGCTCACCCTTGATAAATACAGTATTATCGCTAATTTTGACTTTCCCGGAGTGTCGATAAAGTTCACCGGCATTAGCACCAACACGAGCTGTCAGCAGGAAATCGCCTTCATAATCATATGAATCATCATAACCAATCACTGATGTTGATCCAAGGATCTCATACACTCCCGACTTTTGTGGAGTGAATTTACTTTTGCCAGTATCAATAGATGTGACTTCATCTATCAACTTCCGCTGTTCCCAAGCGCCAGTAAATCCCGGAAAGCGAATTTCCGGCGTATCGCAGCCTTTTGCAGGGAACATTTTCCGCAGGAATTCTTTTTTCAGTTGTTTCAGCTCATCGAGTTTCTGCTCTTTCACCTCGATCACACGGTCGCATTGTATAAGAATTTCCGCAATGCGTTCCTGTTCAGCCAAAGGGGGGTAAGGAACTTCACAACTATAGAAGTCTTTTCCCTTCAAATTTAATAGGCCATTATCTCGGACACCGCGATTGATTTTGGAATACAATTGTCTATTCAAAAAGCCGCTGAGAAACAGCTGCTCATAATAATCCGGATTTCCAACAGACACTCGGAAGCTTTCAAATACATTTGGCACTGCCGCCTCTGTTCGATTATTCAGGCGGTAAATACAGCCCTGGGGGTATATGTTAGAATTTCCTTTATTGTATGAAAAATCTCCTTTGTGTAAAACAATATATTTTTCATATTGCTTTCCCGATAATTCTCTTCCAAATTTTTCCGCCTGATTGACAAATCCTATTCCTGCTGAAATGCTGATGGTTTCGATTTTTCTGGTTCCAACCGTTTCAGAAATTTCTTCCACGATGGAACTCAACGGGCAGGTATTCCATTCACTTGGCAAAACAACTGCATTGGTATGATGTTTTTTCGGCAACGCAGGCATTGCTGTGTAAATCATATTGGTCATCGTGTGACCTCCTTACTCTTTGCGTTGTTACAGGCCCAGCTCTTTCAGGTACACATCCATCTTTGCTTCTGCTTCGGCAATCTCCTGTTTCAGGCGGGCGATATTTGCCTGTACAGCAGCGATATCCACGACCTCTTCCTCTTCAAAGGTGTCCACATAGCGCGGGATGTTCAGGTTGTATTCGTTTTTCTGAATTTCCTCCCGCGTTGCCACATGCACAAATCCGGGCTGCTCTGTACGGCTGTGATAAGCGTCTACAATAGCGTCGATATGCTCCTGCCCCAGTTCATTCTGGTTCGTTGCCTTGATATAACGCGGGTTGCCTGCCTCATCCGTTTTGCTGGCATCAATGAACAGGACATCCGTGGTAGGACGGTTCTTTTTGAACACAAGGATGCACGCCGGGATGGACGTACCATAGAACAAGTTCTCCGGGAGGCCGATCACAGTATCCAGCAGATTTTCTTCTACCACCCGCTGGCGGATTCTGCCCTCTGCCGCGCCACGGAACAGTACGCCATGCGGTGCGACCGCCGCGATCCGGCCGTTTACGGACAGGCTGGCGATCATGTGGAGCAGGAATGCCCAGTCGCCCTTACTTGCAGGCGGCACGCCCCAGTCAAACCGATGGAATTTGTCCAGTGATGCCTCCATCTTGAACTCTTTTTTACCCTTTCCAGAGGATTCGCCGCCGGGGTTGAAGCCGGATGCCCATTTGTCCTTAGAGAACGGCATATTGGCAACAATGGCGTCGAACAGCAGCAGATTTCCGTCTGCATCCAGAAACACCGGATTAGCAAGGGTGTCGCCCCAGCCGATCTTCGCATCCCGAATTTCGTGGATGTACATATTCATCTTTGCCATGGCAACTGAAGAACCGTTGACCTCCTGCCCATAGATAGATACTTCCTTGCTGTTCTGCTTTTTTGCGGCTTTGATCAGCAGGGAGCCAGATCCGCAGGTAGGGTCGTAGACACGTTCCCCGGGCTGCACATCCACGATGCGTGCCATGATCTCAGAAACTGCCGCAGGAGTATAGAAAGACCCTGCCTTCTTACCCGCCATGCTTGCAAACTGGCCAATCATATACTCATACGCATCGCCGATCACATCTGCAGGCACCTGCCCTTCCTTGACTTCGATCGCAGACGGCCGAAGATCCAGAGGTTCAAAATCCTCCAGCAGATCCCGGAGGATGGCATTTTTATGTTCCCGGGTACCAAGCGCATTTTCACTGTTGTAATCCACTGCGCTCAGCACACCGGCAAGCTGCTGATTGTTATCCGCCTCGATCTGCCGCATCGCCGCATTCATCAGCTGCCCGATATTGTCAGCAAAGCGCTGCTGATACAGATCATAGAATGAGCACCCCTCTGCGACCATGAACGGCAGATATTTTTTCTGGCGTTCCAGACGGATACCGGCGTATTGTTTGCTCAGTTCTTCCACTGCGTCGGTATACGAATCGCTCAGGTATTTGACAAACATCACCGGCAGAACGTAATCCTTATAGTTTGCGGCGTCAATGGTATCCCGCAGCGTGTCTGCGCCGCGCATCAAAGCGCTTTCAATATCTTTTTTCGTCGTCATCTCAACGTTCCTCCCATGATCTTCCTGATCGCAATTTCAGTCAGCTGCCGTTCCTGCTCCATCAGTTTCAGGTATATTCGCTCCTTTTTGCGGCACAGCGTATCCATCTCAACGACCCGCCTCTGCGTCTCCTTATCAGGAACTTCAATCTGCAGTTCCATAATGGTACCAAGTTTTACCACTCGTTGGGTAGTTCCGCTCTCGATTCTCCGAATTTTCTCCTGAATTTCTTTTTGTGAAAGTGAGATCTTCAAAAATTCTGGCAACAGAATTGTGCAGTCCTTCACCTTCAGGATGGCAAGCTGCGATGGAACAAGCAGCTTTTCCTGCCCTTCTTCAATCACTACGGGGCACAGCGGTGAAAAGAGTCGTATCACAACATCTCCAGGGGACGCAAACCAAGCATGGTTCAGTGTCTCACTGGCGCAAAAGTCCTCCAGAGCACTGCTGTCGATTTCTCCATCCTCTGTCAATGCACGGAGCGTCAGCCTTTTGTACGGGCAGCCACCGTTTCCGGAAGCCTTAGTTTCCTTCCTGCTCAGTACCAGACCGCCCTGGGCTTTTACAAGTTCCGAGATCTGCATCATCATAACTTAACATTTCCCTCCTCGCAAAAAATGGCCCGCCCGTATACGGGGCGGGCCATTCCTGCCGTCAAGAGTGGTGACTTTCCGGGCAGCAGAAGCAACAACCGTCTACCTGACGATAATACTCCCGGGCAGCATTAACAGCCTCCCGCGAGGTACTGAAACAGCCTAAGTAGACCCTGTTCTCCGCACTCGGCAACCAACTACAGTCCGAGCGGTGAACCTCATGGTCACCGTTCGGCTGAGCGTTGCTGTTCACATAAAAATACATGGACATGCACTCGTCCTCCTTCTTTGAGATAGTACAAGCCCACGTTGACAAAAGCCCAGAAATCTGGTATCATAACAATGCGTCTATTATGATCGTACGTGGGAAGTCCTCAGATACAGCTGGAACTGTCATCTGGGGGCTTTCTTCTTGTCCGCTCATATAATACCATACCAGCCCCAGGCCTGTCAATGCTTTTTTGGAAAAGTTCTTTCGCAATATTAAAATATGACATCAAAATTAAATGTGCCAAGGTGCTACTCCACCCAATGTTACTCTGACAGGCCCGTTCCGACATCTGATTGGCACGAGCCTGTTTGGTGCAATGGCACACTTCGTTTATTGTGTGACTTTGAGTGTGCAGGAAATTGCCGTCAAAGCGATATCATACCCTGTCGATAAAAACTCAATCTCAGCGAGCCACCAAGCGCTCCACCAACGTGTGATCACATTCAAACAGATAGAGCAGCCGTTGTGCAGCACCAGACGGTGCATTTTTTCCGGCCTCCCACGACTCAACTGTTCTCGGAGAAACACCAAGCGCCGTTGCAAGTCCTCTCTGGGAAAGTTTTAGTTCCTTGCGCGTCCGGGCCACATCATCTGCCTTATATGCAGGAATCGGCGTTTCCCGCACCACTGTACGGCAACGGCTTTTATCGCCCTTTGTGTAGTCAACGGCCTGCTCAAGACTTTCCTTCAAAGCGTCAAAGTAATCGAAGTTTTCCATAAGTCAAGCCTCCTTTATGGTTTCAATCAAATTACGAATAATTTTCTTCTGTGCAGGGTTCATGTCCGCCTGCACATTTTTGGGATAAGCAAGGAGCAAGAAAATTTGCTCCTTCACCACAACATCCACATAAATCACGCGCCCACCGCCAGACTTTCCTCGTCCGGTCAATGGAATCCGGATTTTACGTGCTCCTGCCAAGTCAGGAATCACATCTCCAGCATCCGGATTTTCGAGCAAAACATTCTGAAGCTCCCGCAATTCTTCATCGCCAAGCCCCATATGTTCCCATGACTTTTCAAATCCGGCGGTCATTACAAATAGTCTTTTCACCTGCGATTCCCCTCTCCTACCTTTATTATATACTATTCAATCGTAGTTATCAACACTTTTTTAAAACGATACGTGCAAAAAAGACTAAACTGCCCGAAAATCTGTATCACTACACCAGCCTTATCAAGTATCGGATGATTCTTGCCACCGGGAAGCTGGTTTTAGCACCCTCAAATTTGAAATATGATAACGCGACTTTCCATAAGGAACCGATGTTCTTTAATGGACACGAAATTGGTGTTAAAGCTGTTGACAAATACGAAAACTACCACCCTGTTGTCTGGATGACAGCTAACGACCGTGCAGGTGCCAAAAATACCGGTCTGTCCAACGATAAAATCATGTGCCGCATCACCATCAAGACCGAGGGTAAAATTTGGCGGTATCTGCCTTGGCGAGCTTTCTACGACAAGTACAATGCTGACCGCAGCATTGCCTCCACCCTGAAACAGACTGCGGACGATTATCGGAACTGGTATGTCCGTGAATCCGAAATTCCAGTTGAAGACTTTGCAAAGGTCGAGTTTCTGGCCGAAGATGGTACCTACAAGGCTGAGAATGACATTCCCGGCTTCTCTTTGTCCGATGTTGCCCCGGAACTTTTTGATTAAAGAACCGTCTGATATGTACAGAACCCCCGCCAGCGTTGGGCTGACGGGGGTTCTACTGCTTTGCACTTACAGTTCTATACTGTTCTTACGATTCTCTTGCTGGTCTTGCTTTGCTGTCTGCTCCTGCTCCCTCATAAGTCCAATGGCCTGATTCATCTTTTTCGCACCGAAGTAGTTCCACACTCTTTCAAAGTCACGTTTTATCGCATAAAGCCGTTCATTCTCTGCTTCGGCCTGTTCCAGACGCTCTTTCAGATTCCGGATCGCATCCTTTTCACTGCGGTAGAAGCTCTGATACTTGTCACGGTCATGCTTCATCTCCCAATACTTCCGATGCAGCGAGAAGATCACCTGCACCAGCTTTTTGATGAGCGGCACGGCTTTCTTTTCTCGGTAGCTCTTGGCCGTTTCAAAGGTACCTGCCTCCGGCACCCATTCCTCTGGCCGCTGGGAATACTGTGCTGACAGGTTTTCCAGCCCATCCATAATGGGAGCCAGCTTGTTCAGCTTCTGGCTCTGCTTCTGGTAGGTCAGCTCTGCTTTCTGTACCCGCTGTTCAGCGGCTTCTACGGCTGTCTGCGCTGTTTCCAGTTGCTCCTGCATCTCGATCAGGTCGGTCTGGCACTCCTGCTTGGCTGCTTCCAGAGCCGCTACCTCTTTACTACGCTCCTGCTTTTTGAAGTCCAGTACAGACAGGTGCTCTTCGTGGGTGCCTTTCTGTTCCCACTCGATGCCGTGCCGCTCCATCACGGCGGCAAGCTGCTCTTTCTCGGCGTTGATCCACTGGTTCAGCTCGGATTCCCGTTTAGAACCGCCTGCAAAGCCCAAGGCTTTCAGCGCCTGCTTCAGGGACACCTTGGTGTCCAGTCCTTTGCCCTTCCAGCCGGACACATACGGCACGAAGTCGATGTGCAGATGGGGCGTAGCTTCATCCATGTGGAGAAAAGCCCCGAACACCCGCAGTGTCGGGTTCCGCTCTTGGAAGCCCTGCATATACTCGTCCAGCAGTTCCTTTGCCAGTGCGCCATTCTCGGTCAGGACACCCATATCATCTTTGTTGCCGATCTGGACGATCAGCTCATGGAAAAGCTTTTCCTGCTTGCCTGTCCGCAGGTGCTCATAGTAGTCGGTGATACAGCGGTCCTTGCGCTTCTGCTTGGCATTGTAACGCTTCACTGCCTCGTCAAACAGTTCGTGGTACACCTTCTGAATCGGCTCATCCCGGTACACGACATTCAGGCTGCTGCGCTTCGGGTCTACGTTTTCAGCGGTGAAACTTCTCCGGTTATGGTTGAGGGAGCCGGGACCCCGCATTGCGGAAATGGTTCTTTTCAATCGCACGTCCTTTCTCTGTGGAAGTAACTGGTGCCGGACACGGCAAAGGCTTTGTTACTTTCGTCGAAAGTAACGCAAAAGCACTTTTGACAGACGTTCCGTCCATCAAAAGATGCCTTTGCGCCCTGCCGGGGGCTTCCGTCTACGGACGGGGTTTCGCTACACCTCGCCGTTGCCCTCCCCAACACCACCTTCCTGCCTAATTGCTTCTCACAGGAGCGTGACACGCTCCTGTCCACTGCCAATAGAGGGACTCACCAGCGGAAGCTTTCTGGCACACCTCGTCTGTCCAGATACTCCTGCCGGGCCTGTTCCCGCTGTTCCTCGGTGGGTGCGGTCTTGTACTGGGCATACAGCTCATGCCGCAGCATCGCATCCAATTTTTGCTCCAAACCCTGTTCAATAACTTCTTCGTACTCATTTTCGCCGCTCAAATGATAATGCAGCAATGCGACGAAAAGTTCTTGTGAAATTTGCACATTTTTCATCATTATCACCATTCCGTGTCGGTTGTGTCGATTGTGACGGTATTTTACATAGTAGCAAAAATACCGTCACAACCGTCACGAATCGTCACGCCCCAGAATTTTCCAGCATCAATTTGACCACTCTGCCCTCATGGGTGCGCCTGCTTTCGTACCGAATTCCATGGTCGTTATAGAGCCTGTCGGCACTCACATTCAGCTTCCGGGTCAGGATGTTTGCCTGTATGCTCACACCCGACAGACGTTCCAGCAGTTCCGTGGGCGTACCACTCCACTCCGGCTGTTCCGGGCTGAGCATCTTTGCCACCGCTTCCAGAAGCGGGTCGGGCGGCAGCTTCCAGAGTTCCGTTTCGGCTCCTTGGAACTCCCACACGCAGCGTTCCCGGTCAAACTCCAATGTCAGCTCCTGATCCGGCTGGTCACGCCCCACGATGTCCAGTAGTGCGGTGTTGTCCGTGCGCCGCTTCTTCTGCATGATGAACGCGCCATCCGCTGCACCCAACAGACCGTTGGTGCCGGAGATCATATCAAAGCTGTCCTCGGCTTCCATCTTCCGGGTGTGATGAACCACCAGCAGGCAGATGCCATACCTGTCACTGAAGGTTTTCAGCCTGGTCACGATCTCATAGTCGCTGGCGTAGCTGTATCTGTCACCGCCGATCTCCCGCACCTTCTGCAGGGTGTCGATGATGATGAGCCGTACATCCGGGTGCTCCCGGATGAAGCCTTCTAATTGCTGGTCAAGTCCCTCGCTCACGGACTTGGCCTGCGTTGCGAAGTAGAGATTGCTGGTCTCCTCCACCCCGAACATCCGGGAGAGCCGCCGCTGCAACCGGGCGTAATCGTCCTCCAAGGCCAGATAGAGGACTGTTCCCTGATGCACCTCGTACTCCCACAGCGGAAGCCCCATCGCCACATGGTAGGCAAGCTGCCCCATGAAGAAGGACTTGCCCACCTTGGGCGCTCCTACAAAGAGGTAGGTGCCGCTGTACAGCAGGTCGTTCACGATGGGCTTTCGGGGTGGATATACTGTGTCGTACAGTTCAGTCATTGATACCGTGTTCAGCCCGAAATTGTTTGACTTTTTCGCGGCTTGCAGATTGATTTGCTTGTCTGAATTTGTTATAATATTAGTTCTAGTTTTTTGAGACGACTGTACCGCATCTGCGCCAACAGATGCACCCGGTACAGTCGTTTTTCTATTGTCCGTCATTCGCATTCCTCCTTAAGTCCATTTAACGTCAGAGCCACCATTTGCAGGGTCTCCAGCAAGTCCGGCGGTACCTCTTCATCCACGGCCAGCCGCTGCAATTCCTGATAGATCAGCTTCATCTGGTCTCGCAGGGCTTTGTAGACCCTTGGGTTGCCTACCACGGTGATCTCCCGGTCGGTCAGGCGGCGGATGATATACTCCTGTTTGGTCAGCCCGGAGAGCTTTACTTTGGCTTCCAGAACCTCGTCCTCTTCCGGGGACATTCGGAAGGCTACCACCTTGTTCCGCCAGCGGCCTTGCTGGTCGAGCACTCGTTCCATCTTCATCCCTCCCTTCGCTCCATGTCCAGCTTCTGCGCCATCTCCTGCTGCTTCGAGGGGAAGAGGTGGGCGTACTTATAGGTGATGTCCACGCTCTCATGCCCTACCCGGTCTGCGATTGCCAGAGCCGAGAAGCCCATCTCGATCAGCAGCGATACATGGGAGTGCCGTAGGTCGTGGATTCGTATCCGCTTCACCCCGGCCTCCTTGGCTCCCCTGTCCATCTCGTGGTGCAGGTAGCTCTTGGTCACCTCAAAGATCCGCTGATCCGGCTGGACTTTGTAGAAGGATTTCAGATAGTCCCTGATCTCGTCCGTCAGAAACTGCGGCATCTGGATGACCCGGACGCTCTTGGGTGTTTTCGGGTCGGTGATCACATCCCGGCCTTTCAGCCTTTGATAGGATTTGGTGATGGAAAGCAGCCCCTTGTCCAAGTCGAAGTCTGCCGGAGTCAGAGCCAGCAGCTCGCCCTCCCGGATGCCACACCAGTAGAGCACTTCAAACGCATAGTAGGATTGCGGCTTGTCCATCATGACCTCTGCGAATTTGAGGTACTCTTCCTTTGTCCAGAAAAGCATTTCCTTGTGCTTTTCTGACCCCATGCACCCGGCTGTGGCTGCTGCGTTTGATTTCAGCCCATAGAACCGGACGGCGTGATTCAGAATGGCACTGAGTTGTCCATGCAGCGTCTTGAGGTAGGTCGGCGAGTAGGCCTTGCCGTTTTTGTCCCGGTAGTTCAGCATCTCGTTCTGCCATGCGATCACATCCCGTGGCTTTATCTCGCTGAGCCGCTTTTCTTTGAAGTACGGTAAGATTTTCGTTCGGATGATATGCTCCTTGACAGACCAGGTGTTTTCCCGGAGTCGCTTTTTCTTGTCCGTGATATAAATTTCCACGAAGGCTTCAAAGGTCATGGTCAGGTCTGCCGCCTGCTGAAGAAGGAACTCCCGCTCCCACGTCAGAGCGTCCTTCTTGGTGGCAAACCCCCGTTTCAGCTTCTTCTGCTTCACACCTTGCCAGTTCTCGAAGTAGAAGGAAGCGTACCATGTGCCTTGCCTGCTGTCTTTGTAGGCTGGCATCTTATCACTCCTCTCCTGCCCCGTAGATCTTCTCCTGATAGTACCTCCTGCTTACACGGCCTCCCACGGTCGTGTAGCCCTTGGCCCTCAGTTCCTCGTTCCACTGGGCAATCATCTTGTACGCCAGACCCTGCGAGATGTCCAGCTCCTTTGCCAGCTCGTCTGCCTTGATAAAAATGCTATTTGCCATTTTTTGTCCTTTCCTTGTCGGTTTCGTTTCGGTGCCGCTTCATCCTCGCTGACTTCCGGCAGGCATATCCCCTTTGCGGTGCTGTGCCGTCCCCTTACGGAGCGCTCGCTTCCTTTCGGAAGGTCTTGGCGGTTTGGGTCAGTTTGGCGGTCATTCAATTTTACTAAGCATTTTTGCTTATCTTTTTGCATTCTCATTATACTAAACATATTTCGTTAAGTCAAGAGGCTTTTGGGTAAAATCTTAAACTTTTTTGTTTATTTTCTATTGCACCTCCTGTTTTTCTGTGCTATACTGGGTTCAACAAATATGTTTAAGTCAGGAGGCAATCGCATGGCAGTCGGTGACCGCATCAAACGTGCCCGTAACCTCCGAGGTATGACCCAGAAAGAACTGGGCATTGCCATCGGGTTTGAGGAGAAAAGCGCAGACATCCGTATCGCACAATACGAAAGCAACACCCGCACTCCTAAAGAAGAGCTGCTCCGCAAGATTGCGGAGGTACTGGATGTGAACTACCGTTCCCTCTATGAGCCGACCCTGTACGCCGCAGAGGATGTGATGTACACCCTGTTCGAGCTGGACGAGCACTATCCCGGCACCCGGCTCTACGAGGTCACAGACACCACCGACCCGGATCTCCCTGAAAAGCACATGGCAGTCAGTTTCCGGTATCGTCTGCTGGATGACTTCTTAAAGGAGTGGCAGCTCCGTAAGAAGCAGCTCCGGGAGGGCGAGATCACCAAGGAAGAGTATCTGGAATGGAAGCTCAACTGGCCACAGACCGCCGACGGCTGCGGCCGGTACGAGCCGAAGAAAAAGTGGCGTAAAGAATAAAAGACACAAAAATGCCCTCTGAAAAACTTACCGTTTCTCAGAGGGCATTTTCATGTCTCTCTTTATGAATAATCGTCTGATAGTATCAAAGCAGTATCAGAGCACCTTTTGGTTCTCAAAATATCGCATTGTATCAATACTTTTCAGGTTTTGCAGATTACTCGAGCTCGATTCTGGAAAGCTATTTTCTGGTTGTAACAGGTACAGTTTCCCAGTTTGGCGAAGTGTATTTTCCGCTCCGTCCATTGTGTGTTTTTGACTACAACGAAAATTGCTGTCAAAATGATGTCACGCCATCAAGCAGACCGCTTCGTATCGAGATCTTTGACTTCTTCAAAAGCTCTGCACATAGTTGCCGCTCTCACTTGCACAATTCGTGAACCGCGTGTGCAAATTCGGTTTCATCACGTACAAAATGGTATGGTGCATACTCACCATACGCATTCGGACGGCTGATTGTCACCAGCTGGATTCCCTTTGGAGCTGCTGTCTTATTAAGTCCACGTTTCAATTCAACGAGCGCCTTACCATGTGTCGTTTTCAGCGCATAGCAACCATGCCCATTCTTATTTTTCGCAATCAGATAGCACATTGTTCAAGCGGGCTTTTTGCCAACAAGTTCTTCTACTTCCGAAATCGTCAAACCCGTATACTTGGCAACCTTGTCACAAGGAACGCCATCTGCCAACATTTCCAATGCGCTTTTCAATGCCTTTTTACGCTCTCCTTCGCGAAGCGCTTCTTCTCTTACTTCTTCAAAAGCTCTGCACATAGTTGCCACTCCTTTCGTGTCCTCTTTGAAATAGCGTACCCGCTGCGCCAGTACCGGATAATTCATATCATCCGGGTTTGTGCATGTAAAATCCTGCATCAAACGGCCCAGCTTGGTATCATCCTTGATTTGAGAGTTCACATAAATAATATGTGCTCCGTCTCCGAACGGCATTCCCGTTTCTTGGATTGTCCGTTCGATATGATAAATTGGAAGACCCGCTTTCAAAATATCATTTTCAGTAATAAATATCACATAGGTCTCATATAGCTGGTCGTAACGGTCACCCGGCTCCGTAATATTGGCATCCATCAAGCCGCTGTTGTAACGGGCTCGTCTGACCTCTGCGCCACGGTCGTTGCGCTGGATCTCGATATTATAGGCTTTATTCTGCTCATCCACAGCTAGAATGTCCAGTCGGGCCGAGCGACCTTGAATATTATTCAAGGCGTATTGACTGTGAACTTCACGGATTGTCAGGTCATCACGGTCTAAAATCACCTGAAGCAGAAACTCCGAACACTCTTTATCTTCAAAAACCTTCGTCATAAAGTTATCGTCGATAAGGCGAAGATTCTGAATCCGATGCAGATACTCTTCATGCTTCCGCTCAAAGTCCAACTCCTGCGGCGTCTTATTCTCTCCCATCGGCTCACCTACTTTTATATAACACTTGAATAAATCATTTGTCACATAAAGAATACCACAAAACCGTACTTTTTTCAAGGTGGCACAAAATTCACCCCGGCGGACCATCAAATGCTCCATTCAACTGCTATATACATTATTATAATGCATTTGTTTCATACAAATGTCACGCAACAGAAAAAGGACGGCCCGAAAGCCGCCCTTTCCCTTATATACCAACTTTTGATTCCGTCGCGGGTTTCTCAAAGCCAGTACGATTCCTTACCCTTGGTTCAGGATTTGGAACACGTACAAGTATTTCGTCCGGTTCGCAATCCAGCGCTTCGCAGATGAGGTCCAAATGATTCAGATTCATCCTCTCCGCGATTTCGTTGTAATAATCACTGATTGTAGTCGGCCGAATGCCTGTGGCGCGTGCCAGATCTACTTGCGTCCATTTCAGCTCGCCTAGCTTCTTGGACAGTAAAATTCTAATCATATACTCGCTCGCTCCTTACAATAAAAGATATTCTTTTCTTCTGGAAAAATCAGGGAATTGTTAGATTATCACGAATTTTGTGATTCTTTATTGCATAAAAGCAAAAAAACGCCCCCGTCACCTGTTTCGACTTTTCATCTGACAGGTGACGGGGGTGTTGTCATTTGTTCCGAGTATTCAGTTCAGCAAGCTGCCGCTGGTCTGATTCTCTGTACCGTTCATCCACGCCTTCCAAATGGGAGAGACCGCGTTTCAGCTCTCCGTTCCAGTAAATCTGCCCAGTTTCCGTTTCCATCCGCTCAATGCCGGCACAAATGCAGGATAGCAGGTCGAATGTAGCCTTGCGGCTGTCCATCTGCAAAATATACCGTTCACGGCGTTGTTCATCTTCCTTTTCGCGCTTCTTGGCCGCACGGTCCGCCGCGCCCTTGATAAGAAGCTGATTCACGGCAAAGGAAATCGCGCCGCCCAAAACAGTTCCTAAGAACGCCAGCGCCGCCAAGAGCCATGCCGGAACGGTGACAGTAAACACTTCGGCTGTTCCTGCAAGCACCTGTATCCTCCTTTCAGTCGTCGGTGAGTGTCAGCAATTCGATCCATCTCGTGACGGGGAGACGGTCTAAGAGCCATTCCACGCACCATTTAAGCATCCTTCAGCACCTCCAGCCCTGCCTTGGCTGCATTAAAGGTCACCTGCACCACCTTCCGAATCAGGCTGTCCGTGACCAGAAAACGCAAAGGAGCAGGAACCTTTGCGCGCAGCCACGACACGACAACCGCCAAACGGGCTTCGCCCAGCTTGGTGCCAACGAACTCTTTTTCGGCCTTGGTGATGGCCTCAATCGCCCATTCGGCCAGCAGAGCCTTGTATCCCAGACGAATCATGCAGGCCGCAACAACGACCAACGCCACAGCCATAATAGCAACCGTAATGATAGTAGCAGTGTTCATACCTTATCCCTTTCTCAAAGCAGCTTAGAAAGCGCCGCCTTTGTCTGCGTTCCAACGATGCCGTCCGCAGTCAGATTGTGCGCTGCTTGGAACGCCTTGACGGCCTTTTCAGTGTTTGCACCGAAGATGCCGTCTTGGTTGATGCCCAGCGCTCCTTGAAGCGCGGCATTGTATAGCCGCTGCGGATAACCGCTGGTCGATTTTTTCAGATTTCCGGGGCCGAAGATTTCAGCCTCCCAGTTAGACGTATACGCTGCCGAACCGGGCATATTGGGGATTCCTGCATAATGATACACCGACACATAGCCCGTCTTAATGTCATTGATGCGAATTTCCCAGTGCAGGTGGCTTCCAGTACTGTGGCCCGTGCTTCCCTCGACACCGATAAGGTCGCCCGGCTTCAACTTCTGGCCTGCGGTCACGCTGATTTTGGACAGGTGTCCAAAATACATATAGTAGGCAGTCGTGCCGATCCGGACCACAACACGCTGGCCGAAGCCTTTCTTCGGGAGTGTCGCGCATTCCCAGCCGGCACGAACAACCGTGCCATAAATCGGGCAATAGATGTTCTTGTCGCTAATACCTACCAGATCATACCCTTGGTGGTACGTTCCATTCGCCCGCAGGTTGCGATACGCCTGTGATACCCTGAATGTGCCTTTATAAGGAGAAATCAACAAATCCACCTCCATTTCAAACAAAAAAGCCGTGCTGACCACCAGCACGGCTTCTCTCAACGTCTTATGGCATCATACTCGGCTTGCAGGATTGCTCTCTGCTCACCATATCCTTCCGGTTCTTCGCCTGTCTCAACAGAGATATCTTCCCATTCATCTAACAGACGAACCGCCGATGCCAGCAGAGCTTCGAGTTTTTGTTCTCGGCTCAAAACTATGCAGCACCTCCTCGCAGCCTCATTCACCAAGCATCTGGCAGAGCTTCTTATACTTTTCCTCGCTCAACCGGCCACTGGCATAAAACACGTCCAGCTTCTTACGTAGTCCCTTAGTTTTGCCGCGCTCAATCATCCGAGCGCACACTTCATACAGTTCCATTGTTCTACCTCATCATTCTGCTTCCGCCGTCATCCCCAACTCCAGCAAAGTCAGGCGATATTCTTGATCCACCACAAGGGTATCTGTGCTATCCTGTGCGGCCATCAGCTTGGCCATGGGATCCTTTGCATCCTCCGCAGCTTTTGCCTGCGCGAGCCAGCCTTCATACGCAGCATTCACATCGGCTACAAGGCCGTCATAATACGGCACTTCCAGCAGATATTCTTCGTACTCCCACCCTGTTACGGTCGCTTCCTGCTGAAGCTGCTCGTATTCGGTCGGGTTGGCAAAGAGCCTCACAATGGCGATTTCAGGCCGTTGCGGGTGGCGTTCTACCATACAAAGCCCATCCGGCTTTGCACTGCCTCTTACTTTCATTTCGTATCACCTCTTTCAGACGCTTGATTTTGATGCTTCGTATATACTTTTCCTTTACTCGGAAACTGTTACAGTGATTCAACTGCCCTGCACGAGAAAGAAATCCCGCCGCCTGCTGCACGGATACAGGAATACCCATTTTCTGCTTTTTCTGTATCCGTCTGGCCTGCCGCAGCATCCGCAAAAAATTTCTTCGCCGCAACGTAGTAAATCCATGCCAAAACCGGAATCCGACCGCAGACACCGCCCGGGGGCGACCTTTCGCTTTTCGGGCAACGGCCGTGCGATACACTTGCCAATTCTCTTTCACCGCAAGTCCGAGTTCGTCTCGTAAAAATTTCTCAGCCGCAACCCGCGCCCTGTGCAGCATCCGTTTATTTGGCCCGAGCATTGTGATGTTGTCCATGTACCGAGTGTAATATTTCACACCTGGCATCCTAGCTAACATCCAGTCGAGTTTTTCCAGATAAAAGTTTGCTAGCCATTGACAGATGTAGTATCCGATAGCCAGCCCCTGCCCGCAGCTCTTGAGAATGGCCCAGATGAGCCGAAGAAACCGCTTGTCCTTGATTTTGCGGCCAAGGGCGCGGATGAGTCTCCGGATTGGGACGCTCGGGTAAAAGTGTCGGATGTCCATCTCGCAGGCATATCTGGTCCCTTTGGGGTCGCAGCTCATGGCGTGAGCAAGGTACTTGCGTATCCTTGCGCCGCCCCGCCCCGGAATGGACGCGCAGCTGTATGGGTGCATCCCGCGCATCAGGACAGGCTTCATCGCCTCCACGAGAAGCCGGTGGACGATGCCGTCCGGCCAGAATGGCACAATCTTCAGCTCCCGCTGCTTCTGGCTGCTGTTGTCATAAATTGTCTTGAGCTTTGGCCGGGTCGGAACATAGCTTCCCTCTGAAAGAATTTTGTAAGTCCGCTCAACATACTTTTCCAGATGTGTCAGCACCTTTCTGACTTCGCGTCGCCGGTATTTGTGGCGAGCCGAATCGAGGATGACAACTCGGATGAGGTCTTTGTCGAGCATCTTATCGTACAAATAGCCTACTCTTTTCGGCATGACAGGATGATTCATCTCCTTTTTCGCTTCGCTGCCGTCCGAACCATAGAGGTCTACTAGGCTGCGTCCTGTTGCGAAAATTTCCACCATGTGGTGTGGGAGACCCTGCGCAAAATGTGGAGAAGAAAAAGGTGTCGAGCGCCGATGTTGCTGTTCGAGTTGGACGAGCTGTTGTTGCCGTTGAAGTAGAACAGGCCCGCATTCGAGCCGTTGTCCCAGTTGCCGCCCACATACAGCACAAGCCAGCGCAGAGCGCAGAGAATCCCTATTTTTTAAGTTTCTGCCTCACTTGGCAGGAATCGATGATTGTAAAGCTTCTGGGGGCTGCGGCCCCCAGTCCCCCTCAGGGGACGAAAAGGAGTCGAGCGCCGATGCTGCTGCGCGAGTTGGACGAGCTGTCGTCGCCGTCGAAGCAGAACAGGCCCGCATCCGAGCCGTAGCCCCAGTAGCCGCCCACATACAGCACAAGCCAGCCGCTCGAAGTCCACGAGTAGTCCGGGATGTAGGTGGTCTCGCTGCCTCCGGCAGACGAGGGGTAAATAGCCCACGGTGCAGTTGTGGATGCTCCAAGAGCGCTGATGTATCCGCTGGAAGAAGCTCTGGTTCCCGCATTGGTGTATCCGTCGGAGGTGTCATCGGCGTATTTCGCGGGGTCGGTACAGACATAGACCGTGCTGCCGTTGAAGTTTACGCCGTCCACCCAGTCGAAGACGTTGCCCCACGGGTTTTCGATGTGCCTGTACTGGACGGCAGTTGCACCGTCCGTGCCGTAAGCTCTGCCGGTATGATAGGTCATGACATCGGTACCGCCGGAGGAAATTGCCGAGCTGCCGCTGCTATAGCCCTTGCCGATTTTGCTCTGGGTGTCCCAGTTGGCGTACTCTACGATGTAGAGCAGGCCGATGGCGCACCAGCTTGCGTAGTCGTACTCATACCAGCCGGAGCCTTTGCTCTTTGCGCCGCTGCGGGCAGATGCTCTGGTGATGCTTACCAGCGGAGACATTCCGGTGCGCGAAACATGGCCGGAGCCGGTATTGTAGCGACCGACGTATCGGCCAGAGCCGGGGTGCTTGTCCCACCCGGTCTTCTGCTTGTCAGCGATGTAGTAGTACCGCTTTTTTCCACTGGCGTCGTCCACGATCTTGTACCAAAAATCCGGGATGTGGACGACTACATCACCGTTGCTGCTCCTGCTGAAGCCGTTCTCGCCCTGCTTCGGGCCAACGGCGTTGCTCGCGATGTTGTACTCCTGCATACCGGCCCACGGGGCATAATCGTCAAAGGGACTACTGCCAGAGCCGGTACCAACAGCGGCCACCGGTTCGCTTGTGATATCAATGTTCACGAAACCGTTCGGGTCATTTTCCTGCCCCAGTCTTGTGCATACAGTAGAGCTGGCCCCATAATTCCAGCATACGCCAAAAACTCGAACATAGAAAAGTTTGAGGGTATACTCCCCACCCAGTTCAGTTTCGGCACTGTCCTCTGCAGTGTACTCATTCAGCACTGCCTTCACCGTCCATCGCCCGGTGCGAGGTAACGCCGTATGGTATACACCGTCCTCGCCCACCGTAGCCGTAATGATGCCGGTTCCATCCGTAATGGTCAGATTGCTTCCGGCATCCACCGTAATAGTCAGGTTCGGCAAAATCAAATCGCCTACCACTTTCGCGTCTGCCGATCTTCCAGCGATGGTCAAGCTGGCATCCGGCGGCGCACTGTCTTCGCCCTTCGGGCCTTGAGGGCCGGTGTCGCCGGTGTCGCCTTTCTCTCCCTTCGGGCCGGTTTCGCCGGTGTCGCCCTTCTCTCCCTTCGGGCCGGTTTCGCCGGTGTCGCCCTTCTCTCCCTTCGGGCCGGTTTCGCCGGTGTCGCCTTTTTCTCCCTTCGGACCGGTTTCGCCAGTGTCGCCTTTCTCTCCCTTCGGACCGGTTTCGCCAGTGTCGCCTTTCTCTCCTTTCTCACCCTTTTCGCCTTTCTCTCCCTTACAGTCGCCCGCTGCAATGCCCTTCAGAATCTCATTCTGGCGTTTGATTTGATCTGCAAGCGCCTGACCTGTTTCATCGCTCATCGGATGATTGATGAGTTCCCATGTGTCATCCATTTTCTTTCCCCCTTTATATGGAAAAATATATTGTCACAGCAGCACCGCAGGAGATTATCGTGCTATAGTGTTGCCATGCCACAATGTACATAGCTGCTTGCTTTCGCTTCTCAGATTATAGCAGTCCAACATCTGCAAAGCTGATTTTTGTTAGAAAATCACGAAATCTGTGATTTCAGCTGCTTCTCCGGATAAAAAACGAGAATCGCCCATCGGCATCCGGCCCAAATGCAAAGTTGGTGGATGACGCAGAACCCGCCGCTTGATTTGCAATATCAAGCGTCCTATTCATGTAGTTCAACGTGTTTCCCTCAGCAGCTCGTGCCTCTGTCGCGCTGTCTCTCGACGCACGTTCATTTGCCGACGCCGATGAAGCACATTCGGCGGAAATTTTCTCAGACTTATTGGCCGCGATCCTACTGGCTTCAGCAGAGGAAGCGCTATTTGCTGCCGCCTGTTCTGAAGCACTGGTGTTTGCCACAAGCTGCTTGATTTCGTCAACGCTTTTCAGCAAAGCGTCTGCCACATCCTCGCGCAAAGCATACATGAGCCGCCACTGGTCCGCTCCATCCAGAACATACACAGCTGCCATCTCAATGCAGTATGCAATGCTCGTCGGACGGGCAAGCCTCTTCACCTTGTACGATGCACCCGTCGATTGGCTTGTAGGCAGGTCCGCGATGTCAGACATCTTATCCACATAAAATTGATACCAAGCATCAGTTTCTGTTTCCAGCTTGGTATCGGCAATGAGGATTGCCATTGCACTCCCTCCTTTCAGCTAATCCCGATTTCATCAGCAAACTTCATAAGCGCCGCCGTCTCAATGTGCATCAATTCCGCCCATTTCTCGGCGGGCAGAATCTTCAGCCCATCTTCGGCCGGAAGTCTCACCTCGATAGGGAGACAGTCTCCGATTTCCAGATAACGGCGATTGTGATAGTAGCAGCTTGCCAGAACGCGCGCTTTGTGCGCCCAACAAATGGCTGTGGAGCGTTCATCGGCCGTACCGAATAATTCATAGTTAAGGCCGCTACACCAGCCACAGCCAGCCGATACAGGGCATTCTAAGCACTCCTGCGGAGATTGGGATGTACGCGTGATGGCGTCCAGCTCTGCTTTTGCCTGACGCTGAGCTTCCGTGGTATACAGACCATCATAGACACTGCCGAAGCGGACTTTCTGCGATTTTTCCTCGCCAATGGAAATCGGGGCATATCGAATGCAGGGATAAGCCGACCCGTCCGGCGCAAAGCTCAACATCGCACCGGTGCCGCCGCAGAAATTAGTGTCATCCTTGGCCTGTCCGCCCAAAAGGTCGTCCAGCATCGTAATCGTGACATCCATTCGTCGGGAAATAATGTAGTCAGAGACTGTCTGCATCTGCTCATACAGTGCACGGCCATCTTCGGGAGTGTAGACAGGTTCGTAAGCGTAGTTGCAAGCGATTTCCACGCATCCCTCATCCAGCATCATTTTGATGCTGTCGGCAATGTACTGAAAAGATCCCGGAACAAAGGTCATCTTGGACGTAAGCCACCCAAAATCCTTTTTTCCTGCCTGAAATGCTTTCCATGCCAGCGAAAAGCTGCCAACCCCATGCTCATCCACTCTGTACTTGTCATGCAGCTCTTGAATGCCGTCAATGCTGACAGTCACAGACATCATCTCATGATATTTTGCGAACAGGTGCTGCGCCGCCGGAGAAAACCACAACTTGCCATTCGTCGCAAAGCTGATTCTCGTGAACGGCGCAAGCGGAATCTCTCGGCGGTAGCACTCTGAAAACCAGTAGTCGCAGATGTGCTCAATCAGTTCGGCTTCAAGCAACGGCTCTCCGCCAATAAAATCCAGCACAACTGCCCGCGTATTCTGATTTACGAAATCAGACTCATTTTTCTCGTACAGGTCAAGGATGTAATCTACGACCTTTCGCCCGGTCTCGATGCTCATTCGCTCAACGCTCTTGTGGTGCTCATAGCAGTATGAACACCTGAGATTGCACCCGCTTGTCACTTGGAACGTAATGTTCCGGCAACAGACGCGGTTCTCGGCCGCAGTATCGCGCGCGTACAGTCTTTGGACCATGTTTCCATAATCCTCAATTCGCCGTTGCTTCAAGGAGAACGACCTCCTCTCGAACAAAATCAAACCTGTACTGCACACCCGCCGACGTCTGATGGTCAAGATACCGGGAGAGCACCATTTCCTGCACCATCTTCAGCTTCATTTGAGCCGCACGGCACAGTTCTGCATAATGGCGGATCACCTTTGCGGTTTCCGGATTTGCATCCGCGTTAAGCTGACGGCACAGAACCGCCATCAGCGCTTCAAAAGAGCTTGCTTCATAGTAAGCTCGCTCCACTGCTTCGCTTTCCTCCGTGGTCAATTTAATGGCTTTCATATTCTTCTCCTTAGCAGGCATCCATCTTCGGGAGGCGGTCTGCGATCTGACGGTAACGGTCACGAATCTTGTTCATGGTTTTCATGGCGTCAATCAGTTCCCGGAGATTGCCGTTGAAGTCCAGTCGCAGATACTCAGTAAGCACCTGCAAAAGATACCACATCGAAAAAATGTCAGCATCCTCAGTGCAGTTATAGCTTGCCGCGCCTTGAATCGTTTCTGCACATTTCAGATTTTTTGTCACCGGGTTGCCAGAAAAATTGAATGTGCGCGCCGCCAGCCCGATGGATAGAAGATTCTTCCGTTCATCGGGCGCTTCAACCCCGCACGCCTCCAGCGCAGACAGAACCACCGTAGAGCAGTAAACCACCCAATCATCAAAGTCCGTTGCGTCCAGCGCACAGAGGGTACCCGTGTAACCAAGACACCACAACAACTTGTCCTCATTATTCGGCGTTGCCGCAAGCAGAACGCTCCAATCGTCTGCTTCAATGTTCTCTTTTGCGAGCAGCTTCAGAAGCGGAAGATTCCTGAGATAGGATTCTTCCGTTCCTGCATCTGCATTCTGTGCAAAATGAAGCGTTGTCTCCATTTTGATTTCTCCTTTCATCACGATTTGCTCCACAGAAAGCCAGAGCAACCACTACAACCACCGCTGCAGGATCCGGAGCAGTCATCTGCGCACGTTGAACTGCATCCCGTGCAAAAGACGTCACAGCCGCTTCTGCATTGAGAGCCACAGCCTCCAGAACAGCCGCCGGAGCAATGGTTAGAGCAGTCACTTCCGCAGTTGAATGCACAACCAAGGTTCACACAGCTGCCGGAGCAGTCATTCGCACACGTCGAACTGCATTGCTGGATACATTTACTTGAGCAATTATCAGAACAGCTGCTTCCACAGCCGCCCTCACAAGTCGAAGAGCACCCATCACACGAACCAGAGCAGCCGCCCGAACATCCGCCGGAGCAGGAACCAGAACAGTTATTTGCGCAATTCTTCGTGCAAGTTGTGTTACAGCCTCCGGTGCAACTTCCAGTGCAGCTTCCAGTGCAGCTTCCCGTACAAGAACCAGTACAACTGCCGGCACAATCATTCGCACACGCTCTAGTGCAAGAGCCAGTACACGACCCCGTGCAGGGCCCCGTGCAGGACCCCGTGCAAGTGCTGGAGCAGTCGCTCGCACACGCTCTAGTGCAAGAGCCAGTACAAGTTCCCGTACACGTTCCCTGGCAGCTTCCCTTGCATCCGCCAGCGCAATCATTGGCGCACGATGCCACACAAGATCCAGTGCAGTTCCCCGTGCAGGAGCCGGTGCAACTCGTGCAAGCCGTATTGCATCCCGTGGAACACAGGCCAGAGCAGCGGCCAGAGCACCCGCTTGATGCAGCAGTTTCCGGGATCGAGCTCAGCTCGCTTAGCACTGCTGCCGCTTGGCTCAGCCTGCTCGCTGTGATTTGCGCCCCATTTTCGGGTGTGGTCGATGTTCCTTTGATCGCATCCAGCGGCTTTGTAATTTTTTGGATATGTTCGTTTTTGATGTACGCTCCAGCCGTCGGTTGCGTCGAGAAGTCGTATGCAGAACCGTTATAACTCGCCATACTGCCAACGCTCTGCCCTCGTGCTGTTCCCTCTGTTTTTCCGCGTCTCCCTACCTCGGCCTTGAGCAAGGCTTTGATTTCCGCATAGTCCGAGGGGTAGACTTTTTGCCCCCAGTTAGCCATTAAGCACCTCTCACTCTAACTTTGAGCCGCCGTTGTTCGGTCAGATCGTCACCCTCAACCGCATAACCAACCACTTTGCACGGGTCAATATATTCGCACGGTTTCGCCGCACGACCAACACCCGGAATATGGGAAAGTACAATGCAGTCTCCCGTGCTCACCGGGCCAACGACCTTTGTGTGGACACGTCCGGCAAGCGAAACCGGGATAAAAAGGGGGAGATTCTTTTCCAAGAAATCCTCCCCATCATTGACCTGCTCTCCTCCAATCAGCATCCCATATTCGTCCGAATGGATTCCGGCAATGCGGCTCGAAAGATTTGTGGCTTTGACATATTTTTCTTGCTGGCTGTTAGTATCCAGTGCAATAATGTCGCCCGGGTCTGTCTGTTCACCACGCGGCATGAGCTCGGCATAATCGTTGTAGACCGCTTCAAACACACGTTTTGCATGAATGTCCTCGCTCGCAGTCAACGACTTAAAATGCGCATCTCCCGCAGACCCGACATAGTGCGCTGTGCCATTTGCAAAATAGACCGTTCCTGTAAAGGTTCCGCCTGTGTTCCGCATGGCGCCAAGAGCACGACACGCATCAGCAGCGGTGCCCGCACCAGTGCCGCCGCGTTCAATCGGCAAATTCCCGCTTGTAATGTCGCTCGCCGCATGGCTGTGCTTAGCCGCAGCAAATTCGTTTGCGTGCTTTCCGTCCAGCATATCTGCATCGCATCCAGACATACGTCCATACCGAGAAAGCAGGGTTACAATCTGTTGGGCCGTAAAGTTCTCTTTCGGCAATGCCGCATTTGCTGTATTCTTGACTGCCGAAACATCCGAAATGTTCTGGTTCAGCAGTACGGACAGAATATAGAACACCATGTTGAACTGCTGGCTCGTCGGCTTCCCGTCCAAGCCACCAACGATTGCCGCCCATCCATTACGCCAATCGTCAATCGAAATCTCCTGCCGAACGCCACCAATCGAGAACGCCGTCTTGGAATAGTCGATCAGCTCTGCCCCCGAACGTGCATCTGCCATAGAATCACCCCCTGTTAATTGATGGACTGTGCAAACATTCCCTCGCCAAATCCTGCAACTCGCGGATTGAGATCCACAAAGCCAAACGTCTCTGCATCCTCCGTTGAGCAGTTGATTCTGACTCTTACGCCCGCCGGATGAACCACCAAGTCGTGCGTTCCCAAAATGGACAGAACCAAATCCGAGAACGGCGCGGAAATCGAAAGGTAAATGGTCGCAGGCGCATCGCGACGCTCACTGTATACAACTTCTGTCGCTCCAAAGATAATTTTGGTTGCTTCGATAATCTCGTTCGGTGTACAGCGGCACGAATTGACGTAAGCCTTGTACTTCAAGCAGACGCGATAAATATCATCGTTGTCTGCCAGTTCACGGCTTCCAATCATCGCCCCCGCCTGCTGACGAGTAAGGCATACCAGCTGGCCAATTCGGTTGAGCAAAACGCCGTTGCACTTGTCGATGTTG
This sequence comes from Faecalibacterium sp. I2-3-92, assembly GCF_023347315.1. Taxonomy (GTDB): domain Bacteria; phylum Bacillota; class Clostridia; order Oscillospirales; family Ruminococcaceae; genus Faecalibacterium; species Faecalibacterium duncaniae. The sequence continues at coordinate 1,941,021 of NZ_CP094470.1, forward strand.
TTAATCCACTCAAACCCGCCCAGTGCAAGCATTAAATGTTCGTACTCAGGCGCAAAGGCCCAGACGATTCCATCCAGCACAGACATTTTCTCTACTCTAAGCGGCTTTTCGCTCAGTGCTTCAAATGCCACCGTTTCACCCCCTGTTCGCCGTTCTTTGCAGAATCCATTTTCCCTCAGAATTCTTTCGGTAAATGGTCAACGGGCTAATCACTCTTGCGGTACTGCCCATCACGCAGTTATCAGGAAGATTTTTCAAGTCCTCCAGCGTGTCGCACACATAATTTCCCAAACAGCTTTCTTCATACGCTTCCAGTTGAAATTGTGTTGGGAGCTTAGCGTACATTTCTTTATACGCCGAAATCATGCTTTCACCACCCGAATTCCGTTCATAGTGACAACCGGTTGCTGGTTGATGCTGACCGGGACGACGCCCGTAAGCATAGCGCTGTCCTCCACGCCCTCAATATCCGGCCTTTCGGAAAGAAGCCCCCGAATCTCGATATAATCAACGCCGGACACGTTCTCCATAATAGGCCGGATGAACTTCTGCAGCCTAACCGATGTTCCCGCCGAAAGAATTTCTTCCATCAGCAGGGATTTGATTCTCGCTTCAAAATCGTCATCCAGACCACCAGCGCTCGTGACTTTGACCGACAGCAGCAAATAGACATCGTTGACGCGGGTAAACTCAACATACTGGCGCGTTCCGTTTATGTCGGTGGCATAAGCGTAATGGCTTCCATACGCCCTAATTCCACCTGATTTGTTTTCCCAGATGATGCCCGCAACATCTTCATCCGAACCGCCCTGCACAACAATTTCGATGCAATGCGGCGGACGACCAGCCGTATCCTTTTCATCATCGTCATTTTGATAACCCGCGGCGAACGTCACGCCCTCTACGTCGCTATAAAGCAGCGATACAATGGCATTGACTGTTCCTGTACCGCGGCTTGCCACGCGATTGGTATAGCTGGTGCGGGCTTCCGAATCTCTCTGCGTCAATCTGCCCTTTATGGGCGGGATCTCGTTTATGCAAGAATCCCAGCCATCAACAGAAGTCACAATTTGGTCGATGGTCTTATCTGCCTGCACGTAGTTTCCGTATTCGACGCTCTCAAAAAGAATGTTGCTGGTCACGTCAACAACCGTAATGTACCTGCAAAGAGATGCAGAAAAGCTGTCGGCTGCACCAGAAGCCGACAGCACAATCGTATGGTTCCCTCGTTCATCCGTGGAATCTTCGACCTTGATTCCAAACTTCGTGAGCGCATCAAATTTCTGAAGCTCTACCAGGATTTTCGTGTAAGCATCGCTGTACGAACTCACCGAAAGCTGTTTTGTGATGCTGGCCGACTCGGAATAGCTGCCAACTTCACCCGAAGTCGCATTTCTGGATACGCCAAACTCAAACGTAATTGTTCCGCTCACGCTCTCGATTGGCCGAATGCCGATTCTTCTCCAGTTCGCACTGGAAATCGTGGACACTCCTTTTGCCTGAAATTGGCGCTGTGGATATGTGCTCGACTGCACCAAAGCGCCTGCCGGAATCACCGTGCCCTCACGCCCCGTACAGGACAGCGTATATTTTGTGCGCGCCTGCCCGATACGGTTGACGCCGCCAATTTGCATCGCGTTGTCCAACGCGATTCCCTCAGCAGTGTTCGGGAAGAGCTGCTGATAGCTAGCCGCAAATGCCTCCCACAATTCCGCCGGGGCATCGGCAAAAATCGTAAAAAGCACGTTCATAAGGCTCTGCGGATTTTCAGACGGGTTCACGCCGATTTCATCCTCAAATCTTTTGCAGGAGTCATTATAGATTTCATCCAGTCGCCGCATTGAAAAGCCGTCAGCTGTTATTCCATACTCCATGAGAAAGCTCCACCTCACTTTCCACCTCCCCCTCCGTTGTTTTTGCGGTAAACTTTGCAGAGAGAGTTCGTTTTTTCTTGTCCATTGCAAGGTTTATTGAACCGACACTTGTAACGCTAGGCACACTCAAAATCTGGTCGCGCAGCGTTTTTTCGATAAGCGCTCGGTTTGGCGTCTTCACTAAAATCGATTCAAAATAAGGCACGCCCATTTCAGGATTAAAGACCCACTCGCCCTTGATCCACCTCAATTTGATTTGGATGCCCTGTCGAACCGAGTCGATGATTGTAAAATCTCCACTCTCGTTTATCAGTAGGTCTCCGCTTTTGGAGAGCGCAAGGTCTCTTAAAGCCATTACACAGGTCCTCCAGTCGGTCCATGCACGCCGACGTGCGTGTGCGTATTCATCACAATTCCGCCGAGCGTCAATGTGCCGGAAATTGTCACGTTTCCCGTCACCGAGATATCGCCATTCACCTTGGTGTTTCCCTTGATGTTCAAACTCGGAGACGTCACATCAACGCTCGAAGATGATGCCGTAACAGTCGTGCCACCTTTTTCCACCTTTATGGAATCAGATGCCACTGTAATTTTGGTATCATCCTTTTTGATTTCGATTTTGTCTTTCGTGACCGTGATAGTAGAGCTGGGCGCAAACATGATGGCCGCTTCTTCACTCCCGGCCTTTTTGACCTGCTCACCCGGCGACTGGTAAAGGCCCGGAAGTAAAGCTGCATTTGAGAGATCCCATTTGAGGTCTGTTCCTGAGCCGCCCTCGTTGAAGAGAGCAAGGCACCCGTCATCCGACTTCACCGGAAAGGCAAAACCAACCGTCCCACCTGCTCCACAGGGCATCAGAATGATGGTGCCTGATATTTCCGGGTAAGGAACTTCTCGGCCATCATCTGTCGTCACCTTGAGGTTCGGGGTAAGCTTTGCAGTATGGTTATTCTCTACCTTTCCGACCTTGGAGGGTGCAGATGTATGAATCGAATCTTCCATCAGCCGCCCAACAAGGGAAGATACTGCATCAAGGAAGTCCTGTTTCACGTCACTTCACCTCCACAAACAGCGCTACACATTTCCAGTCATCGCCCTCTGTGTCGCCGGTAAATTTAATTTTGGACGCTCGATAATTGCCTTTGTACGATTTTGAGTCAATTTTTACATAATCGTCCACTTGGATATGGCCATTAAGCACATAAGTGACTTCGATGCCTTTTTTCGCCTTGCGCTTGGAAGCATTGCTGCTCTTTTTATCGCTCGTAGATGCAGACTCAAAGACAGGCTTCGGGGAACCGATAAGGCCCGTGCTTGCGGACAGCACATAAGCGGCCATTGTTATTGGTTCGTCCAATGCGCAGATTTGGACAATTCCGTTTTGCAAGCTCCAGCGCATTTTGCTGCGGTTGCAAACCCTTTCAATCAAGGTCTTTCCTGCCCCTACAAACGCAAAATTCGTGAAGTCTATCAGCTTAGCGGACTTTGAGAATTTAACCTCACAGCCCATAATCTGCGCCGCGTCACGCACGATTTTATCCCCGGAGATGGTGCCGGAATAGCTGAGGCTTACCGTGTTGTCTCGGCACGATGTAAAACTGTCCACAAACTCTATTGTGGTTTGCTGATCTGCGCCGCTCTGCTCAGTTTCAAAGTACGTCAGCGTTCCGCCCATTATTGTGGGCAGGTCATCCTTGTACCCCGCACTCAGCTCAATCAAACAGTCCTCTTGTTCAAGTAGGCGCAGGGTCTCATCTGCCAAATTCCACAGCGTAATTTTTCCAGTGTTGGAACTTGAGCTGTCACCAACTTCGCAAGAAAATTGGCACCGAAGTGCCCTACCGGTTGACTCATTCGGCTTTCCGAGTTCTCGGCCCGTGGAGTTGTTCTTTCCGATTCGTACTCTGTACTGACGGCCAAATTCTTCCATCACTGCACCCCCATCTGTTCAGCCGGCAGATAGTACAGGTGAGCCACCGCATCAACGAAATCTTGCCTGCCGATGCGTTCCTTGTCTGTTTGAACGCCAAGGATTCCCGGCGGACCGTTCGAGTTGAGATAGTAGAAGTTCCAGATCGCTCCCGGCACGAGCTTTGCCATGCCGATTTTCATCTGCATATCTGCATCGTAGATACTCAGCATCCAAAATTCTCCGTAAGCGTTCCATGTAACCCGGAGGTAGTAGTATGTGCCGTCAAGGTTTACGCGCATCACCGAATCATTGCGATCCGGCACGGAAATCTCGTAGTATTCCATTTGCACACCTCACTTGAAAAGGCCAATGGCTTTTGCGCCAGAACACAAAATGCTGGATTTTGTGGCCTTTTCGTCCTTCTGGGTGCCAGATGTAGACGATGAGCTTTTTTGTCCAGCGCCCGTGTTTTTCTTAGATGTTCCTCCGCGAATGTACTTCACGCTGATATTTGCCATATCGGTGGAGTTGATAGACGCTTGCTTCAGCTTGATGGTCAGCCGGGTACTACTGCCGTCCTCAACCGTTCGAGGGGCGGTAATGCTCGTGATGCACATATTTTCGTAACTGTCGCCAGCCGCGGTAAACGAAACCGGAGTCTTTTTCAGCCACAGCTGACGAAGTTCTTCAACCATCGTCTCAACACGGCTTGACGATGCCGCGTGTTGCTCAGCCCATGTGACAGGGCTATTGGTGATGATAGCTTCGATTTCCAGCTCACGGGGTTTTAAGCAGATGTTGTCCGTGATGGAGTATCCTTCCTCTGTTGCATACTCCGGCACATCACAGGTCATCGTTTCTGACCTTTTGATGATTGCATCGAACTCAAATCCGCCGAGGGATGCAGGTTGCTTTGCCAGCACAGCGCATCACCTCCCGTAATTCAACACTCTCGCCAATTCATCCGTGGACTGCGTTTCCTGCGAACGAACCGTAGTACTCAAACGGTCAGCAGCAGCTCTTTCCGTGACTTGAAATGTGTACTGCTGCTTATTTTCCTGCTTCACGTTTATTGACTTATTGTTGGTGGTCTGGGATGCCAAAGGTGCCGTCATCACGGTCTTGCTTGAGACAGCATTTCCGCCCGATGCAAGTGCTCCAACAGCCGTTCCAATGCCAGAGCCAGAAGAGCCATTATTGCGCTTCTTAGGATTTGGCTTCGTCGTCCCGTCGCCATCCCCATCCCCATCGCCATCATTTCCGTCGAAAAATCCCTTGATTCCGCTCCAAAGATTTTTAGCCCACTGAATTTTCTCTCCGAACCAATTAAAGAATCCTTTCAGCAAATTCCATGCGCCATTCATAGAATCCACCAGCGGATCCCACAATTCACCGAAGACAATTCGCCCTGCATCATTCAGCAAATCAAGGAAATCTTGCCACAGCTCTTTGCAGCCTTGAAGGAACTGCGTCCAATCTCCTGTCTGAAATCCAGTGATAAGACCGCCCAGAAGGTCGAACAAGTGGCCACCCAAGGTAACAATATCCGCTGTCAGGTCAACGCATCCCTGCCAAAGCCATTGTAGAACTGCAAGCACACTATCGCCGTGCTCGTTCCAAAATTGCTTTAGATCGCCAAGGGCATCCTTGCCGAATTGCTTTGCATTAGAGAAGAAATTAGAAATTTTGTCTCGGAGCGCATCGACATCCACGCCAGCATCGCTTAAGAAGCGCCCTAAGACGCTATCCCCGCCCTGCAAGAACGTGAACACATCTTCAAGCACCAAGAACAGCAGAAGCCATTTTGCGGCCGCGAGCGCCGTTTGGACATTAAATCCTTTTAGCAGCTTTACGGCCCCGCTAAGAAACGACAGCACCATGTTCCCGTTCGTCGCGAGAAAAAGCGCCGCCGCTGCAAGCACAATCAGCTTCAGCAGTTGTTCCACGCCGCCCAGCTTATCTGAAACGCTCTTGAGCCACGATGTAAATTTCTGCGCTTTCCCTATCAGAAAATCGCTTCCATCTCGAATCGCTTTTCCGATGCGAGTGGTAATGCCGAATGTGTCGTCCAAATCCGCAATCAGCAGCCCCCACTCATTCCGAACATACTTGAGCGCATCCGTGATGTCAAAGCCCAGTTCATCAAAATTCTTCTGAATCTCGCTTTCAGATACAAAGAAAGCATCTTTCAGTTGCTTGGCCGAAAGTTTTCCGCTCTCTGCCAGCTTTTGAAGCTGGGCCTCCGATACTCCCACTGCGGAAGAGATGGCGTTGACGACCTCCGGGGCCTTTGACTTCAAATTCGCAAAACCAGTTTTGTCCAGCTTTCCAGAGGACATGGCCTCGGTCAAAACGTCCATAGTGCTGTCTATGTTCGCTTCCCGGCCAGCACCCTTTTCGAGCTTTTCAACCAGCGAAACAAATTTCACAGCATCATCAACCGGGAACAGTTTGCCGTTCTGCTGGATCAACTTTGTAACGCTTCCAGCCATTGCGCCATACTCTTCCCGACAGTCTTGCGCACCTTTCAGAATTTTCTGCTGAATTTCCGATTGGTCGCCCAACTCGCGGGTTGCGCCACGAATTGCATCGTTAATGCCACCAAATTCTTCTGCTAGGCTCCTGAGCTGCGCCAGAGAGAATCCTATGCCAAGCACTCCAAGCGTTTTCTTGGCATAATCCTTGATTTCATCTATCGCACTTTTAGCATTTTGTGTGCTCTTTTGGCCCGGCTTAAACTCAGGAAGCTTTTCCGTTTCGCTCCGTGCCTTTTGAGCCTTTTTCTGGATTTCGTCAATGTTGTCATTGACGCTTTTTTTCACTTCATCCGCAACGCCCTGAACGGTTTTTATTCCAGACTTTACACTTTCAACAGTGTTTTTCACCTGCTGGACAGTGCTATGGTCAATGCGAAATCCGATCTGATTGATAAACTTTCCAATCACCATTTCTCTCGCTGCCATCCAATCACTGTCCTTCCCTCTCGGCATATACGGATTTCAGATATTCTATATCACGCTCCATCATCATCAAATCGTACAATTTCAGAGCTTCGTCGAGGTTGTACTCTTCTTTTAATTCGGTCATTGTTGCCACTCGTTCCCGGATGAGCGTATACAGTATCCACTCAAGGCCCGTTACTTGGGTTCGGTCAAGCTCTCCGTATTTTTCAAGCGCATCCCCTTGTGTGCGCTCATGAGGCGTCCAAAGAGGGTGCCGATATCGCCGAAAAAACCGCTAAAATTCTGCTGAATCACTGCGGCACACAGGCCAAGAGCGCCAGCAAAGGCCATGCAGAAGATTTCGTCAAAGTCGTCCTCTGTCATAGGACGCCACTTCGATTCATCTTTATCGAAGAAACTGACATTGCTGTGCTCCAAAAGAAGTTCCGAAATCAACCGAGTCAGCGTCTTTCCGTTGATGTTGCTCAGCGCTGTAACCAGAGACTTCGTATCAAGGTCAACGCCCTCGAAAATATCAAGGTCTGCGCTCTCCTCGTCTCCACTGGACAGTGCCACCGTGCCAATGATGGGAAGAACCACCGCCGCGACATCACCGAAGATGTATGCCGCATTCATAGCACCCAGAGGGCGAATGCGAAACGTATAGTCTCCAACTACCGTTTCCTGCATCTCCATCCGTTTCATTTTCATGTTACATCATCCTTTCTTATTCCGAAGTAAATTCGCCCACGCACCGAATGGTCCACTCCTGATCGCCACCCTTTGCGCCGTATACGATGGGCGCGGGTTTGGACACCCATGCCTTAGATGCCGTAAATTGGGGGTTGTCTCCCAAATCACGAATCATCAGCGGGAAGAAGTAGCCGCCGGAGGACTGTTTTTGCAGGTTGTAGTACTTGCGCAGCACTGCGTTCGTCTTGGAGCCGTACTTGAAGTTCATCTTAACTTCATAGCGGGGGTCGTCGGAGTTAGAGACTACGACCTCACCGTCGGCACCCGCCTCATCGGTGATGCCGTCGCCCTGCTCCGTGATGGTGATGCAGTTATCCGCTGCAAAGCCGCTCGGCATATGGGAGCCGATTGCGCAGATGACATTCTTAAAAGAATAAACGTGAACACTGCCACGAGCCATTTAGCACATCTCCTTTCGCTTAATAATTCAGCGTACCGCTGATTTCCGTTGCGATCAGCGCACCCGCCAACCGTGCCGTCCATTTTACTTTCGGCAACACACGGGTCTTGCGTGTTGCTGCATCCAGCTCCGCGGCCTTCGGTACGGTGATGGTATAGGACGGGGTGACCGTCCCGGTTGTTTCGTCGCTGGAGGGCCGTGCAATGCCGCCAGCTTCCACGCCTGCATCCAGCGCCGCAGTAACGGCATTCTGAACCAGACCGATGCCGGGATCCGTGTAAGGGATTTTGGGCAGAGACAGCATCAGATTGATAACATTCTGCTGAATCTGAGTCTTGAGCCAATCGCGGAAGCGAATCGTATCAATCCACTCACCCGCAGACACCTTGCCGCCCTGCACCATTGCCTGACTGCCGATTGTGGTATAGTACGAGACATTGCGGCTTTCCAAGTTGGCGACGTCCGTGGTGGAAAGGCTCTGTGCCTCGACCATGCTGAGAGACTTATACGCCCACAGTTCGCTACCCGGCTCATACGACAAAAACTTGGCCGCATATGCCGCATTCACGCAGTCGTTTTCTTTCGTTGCGTGAACGACGGCCGTGCGGAACATTGCATCAGAAACAGGCGATGCAGAAATGCCCGTAGTCTCGCAGACACAGAATTTCTCGTTGGATTCTGTCCAGTCTGCGATGCTCTGATAGAAGTCCTCCTTGATGCCCGCCGGGCAGATGCAGTACCACCCCGGCACCGCCTTTGCACGGTCAAGGGTGGCGTCCACCTTTTCCGTCGAACCAGAGGTGGTTTTCTGAACGGCCACCATCACCATGGTAGCTTTGGGCGACTGGGCAAAGACCTTGGATGCGGCGATATAAACCGGGTCGTCCGTCGAGAAGCCGGCACTCTTCAGATCCTGCGTACCGGTATAACCAGCAACATCGGGAGTCATATGACCGCCGGGAGTTCTCGGCAGGGGGCCGATGATAAGGATGGTGTCATAGCCGCCGTCGATTGCCATTGCTTCCGAAATGGCAATATCGACCTTAATGATTTGGTCAATGGTCATGCTCTCACTCCTTTATTCCTTGATTTGTGGTTCAATTTCAACTTCTGTGAAATATCCAGCCTGCATATCTGCAAGCTCTTTCGATGCCGCGCTGTCGTGGTCGGCAATGTACTCACCGTCCTGTGGATGCAGTGCTGCATACTCCTTCGTGTTCTGAACGAAATCCACAGAAAAAGAACAGCGCGCCCGTTCCACACCGGACACGCTGTTATGGATCTGCTCTGGGTTTCCTGTGGCCGTTACCGAAATGTTCAGCAGACGCATTTTATCTTCTGCGTAGGAGCTTTGGAAAAAGCGGATACTCTGGGCAAGGTCATCAACAGCCGTTGACAGAAGAGCCTTTTTTACTCCGCCGCCATGAACCACCTTGCTCTGCGCAACCAGCTCCGCAGAAAACGGCATGCTCATGTACCATGTCTGCTGCAAAATCCCATCATCTACGTATTCGTCAATTTGAGAACTGTCGGCGGCATCAAAGTCAAGCACGACGTAGGGCGCAGGCGGGCGGGCCGCATTGCCGGGGTAAGAGTAAATGACCGTGCAGGCAGGGTAAAGCTCCATGAAAAACTTACGAATCTCGGCCCTGCACTCAGCTTCCGTCATCGTCCCTCTTCCCCCTTTCATTCTCGCCATCGACCGCCTCAAACTCCGAAATCCAGTGCGACAGAATAGTGTTCCCCCAGTAAATCGACGACTTGCAGACGTACCACTTGCCCATGTAGAACAAGCGGTCACCGTCCGTCTGATCGTCAGACTCCGCCGGGTGAAGCTCCGTGTCGCTGTACACCGTCAGCGTTCCCGTGGTCGTCCGGCCCGCCGGGTCATCTTGGTTCCGTCTCGTCTTGGCTTGAACATCCAGCATAAGCTGCACATCCTCATACCCGGCGGACGCCACACCATCTTCCCAGCTGGTTCTTCCGTACCGCCGCACTTTGTAAGACCGTTTGAAGATGTTCATTTTTCCCCTTTCACGAGGCGAAATCCGCACTGCTGTCTCATGGTTCCAGTGTCAATCAAAGGCTTTGTAGAGCCTTTTCCGTCAATATGGACTGGGACAGGTCCATTTTTTCCGTACTCGTTTACCATCCATCCACCCTCAACCGTAACCGGCGCATTAGGCGTCCAATCTTCGTCTCTGATAGCGTCCTGAATCATAGAACTAGCTTGAGCGCCGATTGCACTCGCTACAGTTTCGGCGGTATTGAGGTTCGACGCCGCTTGCTGTGAGAACTCCGCCAATTCATCGGGGTGCTTTTGAAGTGCATCCATGAATGGACGTGCCGGGATCATCACGGAGCCATCCTTATGCAAAGTCCCATAGTGATTCCAATAGGCAATCTCTGCCAGCGAGGTCTCGCCGTCAATCGCTATTTGATCGGCTTGGTATCCGACCTCAACAACGATGTCTTCCAGTTCATCCAGCATTGACAGTGCCGCTCTTCCCTCCGGGGTCAGGTCAAGCCCAAATTCTCCGGCAATAGCCATACATTCACCCTCTTACCGAATCATAATGGGAACGATATGCCTGTTCCGAATCTCGATGAACTGCAACCCATACGATGTAAGCTGATAGGCTGCGTCCCCCGCTGTTCCCGCAGTAGACGTCGCAAAGGAAATGCTTACGCCACCTTCGGATACGCTGGCAAGGCGTCCAGTGTTGGCGATGGTTCCCAGCGAGTTGTCGCCGCTGCCGGCCATCTTCATGGCGTGGCACGTTAAAAGAGCCAGTGCCAAATTATAATCAGCGCCAAACTTCTTTCGGGAAATAACAGGGGCTTGAAGCTCAATCCAGAACTTGATGTCCTCATCGGACGCCCCTTTGAACTCAGCTCCCACCGTCTTCACGATTTTGGTGATTGCCTCTACATCGGCGGCATCCATCAGGACTCATCCTCTGCGGTGTCCTCTGCAATGGCGTCAGGCTCCGCATCGGGATTCTTTGCCTTGCCACGGGTCTTCTTCTCCGCAACTTCCTGCACATAGCCCATGCTGATGTAGAACGCCACTGCATCAGCATAGACAGCCTCGACCTGTGCGGTCTCGCCGGGGAGCAGGGAGACATCGCCAATGCGAATCGGCTTCACGCTGATATTCTTGATTTTCATAAGCAGGCTCCTTTCTTACAGACCGTAGACGAGGCAGGCGGACAGCGGATAAGGAATGACCATTCCGGCGTCGCGGCCCTCACAGTTGATGACGATTTCGAGGTTGCGGTCCTGCGGCGCATGCTGAAGGAATGCCATAGGCACATCATGGTACATCTTATCGGCGTCCTTGGTGTACAGCAGACCGATGTTCTTTCCAGTGGTGTTGTAGTCCTTGTTGCTCTTGGACAGCTCACCAGCGGTCTCCCAGTTCTTAATCTGGGGGGTGTGTTCCTTGATGTAAGACAGCACAGACTCACCAGTACCGTCAATGCGGCGCAGGTTCAGAGCAGTGTACAGGTCATTCGGCATAACCCAACTATCCGGGTGCTCAACGCTCTGGGTCAGAGTGTCGATATAGTTCAGGATGCCGGCAATGTCGGCGGCGATCTCATCGGCAGTCTTGCTTGCCCAGTCAGCCTTACCACCAGCGCCGTTCTGCAGTGTGTAGACAGGGATATTGTTATCCGAAGAAAGGATACCGACGATTTTTGCCTTCTCGTCGCCGCTCCAGATCAGGTGGTTCACCTTGACATCATAGACCCGGCGGGCGGCTTCGGCGCGGACAGCATCCAGAGACTTCATAATGCCCAGAACGGCGTTCCGGCGGCATGCGCGCAGCTCCTGCACGTTGTAACCGTAGCTATCACCGATGTTGACAATTTCGGCACGATGGGGAGTGCCTTTCACATCAACACGGGGCAGGTCCGAAGCGTAGTTCGCGATGATGGCAGCGAAGCCGACAGGCTCATAGGAGTAGTACTCGATGTAGCTTGCACCCTCATCCGTATCGCTTGTCTGGGGGAACAGCTTCAGGCCGGACAGCTCCGGGAACTCCTTGTCGTATGCCTTGGTCTTGATGTGCGCCAGCTGCTTGGCAAAGAAGATACCTGCATTGTCCGCACCATCGTGACGAAGCGAAGCGCCAGGGAACGGGTTCCGATAGGCGCGGTTAATCAGCGAGGCGCACTTCGTCTCCAGAGCGACGCGGTCCTCCTCGCTGTAACCGTTTGCGGGGTCGAAAGGATTGAATTTAGACATAGGTTCCTACCTCCTTAAAGCTGAGTCACGAACTGGGCAGGGGCGATGCCGTTCACGGCCGCGCCGATGAAGCGCGCCTTCACTGCCAGATTGGTTCCCTTGGTCGGGGTAAACTTTCCGGCGTCTGTGCCAGTGGTCACAAGGTACACGGGCTGGCCATAAGCAGGCTCCACCGAATCGACCAGCTGCACCCACAGCTTGCCGGACTGACAAACATCGACGATCTGGTTCTTCCGCAGGAGTACGGCACCATCATCGTCCATCTCGACATTGGCGCTGTACATCACAACGCCCTCGAACTTGTCAGCAGTTGCGTCCGTTGCAGGAAGCGCAATGTCCTTTCCCGGCTCTGCGCCCTGCACGACACCGTATCCGAAGCACAGCGCCTTATCCTCTGCGCTGTTGCGGCGGGTCACGGCTTCATACTCGGCCCGGTCATAGAGGCCACCGGGCATGCCGCGGCTCGGCTCACCGTAATTCATCTGTACAGCCATATTGCTCATAGCTTAGTCCTCCTTTTCGCCAGCGTGACGCTGAATCATGCGGGTACGAGCGGCGTCGGGGTCATTTTTGGCGTTCGCATTGTGGGTCGCCGCATTTGCGGAATCCGCATTGAACACCTGCCGACGCTGATCGTTCACGGTCTTGCGGCCATCGACCTTGCCCTTGGCAATGTCAAAAGCCGCGTTGATGTATGCGTTGCCTTTCCCGTCCAGACGCATACCGGGCAGAACAGTTCTGATGACCTTTTTCTTTGCCTGCATCACAGGCAGTGTGTCAATGCCATCCAGATGCAGTTTGTCGCCCAGACGGCACAGCTCCATGCGCTGGCCAACCTTCTTCTTGACGATGGCGTCGAGACTGTCATGGTTCAGCTGGCCGCTGTCATTGTCAGAGGCGTCGTCCTCATCTTCTGTGGGCGGCTGTTTGGCATCGTCTTCAGCGGCATCCGCACGGGCTTTCTCAGCCTCCAGCATAGACAGCAGGGTGTTGATGTCGGACTTTGCGGGACCATCCTCCATTGCATTCCGGCGGGCCGTAATGTCCGCCAGAACGTCGGGTGTGGTGGCATCATCTTCACCATCGTCTTCAGTCGGCTTGGTGGGGTCACCACCCGCCGCCGGGTCGTTCTCATCGTCAGCAGTTGCACCGCCAGTAGCGGCCAGATATGCCTTGATAGCCGCCTCGATGCCGGCAGGGTCAAGGGACGAAGCCGCAGGGGAAGCTCCCTCGCCATCATCCGCAGTCTGCTTATCGGGTTCCACGGTAGTATCGTCGTCCATGGTGGTGCAGGTCTTCTTGTTCTCGTCATCCATAGGGTCAGTACCTCCATTGTCTTGGCCGTCCATGTTCAGTCTTGCATCATCTCCGGCGCGGGCGACGGCAACCAGCGCAAGATGATTCACGCGGATGTGGGTCTGGATTGCATCGTAAGGCTCCCCCTCCCACTCTCCAGGTTCCATGATAAGATCCTGATAATATCCAACGGACAGCTCGCGCAGGCCCGACGCCTTTACAGCATCGGGGTCGTCAATGACGATTTTGGCACGGACGGTCTCGCCGTCCTGCTGTCCGGGAGTCAGGATTGTTCCAACTCTCTCCCGGCGGGCATTGTTCTTGTCTATCGCCTGCGCATCGTGGGTAATGATGATGGGCTTTCCCTCATAGCTTGCAAGGCTCGCCGGGTCAAACACATCTTCCGGCCTTCGCAGTTCTCGACGTTCCGAACCATCTTCCAGCTTGTACTTGAAGATGCCCGTGCGGGTCAGGATGGGGTTATCATAAAAATATCCCTCGGTGCTGTAATGCTCATCGACAGGCACGCTGTCAGCACGCATTTCGCTCCGAAGGACTTGCGGCGGATTTTTCTGATTCATTGTTTCTTCTCCTTAAAGGCTTGAGAATTGAGCCTATTAAAGTCAAAAACGGGTTTTGCAACACAGCGGCACTGGTAATCCTCGCCGGGGTTGCAGTGTCTCCCGGTGTAGATTTTCCCTCGCTTCGTCATGTACCACATTGCTGGCGGGTCATCATAACGAAACGTCTTACCATCAAGTTCACGATGGCACGCGCGCACACGTTCGTCGCCGGACGAACGCCAGATGTACTCCTTTACCCCGGCGGACTCCTGCCGAGTCCGGGTCAGATCTGCGCTCAATGTACCAATCTGGTCGCGGGCTAAAAGGTTCGCTTTCGATTTGGTCACATCGAAGCGTCGCTGTATCTCATTTGAAATTGCGGCGGGTGTTCGGCCCTTTGTAAAGCCGTCAATAATGATTTTCTCCATATCATCAAAGCAATCGCTCTCGATGCTGGTTATGAAAGAAACATTTTGCTCCGCCCACCTTGAAAGCATCTGCTCATACCGCTCACCAATGAAGAAGTCCTTGCTGATGTCGATGCCGAGTGTGGCCCGGACACTGCGTTGCCATTCTTGGAGCTGGCGGCGGTCTGTATAATCCGCACAGCGGCGGACATCACGTTCCAGCGGGTCGGTTTTCAGCCGCCGACTGAGCCGATCACGCATAATGCGGAACCTGTTCTGGATGCGGTGCACCATGTCGCTGTACCCATCTTTTCTGATGCTTTCAGAAGCCGTATCCATTTCATCCGCAGCGATGGCCAGTATCTCAGGCATTGAATCGCGCACCACAGCTTGAAGCTCTTTTAAGCGCCTGTTCTCAATGGCCCGCATCTTACTTTCTGCCCATTGCGGGTATTCCGGCTCGACCTTTGATTTTCTTGTCGTAGAAGCCCGACTGTATCTGCCGGGGCCGTTGTTTTTCACTGGCATAAACACCTCTTTATCTTTCCGGGAATCTTCCCTCTGCCGGCATCAAAAAAGGCCCTGCATCGTTGAAGATACAGGACCTTTACGTTCATGGCATGCAGCACTTGAATGGGTTTGACCTTTTGCTTACAGCGCGCATCCGTCCAAGGCGAAGCGGAAGGAACGCGGCATATGGCTCCGCGCTGGCTCAGTCATGGAACAGGCCAGAACACTTCGCAGCGGTCTGTTGGGAGCGGGGTCGGCGCTTCCTCATGCCATCGAGGTGCCGATTACGGTGTACGGCGGGTGGAGCTGGGGATGGGATTTGAACCCACGACCTGAAGATTACAAATCAACTGCTCTGTCCAACTGAGCTACACCAGCATAAGTCGAGGGTACCGGACTCGAACCGGTGGTCTGGGAGTCAAAGGCCCATGCCTTATCCAACTTGGCCAACCCTCGATATGGAGCAGTCAACGGGGCTCGAACCCGCGGCATCCTGCTTGGAGGGCAGGCGCTCTACCAACTGAGCTATGACTGCAAACAAAAAGAGCCTCCGCAAAGGACGCTCTCGCGTCACCTGCAAAGGCTCTCAACGCCGTTATTGTTAATCAAACACCTTTTTGCCTGCGGCAAATTTCTTTTTTGCTTCGTTCAGGCTGATGCGGTTATACCCGCCGCGATAATCGGGATCTGCGCGCTGTACGCCGTCATTTACCCAACCGCACACGGGGCATTCCTCAAAATCATCGTTCTCTTCAAAGTGATGCTGCCCACACAGCGGGCAAATGGTTTCGTCATTCATCGTTTTCTATTCCCTCAGCCTCAAGTCGGCGTCTATAATACTCTTCCCCATCATCGGGCTTGAACATCGTTCTTACGCCTTTCTCCGGGGAGCCTTTCGCAAAGTCATTTTTCTTTGAATCGTATCGGCATATAAGGCCATCTTTTGTCTTATAGCCCTTGATGCCGTTCCCACAGGGGCTTTCCAGAAGTTGAACCGCCCGCTTTTCGTATTGCTCCTTTGTCGTAATGCCATCGGGAGCGTACTCGGCGGCGTGGGTTCTTCCGTTTTGCCAGTGGTTATTCAGCTTCTGCTTGTTTGGAAACCCTTTCACTTTGAAAGCGTTTGCGCCTTTTGCCGAAACTGCGTTAGAATTTATTTTAGCATGACTTTGGGAATCATTCAAGTCTTTTGACGATTTTTCCTTGCCCAATTCATCTTTTGACGTTGTGTTCCCCATGCTGGAGAACTTCCCATCCTCATCGCGCTTGTGCTTGCTTGGATCGAAGTCGTCCAGCGTCAGGCCCAGTTGTTCAAGATATTCTTCCACGCTCCTGCGGAATGGGTCGAACACCAGCCCGCCGGGGACCTCTTGGGCAAGAATCTGTTCTGGGGTGAACCATGTGGCGGTGAACATCTCTTCCTGATCGCACACCGGGATTCCCGCATAGTCGTTGACGCGGTATATCTGCACAGGGAGGATTTCTTCTGGTTTTCCTTTACAGTTACCAAGATAGGTAATATTTCCAACGTCAATTCCAAACTCTTCTTTGGCTTCCCGGCGGAAGGCCACCCCCGGCGTTTCTTTCGGCTCGATATGCCCGCCGGGGCCACACCAGCCTTGGCCATCAGAGCGGCGCCCGCAGAGGATCTTGCCGTCCTGCACGACAAAACCCGCCACATAGCCGCAGTCTCCTTCATCGGTAACAAAACCGCTGGCATCCGCGGCATTCTGTTGCTGGCTATCAGCGGCTTCCTGCTGGGTATCGGCTCCGCCAAGTCCCCAGTCTTGGTGAATGTCCGCTTCCGTGAGAATGTTCTCTGGGTCAAACTGTTCGTCGCGAACCATCGCGCGGCGAACTTCTTCAGCTTCGACAATTCCATTTGTGACGTATGTGCCAGCGGTCTGTGCTCTGGTGAGCTGTGCCGCAGCAGCAGCTTGGTCTTGTGCTGCCTTTTCATCGTCAGACGGGCTCCACGCGCTCTTGTAGGTCACGGTGTATTCAGGGATTTCCTTGACTTCCCTGTTCCAAACCATACCACGAAGAATCAGCTCGACGAGGGTACGGGTGTTATCGCGGAGGTCGCCGTTTTGGAGGCCTCCGACGAATTCCTTGTAATTTTCAAGGTCACTCTCTCCGGTGGCATTCTCGCCCGCCGGGGAACGCCCAAAAAGCCGCGTCTGTGGGATATGAGATACAGCAGACAACATCGCACAGGCATTGTCCAGAATGTCCTTAACGCCAGCAACAGACAGGGATTGAACGCCCACATCCTCGCCGTCGGCATCAATAATGACCATGTTCAGCAGATTACGGGCAAGGTCAAGCATTTCCATACGCTGAAGAACCGTATCCTCGCCGTCTGCCGTGGAAAGCACACCAGCAAGATTCTTCATCTTGTAGGTCACCATCGACAGCCGTTCCAACAGGCGGATAGAATAGCCGGGGCCTATGCTGGCATTTCTCAGCTCTTCACGAATGCGCAGATACTCCGGGATGCCCCATGTGCGGTAGAGATTAGCCATAGTGGAGCTTTCCGGGATGTCCGAGTTATGGAAAACAAGGCATCTGGACGAATGCACAACATAGTTGCCGTACACGCTGTTGACTTGGTAGTACTCCGGGATGCCAGTGCCGCCCCGGCGGTAATCCTCATCGTCCGGGTTGTTCTCATATCCATTGACCCAAAGAGGATACATTTCGTTGCGGCCATATACCAACAACTCTTCGACGCCGTGCACGTCACGCCAGTTCAAAGGATTCTGCAGGAGCCGCCCGTCGTCAACCAGCATCACCACAGCAGCGCCACCAAAGAGCCGCGCCCAGCGCAAAGCCTTGGCAAATTTGCTCTGGTATCGGATGGTCTGCAAGTGGTTGTCGATCTGCTTCTGCAAGTCTTTGTCCTTGATGCCGAGGTCGATGCCGTTCTTGGTTGCGTCGTCCGCCGGGGCATCAATAATGGTTGAGAACAACCCGTTTCCTGCATAGAGATCGGCCAGCTCCGTATCGCTTACCGCAGAGCCAGACGCCCACTGGTAGTACTCCGTGCTGTCGTGCTGGGTGCCGTACTTGTTCAGCACATTGTAGTAACCGTCAAGGCGCAGCTGTGTTTTGATTTTTCCGGGAATAACTTTTTTCACGCTTTCTCCTTTCCGGTTATGTTAAATCAGACTGCGGACATCAAAAATTCCGCCCTCGTATAATGCCAGCGCAACTGCATCAGCCCGGTCCGGGCTGGTCAGGCCGCGCTTCTTTAGCGACTCCTTGCTTTCAAGTTTCAGCTTGGAGGGCGCGCCGCTGAAGATGTACTTGCGGGTCGTGAGCTGACCTATCAAGGTCGCGTCATCCGGCAAATGCAGGAGACCAGACGCCGCCATGTCGCGCAGGACAGCCCACATCCATGTTGAAATATCGGCATATCTCCCGGCGGCTTCCTTGTCAGGAACAGCAGACGAGAAATTGACAGGAACAACCATGAGTTTGTTCAGCTTCTGCCGAATCTTCTCCCTGTTGAGAATATCCGTCACTCCGCCGCCCACACCCGTATCGTCAATAATCGCATAGATCAGACCGCGATATTGCGGATGCGCTGTGCGCAGGGCCTTGTACATTTCGATAATGTCATCGGCTGTTGCGTACAGGTCTTGACCGTGGCGCGTGACCAGCTTTTGAATGTCCCCGTCAATGTTCTTCGCAATGGCGGTGTCGTCGTTGCCGAAGCGGGCCACATCGCACCCAATAGAAATTCTGGCCGGAATGCTGTGCTCAAGCGGTTCAGTATTGACCGCTTTTGTGGCAAGCGCCATCGGAATAAAGACGTCGTCCTCATTTTCCGGGAACTCGCCGTCAACACGGACGCGGACCACATTGCTGTTCTTGCCGAACTTTCGCTCCAAGTCAGCGATATTTTGCTTATTCGTGCGGGGGCTGTCCCTGCTGGACACCTTCATGCAGTAGTAGGACTGGGCATCCACGGTGTGCGAATCGTGGAATGTGCCAGTGTTCTGCGTTGGGTTTCCGCACATCAGTAAGCGGTTGTTATCGCCGGACAATGTGCCCTGTATGGCCTCCATGATGGGGTCAGCAACGCCAGATGCCTCGTCCACCACGAAAAGCATATTGTCTTCGTGGAAGCCCTGCATATTCTCTGGCTTAGTGGCTGTACGGGCCACGGCGAACCAGCGTTTCTCATGTCCTTTCATGTAGACGCGGGTCTTTGTCCATACAAGCATGGCCTGCAAGACAGGACTGCGCTCCTGCCACTTGGCAATCTCAGCCCAGAGCACATCGTTCAACTGCTGGCGGGTCGGTGCCGTGCACACGACGCGAGGATACGGGAAGCAAGCCAAGAACCAGAGCACCAAGTTTGCTTCAAAAGCTGTTTTTCCAACGCCCTGTCCTGAGCGGATGGAAACTTTGCGGTGCTGTGCAATGGCCGTAGCCGCTTCTTTTTGCCATTTATCCGGCTTGAAGCGTGTAACCTCTTTGAAGAACAAGCAGGGGTCTTTGCGGTACAGCGGGAGCCGTTTGGCGAAGACTTCACGTTGTCTCAGCGCCATCGTCCTCACCCTCCACTTCTGCATCCGCCGCCTCGACTGCCGCCACCCAGTCGTCTACCAGCTCATTCTTGCCGCTGTTGCTCAGTCTGCGCAGGTCGGCAAGCTGTTGTATCACCTTCGACTTCTGGCGCTGTACATCGGTCAATAGCCGCTCTAAGCGCTCCACGATAAGGTAGCTCGATTCGGTGGTGGTTGATGTCTCAACGCTGGTGCCAGGGAGACGTTCTTCCTTTTGCACCTTTGCATCTATCCGCTCAATGTAAACTTCCTTGTCATGGGCCTCTTTTTCCTTATCCTCATCCAGCCGGGTAAAAGACCTGCTGGATTTTGATGTATGCACCGACTGGACGTGCTGCTTCTTTTCCTGAGCTGCCGTGATGCGCTGGAGCAGGAACGCTTCGCGGGCAGTCAGCAGTTGAAGCTCCTGTATCAACAGATCCTCCGCGTCCACGTCTTTCGTGCAGTCCTGTATAGCTTTCTGGTTTTCTTCGGAAAATGCACCAAACATCACAGCTGACCAGCCGCCATGCTTTAGCGCATTCTGATTTCCCGGCGGTGCCCCGCCATGATTGCCAACAGCGTTGACGTTCCCTTTCGGCGCGCCGCCGCGATTCGGCCTCTTCTCAGGCTGAGCCGCCGGGTCTTGCTGGGCGCATTTTGAAGATGCACCCTTTGGGTGCGACGAGGTGCGCTTCTTGGGTGCACCCTTTTGTGCATCCCAATACCGCTTTTTCCAAGACTTGACCGTGTTCAGCGATACACCCAGCTTCTTTGAGATTTCGGTGCATCCCATCCCTTTCTTATAAAGGGTGAACGCCTTGTCTCGCGTTTCCATCTACATCGCCACCACTATCCTTCTTCATTTTCTGTCCCGGTGTCGGGCCGGGCCGTTGTGTTGTTCCAAAGAAAAAGCGCCAGCTCTTTGCAGAGCCAGCGCCGCGCCCCCTCTTACACGATTCTTGCAAGAGCGGTTTTAGAAATCACCATGTTGCCGAGTTCCACGGCCAAGAAAGTGCCAACGAACAGCCCTGCGGCCGTCAGCAGGAACGGCGCTCCCACCATTGCGTACAGCTCCACCCCGATGAACAGAGCCACGGACAAAGAGAGGATAACAGCTTTCCACAAAATCCCCAGCTTTTTCCACGGCCCCCAAACAACAAGGAGATACGCTGCTCCCTCGGCCATCAGGCCAAAAGCCACATCGACAGGTCCAAACGGGCTGGTTGCGTTTGCGATTGCGATTCCCAGCAGAACCGCCGGGGCATATCTCTTGTCTTTGAACGGGAGCGCACAGAGCATATTTGCAACCCGGAATTGGATTGCGCCCCACGACAGGGGGTTCAAGGTGGTCAATGCCACATACAGTGCCGCGACAACGGCGGTCTGGCAAAGAGCACGAGTATTTTTCATCTTGCGCCCCTCCCTTATACCGTTACCGTTACATGGCCGTGCACACCGTCGGTCACATCCGACTCGACCTCGACCCAGTAGGGATGAATCTCCCCCGTGAGCCACTGCTTCAACTTGCAGGCGGCGTCCTCAATGACAAGGCTCTTGCCATCCAGCTGCTCACGAATGAACTTGTCGATTTCGCAGTAGTCCGGGATCCACTTCTTCGGAGTGATAGTCACGGTGAAGTTGTTCGTGTAGTCTGCCTTTCCGATAGGGCAAAAGCATCTGCACTTCTGGGTGTACTTGATTTTCGACACCCCATACTCATTCTTGAACTTAGGCATTTTCCTCTCCTTTCGGCTTCTGGACGATGAACAACAGCTCTTTCGCCTCACGCGGGAATGGGATAGCCATAAACGCTGTGAGAAATGCAGACGGGACATAGGACTTCATGCGTTCATAGAAATCCTTGAGCGCCGACGGCTGTTTGGAATAGAACTCGTCCATTTCGCGGACGCTGGTGACCAAACCGACCTCCTGCACAATACTGAATCCGATTTCGGTCAGCTTGGCTTTCAGTTCATCGTAGCCCCACTCATAGACATGAGCGCGGTACTGGGTCTGATACCCATTGCCTGGGGTGTTCGGACAGGAGAGAAACATCTTTGCACCCGGCTTCATCACCTTGTAGCATTCTACAAGGCTTTTTGCGCCGTCCGTAGGGTGCATATGCTCGATGGCGGAGGTGTAAATCACGAAGTCGGCAAAGCCCGCCGGGATGACCTTAGACATCTCTGCGACGTTGCCCAGCTTCCAGCCCACCCGGAACGGGTAGTAGGAGGCCAAATCCTTGGGTTCGAGGTTCTTTGCAGTTGCGCCGCGCATCGCTTCCTTGATGTTCGCCTTGCTGATGTCCACTCCAGTGTAGGATGCAATGTCCTTTGCGTAGTAGCGCAGCAGCGGGAGCATCAGAGAGCGCCCACAGCACACATCCAGCACGTTCATCCCCTTTTTCGCCATATGGGCGGCGGCGAGGTGCTGGATATAGTTCATAACGTCCAGATTTGTGAAAAATCCGTCTCTGAACTGCATATAAAAATTCCGCATCTGGTAGGTGGTGCAGAGAATCTTTTCCCTGTCCATGCCATCCTCGACGCGGTAGACGATTTCTTTATCCACGCCATTTTCCTTTCGTATCAAGGTATTTCTGGTACTTTATCCACTCTCTCAACGAGTACTCCCGGCGGCGGCGATAGTCTGCGCCGATCATCCCCTTGGGCGGTCTGACCACGACCATCTCTGTGCCATTGAAGTATGACAGCCCTCCGAAATTGACCTGTGTGGTCCATGTCGTGCTGTCCACGCTGTAAAAGCCGAAACTCACTGCATCCTTTTTGGTGTACCCCAGACCATGCACCCGCACCCCGCAAGAATTTGCATACTGCACCAAACGACGGATATAGCCGTACTCGCTGGGCTGTATGTGCTTGATTGCGAAGCCGCCGATGCCGATATAGGGATAATCCCTACACAGGCGCTTGAACTCGTCCAGACCACGGGAGCGGTGCCAGACCGGAATGCTTTGCTTTCCTGTCTCTGCTTCAAGACGCGCTCTCATGCGTTTTACAGCGTCATAGCCTACGATGGAATCCACATCCAGCTCGAAGAAATGCTGCACGTCGTTGCGGTTGATAAAGTCGATGTATCGACTCAGGTAGCCATCCCAATCTACTGGCTTTGAAGAGGCTTCTATGCCGTGCATAAAAGTAAACGCCCCGCTGTCGAGCAGGAACATTTTCCATTTTGGAATCTCTTCGATTTGCCAGGGCCGAATGTAAAAGAAACTCTCCAGAACGTATTCCGGGCGGTACTCTTTTACAATCTTCTCGGCTGGGAATGTACCCGCCAGACACAACCTCATGTCTCAAACCATTCTCCGCAGTGCGGGCATTGGATGAGCTTAGAGCCGCTCTGCTGCGGCACAGCGGGCTGAGAAGATTCCGGTTGGGTAGATTGCTGGGTCTCGGTGCTCTGCCCTGCATTGGCCGCTTTGAGCGGCTGTTGGACAGGTTCCGTAAAGAATTCCTCGAAGTCGGCATCCTCCACTTCCCGAAGAAGCCCATCAAGTTCCACTTCGCTGAAACCCGTGTCCGTCAAATCGACATCCAGAGCTTTCAGCGCGTCCATTTCGGCGCGGAGAACATCATCATTCCACGAAGAAGCCTCGGCCACCTTGTTGTCTGCAATGCGGTATGCGCGGATTTGCTCATCCGTCAGGTCATCGACCCGAATACACGGCACTTCGTCCATGCCAAGCCGTTTTGCGGCCTCATAGCGGGTGTGTCCTGCGATGATGGTTCCTTTTCCGTCAATGAGGATGGGGACACGGAAGCCAAACCGCTTGATGCTCTGCGCAACAGGCTCAATGGCCGCTTCGTTGTTCCGGGGATTGTTCTCATAGGGATGGATCTGCGAAATATCCTGATACACTACTTGCTGATTCATTTTTTCTCCCTTCTTTGCTATCCCGCTGGCGTTGCGGGTCAAATTGGGGAGCGGCGGTTTTCTGCCTCCTTTCCGGGCATAAAAATACCCGCTCGGTGGCGAAACCGGGCGGGCAATGCGCTATGATTAGAATTTTACGGTATTATTCTACCACATTTTTCATGCCGTGTAAATGACATGATTTTGACATCGGCCTACTCCATGTCCAAGGCATCAATGCCGAACATGAGCGCCGAGATTTTTTCAACGGCCGCATCGTGGTCTCGGTATGCCTGACGGGTGCTCACGCCCTCCAGCGCCGCAAGCTGCTCAATGGACTTGGCCTCGTCGTCAATGTACATTGCTTTGATGATGCGGTAGCCGCGCTTATGGGCCTCATTCTTGCTCTGTTCGCAGTACGTCTCGTACAGGGCCAGCATTGAATCAATATGACGAACCATGATTTTTGTACGGCGGCAGGAGTTGCGGATCGATTCGACCGTAATCGCGTTATTGCGCTGAAGCATCATATCAAGCAGTTCCAGCGCAGTTTCTTCTTCCTTGCCGTCATGGTCACCCGTTTCGTCCGTATAGACCGCGCCCGTGCAGTGCTTCTTGAACATTCGATAGTTTTTCAGCAACAGCTTCGTGTTTCGAAGTCGGCGGTCACAGCGGCCTGCGGCTTTGCGGGTCTGTTCTGCGATAACTTCCTTGGCGCCCTCACGAGCGGCCTTTCTTGCGGTTTCCTGAATAACGGCCATCATTTCTTCCGGGATAGTCATTTTGCGCACCCTCCTGTTCTATCGTTGCCAAAATACATCAATTTAGGTATAATAGACTTGCTCTATCGGGGGATTGCGCAAGCGATCCTCTTTTTTATTACTCAGATAGATTTCATCCTGCGGGTCACCTCGCTCTGACTCAAAACCGCCAGCGGCACACGCTTGATGCCCCGCTCTGCCGCCATCTTAGCCGATACGGCCTCCATCGCCCGCAGCATATCCGCACTCTGGGTCTCTGCGAAGCCACCGGGCAGGATATGATTCTTGCTTTCCCGCATATCGTTGACTTTGAGTTCTTCCTGCAAAGCCTGTTCCGAACAGCGGCGAAGCAGCTCCATTGCGTAGGCTTCACCGTCCTGCTCTACCCATCCGATGTACTGCCGGTAATTATCCAGCGTTTCCCGCTTCAGGCGGGCAAGCCGTTCCTTACCGAAACCGAAGGTCAGGTGCGTTGTCGCCGCCATAACCAACCATGCAATTTCTGCACCCTCATTCTGGGCCATGCGAAGCTGTTCTTCCTTGCGGTTGCGCGGGGCCTTGGTCTGCGGAAGCCGGACCTCAAAATCACAGATGCCCTTCAAGTCCTCCCGCATAGCATCCGTTGCGCTTTTGCGGTTCTCGGTCAGGATTTTTGTTTTGTACCGCTGCTGAAACTCGTGCATTTCATTACAGGCCCGCTCTAGGCGCGTAGCTCCAATGCCCTCTTCCTGGTGCATGGCCACTACCATACACCAAGTGAAGATCTGCGCCGTCTTATCCCGTTCATCGGCCCGCTGCTGGCGAATGTTCTTCATCTGTTTTGCCATCTCCAATCTTTGCATCCGAAAATTTTTGCCAGGATTTTCTTGTGCTTACTGCAATCCCAGTAGTTCTTGCACCACCGACACTGACCATTGCACAGGAACGACAGATGCGCTTTCATGTACCCTCCTTTTTTCTTCCGGCCGATTTTCCGGCCATTTGATTTACGGCCCAAGACCATCCAGCCATAGGCAGCGCGGCCACGATCAGGATGATAGATGCCACCGCCGTCACCGTCTGGTCTGAAAGAACTTCACGAATCAGATTCATTTTTTGCTCCCTTTCCGCACGCCGATTGGAGCACTTTCCTTTCCGTCCGCCGATTGAAGTACTTAACCGGGGAAACTCCGCGTTCATCACAGTCTTTGTTGTTGAAACTGACGATGGCACCGCAAGTTCTCTTATTGGTGCACCGAATACATTTCACGCCCGTACCACTCATAACCTCATAGGTAGATGCGCCGCAGAACGGGCATTCCTTGCTCTTAGGCTCGATGTGTGCTTTCATTTGCTCTTGCCCCCTTACAACACCCCATGTAATAATCCGTAGGCTCCCAGTCAGAAAGAACAATTTCACCAATTTTGTCGCACCAGCTGTCGCCCTCTCCAATGTACATACAGTTCGGGCAAGTGTCGGGATTGCACCGCTTCTGTGGTTGGCCTTTTCGGTTATAATGATGTCTCTTAGTCATCAGGATCCTCCCCTGCGCACCGGCTTCTTACCATTCCCGGCAAACTTGTCAGGCCGTTCGTCGCTCATTCCGCGGGCCAGCACCAGCGCTCGCTGGTCATTCGGCATCTGGTAGACACAGCCAGTCGAAATGTGTATATACAGGTCATTCAGCACAGCACGGGCAATTTCTGCGGTTTCATACTGTCCCAGCCGATACACCGCACCGCCGCCCGTAGGAACAGCCTTGATTTCGTGCTCAGGACTCACATACACGCTGGTGCACTGGGCAATGTTCGTGATGGAGTCCCATTTTTTGTTCATGACGTACATTCTGCATCCTCCACATAGCACCAGCTTTGGGGTGCCCTCTTGACTTTGAGCGGTTCAAAACAACATCCTGTCTGTAACAGCCGCGTGTATGTTTCCAGCGGTCTCGGCTGGTCATAAATCTTCAATTCTGAAATATGCCACGCCCAGCCTTGACCGTGCAGATATTCCCAAATCTGGTCTCTGTCCATGCACGCCTGCTGCTCAAAATCATCCGGTGTATGATTCAGCGGGGCAACTTCATAGATTTTGTCGCAGACAAATTCGCCAACAACCATCTGCGTTTTTCCGCGAACGCTGTCCGGCAGTAACTTATCGAACTTTACGAATACAGGCTTTCCATGATGGATTTCGCCATCCATCGTTTCTTCCCCGTCTTTGAAAATAGTGATAAGCTGTTGCGGTGCTTTTGTGCAGTAGATGTACACCTTGAACGGTTTTCCTTTTTCATAAAGGTGCTTCGGATAATTTTTCCGAACCTCCATAGTTTTCTTACCTCGCAAGATGAGGTCACACCATTCCGGCCGGATACTCAGCAGAACAGCTTTACCCTGGACCATAATAATCAAACCCCCATACATCGTGATAATACTCTGCGCTACGAACTTCTTCGCCGCTACCAATAGAAGGAAGAACCCCCAGCATGGAAAGGTCATTCCAGCGCTGCCTGTATATGCACCTTTGGCACTCCCTATTTAGGGTGATGGGGTGGTTGTGGAACGGGACAAGGTCAGTTTCGCAAACCTCTTCCGTGGTCGCCCCACAAGAAGGACATATCCAGATAATTTTTGCCATAGTCGGTCTCACACTTCCCAGTCTTCAGGACAGCCCAAAACGCATTCACCATCCCCGTTATCGCTGGTCGGCCTGTCAAAGCAGCAGCCCTCGCACCCACCTGTGCGTGATTTACAATGGTTCCTTATGGCAATCGCCATATCAACAGGATCCATCAATAAAGCGTTGGGTGCTTTCTCGTCGGTGCCTACCTTGCGCAGAATCTCGCAGGTTTCTTTCATGCCCTGCCGATTTTTGCAATGAATGACCACATCGTAGGTGTCATCGTACAGCTCGAATTCGCCATCATCATTGCGTATAAGTAAGATTTCTTTACTCACTGCGTACCTCCCCGTCGTCTAAACAGCCTTTGAGCTGTTCGAGCTTTTCGAGCACGATCTGCTGTACCTCTTCAGGCTTGCCGACGATCTCAACGAGCTGCGCCAGCATGATGTAAACATCCGCGATTTCTTCCCTGACGCTCTCGTGGGCGACCTTGATCTTCGCACCGTTGCGGTAGTTGAAGGTTACGGCCCGCTGGAGATTGCAGATCGCCTTCGTGAGCTCTGACATTTCCTTGATCGCCATCTGGAGCTGAGGGGCGGTGCCGTACCGATTGATCGCCCGCCGGATGGTACTCAGACCGTAATTAGGAATGACCGGGATTCCTGCATCCTCGTACCATTTGAGCTTTTCCCGCAGGGTCGCGTAGGCCCACAAAATCGTGTAGTGCTCTGCGATCAGTCCGTCAATGCTCTGCTTCGGGTCGTCGAAGAGGTGATCGGTCAGACTTTCGGAGAGCTCCATATCGTTGCAGCCCAGATCGATGCTGCTGCCATGCCCCTTGACGAGCTGCCGCGCATACTCGGTCAGTGCCATTTCAGGTTGCCGCAGCCATACCCAGCCGTCCTCGCTGACGTCAGTAAAGTTGAGGGCAGTCTGAAAATTGTTCACCGGGTTATCGGTCGTCAGCCTCGGAACACTCTTAATCTTTTGCTTATCCATTTGCTCACCCTTCTTTTTGAATCATCGTCATATCGTAGCCGCTCTCCACAAACTTCACGCAAAGGTCGTGATTGATTCCATTTCCGAGATATGTATAGATGTCCGTCATTTCCTCCAACGTAAAATTCGTACCCAGCAGCTTGTTGATGCCCTCAAAGTGGAGTTTTCTTTCCTTGGGCGAGACTGCTTTAATTGCAGTCCGCGTAAGCCACTCCAAAATTTTTGCTTTCAGCTGGGTTTCGTTGGTCACATCTTTCAGGCTGAAGCCGGAATCAGTTCTCAGACTGAAAACAAGTTCGTTTTGCATATTCACGAACGACTGCGGAAACGCCGCCTGAATTTTCCTCGACCACATGGTATCGAAAATGTTGAATTTTTCTACACCGGCTACGGCTTCCGGTTCTTCTTTGGCAAGATAATCAATCGTGTTTTCGACATCTGCCAGCGTGTGAATATGTCCCAGTGAACTTTCCATGCTCAGCACAGCTTTCAGCTGGTCAGCGTTAAGCGTTCTCATTTTTTCACTACCTCCTTCGGCGGCAAAGGCATCCACCCAACCACAGGAGAATCAACACGGTTGTTGTAAACATCCTCCGGGTTGAAATAACGATATTCCCACCAGCCTTTGGGGATGAGATAATCGTCATGCTCTTCATCATAGGTGCCCCACTCGAAAATCTCTTCCCAGTAGAACTTGCTTTTTTCGGACAAAACAGTGCCATCTTCGTAGTGGGCCGTCGTAATCCCATATCCGCCGCAGGCTGTTTCAAACAGAATCAGCACTTCCGTCTCAACTTTCGGAGGATCCTTGTCGGGGTCGCGCCAGAAAGAAAGTAGCGCTCCTTCCTGTGCAACAGGAAGTTTCTCGACCTTTTCCCGCGCTACCCGGAGAGTCGCAGAAACAACATCATTCGCACTCGGCTTCTGAATCGTGTTATACTCCAGGCATTTCAATACGTCCTCACGGTTGATGTACTCAGCCATTGTCTTCCTCCTCATAAATGTCGAGCTTCATGTCCAGTGTGTACGGGGTGTCCACCGCGACGTCTGCGTCCGGGTCAAACTGTACGTCCAAGCTCCCATCTTTCAGCGAAATGGTGAGCACGCAGTTATTGAGCTTTGTCGTAAAGCTGTCACCATCGTTCAACTTCCCATGGTCAGCCGCGTACAGCTCCAGCGCCGCTTTAATCGCTGCGTTCGACTGTTCCATCAATCCCTTTTCGTTCATCTGAAATCACCTTCATCTTCACCACATTGAATTTTTCATACTCCGGGTAGCAAGCTCTAGCCATCGCCTTAGCCCGTACAGCAGCACGCTTAATGCCCTTTTCATCGACAACAACGCACGGCAGGAGTGCAGAGCCACGTTTCCCGGATGCAGCGATAAGCATCTCATACTTTGCCATCGTCTCGTCCTTTCTCTGGTTTCGGCGGGTGCGCTTCGCTCTGGCGGTCTATATCACCATCCACGTAGCACGCCG
This sequence comes from Faecalibacterium sp. I2-3-92, assembly GCF_023347315.1. GTDB lineage: Bacteria > Bacillota > Clostridia > Oscillospirales > Ruminococcaceae > Faecalibacterium > Faecalibacterium duncaniae. The sequence goes on from NZ_CP094470.1 coordinate 1,970,207, forward strand.
CATAAATCAGAAGTGCAGCCATCACCGCCAGAACCACCAGCACAATCCAAAGCCACATTTTGCATCACCCTCCCAGAAGATTTTTCATCATATACCCGGCCATAGCCTGTGCATATGCCTGTTTAGGAACGTCCGCCGCGCCATTCTCTTCCAGCAGCTCTTTGATGCTGTGTTCGCGTCCTGCGCCGTCAATGGCCCGAACTCTGGTACTGCCGTGATTGACCGTCACCGTTTTCTTATCGCGCGGGTGGATGCCGAACGGAAGCTGGAAACCTTTCTCAAACACCCAGAGGTGATAGCAGTCGCAGACGTCCACCAGCCGGTCCTGCGTTGGGAACACTTCGACGGCAACTCGCTTCTCGCCGAACAGGTCGTTTTTAATTTCCATCTTGACGGCCCACGGGATATCCCCGCTGCCGTCACTCCGGCCAACGCCCTCTGCCGCCGTAATCGTGACGTGTTCGACCTTGCCCCATTCCGTGCGGAGCAAACGAGACATCACGCTGTACTTCTGGTCTTCGCTGATCCATGCCCGATCCATCTCCCTCATCCAGCCGTGATAAGGTACTCCCAGCTCTTCAACCGCCTGTTTCGGGGTAATCGTCTCAATCCACTTCATGTTGCTGCTCCTTTCCAGTGCTCGTGCCCATCAGCTCCGGCGTGTCCACTACATTTCCAACCACCTTTGCGGTCAGAACCAAGCTTGCAAGACCATGCTCGACAAACTCCTTTCGGTTCTCCGAAAATTCTGCGTAGAATCCGATATGGCCTACGCCGTAGTCGATGTATTCGCCGTATCTTACGGCAAAAATCACATCTTTGCCGCATCGATCGTCTTTCAAAATGTCCCCCTCAAAAACAGGTGCCCCGTTTCCGTCCGTCAGAGTCGTGTTCATGCCGATCGTAAACGGCTTGACGAGATGGGCGTATGCCGGCTCTTGCTCGGAGTTGATGTACCAGCCCTCACCTGGGCGACTGTTCTTCACACCCGGAGAGCGAATCAAGAATCCTTCATGCCAAGTGCCATCTGGGGACTGCCCACGAAAAGTTCTACCCCGCATCATGCTTCCTCCTTGACCTTGACAGGAAGCACCAGCGCTTCATACTGCGGCTCAATCAGCTTTACGGGGGATAGAGGACCGACCACCCATGCGCTGACCTCGTCTCCTTCCATCGACTTCAATGCCTCGCTCAGGAACTCCAGATTAAAGCCGATTCGCAGGCGCTCATCCAGCTTTCCGTTGAAAGAAAATTCCTCATTCATCTGCGCAATCGTGCTACGCATCGATGCTCTACCTGTGCCGCCGGGTTCCAGATCCATCACCAAGGTGCTCTTTTCCTTTGCGTCTGCGGACCGAGCAAGTTTGACGCGTCCCAGAACGCCCAGCAATTCTTTTCTGTCAAGCACGATTCTGGTTCCCCCACTCTTTTGGGCTACAATTTTGCTATAATCCAGAAACGGTTCTGCGATCAGGCGAGACTTTACCTCAAAATTGTTGTCACTGAAAACGGCCTTTTTGCGGTCTCTTTCAATACTGACGCTCCCATCAAGGCACAGCGTGTCAATCGCCTTTGCCGTTGCCGCCGGAAGCACAAACTTGAAGTTGCCATCGGCGGTGCAGTCGATTCGGCTGATGGCCATTCTGTACCCATCCAGGGCGCAGATTTCCAAAGTATCGTCGCCGTTGTGGGAAAAGCACAGCCCTTTGTGCGCCGGATGCCGATCCTCCTTGGACACAGCGTATAGAACCTTTGAGATGGCCCAGCTCAAATCATTCGCTCTCACCACGCAGCGCTTCGCATCCTTTCCCGGACCATCAAATGTGGGGTAATTCTCTGCCGGCGTCGTGCTCAACCGTGCCCGCGCCGTGCCGGACTCTATGACCAACCCGCTCTTTGTCACGTTGATGTTGATTTCAGGGGCTACTGCTCCGCTGATAAAATCCACTCCACGCGGCGGAATAACGACACCCTGCGGAACCGGGCTGGAAAGTTCTGCCCGAATGCTCAGTTCCAAATTCGTTGCGAACGCATCCGGGCCACTCAGCAGGATTCCCGTGCTGTCGTTGCCCACTGCGCGAACCTCCGGCACCGCTGTTCGGAGCTTGGAGAACAGCGCTCCAATTTCGCTTCGTTCAAACTTCATCGTCTTTTCCTTTCTCAAAATTGTCTCTACTGAACTGCTCATAGCATTCCGGGCACATATAAGCCACCCGCTCCGGGCTATCTCCACGTTTTCTGCGCAAGAGCAGCGCGTACATTTCTTTCATCGGTCTGTACTTGCCACAGACCGCGCAATACTCCCACAGACGCTCCTTCTGCACGTCACTGGGAACTCTCTGAAGAAGCGGCTGTGGTTTCTCGCGCCGCATATTCTCAGCACCCACCACGCTTTCCATGCTGCTCCGCATGAAGACAGGCGTGTCGGTCGCATCCGCTGACGTAAGAATATCTTTAATCCACTCCGCTTTCGGAATGACCTTTCCGACGTTTCGGCCCGTTTCCGCGCCGATGATGACCCACTTCAACTTCTGGAACGCTTTTGTCACATCGCCCTCAAACGGGCCAAGGAGCGGCTCTATCGCTACGAACGCATTATAGTGTTCGTTCGCCCATACGCTGCTTTCTCTGACCGTCGCCGTCGAACCGTACCAGAAATTCTTGTTTTGGGGTAGCTTCTCGTGATTCGCAAGTTGCTTATAGCGTTCCGGATACTGCGTCAGAAAAATGTACTGATGCTGGGGCGCTTCATCAGCCGCCGCAAACACCTGAAGAATCCATTCTTCAGGAACCCACGGCCCGAATAAATCGCCGTCTGTGCATACCATAATGCTTGAGCCAACTTTGACCTTTTGCGGCCAGTCGAAACGGTATTTGTGCATGGTGGGCAGAAACCCCGTTGGACTGTTCAGGAAGCGCTGGCTCTTCGTTTTCCAAGGGGTATCCAGCTCAAAGAGCTTTTCTCCCACCTGCTGAACTTTCGGTCTCTCTGCCAAATTTCGGCGCCAATCGCTTGCAAACCGTATCGCGCTTTTCCTTGCATAGCAGTACCGACAATCTTTCAGGCACCCTGTCACCGGATTCCAAGCATAATCGGCCAACTCGTTTTTCGTTCTGTTCACCGATAGATCCTCCCCGTTTGGTTATCCACGAGAACGATTCGCTCCACAATTTCAAACCCGGCGGCACCTGCCACATAACGCAGGACGTGGACAAGCTCGCTCACACGAGCTTCTTCCCTCTGGATGTTGCTCTCTGCCCGGACTCGTGTAGGGTCCGGCGCACCGCTGGGATTGTGGTTCTTCCGAGTATCAGGCATTGTTCTCTCCTTTGTCCAAAACCATGAAATAATCGTAATTGGTGCCCGGATTGGTATTCGGACGACGGCGTACAATATCAACTCGGTATCCTGCTTTCAGGAGCAGGCGCCCCAAATCCAGACGCTCATCTTCCGAAAGGCCTTTTGCTTTGGCGGGCGCGAGAGAAAGTTCAATTTTAGCCGACACGTTTTTCCACCTCCATCAAGTCGTGCATCAGTTCATCAACGAGCAGCTTTCCAGCATTTGCTCCCGTGCGGATAATGTTTCCGTTCTCCTTCAGCTCTGCAAACTCCTGTGCGCGGATTTCCTTAGACTGCCGTGCAAAATCAATTTCCGCCGCTGTCATGCGGCTCTGCACAACCTGTTGCCATTCCGCAATAAACGGTTTCGCACCCTCCAAATCGGCGTACTGGTCGTTGTTATAGCTGCGCTTTTGGCGGACAGTGCCGCCCGGTTCCACCTCCAAGGTGTACCACGGGGTATTCGGGTCGGCTTTGCGCCGCATGAAGAAGATGTAGCTCTCACGTTTGGCAATGCGCTCAAAGTATCTGGTCCCGCGCTGGATGCAGTGGTCAAGAAATCTACTCTCCTCCAAAATTGCCTTTGCTCCATCCGGCACCCGAATGATGTATTCCGCTCCATCGTACTCATAGATTTTGCGGACTTTCTTGTAGATGTTCTCGATATGGAACTGATTCTCCAGCTCCTTGGCGTCCTTTTTGATGCTGCTTGCAGCGCCTCTCAACGCATCCTTTCGACGCCGCTTATTGCGCTCCAGAACCAAATCATCATGGCGGCGCTTGAGATCCAGCGGGAAACGAACCTTTTCAAGATTCAAGTTCATCTTCATCTGTCCGGCCATATCGAGATAGTCCAGCCAGTCCGATGCAACTTGAAGAGCAATCTGGCCGTTGTAGCTTCCGGTGGCTCGCCTTGTCTGCTGACGGAGATATTTCAGGCTCCGCGTCATTCCGCTTTCCTGCAATGTCTTGGCCATTCCTGAGAGTTTTCGGATGTTAGCCGTCATTGCCATGTTCTTGCCATTGATTGCAAGGCCGGCTTCTTTCCATTCCAGCGCATTATCCACCTCGCGGAACGACTTTTTGCTCTGCGAGACTGCGGCCAGTTCCTGACGGTTCAAGCCAAACACGCCGTAATAGGTTTCTGCGCGAAGATTGATGCGGGTGCTGTGCTCATATTCGTCGTACACCTGAGAGCACAGAGCGTCAGCCCAGCCCGTTTTGACAAGGCTTTCGGCCATCGGATACCGATTCACAATTTCCCACTGCCGAACTTCCCACGGAAAATTGAGGTGATTATCGTACTGGTACATCCATTCAGATTTCAGCACTTTCCGAACATCACTCTCAAATTGGTCAGTGTGGGATGCCAGCGTGTACGGCTGATACGGGCCAGAGGGGGCAAGCAGCATCGCGGACAGCTTCGGGCGCTGGCACATGATATACTGAGCTTTTTCGCCCCAGTCGCGTTTCCACTGCTTGATGGTCTTTCCGTCCGTCCACCAGATTCCACGGCCGTGAAATTCCGGTTCTGCCCGATGATTTTTGAAATCGAAATACACCAGATAGCGGCGAATCCAGACTCCATCCCCCTGCGGCTTGCTCCAAAGGAATGTCCTTGCGGCCCATAACCTTTTGACCGAATAGCGGGTATTGCGAACCTGCATTTTCTCCCCGCAGCACTCGCACGTCGCTGTGCTCTTGTGTTTGAGCAGTTCCGACAGCGTATATTCACCACCGCAGCTATCGCACCTTGCCCGCTGAATCGAGATTTTCTTCTCAACGCCGCCGGGTTCGATTACGTTCTGTTTATCATTGGTGACCCAGAGAAAGCCCGCATCACTGCACACTTTCAAAACTTGTTTACTGAGATCTTCCGGCGGCTCCGGCAGATTCTCAAAGAGCTTCTTGGTCTCAGCCGCCTGTCGTGCGTTGCGCTCTTCGCGCTTCTTCCTGGCATGAGCCGACAGTGCATCTTCTACAATGCCAATCAGATATCCCGGTCTGCAGTCATCAAAATAGTTTTGCAGGAGTTCCGATTCTCCCTTTGTTGCCGGCACTTCGGTCCTCCACGTCAAACACTGGCAGGGCTTGACCTCAATTTGACGCGGCGAAAGCTCACCTTTGGTCGGGTTCTCGTTCCCGCGAAGCTCCCCCGTCCAGTAATCCCCGAAAAAGCGCCACACGACCAGCGGCTTTTCCTTTTTGTCCCAGACGGCCACCGTCAGCACCTTTCCCTTGATGTAGCGGCCCATGCCCTGCCCCTCGGCAACTGACATACACAGCGCCGCATCCAGCTCTGGCCGTTTCGGCTCCGGTGCATAAAGTTTCAATTCTTCAGCCTTTTTCATTGTGTGCCGCCTCCAAACTCTCTGCCGTGTAGTTTTTCCCCGGCAAAATCTTCACGCCGTCAATCGGCTGTGCAATGCAGATAGACTCCTGCTGATCTCGAATGATGAAGCAGAGCCATTCTCCCAGTTCTCCGGCCAGTTTTTTACCCCGGCCATATGCGACATGAAATGGCCCTTTATAGCTGTCCTCAAACTTCTCCGCAGGATGCTCAAACACATAGTTGGCGTGCATCAGCAAAAATTCTTCTGCTGTTAGCTTGCGGAGGGGAACCAGCTTCGTACAGCTGCTCCGGCTTCCGTAGCCATCCTCGTCAACATCGCCCCCGGCCGCAACTGCCCAAAACTCATTCTTTCCGTTCCATGTGTACCAGTTCAGGCAATCCCACGGGTCTAAGCAATAATGGAATCCTGTGCTGGCGCACATGGCCTTTTCCGTCTCATTCAGCTCGTTCGGAACATACCGGAATGTTCCGTTTCCAAGCGTTGCAACCAGCCCCGGCTTGAATCCCTTGAATCCCAAAATCATCAGAACCATCCCTCCAAGGAAAGCTGCATCGAATCCTCGCTCTGCTTTTCTTTCTTCTTTGCAGGCTTTTTCTCCGGTTTCTGCTTCTTCTGGTCGGTTTTTCCCTTTTTCGGCTCCTGCGGTTTCGGAATATTCGGGGCGGCGTCCTCCGGTTTGATGGTTGCCGGCGCCCGCATCTCTTCTTCCGTCGGCGGCGTCCCGGTAAGATTGATGTTCATCGAAAACGAGATTTCAGCATTGGGAAAATAGAACTGCACGGCCTTGCGGTACGCTTCAAGGTCAGACAGAACCTCTCCCGCATTGTGTACGACTGCCGCGCAGCATTCCGAGAATGTGCGCTCCGTGTTGCAAACGACCTCAGCGAAGCGCGGCTCCTGATCTGCAAAGTTCAGCAGTGCCCGCAGCACATAGCTCTGAACGCTCGCGGCGGCGCGCCCGCCTTTGAACAGCTTGTCCTCTGCTTCCAGCTTCTCTTTTGCCTTGGCCCGCCAATCGACAAACTCTACTGTGGTTGTGGTGTGTGTGGTGGAATCCATATTGTCCTCCTATCAGAAAAAGCTCAACTGCCCACCCTTGCCCTCAGAGAACATCGGTTCCTGCTCCGGCTCTTTGGGCGGCATTTTAGCGGCTTTGGGCTTTTCCGTATCTTTTGGTTGCTTACTCTTTTTTGTGGCTTCAAGGGCTTTCTGTGGTTCGGATTTTGGCGCATCCGCAGTATGCTCTTTCTTTATCGGCTGAGCGACCAGCTTCATCTGCGCCATAGAGATTCGATACTGCCAAACCGGGATCCTGAGCAGCGGCGTATACCAGACGTTCCCTTTGTCAACTGGAAGCAGCCCCCTTTTGTCATAAGACACAGACGGGCTTGCAAGCGTATCACCGATAACGACATACCCCGGCATTCCAAGCAGACTCATTTGCAGATAGCACATCATTCCCACGATGTAGTCAATGTCCTGCGCCACAAACAGCACATCCGTCTGATAATTGATGCCTTTTTTCCTGCATTCGTTTGCAAACGCCACTAGCAAGGCCCCCGCGCCGCAGGTCGGGTCACAGACCGCGACCCATCCCCTGTCTCCGATTTTCTGCTGAAATTCTTCTGCCGAGGTCGTCACCACAGACATAAACTCGCAAAGGTGGTAAGGCGTGAAGAACTGGCCCGCGTGGTCACTTCCAAGCCCCAAGCACATATACAGCTCGCCAAGGAAATCCTGTTCCGAGTTGTCCTCCAACGCCATAACCAGAATCGAAAACATATCCGCGAATGTGTCCACTTCCTGCTTCGTGTACTTTTTCACGATAGTCATGTACTGCTGCTCTCGCTCGTCGAAGTGGCTCTTGTCTGTCGCGTTGGACACGGCAATGGCGCTTATCGTAATCCAGTCGCTCCAAACCTGCCACCTTGACCGCCCCTTGCTTGTAAATACTTCAAACTTCTTTACAAGCTCTTTCTGGGCCTCGCCGCGGACATGGCGAACATCGCTTCCCATTAGAAAACCTCCTTAGTCTGGTGGAACTTCCTCCGCCCGCTTTCTAAGAGGTCTCCTTTTTAGGCGATCCAAGCTGTTATCAAGGCCAAGGAAGCTATTTCCACTCGGCGTTTCCCGGTCAACCCGGTTTTCTTTGTATGTGATATGTACTTTTTCCCATGCTTCCAGCGTTGTGATTTTTTGTGCTGCCGCTTGGTCGAGCAAACGCTTGGCATAGACCCAAGGGTACTTTGCCTGATGGCGCATCGCTTCTTTCAGCGCGGCCACCACTAGGGCGTCCTCTACGCCAGCTTCCCGCAGCTCCCGGAATTCCGAGGCCATATAAGGCGTGAGCATCTTATCGCACCCAGCCCATACCCAGTAGGACTCCGGTTTTCCGTCAGGCGGTCCGGTTGATGTCTCCTGCTGTTCATCAGAATCATCCAATTCTTCGGGCGTTTCAAAACCCATTCGGTTTTTTGGGTTTTCCTGATTTTCTTTATTTTTTCTTGGTCTTCCGCCCCTTGCGCCATTGGCGCGATTTGCCGCCGCCTGTCGCTCGTAGGCTTCATTAGAAGCATCAATTTTTGCCTTGATAGCCGCCCAGACGAAGCGTTCATTTCCTAAAAAGCTCGGCTCAGATCCCGATTCCTTGTAGTCCATCATCGCCCACAAAATGCGCCCTCGCTCCGCTTCACTAAACGGCTCCAGCAGTGCTCTGTAATCTTTCACCCATAGCTTTATGTAGTCATTCGCCACGCTTCACCTCCCCTTTCGGCTTTTGATTAAGGGAAAGCACTTTACACAGGTGCTTGTCCAGCTTGATTCCATAGATATGGTAATCAGCAAACAGCGCATTCTCCCGGCGGTGTGCTTCCTCGTGGTGCGCTCGGCAAAGCGCGATTGCATTCAAGCCGACATGGACGACCTTTTCTCTGTCCATGCCCATGCCAATACGGTCAACATGATGTACCTCCGCCGGACGGTTGCAAATTGCACAGCGACGGTTTTCAAGGCACAGGTACAGGTATTTTCCAATGTCGTCCGTCTGCGTCAGCAAACTATCCTTGGTCGGAACGCCCCAGTGGAAGCAAAACGAAATCAGGTAAGTAATGAATTCTCGTGCTGTCGTCATGTCGCAGTCTGAGAGGGAGAACCACTCCCGCATAGCGCGGGAGCAGAAATCCCATTCCAAATACTGCCGAAGCTCTTCCGGCTCGTGGCCGGACCACAAAGAAATGTCACGGATGATGGCAAAAATCTTTCGGCGCTGGTCAGCAGAAATCGTGCGCCCATCATCCAACCGGACTTCCACCCGCCGGGGGCGCTTCTGCTCCACAAAGCGGCTGATGTCCGTATCGGGCTTCAGGACGAGCTTTCCATCTTCCAGCTTTTCAATTTTCGCCGTTACGACCATCCGTTTTCTCCTTGTCAATATGAACGTGCATGGGAATATACACGCTGTTCGTCTGCATATTTCTCACCAAGAAATCATTGCACTTTGCTTCCGATAGGTGATTCTTGAGCACCTGCATCTCATAGGCATACTGTCCAGCAGCCTTTTTCTCTGCGATTTTGGCCTGAATGTCCTCGTCTCTGTAATTGGCTTCTATCAAATAGAGGTCATATCCGAGTGCCTGCACCCCGTTCAGGTTGTTGGTGTCAGTGGCATAAATCGCCTTGCCAGATGGAAAATGCACCTTGTACCCGCAGTTCGGCACGTTATGCACCAGCATGAACGGAATCACATTGCATAGGCCGTATCCATACATGGTCCGGGGTTCCAGCACATCAATCTGACGTTCCGGCACTCCTGCGGCTAAAAGCGGCGGTGTCAGCCAACGACAGCATCCAAAACGCAGTGTTGGCCGTTCTTCAGCAAGCCGCTTGATGGTGCGCTTTTGGAAGTGGTCACTGTGGATGTGGGTGAGTAGAACCAACTTCAGCTTCGGCACATACGGCTCCAGTGCCTTATATGGAACGCCGCAGTCTATCAGAACAAATTCTTCCAAAATCGTGGCATTGCCGTCGCTTCCAGTGCTGATAATGTTGTACTTGACCATCAGAGTGTCGCCAAGTCAACAGCCGCTTTCACTTCATCTGCTTCCGGCTCCGGCAAGTCCATAGTTTTGGCCGTCCGCTCGATTTTGGGCTGTTCCTGCTCATCCTGCTGGCCGAGTTCCGGGGTATCGGTCACTTCCAGCAACAGGTCTCCGCTCGCGGTGTCCGGCATCATCACATGGCCGTCTCTTTCATAGGCCATCGTCATTTCTGCCGTCATAATGCCCCACTTGGAAATCAACTGGCGCAGCATGGTCTTTTTGGCCATCCCGTCGAAGTCTTTGTACCAGAAGCTCGAATACTTCCACAACTCATCCTGCGGAATCTCACCATTCAGCAGCTTCTTATATGCGGCGGCGCTGAATGCCGGGGAATATTTGTCCGCATGAGACATCATCTGGTCTGCCGTCCAGTACAGCGTTTTCTGGAAACCATTGATATACTCAAAATGGACAATGTAGCCAATCGTCGGCATACTCATGCGCTTTTCAAAATCCTCGATAAAGTGCATTTCATGGAAACGCTCTTCAAAAGGATCCCAGCCACTCAGCTCCCCGTTCTTTACTTCAAGGACGTTCAGCCGCTTATACTGACCCGTGCGCAGGGCAAGCTGGATATAGCCCTTATAGCCCAGCACAAACTGAGCCTTGAACTTCTCCGGTTCAATCATCTGCCCCTCACGGTCATACTTGGCCTTGGATTTGAACGGCACCAAGTAGAACTGTCCCAACTGCGGAGAGGGCTGTAAGAGCAGGCTTTCGCCCAGAAGTGCACCCGCAAGAATTGTGCCGGGGTCGCACTTCTGCAACTCGGCATTGACCGCCACCGCAGAGGTGATATTTGCAATAAAGCGCCCTGCACGAACCGGGTCCCCCAGCGTGTTGTTCACCAGATTCTTGTAAAGCGGAGTCTGGATTGCCTGAGAAAAACGAATCTTCTGCGGCTGTACTGCTTTAGCCATTGTCGCTTACCTCCTCATTCTCGATGCCGACGGAATCCATATGCTTCTGGATTTCGTCGATTTTTTCATTTACGAAAGACTTCAGCTCCCGGAGCTGGGTCAATGTACCGTGGCACTGGAACGTGCGGCCCATGAAAGCAAATTTGGCCGTCATGATCTGTTCTTTGCTCTCCTGCTGGGTTTCTTCGGCCTCCTGCTCATCCATAACCGGAGGCTCGGTACCCATGACCCGCGGCGCTGCCAGTTCTTCTTCCACCGCATCCAGCACCGCCGACTCTGCTTCCTGCGCGCGAAGCTGGGCTTCAAGGCGTTGTTTCCGTTCAGCTTCCTCGCGGGCCACACGGTCTTTGCGCTGGCTCACGCTGTTAATCGCAACGGCCAGATTGCGGCACTGCTTGTACTCGGCCATAACTTCCGGGGCATTCTCCATGCCATTGATGCAGTTCACATCAGCCACCACGCGGTCAACGTATTCCTTGACCTTGTTCTTCAAGGATTTCAGGCTCGCCGTCATGGTAACAGCAATACCGATGTCCTCATAGCTGACCCACTCGAACCCGTTTGCCTTGACCAGCTCGTCGAAGTAAGCAACCACTTTCTTCTCCTTGTCAGCTTTCAAGCCGGCTTCCACATCCGCGATTTTGCCTTTCAGCGCTTCATCCGCAGGGCCATAGACATCGGTGACGCACTCCTTGTAAACCTTGTCGAAATCCTCAAACGGCTGCATGATTTGATTTTTCACAACCATGCGCCGGGCATCCAGATCTTTGCGGTCGCGATTCAGCTTCGCCCGCTGCTCCTTGACGACCTTGAGCGTTTCTTCCGTGCAAACCAGCGCCAGCGCTTCCGCCACAGACGCCTGTGCCTGAGCCTTGATGCTGTGCAGCTGTTCCTTGATGACGGGAAGCTGCTGCACCACAATCAGCCTGTCGGCTAACATCGGCTCCTGCGTGGTTACGGCGGCAGTAAGTTCTTTTTCCATGTTGTACCTCCTAATTTTTGCATAGAAAAACGGCAGAAAGGATAGTCCTTTCTCGCCGCTTCGTACCTGTTGAAAAATTCAACCGAATATGCTACAATATGGTTGTGTGTGGTGGAGACCTGTATTTTCCGGCTTGATGTTCCTGCATCAAGCGCCAACGGAATGTGCGGGTCTCTATCCATTTGTAGCGCGCTGGCCGTTCTGGTCAGCGCTTTTTTCGTGTGCGGCGAGTATGTCATATACCGTGAGTTGGCCGATGATTTGGCGCTCAGCGGTGCTCTTAGGCTGTGTAGCGGTCTTTCCCTTGCGAGGTCTTGCGGGCGATTTCAGCTTCTTGCCGAACTCCTTGGCGTAACACTTTGCGCCGTACCCCGCTTCGATTGCCGCCGGATCTGTAATGACCCTGTGACACCGAGCGCATCTTACCATGCTTCTTTCCTCCGAAAATCATGAACATCTGGAATGCGTGCGTCAGCCGCACCGCCATGATGATTGCAATAATGACAAGCAGCCATTCGCCGCCGATTGCCCAGTAGCCACGCCAGCGGTAGGCGCTCGGCAACTGCCATATTGCCATCAGCCCTCCGGCTACGACCCCGGCCAGCGTGTCCAGCAGTCCTACGAGTACCCAATCCATCACGCTCAGCTTCTTTTCCCTGCGCTTCATTTGAGGTTTGCTCCTTTCATGTAGGTTTTGACCAGCGCCCATTCATGGGCATCCTTTGGCTTCCCCGCCATTGCATCCAGCGCTTCTTCGGTTCCGCACTGGTCACAAATCATGATGCCCGGAACCCGACGGGAAAGAGCATTGCTGTGCAAGCGCATCTTCATGGTCAGCTTCCCGCACCGGGGACACGGGAGCACCTGCGCCATCTCAGCTGCGGCATCCTGCACATCGAGGTATGTAGCAAAGACTTCATCCAGCAGCTTCTTCTCCGCGTAATCCTGAATCATTTGCATCACCTTACGAAACATCCCTTTCTTCCTCCAAAAGGCCAACCATTGCGCTCCACACCTTGTCGGTGTAGGCCGTGCTGCGGGTTCCTGCATTCCAAGCCTTTTCTGCCCCGCTCTTCCCAAGGTTGTACGCCATCATAGTTCGGTTGATGTCTCCATCGTACAGGGCAAGATAGCTTCCGAGCATATAGCACCCAGCCTTGATGTTCTGGCAGGCATCCAGCAGATCCGTGACTCCCAGCTCATCTTTGAGCCATCCGGCATTGATGCTGTTGATCTGCATCAGACCATAATCCCCGGTTGAGCTGGTAGCGCTCACCGTATAGCCGCTCTCGACCTGCATGACGGCGTAGGCCAGCTCCAGCGGAACTTCGTACAAGTCGCACATCTCGGCTGTATACTGCTGTAAATCCGCATCCAGCGGCACATGGTATGTAATCGGCTCATAGGGAGCCGGGTCTCGCCGGATGCACTCGCCCTGCTCGATGTCAGCTTGCACAGGAATCATCGCTATCGAGAGCTGCGTTTCTTTCGGTTGGAAAGCGAACGCCGCGGCGATGCTTTCGATTACCAGTAGTTGCGCCGCCGCTGTTGCCACCAGCGGGATTATTGCCTTTCGCATCATCCTGAACCTCCGTAATGCCGAACCGCTCGAACACATACCGCCGGGGCACTCTGCCCGGAAACGTAAGTAAACCCTTTGCTTCCAGCTCTTTGTTCATCTGCTGGATAAACTGATAGGCTCTGGATTTGCTGCATCCGACAATTTCCTGCACTTCGCTCACGCCGATAAAGTACGATTCTTTCACGTCCGACGCCCTCCTTTCGAAAAACGCATATTGGCCATCGCCACGAACAGGTTGTTCATTCGATCCATGATCTCATTCCATTCAGCCTGTTCGTCCTCTTCGATTTTTCCATCTGCGACGATCTCTATCATCGCATCGCGCTTTACGATAAACCTCTGAACCGCCGCCAGAACGCTGAGAACAGCTTCCGGCAAGTCCTTTAACTGAATCTCCGGAACCACCCGCTTGCCCAGCTCTGAGGACCGGCGCAGATGCTGAACTGCAAGATACGGGGCTTGGTACACATCGCACATGGCGCTTGCCACGTCGCTGGGTACCGGGCGCTGGCTCTGCTCATAATCCCGCAGAGAATCAACTGACACGTTCAAAAGCTGTGCGGCTTTTTCCTGCGTCATTCCGGCAGATTTCCGCGCGTTTTTGTAGATATTCTGGCAATCAACCGCCATTTCGCACAACTCTCCTTTCTGGTAAACTTATGATGTAAGAAATCACGCCCGCAGGTTCAGGCAGGATTCAATCGCGGACTTGATGTTCGCAGACGGCACCATCGTACCATTGATGACCTGGCTGACGTGTGCGCGGGAGTACCCGATTTCTTTTGCCAGCTCGGTGACGCTCATATCGTCGCGCTCAACCATCGCTTTTTTGACTGACACGCACCACTCTGGCAGCGGAACTTTCTTCATGTTTTTTCTCCTTCCCGACAAAGATTTATCTAACAAATGTATTGAACACTTGTTTGATTTTTGATAGACTAAAAGGGCCAGTACCCACCATTCAACGCGTTCCCCCGTCTTTAAGCTGTTAAGCAGAAGCTCTTGGGGAGTAATCGCTTTACCTGCGCACCGCCGATTTGCAGTATCGGCGCTGCGCTTTGCAGCGATGCCTGTCATTAGGAGGAATCAACTTGCATGGTTTGTACTGCGTGGTACGTTGAAGCCCCTTTGCAGAGGGGCTTCGGGGAACGCGCTGAATGGAAAGCGCTGACCCTTTTAATCTGACATTTGTTTTGTACAAGTGTATTATAATCTTTCTTTAGGCGTATTTCAAGACGAAATACGCCTGTGGATAGATTTTGTGAGGATACACAAAATGCCGACCCAAAATTTGTATGATTCTATAACCCTTGCAGAAAACATCAAAATTCAGGCAAAGGCGCGCAATGTCCAGCTGAAAGATATGTTCGCCGAACTCGACTTGAGCAAGGGGACGCTTTCCAATCTTCGACTTGGTAAAAAAATCTCCGCCGACAGTCTGGCGCGTATTGCCGACTATCTTGACTGCTCTATGGACTTCCTCATGGGGCGCACTGTTGACCCCGCCGTGAAACGGATGAATCTGACAGATGATGAACGCCAAAAGGTTACAGATTATCTTCAGTTCATTCTGAGTCAGCGGAAATAGCCCTCAGCGCCGCTCAGATGGCTCTATTTTGCATTTTCGGAGCTTCTGCAAGGAAATTGCCGTTTGATGCAAAGCACGGCTCAAATTGCTTCTTTGAGCGATTGTGCTCATTCGTCGATTACGAAGTGCGCGCCCTCGGTGATAAGCACCGTGCCGTGATGCTCGTCATTGACGATGGTGTTCCGTTTGCCGATGTACTCTGCCGGAAGCTCACCGCTCTTCACCCGCTCAAGGTTGAGCGGCGTCGGCTCCCAGCGGCCCTTGTAGGCCTCCGGGATCTTGCGCCACTCCGCTTTTGTGTAGTGGCGCATCAGGTCTGCCCCCATTCTTCCCCGCTCAGCAGCTTCCAACCGTAAGCATCGCAGAACCACCAGCCGGAGGATTCCCCATCGGCGAGGTAAATGATGTCCGACACGCTCAAGCTGTGGCCCTCGAAGCCTTCGGGCCTGTCTATGTTGAATCTGCGGAACAGGCCATCAAGCGTCTGCTGTGCGTCCTTTCGGGTTTCCACATTACCCTCGTACACCAGACGGTAGTTCTCCCGATGGATTCCGCCCAGCGCTGCGGCCTGATCGGACGCCATGAACCGCAGTTTTACCTGCTCCATGGTGTCCTCTTTCAGCTGGTAGATCTCATACTTCATGTGAATCTTCCTTTCCTTGGTTTGCGGTGTTGGTTCCCGCGACCATCTTCGTGATGCCACGAAAATGGTTTCGGCCGATACCAGCGGCCATCATCAGGCGGGTTATTCTTTCCAGTTGCGGCCTGCACCAATCGATGCATCCCGGATGGAGAGGATTTTGTTCTTTCCTGTGCGAGTGCTGCGGAACTCCTGCATCGCTTCCCGAAAGGCATCGTCTTCAGCCAGTTCCCACGACTCAAAGTGGTAATACCGAATCTCGCCATCCTCGGTCTGATATTTAATTTCAATGTTCACGGCTCAAGCCTCCTCGATCTCCACGCACTTGATGCTGTTGCGAAGGTACTTCCGCCCCCGGAGCGCTTCACAGGCGGCGCACAGGTCATCGACCTTGCACCGCAAGAGGATGTCCTCAATCTCGCTTCTCCCCTGCCGGTTATCGTATGCAGCCTTAACGACCGCTGCTCGGTCATCATCCAGCAGGACGGTCATGCAGGCCTCGTCTTCCTCGCCTTTCATGCGGATGTCGTAGGTAAAAATGACGTACTTCATGATTTAGTCTCCCCTTTTGATTAAACGTCAAAGCCGACCGAATGGTATGCGAACCAGTGTCCGCAGCGGCGGTGCAGCTTGTACCAGATTGTGAAACGCTGGCCAGAACAGTCATAGGCCGTTGGGTAAACCTCGTAGTAGTGATTTTCCCGGAACCATTCGGCTGCATCGACCTTGTTGGCCTTGTCCAGTTCGTTCGGGAGCTGCACCAGCTCAATGTAGCCATCAATGCCGCGCTCCTCGATAATGCGGCTGTCAGGTGCCGGGCGGTTGTTGTAGGCCCGGATCTCCTTCTTGATGCTGGCAATAAATGCGGCCATGCCGGACTTCTGTTCGGCGGTGGTGGTGTCCCGGATGAACGCCAGCAGGGTGTAAGCATCTCTCAGCTTCTCGACGTCGGTGATCTTAAACATTGTCTTGTCCTCCAATATTGTTTAGAATTCGTTGAAGTCTCCAGCATCGAACAGCAGGCCGCTTCTGAATTTCAGGCTGAGCTTGCTTTCAGGGGGCTTGCGCTTGAAAACAGGCTTTCCGTTCACCAACTCTGCATACACGGAAAAACTGCAGCGCGTACCTTGGAGAGTGATGTAAACACCGTTCTGATAAGCACGGAGTTCGCCAAGTTCCAGTCCCCAAGAAGTGGTAAACTCAAGGTTTCGGCTCAACGCATTGTGGAGAGATGACTTCTTGTTGTCCGGCATCATCCTGAAGAGTTCCAGCGCTTGCTTCTCGCAGTGCACGTTTTTGATTTCCATGGTTCAGCCCTCCTCAACGACCCATCCGGCACAATAGCCGGGATCACGAAGCCTTGCCTTTGCAAGTGCTTCATCGAACGTCCGGGCTCGAACTCGGACAGGTGGCAGGTCGCCGCCCACGATTTCCCATGTAGCCATGGGCGCTACAAACTTCACCATGTGGTCCTCCCTCAGCTCCTGCTATCCCGCCGGATGCTCAAAATCTGGTCGTTGTCTCCGAAGCTCCGTTCCTGCAGGTTCTCGATGTCGTAAATCAGGAATGCAAGAATCAGCGCTTCCCGTGTGCAGCACTTCCGCTCCCGGAATGTGTACGGCGTCTTGGCCTTTAACAGCCGCTCCGCTACATCGTCCACAATGTCCAGCGCGGTGGTGTAGGTCTGCGGAGCCGCTGGACCGCGGCCATGCGAGGTGTACTCAACAAGAAGTCTCATTCGTCCTCGTCCTCCTCTCCCTCGGTAACGCTGTCCATCTGGACGCTCCCGTAGGTGTAGCCGTTGTCGTTGCGAATGTAGACGGGCTGGTCTTCGTCGTACTGGCTCAGGATGTCAATCAACTCCCCCACCGTCATGGTGTCGTGGCACTGGCTGGGAGAGTACCCATCCCGGCGGCTGTCAATGTAAACATTCGTCATGGTATTGTCCTTTCTATCTAACAGGTGTTTGAATCATTTGTTAGATATATTATAATCTCACTTTTATGAGATAGCAATACGATAATCTCATTTTAGTGAGATTCATGCTTTTGCACAAAAAGGAGGTCCTATTTTTGATATTTTGGGAGCGATTCTATCAGATGTGCGCTCTACGAGGCACAAAGCCAAACCCAATCGCAAAGGAACTGGGCATCTCTTCTGGTGCTGTTACACGCTGGAAAAATGCAGAGGATCCTCCATCGGGAAAAACGCTTATACTCCTTGCTGATAGGCTAGACTGTTCCATTGACTACCTGCTTGGCCGCACGGATGATCCCGTTCTCCATCAACTGGATTCGTCGTCCTCATCGGCTATATAACGCGCGCGCCCGCGCGTGATGAAGACGATAGTCTTCATATCTTCTTATTCTTTTTCTTTTTCTTCTTCTTTTCTTAAGAAGATGGGTTTTTTCGGTTTTTGAAAAACCCAATGGGTTTTCACATTTCGCACACATTTCAAAAATTCGTCGTTCTATCGAATTTCAGTTTTAACAAAATTTCGGTTTTGCGGCCTAAAATTTGAAAGTTTTGACTCAAATTTCATCTTTTATTTTGCATTTCGCAAAACCCATCAAAACCGAAAAAACCAAACGTAACCCAAAAAAACCGAATGGGTTTTTTCGGTTTTTTGAAAAAAGCGGGGCCATCAAGCCCCGCCAGAAACCACCTTGGAGATAACCAGCCGCCCTGCGAAGTACTTAAACTTCTCCGGCGAATGGAACAGCTTCTCAAAATACGTTGCATCCTCTTCCCGCAGATCCGTGAAGTCCTCTTCATCGACTCCAACCACGAGGAATGTGCCAACAATGACGTCGTAAGGCTTGCCGCCCCTGTACAGGGTCCGGTTTGGCTTGAGGCCCATGCACTTGCCCTCTTCGTTGCAGATCAGGCCCACCGGGCGGTGCTGGTCCGGGTAAAGCACCTGAATGTAGCCACCCACAGCGTCTTGCAGGGCTTCAAGTTCGTTGCCAATGTCAATGCGTTCCGGGGCCTTTCCCGGCTCAATTTTTAATGCTTTCATGGCTTAAATCTCCTTTCCTGCCGACAGCGGCTTGCCATTCCATGCAACGCAGAACGGGTACGTATCCGTCTCTGTGCTGCGGAGCCAGCCGTCCTGCACGGCCATCATCGCTTCTACCCGGTACGCTTGCCGGGTGTGACTCCCCTTGATGTTCTTGTACAGCGCCCCGCCGTGAGACTTCTTGAAAGCCTTGGCTTCCTCTTCGGTTCTGAAAAACTTGTTACAATACATAGTCAAACCTCCTTGTTGTTGAGCTGATATGCTTTGCCGCGATAATTGATGATGTGCCGATGGTCAGGCGTGCGGAACACTTCAATGCGCTTCTTGTCCACGTTCTTGATGCCAAGTTTCCGGCGAATGAACCGCACAGCAATTTTGATGGTT
Source organism: Faecalibacterium sp. I2-3-92 (assembly GCF_023347315.1). Taxonomy (GTDB): domain Bacteria; phylum Bacillota; class Clostridia; order Oscillospirales; family Ruminococcaceae; genus Faecalibacterium; species Faecalibacterium duncaniae. The sequence continues at coordinate 1,989,113 of NZ_CP094470.1, forward strand.
TCAGCGTTGGTCATGTCCTTAGCCTTGCGATTCGGCCTCTGCGCATAGCGGCTCATACGGATTTTGCTGACCGCTTCGGCGTCCGCTTCCGTCCCATAGAACTTGTCGGGATCTCCGTAGCCGCTCACCTCGTAGAACCGCTGGCTGCTGACTTGTTCCAAGCGTCCGTTCCAAATTGTGTTGACGCAATAGGCCACATCCGGCCGAATGCCCTCTTTCTCGGCCACGCGGCCAACGAACAGCTCGACGCCCTGCTTATCCCACTCCTTGGAAAAAGTGCGGGCCACAATGCGGATGATTTCAGTTCCGTTGGTCAAATCGACCTTGGCCAGTTCACCTTGACTCCCATTCATGCTTGCGGTGTTGAAGCGATACCCCTGCTCCAAATACTTGTTCACCTCTGTCGTGAACATCTTGTTGATGTCTGAATACTTCATGGCCATTCCCCTTATCTAACAATCGTATAACCAGCGTACTTGAAGTTGTTCACGAGCTCCGCTGCCTTTGCCAGATGCTCAGCGAGTTCTGCGGCCCGTGCTGCATCCATTGTTGCCCAGTCCATCGAAATGGTGATTTTAACTTTTTCGCCAAACACCAAGCGGATTTCAATGGCTTCATCCAGCTCTGCGACTTGCCCTGTCAGCTCCCGCATTGCTTTGCCGAGCACTTTGTACGTTACCATTTTCATATTTTTTCGACCTCCGTTGTTGCTCATGCAGTCCAACAAATGTTTGACTGTGATTATATAATAATCCAACGCCTGTTAGACGACAAGACCGCAAATCTAACAAGTGTTGGATTTCAGCGTATTACACAAGATTTCAGAAAGAAAGCTGGTAAAAAGGATGACGATTACTGTCCAACGCATTGTCGATTTGATGGAACATTACGGTTCATCGGGCGCTTTTATGTCGCGCCTGTGCGGGAAAAGCAGAACCCTTGTTGCGAGCTGGCAAGCGGGAAAATCTGTTCCTACCGCTTCGGACATCGCCACTATTGCCGCCCGCTATGGCGTGTCTGAAGCCTATCTCCGGGGGGAGGTAGATTTCCCGGAGTCGAATCTTTCCGCTTTGCAGAGGCGGCTCATGGACTCCACGCACGATCTGACAGATGATGAAATGCGAAAGGTAATAGAGTACGTCCGCTTCGTCAAATTCCTGCGCGAATAACAAAAGGACAGGCTCCCAAAGAGGGCCTGTCCGCGCCATCGGTGCTCGTTACTGCTGTTTCAGCGTTTCGATGTACTCAAGCACCCGCTTGACCTGTTCCGGGGTTAAATCCTTGATTTCTTCCCGAAGAACATCATCAAGCACATTTCCATGTCTGGAGCGCTCATCCGATGCAGGCATCTTCTCACTCCTTCCCGGCGCAAGCACGCCATTGGAAAGAGTAAGACAGCTTACAAGCAGATTCCAGCCATCTACCGAAATCCGTGAATAAATAACAGAAAGGGTTGTGAGGTTATGGGATTCAGATACAGAAAAAGTATTCGTCTTGGCGGCGGCTTCCGCATCAATATTTCAGGAAGCGGAATTGGGTATTCATGGGGCGTTCCGGGATACCGAATCACCAAAACGGCCAACGGAAAAATCAGACAAACAGCGTCCATCCCCGGAACCGGATTGAGTTACTCGACAGAGGAATCCCTGCATAAATCTGCACGACGAAACACAGCAAAAGAATCCCCTTATATTGATACCGAAGTTATTCAGTCTGTTGACCGTGAGAACTATAAAGATTCTGATTTCAAGGCCCTTATGAAGAAGATTCGTCGAACACGTTTTCTCAATAAAGCCTCTCTCATAATTGGCTCCATTGGTTTACTCGCCTTTATTGTTCTTCACACTCCCCAACGGCTCTTCCTTACCATTTTTTCTTTTGCCGTATTTTTCTATGTTCATTACGTCGCACCTGTAAAGTTGGAATATGATTTCACCGACGAACAGCGCGCGGCCTATGAAGAATGGTACACTGCATGGCGAAAATTATTTGCTTGCGATACCGTTTACTATGTGCCTGAAACATATACCAATAGTAACGCAAGAGAGCATGGCGGCGCAGAGAAAACCATTTCTGAGGAAAAGGTACTCGGAATGCCTAATCTTCCCTACTATCTTCGGACAAATGTTCCCGTATTCTCCGTGGCATTAAATCAGCGAGAATCGTTCTATATTTTTCCTGACAAGATATTCTATATTCACAACAAAAATATTAGTGCCTACGATATTGCTGAAGTGTCATTTGAAGTTGATTCTACTAACTATGTCACCGATGAAGCGCATCTGCCTGCGGATAGTAAAGTAGTCGGCAACACATGGCTCAATGTAAATTCTGATGGCTCTCCAGACAGGCGCTATAAACACAATATGCCTTGTCTTATTTGTGAATTTGGAAAGTTGCGAATTAGTTCCGATACCGGGTTGGATGTTCTTTTCTTGCTCAGCAATGCAGACAATGTTGAGCAATTCAAATCTATTCTCCCCCAATAAAAAAGACCCCGGCCATTATAAAAATGGTCAGGGATTTCTAAACACGTCAGGAGGTATATTCTAATGCCCTGCTATAAGGACGAAAAAACAGGCACATGGTACTGCCAGTTTCGCTACGCTGATTTCACCGGGAAACGAAAGCAGAAGCGTAAGCGCGGCTTCAAAACCAAACGTGAAGCGCAAGAGTGGGAGCGAGAATTCCATTTGCAAAAAGCCAAGAGCTGTGACATGACTCTTGCCAGCTTTGTGGAGCTGTACTTCAATGACCGGGAGCACCATGTCCGCGACACCACAATGGACACCAAGCGAAATGTTTTTGACACCAAAATCGTTCCGCTTCTCGGAAACCGGAAAATGAATGAGATCACCGCTCTTGATATTCGAGATTGGCAACAGCGAGTAAAAGAGATGGGCGAAGCCACTGGCCTCCCATATTCGGAAACATATCTCTACACCATCCACGCACAGTTGACCGCCCTCTTTAATTATGCCCAGACATTCTACGGCCTGCGTTTCAATCCGTGCGATGCTGCTGGCTACATGGGTTCCTCTGTCGCCGGAGAAATGCTTATCATAACGAAAGACCAGTACGAGCTTTTGCGGAAAGAATTCCGCAACGAGGCCTATCTTCTGGCATTTGATATTCTGTTCTGGACGGGATGCCGCGAGGGCGAGATGCTGGCGCTGTTGCCCAAAGACCTGACCGATGATGACCAGTTGCGCATCTACAAGACCTACCACAGAAAAAAGGGGCAGGACATCTTCGGCCCCACTAAGAACAGCAAGAAAGGCGGAAACCGCAATGTGCCTATTCCGCATTGGTTGGCCGAAGAGTTCCGCACCTACTGTTCCCGGCTCTACGGGCTGACCCCGGACGACCGCGTATTCTACATGACGTGCACAGCGCTCAACAAGGAACTGACCCGCTGCACCCAGCTAACCTATCTGCCAGACATTCGCGTCCATGATCTTCGGCACAGCCACGTTTCTCTCTGTATCGAACTTGGGTACTCTATTGTTCTGGTGGCCAAGCGAATCGGCGATACTGTTCCCGTCGTCATGCGGACCTATGCCCATTTGTACCCTAACAAGCAGCAGGAGCTTGTGTCGAAGCTGGAGGCCATCGGCTCCCCCACTTCTAACAACGATGACTCTGATTTGATGTCACTCGGCTAGGCCGAAAACAGGTGATGTCACGGCCCGTTTTGTGATGTCACGATGTCAAAAAAGCCCCGGAAAGTTTCGATTTCTCGTTACTTTCCGGGGCTTTCAAATTATTCTTCGATAATAAACCGTACTACCATTTCCCGGCGCGTCCAGCAGGTGCTTTTTGCCGCAGGTGATGTCAAAGTGATGTCATTCTTCCGAAATTCATCATTTTTCAGTCGTAGACACGTTTTATTTTCTCGTATTCCATTATTCGAGCTCGATGGTGGCAGGCGGCTTACCGGTGCAATCGTAGAACACACGGTTGACGTGCTTGACCTCATTGACGATGCGGCTGGTCACGGTGCCCAGAACATCCCAGGGCACATTGTAGCTCTCAGCCGTCATAAAGTCGGTGGTGGTCACAGCACGCAGGGCCACAGCGTAGTCATAGGTACGCTCGTCACCCATCACGCCGACACTGCGCATATTGGTCAGGGCGGCGTAATACTGGTTGATCTCCTTATCCAGACCAGCCTTTGCGATCTCCTCACGCCAGATTGCGTCTGCATCCTGCACGATGGCAACCTTCTCAGGGGTCACCTCGCCGATGATGCGGATGCCCAGACCGGGGCCGGGGAACGGCTGACGGCTGACCAGATACTCAGGCAGGCCCAGCTCACGGCCGACCTGACGCACCTCATCCTTGAACAGGTTGCGCAGAGGCTCCACCAGCTCCTTGAAGTCCACGGTATCGGGCAGGCCGCCGACATTGTGGTGGCTCTTGATGACAGTGGATTCGCCGCCCAGGCCGCTCTCCACAACGTCAGGGTAGATGGTGCCCTGTGCCAGGAAATCCACCTTGCCGATCCGCTTTGCCTGCTCCTCAAAGACGCGGATGAACTCCTCGCCAATGATCTTGCGCTTGCGCTCGGGCTCGGTAACACCGGCCAGCTTGCTGAAATAGCGGTCGCGGGCATCCACACAGATGAAGTTGATATCAAAGCCGTTGGCATTGCCCGGGCCAAAGACAGAGCAGACCTCTTCCTTCTCGTTCTTGCGGAGCAGACCGTGGTCCACAAACACGCAGGTCAGCTGCTTTCCGATGGCCTTTGCCAGCATCGCAGCCAGCACAGAGGAATCCACGCCACCGGACAGGGCGCACAGCACCTTGCCATCGCCAATGCGCTCCCGCAGAGCCTTGACATTGTTCTCCACGAAAGAGTCCATCTTCCAGTCACCGGAGCAGCCACAGACGTTGTACACGAAGTTGCGGAGCATCTTCTTGCCCTCAGCGGTGTGGAGCACCTCCGGGTGGAACTGAACAGCGTACAGGCCCTTCTCGGCGTTCTCTGCAGCAGCCACAGGGCAGTTCACGGTGTGTGCGGTGATCTTGAAGCCGGGGGCTGCCTGCTCGATGTAGTCGTTGTGACTCATCCAGCAGATGGTGGAGGGCTGAGCATCCTCGAACATCTTGCTGCTGTTGTCCACAAAGACCTCGGTCTTGCCGTACTCACGCTCAGGGGCGCGGCAGACATGACCGCCCAGCAGGTGCATCATCAGCTGGCTGCCGTAGCAGATTCCCAGCACAGGGATGCCCCAGTTGAAGATCTCGGGGTCAATGGTGGGCGAATCTTCCAGATAGACGCTGTTGGGGCCGCCGGTGAAGATGATGCCCTTGGGGTTCTTCGCCTTGATGACCGACAGGTCAGTTTTGTAGGAATAGATTTCACAGTAGACATTGTTCTCGCGGACACGGCGCGCGATCAGCTGATTGTACTGGCCGCCAAAGTCCAGCACGATGACAGTTTCATGCTGCATGATGTTCTCCTCCCTTTTTCGAGATGTTTCTATAGGTAGACTTAGTATAGCACATCTCACAACGAAAATCGACAGTCTTTGTGAACTTTCCCGATTTTATTTTACGCGAACAGGATGCCGCAGTACTGTTTTCAGTTTTTCCGGTGCTGTCCGGCGCGGATCGCTGAGGTAAATTTCGTGGTGACGGCGGTGCCCGGTGAAATCAGTCTCATAGCCCTGTTCCCGCGCAAAAGCATCCATCTGCTCCAGCGTCTCCGGTTCAGTATCATAAGAGCCAACATGCATACACTGCACACAAAGTCCCTCATCATAGTGGAGGAACTGCACTTTGGAGAAATCCTTCTTCTTTTTTGCAGTCGCTTCCTGTACGGCCCAATCGAACACTTCCCGGGTCACGAAATCCGGCAGGCGGATCATACTTGTCCACTCAAAGCATTCTTTGTGGGCGTAGTCCACACCGTCCACCCCCTCCTGATGCCACAAACCCTCCAGCGGTGGGACAACATATTCAAAGTAACCGTCGATCTTATGGCTTCCCTTGTAGCTCATCTTGATGGTAAAGGCAATGCCATACAGCAACTCCATTGCCGCCTGATATTCCCCACCTGGTTCATTGGGGTCTCCCCTGCCCTGTACAGACACAAAATTCATCGGCGGAACTGTCACAATACCCGGCTTCCTGGGTGGAAGATAAAACTCCTTGTACTCCTTCTTATAGTCAAACGCCATGACGCTGCCTCCATTTTCCGACATCTTTGCTCTTTAATGTCAGCATATCATGACAACCTTTATTTGTAAACAGATCTACAACAAAAATTCCTCGTATTATAAAAGAGTAGTATTTATAGACCGCTCTCCAGCGGAATGCTACAATAGTTTCAGGGTGCTGTGGATTGGTGAAAAATCCCTACCGTAAAGACGGTTTATTGGAGGCTCCAACCACAGCTTCTTTGTTGAAATGTTAATCAGTTAGATACCGCCAGACGGTTTATTTAGAACGAGGTTACAAGAGCAAAGAAGTCTGTGGTCCTGAACAGCATCGAAATAAATACGCCGGAGGTATCAAAATGGTTTGTGTTGGAATTGATGTTGCCAAGGATAAGCATGACTGCTGTATTCTTGATTCAGACGGAATGGTTCGTGCTGACTGCTTTACCATCCCCAACAACATGGATGGATTTAAGCAGCTGCTTCAAACGATTCGAAACTGTACCAAAAAGTCAGACAAAATAAAAGTAGGACTTGAGGCTACCGGACATTACAGCTACAACATTCTTGGATTTCTTCTTGACAATGACCTGGCCGTCTATGTCATGAATCCTTTGCACACCAACCTGTACCGAAAAAGTCTCAGCCTTCGCAAAACCAAAACCGATCGTGTGGATGCAAGAACGATTGCAACTATGCTATTGTCCGATGTAGACCTCAAGTCCTACACGGATACAGCATACCACAACGAAGAGTTAAAGTCACTAACAAGATACCGATTCGATAAGGTTCGTGAAAGAGCCAAGCTGAAGCAGTCAGTGTCCAGACTGGTCACGATCCTGTTCCCGGAATTGGAAAAGCTCGTTCCCTCTCTCCACAGTGTTTCGGTCTATGCTCTTTTCAGCGAATATCCCGGTGCAAAGCAAATTTCAGAAGCCCATCTTACCAAGCTGACAAACCTTCTTTCAATAGCGTCCAAGGGGCACTACGGAAAAGAAAAGGCCATCCAGATTCGAGAGGCAGCCAAATCGTCTATTGGATCTGTCATGCCTGCCAAATCTTTGGAATTGAAGCACACTATTAAACTCATTAAGGAACTCACCTCCGAGATCGACGAAATTGAAGATTCGATTCAGCAAATCATGGATGAATTGCATCCACCGATTCTTTCTATTCCCGGTGTTGGTATCCAGTCAGCAGCCATGATCCTTGCTGAAATCGGTGATTTTTCCAACTTTGAATCTCCTGACAAAATCCTTGCTTACGCTGGTTGCTCTCCATCTACATACCAGTCAGGAAAACTTACAAACTGTTACGCTCATATGGAAAAACGTGGTTCACGTTATTTGCGATATGCCCTTTACAACGCAACCAAGTACGTTTGTCATTGGAATCCTGTCTTTGCCAAATACCTTGCCAAAAAACGTGCTGAAGGTAAGCACTATAATGTTGCCCTGTCTCATGCCACAAAGAAACTCGTGCGGCTGATCTACGCTTTGCAGAAGTCTGGAAAAGCATATCTTACAGCTGCCTAATTTTCTCCAGAGCCTGAGCCAAATCCAAGAACAACTTAGCTGGCGCAGCGAACCCTTGACAAACCGAAGCATTCAAATGCTATTCTGTTTCTGCGAGGGTTGGCCGGGCTTGCTTTGCTATTCTCTCCGTCGCCCTCGCTGCTCTGATTTCAGCATTTGAATGCTGTTTGTCAGGGGCAGCGAATCGTTGACGGATTTTTTCATTTTTGGGCTTGACTTTTAATAGTTAGTCTCCAACTTTTGTCCACCTTTATATCATCAGTAAATTTACTGCGATTTCTATTGCTATTTTTACAGATAACTGCTATACTGTAATCATAGAAAGGAGCTGACAGACATGGCCTCTGTTGTAAGCGCTATTACCAATACGATCCCGATCACTCAATTCAACCGCGGCCTGGCGGGAAAGATCTTCGAGGATGTCAAACGGAACGGTGCAAAAGTTGTGATGAAGAACAACACCGCCGAATGCGTGCTTCTCTCACCTGAGGAATACGTTCGTCTGATGGATGAAGTGAACGATGCCCGCCTGTTGACCATTGCCACCGAACGGATGGTGCACTATGACCCCGCCACAGTCATATCCGAGACAGAAATGAACCGCCGCTTGGGCATCACAGCAGAGGACCTCGCAGATTTTGACGAGGTAGACATCGAATGAGCTGGATACTGGAATACCTCCCCGAGGCCGAAAAGGATCTGAAAGCACTGGATGGCAGCCAACGGCTCCTTGTCCTGAAAGCCATCAAAAAAGTGCAGCAAAATCCCCTGCCTGCTGAAGAAAATGGTTATGGAAAAGCTTTGGGCAACCATAGAAGCACCAATCTTGCTGGATTTCTAAAAATCAAGCTTCGTGCTTCCGGCCTGCGGGTCGTCTATCAGCTGCGCCGCACCGAGACGGAAATGCTGGTGATCGTCATCGGTGTCCGTGCTGACGATGAAGTGTATGAAATTGCTCAGAAACGATCCAATCAATATAATCTGCTTGGCTGATCCCCCGGCAGCATAAAAAGCCTCCTGCTCTGCGGAATGCAGAACAAGAGGCTTTTCCCTTTGATTCGCCGATAGCGCAAAAAGAGCCTTCCCACTCTCCGGAATGGGAAGGCTCTTTGTAAGTTTAACCTTTTGCCTTAGAACAGGCGCAGAGGGTCAAAATCACTCAATGATCTTGCCAACAACGCCGGAACCAACGGTACGGCCACCCTCACGGATAGCGAAACGCAGGCCCTCTTCCATAGCAACGGGGGTCAGCAGCTCAACGTGCATCTGAACGTTATCGCCGGGCATGCACATCTCGGTGCCTTCGGGCAGGGTGATGATGCCGGTCACGTCAGTGGTACGGAAGTAGAACTGAGGACGATAGTTAGAGAAGAAGGGGGTGTGACGGCCGCCTTCGTCCTTGGTCAGAACATAGACCTGAGACTCGAAGACCTTGTGGGGATGGACAGTGCCGGGCTTAGCCAGAACCTGGCCACGCTCGATCTGGGTACGGTCAACACCACGCAGCAGAGCGCCGATGTTATCGCCAGCCTCAGCGAAGTCCAGAGACTTACGGAACATCTCCAGGCCAGTGATGGTGGTGCTCAGACGATCGGGCTTAATGCCAACGATCTCCATTGCATCGCCAACCTTAGCAATGCCACGCTCAACACGACCGGTAGCAACAGTACCACGGCCGGAAATGGTCATGACATCCTCGATGGGCATCAGGAAGGGCTTGTCTTCCTCACGATCGGGGTTGGGGATATAGGTGTCAACAGCGTCCATCAGCTCCTTGATGCAAGCATACTCGGGTGCATCAGGATCCTTGGAGGTGGACTCCAGAGCCTTCAGAGCGGAGCCACGGATGATGGGGGTGTCGTCGCCGGGGAAGTCATACTCGCTCAGCAGCTCACGGATCTCCATCTCAACCAGATCCAGCAGCTCCTCGTCGTCGACCATATCGCACTTGTTCATGAACACGACGATATAAGGCACGCCGACCTGACGAGCCAGCAGGATGTGCTCACGGGTCTGGGGCATGGGACCATCGGTAGCAGCAACGACCAGGATAGCGCCGTCCATCTGAGCAGCACCAGTGATCATGTTCTTAACGTAGTCAGCATGGCCCGGGCAGTCAACGTGAGCGTAGTGACGAGCATCGGTCTGGTACTCGACGTGAGCGGAGTTGATCGTGATACCACGAGCGCGCTCCTCGGGAGCCTTATCGATGTTGGCATAGTCCATGAAGTCTGCGTCGCCCTTCAGTGCCAGATACTTGGTGATAGCGGCGGTCAGAGTGGTCTTGCCGTGGTCAACGTGACCGATGGTGCCGATGTTCACATGCGGCTTAGAACGGTCGAACTTTGCCTTTTCAGCCATTGGAATATCCTCCCTTAAATTAGGTTTTGATATTGGTTACAACAGTCCTGCAAACACAGAATTGCATTGCAAAACTATTCTACTAAATTTGTCCTGTAAAATCAAGTGCTTTTACAGGAAATTTTGCCGGAGTTATACTACCCCGGCAAAATCATTATCCGTTTTTCAACGATCAGCCCTTGGTGCGGCCAGCAATGATCTGGTCGGCAATGTTCTTGGGAACCGGCTCGTAGTGAGAAGGCTCCATGACATACTGACCACGGCCCTGGGTCTTGGAACGCAGGTCGGTGGCGTAGCCGAACATCTGAGCCAGAGGAACGAAAGCATTGACACGCTGAGTGCCTGCCATTGCCTCCATGCCCTGGATCTGGCCACGGCGAGAGTTCAGGTCGCCGATGACATCACCCAGATACTCATCAGGAACGATAACAGCAACCTTCATGATGGGCTCGGTGATGATGGGATCAGCCTTGCGCATAGCGTCCTTGAAAGCCATAGAACCTGCAATGGAGAAGGCCATTTCAGAGGAGTCGACCTCGTGATAAGAACCATCCCACAGGGTGACCTTGACATCAACGACAGGATAGCCAGCCAGAACACCGGACTTCATAGCACCCTGGATACCATTGTCGATAGCCGGGATGTATTCCTTCGGGATGGCACCGCCAACGATGGCGTTGACGAACTCGTAACCCTTGCCGGGCTCGTTGGGCTCGATCTTGATCTTAACATGACCGTACTGGCCCTTACCACCAGACTGACGTGCGTACTTGGTCTCCTGATTGGCCTCCTTGCGGATGGTCTCACGGTAAGCGACCTGAGGTGCGCCAACGTTGGCCTCGACCTTGAACTCACGCAGCAGGCGGTCGACGATGATCTCCAGATGGAGCTCGCCCATACCTGCGATGATGGTCTGACCAGTCTCTTCATCAGTGTAGGTCTTGAAGGTAGGATCCTCTTCGGCCAGCTTTGCCAGCGCGATGCCCATCTTCTCGTTGCCGGCCTTGGTCTTGGGCTCGATGGCAACGCGGATAACGGGCTCGGGGAACTTCATGGACTCCAGAATGATGGGATGATTCTCATCACACAGAGTATCACCAGTGGTGGTGTTCTTCAGACCGACAACAGCAGCGATATCACCTGCATAGCAGCAGTCGATATCCTTGCGGTGGTTGGAGTGCATCTGCAGGATGCGGCCCATACGCTCTCTAGCGTCCTTCACGGAGTTGTAGACAGTAGTACCAGCCTCGACCTTACCGGAGTAGACACGGAAGTAAGCCAGCTTACCAACGAACGGATCGGTTGCAATCTTGAAGGCCAGAGCTGCGAAGGGAGCGTCGTCGGAAGACGGACGGGTCTCCTGCTCTTCGGTCTCAGGATTCACACCCTTGATGTCCTCAACGTCGGTAGGAGCGGGCATATAATCCACGATAGCGTCCAGCAGCTTCTGGACACCACGGTTCTTGTAGGAAGAACCACAGACCACGGGCACCAGAGTGTTGGCAATGGTCTCCTTGCGGATGGCAGCCTTCAGCTCCTCGCGGGTGATCTCCTCACCCTCGAGATACTTCTCCATCAGGACTTCGTCGTTCTCGGCAACAGCCTCGATCAGGATGTTGCGGTACTCCTCGGCCTGCTCGACCATATCCTCAGGGATGGGCTCAGTGCGCATATCGTTGCCCATGTCGTCATAGTAGACCTCAGCGTTCATATCGACCAGGTCAACAATACCACGGAAGGTATCCTCCTGGCCGATGGGCAGCTGGATCGCCACGCCGTTAGCGTGCAGACGATCATGCAGCATCTTGATGCAGCGGAAGAAGTCGGCACCCATGGTATCCATCTTGTTGACGTAAACCATGCGAGGGACTTTGTACTCATCAGCCTGACGCCAAACGGTCTCAGACTGAGGCTCGACACCGCCCTTAGCAGCCAGAACGGTCACAGAACCGTCCAGGACGCGCAGGGAACGCTGGACCTCAACAGTAAAGTCCACGTGGCCCGGGGTGTCGATGATGTTGATGCGGTGACGGTTCTTCTTGAATGCAACCGGATCCTTCTGGGTCTCAGAGTGGCTCCAGTAGCAGGTGGTAGCAGCGGAAGTGATGGTAATACCACGCTCCTGCTCCTGAACCATCCAGTCCATGGTGGCACCGCCATCATGGACTTCGCCGATCTTGTGGTTGATGCCGGTGTAGTACAGAATACGCTCGGTGGTAGTCGTCTTACCAGCATCAATGTGGGCCATAATGCCGATATTTCTCGTCATCTGAAGAGAAACTTCTCTGGGTGTAGCCATGAAATTAACCTCCTACAGAACAGATCAATAACGGAAATGAGCGAAAGCCTTGTTGGCCTCGGCCATCTTGTGGGTATCCTCGCGCTTCTTCACGGCGTTACCAGTGTTGTTGGCAGCATCCATGATCTCGGCGGCCAGACGCTGGGCCATGGTCTTCTCACCACGGCTGCGGCTGTAAGCGGTCAGCCAGCGCAGACCCAGGGTCTCGCGGCGGGCAGGGCTGACTTCCAGAGGAACCTGGTAGTTAGCGCCACCAACACGGCGGGTCTTGCACTCGAGGCTGGGCATGATGTTCTCCATCGCCTTCTCGAAAGTTTCCAGAGGATCGTTGCCGGTCTTTTCCTGAATCATGGAGAAAGCCTCGTAAACGATCTTCTGAGCGACGCCCTTCTTGCCATCCAGCATCACGCTGTTGACCAGACGGGTGACCATCTTGGAATTGTAAATAGGATCAGCTAAGACATCGCGCTTAGCAATGTTACCTCTTCTAGGCATCTTTCTTCCCTCCTTCACAGAATGATATCATCGGTACTCGAAAGTAATAAAACTCCCGTTGTGTCACAAAGAGCTGACCTTACATAAACCGTTACCCTCCGCGCAATGCGGACTTGTTATTTATATAATGGAAAGCCGTTTATGGCGGTTGTCCTCAATTACTTCTTTGCAGCACCGGCCTTAGGACGCTTTGCGCCGTACTTGGAGCGGGCCTGATTACGGCCTGCCACACCCTGAGTATCCAGGGTACCACGGATGATGTGGTAACGCACACCGGGCAGGTCCTTAACACGGCCGCCACGGATCAGCACGACGGAGTGCTCCTGCAGGTTATGGCCGATACCGGGAATGTAAGAGGTGACCTCGATACCATTCGTGAGGCGGACACGAGCAACCTTACGCAGAGCAGAGTTAGGCTTCTTGGGGGTCATGGTACGAACTGCAGTGCAGACACCACGCTTCTGGGGGCTGCTCAGATCAGAGTACTGCTTCTTCTGAGAGTTATAAGTCTTCTGCAGGGCGGGAGCGGTGCTCTTGGTAACCAGGACCTCACGGCCTTTGCGTACAAGCTGGTTAAAAGTAGGCATTTTGTTTCTCCTTTCTTAATAGTGAACATCGGATATTTTCCGACTTTTTAGCCGCACTTCCCCTATGGGGACGCGCAACAGTTATATAATACTCGTTTTGATTAGGAATGTCAACAGTTTTTCCAATATTTTTTTGTTTTATTCGCCGAAGGACTCAACCGCCGATTTTTCCTTTACTCCCTCAGTCTGCTGCGCAGACAGCCCCCTCTCAGAGGGGGCCTTTCCCCTGCTTCGGGCCAAGCAGGCCTCCCTCCCAGAGGGAGGTGGCATTGCGAAGCAATGACGAAGGGAGTTTCAAATCAAAAAAGCCGCCCTCCCCTGCGTTCAGGGAAAGGCGGCTCATGGATTGATTCAGTTCCGGGCAGACAGAGTTTTACTGCTGGTTTGCTGCAGCCAGCTCAGCGGCAACAGCCTCGTCGCGCTCCTGCTCACGGCGCTTCAGATCCTCACGCACCTCCGGCAGACCGGTACCGGCGGGGATCAGCTTACCGATGATGACGTTCTCCTTCAGGCCGGCCAGCGGGTCAACCTTGCCCTTGATGGCGGCTTCGGTCAGGACACGGGTGGTCTCCTGGAAGGATGCGGCAGACAGGAAGGACTCGTTTGCCAGGGCAGCCTTGGTGATGCCCAGCAGCACCTGCTGATACTCGACCAGCTTGATGCCCTCTTCACCGTCATCAATGCGCTTCTGCAGCTCGGCGTTGATGTTCTCAACTTCCAGACGGTTTGCCAGTGCACCGCCGATCAGGTCGGAGGAGCCGGAGTCGGTCACGCGGACCTTGCGGCACATCTGGCGGACGATGACCTCGATATGCTTATCATTGATCTCAACGCCCTGCAGACGGTAGACCTTCTGGACCTCGCTGATCAGGTAGTTCTGCACATCGCTCAGACCCTTGATGGCCAGGATATCCTGGGGATACAGGACACCTTCGCGGGTGATGATGTCGCCCTTCTCCACACGATCGCCGGGCATGACACGTGCATGCTGGGTGAAGGGGATGGAGTAGCTCTTCACCACCTCGGCACCGTTCTCGTCCTTACCGGTGACCTTGATGACGACATTCTTCTTGGTGTCATCCTGAGAGACAACACCGGAGATCTCGCTCATAATGGCCATGCTCTTGGGACGGCGGCTCTCGAACAGCTCTTCAACACGGGGAAGACCCTGGGTAATATCCTCAGCAGATGCAATACCGCCGGTATGGAAGGTACGCATGGTCAGCTGGGTACCGGGCTCGCCGATGGACTCTGCTGCGATGACACCGATGGACTCGCCCAGCTGGACGGGCTCACCGTTTGCCATATCGCTGCCGTAGCAGTGTGCGCAGACACCCACCTTGGCGCGGCAGGTCAGCAGGCTGCGGATCTTCAGCTTGGTGATGCCTGCAGCCTCGATGTCGTTGGCATCGTACAGGTCGATCATCTTGCCCTCGGGCACGATGATCTCGCCGGTGACGGGGTTGATCACATCGCCCACAGCGTAACGACCGATGATACGCTCACGGAAGCTCTCGATCTTCTCCTTGCCCTCGTGGATCTCAGAGACCCACAGGCCGTCGGTGGTGCCACAGTCGATCTCACGGACGATAACCTCCTGAGAGACATCGACCATGCGGCGGGTCAGGTAGCCGGAGTCAGCGGTACGCAGAGCGGTATCGGCCAGACCCTTACGAGCGCCACGGGCAGAAACGAAATATTCCAGAATGTTCAGACCTTCGCGGTAGTTTGCACGAATGGGCATCTCGATGGTCTTACCTGCGGTGTTGGCCAGCAGGCCGCGCATGCCGGCCAGCTGCTTGATCTGGTTCATAGAACCACGCGCACCGGAATCAGCCATCATAAAGATCTCGTTGTCCTTGGGCAGGTTGGCTGCCAGCGCCTTGGAGACCTTATCGGTGGTTGCCTGCCAGATGTTGATGGTCTGGGTGTAACGCTCGTTCTCAGAGATCAGGCCGCGGTTGAACAGCTTGTTGACCTGAGAGACCTGCTTATCCGCGTCAGCGATCAGCTCGTCCTTCTGCGGAGGAATGACAGCGTCACACACAGCAACAGAGATTGCAGACAGGGTGGAGTACTTATAGCCCTGAGCCTTGATGGAGTCCAGCATCTTTGCGCAGGCACGGGTGCCATTGCGGGTCATGCAGCGGGAAATGATGTCGGGCAGGGTCTTTTTGGTCACGCGGAAGCTGACCTCATACTCCAGCCAGTGCTCCGGGTCGGTGCGGTCGATATAGCCCAGGTTCTGAGGAACGGGGTTATTGAAGATGATCCGGCCAACGGTGGCATCCACCAGACCGGTGCGCTCCACACCGTCAATGACCATGGTGCGGCGGACCTTGATGGGAGCGTGCAGGGTCACAACGTGCTCTGCATAGGCCATCAGGGCCTCGTTCTCATCACGGAAGATCTTTCCTGCACCCTCTTCGTTCTCACGAACGGTGGTCAGGTAGTAGCTGCCCAGGATCATATCCTGAGTAGGAACGGTAACAGGTGCGCCGTCAGAGGGCTTCAGCAGGTTGCCGGAAGCCAGCATCAGCATCTTGGCCTCACGGCAGGCATCCTCGCCCAGGGGCAGGTGAACTGCCATCTGGTCGCCGTCGAAGTCGGCGTTGAATGCGGTACATGCCAGGGGGTGCAGCTTGATGGCACGGCCCTCGACCAGCACGGGGTTGAAGGCCTGAATGCCCAGACGGTGCAGGGTAGGTGCACGGTTCAGCAGGACCGGGTGGCCCTTGATCACGGTCTCCAGGCTGTCCCAGACCTCGGGCTTTGCACGCTCAACCATCTTACGGGCAGACTTGATGTTGTTGGCAACACCCTTCTCGACCAGATCCTTCATCACGAAGGGCTTGAACAGCTCCAGCGCCATCTCCTTGGGCAGACCGCACTGATCCATCTTCAGCTCAGGGCCGACGACGATAACGGAACGGCCGGAGTAGTCAACACGCTTGCCCAGCAGGTTCTGGCGGAAGCGGCCCTGCTTGCCCTTCAGCAGATCGGACAGGCTCTTCAGGGCACGGTTGTTGGGGCCGGTGACCGGGCGGCCGCGGCGGCCGTTGTCGATCAGGCTGTCAACTGCTTCCTGCAGCATCCGCTTCTCGTTGCGCACGATGATGTCGGGAGCACCCAGCTCCAGCAGGCGGCGCAGACGGTTGTTGCGGTTGATCACGCGGCGGTACAGGTCGTTCAGGTCGGAGGTGGCAAAACGGCCGCCGTCCAGCTGGACCATGGGGCGCAGATCAGGGGGCAGCACGGGCAGCACGTCCATGACCATCCACTCGGGGCGGTTGCCGGAAATGCGGAATGCCTCAACGACCTCCAGACGCTTCAGGATGCGGACCTTCTTCTGGCCGGAGGACTTTTCCACCTCAGCGGTCAGCTCAGCGCTCAGCTGATCCAGATCGATCTCCTTCAGCAGCTCCTGGATGGCCTCAGCACCCATGGATGCCTCAAACTCATCGCCGTAGCGCTCACGCATCTCACGGTATTCCTTCTCGGTCAGCAGCTGCTTCTTTTCCAGCGGGGTCAGACCGGGATCGGTAACGATATAGCTTGCAAAGTACAGAACTTTCTCCAGCAGGCGGGGGCTGATGTCCAGCATCAGGCCAATGCGGCTGGGGATGCCCTTGAAGTACCAGATATGGCTGACGGGCGCGGCCAGCTCAATGTGGCCCATGCGCTCACGACGAACCTTTGCCTTGGTGACCTCGACACCGCAGCGATCGCAGATCTTGCCCTTGTAGCGGATGCGCTTGTACTTGCCGCAGTGGCACTCCCAGTCCTTGGTAGGTCCAAAAATGCGCTCGCAGTACAGGCCGTCGCGCTCCGGCTTCAGGGTGCGGTAGTTGATGGTCTCAGGCTTCTTGACCTCGCCGTAGCTCCAGTTGCGGATCTGCTCCGGAGAAGCCAGGCCGATTTTAATGGAATCGAAAACGTTGTTTTCCATGAAACGAACCCTTTCTTAATCTCTAGTTAAAAATCCACTTCGTCGGAAGCGGGAGCCGCACTGCCGGAGTTGTCATCTTCCAGCACAGAAGGATCATCGAAGCCTGCGTCAGCATCCTTGATGGTGTAATCGTTCAGCAGCTCATTCTCGTTGGTAACAGTCTCGGAACCTGCAACATCACGCATATCAAAGCCAGTCTCTTCGTCGTCGAAGTTCTGGCGCATATCGATCTCGTTGCCGTCCTTGTCCTGGACCACAACGTCCATACCCAGAGACTGCAGCTCCTTCAGCATAACGCGGAAGGACTCGGGGATGCCGGGCTGCGGGATGGGTTCGCCCTTGACAATGGCCTCGTAGGTCTTGACACGGCCCTCAACGTCATCGGACTTGACGGTCAGGATCTCCTGCAGGGTGTAAGCGGCACCGTAAGCTTCCAGAGCCCAGACTTCCATCTCGCCGAAGCGCTGACCGCCGAACTGAGCCTTGCCGCCCAGAGGCTGCTGGGTGACCAGAGAGTAGGGGCCGGTGGAACGGGCATGGATCTTATCATCGACCAGGTGATGCAGCTTGAGGTAGTACATATAACCAACGGTAACGCGGTTATCGAACTTCTCGCCGGTACGGCCATCGTAAACGGTGGTCTTGCCATCACGGTCCAGCTCGATCTTGGAGAAGTCGATGATGTGGCCCTTCTCACCCATGATCTTGGGCAGCTTAGTGGGATATGCGGGAGCATTCTCACCGTGCCACAGCTCACGGGCGGTATCAAAGGTATCGCCGATGTCGTTCTCGCGAGCAGAATCGAACACGGGGGTCATAACCTTGATGCCGCATGCCTTGGCAGCGTAGCCCAGGTTGACTTCCAGCACCTGACCGATGTTCATACGGGAAGGAACGCCCAGGGGGTTCAGCACGATGTCCAGCGGGGTGCCGTCGGGCAGGTAGGGCATATCCTCCTGCGGCAGGATGCGGGAAACGACACCCTTGTTGCCGTGACGGCCTGCCATCTTATCGCCGACGCTGATCTTACGCTTCTGAGCGATGTAGCAGCGGACGACCTCGCGGACACCGGGCTGCAGCTCATCGCTGTTTTCAGGAGTAAAGACCTTGACATCCACGATGATGCCGTACTCGCCGTGGGGCACGCGCAGAGAGGTATCACGGACTTCGCGGGCCTTCTCGCCAAAGATGGCGCGGAGCAGGCGCTCCTCAGCGGTCAGCTCGGTCTCACCCTTCGGGGTGACCTTGCCGACCAGGATGTCGCCGCTCTTGACCTCGGCACCGATGCGGATGATGCCGCGCTCGTCCAGATCCTTCAGGGCATCCTCGGAGACGTTGGGGATATCACGGGTGATCTCCTCAGGTCCGAGCTTGGTGTCACGGGACTCGGTCTCGTACTCTTCAATATGGATCGAGGTGTACACATCCTCGCGGACGATCTTCTCGTTCAGCAGGACAGCGTCCTCGTAGTTGTAGCCCTCCCAGGTCATAAAGCCGATCAGGGCGTTCTTACCCAGAGAGATCTCACCGTTGCGCATTGCGGGGCCGTCGGCCAGCACCTGACCGGCCTTGACGCTCTCGCCCACCTCAACGATGGGACGCTGGTTGATGCAGGTGCCTGCGTTGGAGCGGGCAAACTTGACCAGCGGGTAGTTGTCCACGCCGCCCTGTGCATTGCGGACGGTGACGTGGTCGGCATCCATCTTCTCAACGATACCGTCGTTCTTTGCCAGAACAGCGGTGCCGGAGTCGGTGGCAGCCTTGTATTCCATACCGGTAGCCACGATGGGCTGCTGGGTGACCATCAGAGGCACTGCCTGACGCTGCATGTTGGAGCCCATCAGAGCACGGTTACAGTCATCGTTCTCCAGGAAGGGGATGCAGGCGGTCGCAACAGAGACCATCATTCGGGGCGAAACGTCCATATAATCGACCTTATCGGCATCGATTTCCAGGATGTCATCGCGGCGGCGGGCAGAAACGCGGGGACGGATGAAGTGCTTGGTCTCATCCAGAGGCTCGTTGGCCTGAGCAACAACGTACTCGTCCTCAACGTCAGCGGTCATATACTCCACTTCATCGGTAACGACCTGATCGATCAGCTTGCCGTTTTCGTCGTAAGTCTTTTTGACCTTGCGATAGGGAGCCTCAACGAAGCCGTACTCGTTGATCTTGGCGTAGGATGCCAGATAGGAGATCAGACCGATGTTGGGGCCTTCAGGGGTCTCAATGGGGCACATACGGCCATAGTGGCTGTAGTGAACGTCACGGACCTCGAAACCTGCGCGGTCACGGCTCAGACCGCCGGGGCCCAGAGCAGACAGACGGCGCTTGTGGGTCAGCTCGGCCAGAGGGTTGTTCTGGTCCATGAACTGAGACAGCGGAGAGGAGCCGAAGAACTCCTTGATGGCGGCGACCACAGGACGGATATTGATCAGTGCCTGCGGGGTGATAACGCTCTGATCCTGGCTCTGCAGGGTCATGCGCTCACGGATGACGCGCTCCATGCGGGAGAAGCCGATGCGGAACTGGTTCTGCAGCAGCTCACCAACGCTGCGGATGCGGCGGTTGCCCAGATGGTCGATATCATCGGTGGTGCCAACGCCGTGGCCCAGACCGTTCAGGTAGTTGATGGAGGACAGGATGTCCTTCACGGTGACGGTGCGGCCGATCAGCTGGTCATGGTTGCGGCGGAGCATTTCCTTCTGCTCCTCCACATCGGAGGTGGTGTCAAGGATCTTCTTGATCTCATCAAAGGAGCAGCGCTCGTTGATGCCGCACTCCTTGACATCAAAGGAGAAGAAGCCCTGTGCGTCCACACAGCCGTTGGTGATGACCTTAACCTTCTTGCCCTCGATGCTCAGAATAACGGTATCTACACCGGCGGCATCTGCCTTCTCGGCCAGCTCACGGGTGATCTTGTCCTTGGCCTCAACGATGATCTCGCCGGTCAGGGGAGCAACGATGTTCTCAGCGGCAACAAAGCCGGTGATGCGGCGGGCCAGAGACAGCTTCTTGTTCATCTTGTAGCGGCCGAAACGAGACAGGTCGTAGCGGCGCGGATCGAAGAACAGCATGTTGATCTGGTTGGTAGCGGACTCCACCGTGGGAGGCTCGCCGGGGCGCAGCTTGCGGTAGACCTCCAGCAGGCCCTCGTCCTGGTTCTTGGTGGTGTCCTTCTCCAGAGTGGCCAGGATGCGCTCATCCTCGCCGAAGAAGTTCAGGATCTCCTCATCAGAGGAAAGGCCCAGCGCACGGCACAGCACGGTGACGGGCAGCTTGCGGTTCTTATCGATACGGACATAGAACACGTTGGAGGCATCGGTCTCGTACTCCAGCCATGCACCGCGGTTGGGGTTCATGGTTGCGCTGTACAGGTCGTTGCCTACCTTATCTTTGGCATCTCCGTAGAATACGCCGGGAGAACGGACCAGCTGGCTGACGATGGCACGCTCGGCACCGTTGATCACAAAGGTGCCCGCATCGGTCATCAGCGGGAAGTCGCCCATGAAAATTTCCTGGTCCTTGACCTCACCGGTCTCCTTGTTCAGCAGACGGGCAGTCACGCGCAGGGGGGCAGCGTAGGTCACGTCGCGCTCCTTGCACTCCTTGATGCTGTACTTGGGCTCCTTATCCAGACGGAAGTCCACGAAGCTCAGCGCCAGGTTACCGGTGTAGTCCTCAATGGTGCCGATGTCGTGGAAGACCTCTTTCAGGCCCTCGTCCAGGAACCACTGATAAGAGTTCTTCTGGACCTCGATCAGGTTCGGCATACTGATGACTTCGTCGATGTGGGAGAAGCTCATGCGCTCGGTTTTGCCGAGCTTTACGGGCTTGACTTTCATCATAAAATCAACCACTCCTTACTTTTATACTCTACGGATATTGCGTTATACGGGTCAGATTTGAGCACACACACATAAATCGACCCGTATCCTCCAAGGAAGTTCGTCGCTTTTCACAAACTTTTCGGTCAACACCGTCCAGCCGCTTCCAGCACAGCTCCCTTTTTGGCGCACTAGGCCATTATGTGATACTAATGCAGTATACACCTCAAAAGCCTTGCTGTCAAGCCATTTTTCGCATTTTGGCCCAATATTTTTGTCAAGCCCGCGATTTCATGGTACGCACGGATGCGTGTAAGCTTTGCGTATTTTGGCTCTTGATTTTTGAGTTTTGCACGTTCTCACCAAAAACACCCTTGTGCATTTTGTACACCTTGGCTCTTGATGCGCCCTCTCCCCTGCCCATGCAAAAAGCACCGCAGCTGCCTGCGGTGCCCTTATGTGCTCATTCTTCCAGATAATCCCGCAGGCGCTTTGCGCGGCTGGGATGGCGCAGCTTGCGCAGAGCCTTGGCCTCGATCTGCCGGATGCGTTCCCGGGTCACATTGAATTCCTTCCCCAGCTCTTCCAGGGTGCGGGCCTGCCCGTCCTCCAGCCCGAAGCGCAGGGTCAGCACCCGTTCCTCCCGGGGTGTCAGGCTCTTGAGGACGTTTGTCAGCTCCCGCCGCAGCAGTTCCCGCCCGGCCTCGTCCACCGGAACGCCCGCTTCCTCATCCTGAATAAAATCCTCCAGGTGGGCATCCTCTTCCTCGCCCACCGGTGTTTCCAGGCTGATGGGGTCCTGCGCCAGCTGCAGCAGCTCCCGCACCCGGTCAGGCTCCATGTCCAGCCGGACGGCGATCTCTTCGGCTGTGGGTTCCCTGCCGTTTTTGCGCAGAAGCTCCCCTGTCGTCTTTTTCACCCGGTTGATGCTCTCCACCAGATGCACCGGGATGCGGATGACCCGCCCCTGATCGGCAATGGCCCGGGTGATGGACTGCCGGATCCACCATGTCGCGTAGGTCGAGAACCGGAACCCCCGGTCAGGTTCAAACTTTTCTGCCGCTTTCATCAGGCCGAGGTTCCCTTCCTGAATGAGGTCAAGGAAGGGCAGCCCCCGCCCGGCATACCGCTTGGCCACCGAGACCACCAGCCGCAGGTTTGCTTCGCTCAGTTTCCGCCGGGCATCCGCATCCCCGGCCTGCGCGGCCCGGGCAAGCTCCAGCTCCTGTTCCATTGTCAGCAGCGGCACCCGGCCGATCTCCTTCAGATATGCCTTCACCGGGTCATCCAGCGCTACGCCCTCGGCTGAGAGCTCGTGCTCCAGTTCCCCGATCTGTGTTTCATCCAGCATGGGCATGTCCGCTTCTTCTTCGGTTACACGGATACCCCGGGCTTCCAGCGCCGCATACAGCGCATCCAGCCCGGATACATCGTATTCCTGCTCATCCATGGCCCGGCTGATCTGCTCGGGTGTCAGGGTATGGCGGCGGGCCCGGCCTGCCAGGATCTTTACCAGTTCTTCCGTCTGCGACAATTTCCGCATGATTCTTTCTCCTTCCAACTCCAGCCGGAGGAGAGGAACGGTCAGTCGTCCGCAGGGTCTGTGCCCTGCTTCTTTTCTCGCATCGACTGGAGATACCGTATCAAATCATCATTGGACATTTCGGCCGCCTTGCCTGCCAAGGGGGTGCCCCGGGCAATGCGGTCCAGATAGAGCCGGATATCGTCCGGCGTACAGTTCACATCGCTGTATTGTGCCGCAAGGCGGCTCAGCTCATTCAGCGCCTCTTCGCTCACAAAGGGGCGCAGAGTGGAAAGGCTGATCTCGATCCCCTGCTCCTGGCACTGCAGAAACGCTTCGTACAGCTCCTTCTGCTGGGGCAGAACGAACTTTTCCGGGCTGAGCTGGGCCCGCACCTGCGGGATATAGCTGGGCTCCCGGAGCATGGCGGCCAGCAGCCGCTGTTCTGCCGAGGCAACCCCCAGCGCCTGAGAGCCGCCCGCACTGTAAGGCACGCTGATCTGGTGCATCTCACCGGACTGCAGCCGTGCCTGATTCTGCGCCCACCGGCGTTTGCTGTTGGAGCGCTTTACCGCATCGGCAAGCTGGGTCATAATGGCGTTCTTGGAGATGTTCGTTTCCTCAGCCAGCCGCCCGGCGTAGACCTCCTGCTCGGTGGGGTTGGAGCGCTCCGCCAGCATATTCACGGCTTCCTTGACATATTCCAGCCGCTGGGCATCCTGCTTAAGGTCGTATTTGTTCTTGAGCCGCCCCAGCCGGAAGTCCAGCGCGTTGCCCACGCCGTCCAGCAGTGCCTTGAACCGCTCGGAGCCATACTTTTTGATGTACTCATCCGGATCTTTTGCACCCGGGATCTGCAGCACGCCCACCTTGACCGGACTGTTGCGGAACAGTTCCAGCGAGCGCAGGGTAGCCTTCTGGCCAGCCTCATCCGAGTCGTAGCTCAGGATAACTTCCTCCGCGTACTGGCTGATGAGCTTTACCTGATCCGGAGTCAGGGCTGTGCCGCAGGCGCAGACCGCCGTGTCGATCCCCGCCTGATGCATGGAAATAACGTCCATGTAACCCTCGCAGAGAACGAACCGCCGGGAAGCACTCTTCTTGGCGATCTGCAGAGCGAACACGGTATCCGACTTGTGGTAGACCAGTGTCTCGGGGCTGTTGACATATTTGGGTTTGGAATCGTCCAGCACACGCCCGCCAAAGGCAATGATGTTGCCCCGCAGGTCAAAGATGGGGGTCATCACCCGCTTCCAGAACAGGCAGTAGATCCGGCCTGACTGGCTGCGCTTGAACAGGCCGCTGGCATCCAGCTCCTGCTGGTTGTACCCCTTATCGCGCAGATACTGGTACAGCCCCTGCCCGTCATCCGGTGCATAGCCCAGCCCGAACCGGACGATGGTCTTGTCGTCCAGACCGCGCCGCCGCCAGTAGGCCCGGGCCTGCCGGGCTTCCTCGACCGTGGAATTCAGGCAGGCGTGGAAGTACCGTGCGGCTTCCTTGTTCATGGAAAGGATGCGGCTGCGCAGGCGGCCCGTCTTGTCGTCCTCCTGCGGCTCCGGCATTCCCGCGCGGGCAGCCAGCATCTTGACCGCCTCGGTGTAGTCGATGCTGTTGATGCGGCGGACGAAGTGGATGACATCGCCGCCCACACCGCAGCCAAAGCAGTAAAAGCTCTGGGTGTCCGGGTAGACGTAAAACGAGGGGGTCTTTTCGCTGTGGAAGGGGCACAGGCCGCCATACAGCCGCCCCTTCCGCTTGAGCTGGACATAGTTGCCCACCACATCCACGATATCGGTACGGCGGGTCAGTTCCTCAATATATTCGTGTGGGATCATTTTGGTATTCCGATGCTCCTTTTATAACACATGCCACTTGCGGGGCACAAAGACATCTTCAAAGGTACGGATGGCAAATTCATCGCTCATGCCGCTGATATAGTCCGTCACTGCGCGGTCGCGTCCTTCCTGATAGGCCAGCTGCAGGTAGAAGTTGGACATCTGTTCGATGTGGGTCAGGTAATACTCGTACAGCTCGGTGAGCACCTTTTCCACCTTCTGTTCTTCCTTTTTGGCGCTGCGATCCACATAGACGGTGCGGTACATGAAATCCTTGAGAGCCAGGAAGGCTTCGTTCTCCTCTGCGCCCACCTGCACATCCCCCTCGCTGCTGCGCAGGATGCTGTTGATCAT
Source organism: Faecalibacterium sp. I2-3-92 (assembly GCF_023347315.1). Taxonomy (GTDB): domain Bacteria; phylum Bacillota; class Clostridia; order Oscillospirales; family Ruminococcaceae; genus Faecalibacterium; species Faecalibacterium duncaniae. The sequence goes on from NZ_CP094470.1 coordinate 2,014,044, forward strand.
GGTGGTGATGCGCTGAGACTTCGTCTCACCCAGCACGGCGGTGCATTCTCTGGGCAGGGTGGCCGGGTCCAGCACACCGGCACGCACGGCATCTTCGATATCGTGGTTCACAAAAGCGATCTGATCCGCCATGCGGACGATGCGTCCCTCCGGGGTAGCCGCCCAGGTGCCCTTGGTATGGGTCACGATGCCGTTGCGCACCTCCCAGGTCAGGTTCAGGCCCCTGCCGTCCTTTTCCAGCTTGTCCACCACCCGCAGGCTCTGCATATAATGCCGGAATCCCTCCGGGCAGAGCTTGTCCAGTGCGCTCTCTCCTGCGTGGCCAAAGGGCGTGTGCCCCAGGTCATGGGCTAGGCTGATGGCCTCGGTCAGATCCTCGTTGAGGCGCAGGGCGCGGGCGATGGTGCGGGCGATCTGCGCCACCTCCAGCGTGTGGGTGAGCCGGGTGCGGTAGAGGTCGCCCTCCGGTGAGAGAAACACCTGCGTTTTCTGCTTGAGCCGCCGGAACGCCTTGCAGTGGATGATCCGGTCCCGGTCCCGCTGGAACACCGGACGGATAGGGTCCTGCTCTTCGGGCCTCACCCGGCCCCGGCTGGCATCGCTGAATGTTGCCCAGGGGGCCAAGGTCAGCCGCTCGATCTCTTCGGTGCGCTGTCGTACATCCATCAGGAACCCTCACTTTCTGTTTTCTCCCCCTCCTCTCGCACGGCGCAGCCGATCCCCATACCGCGTCTGCGGCAAGTATAGCACACCCGCCCTGTCGAAGGGGGAAAGTTTTTGTCTTGGAACGAATAAAATTTCTCGATCTTGCTGCCGCTCGCCAGACTTTCCCGCAGGGAAGTCTGTGTCATAACGGCAGGCAATCAGCTTTCAGGTCAGAATGGAGCGTAGAACGGCTGCGATACACTCACCTGTGCACCACCCCGGGTCAGCTCCCGGAGCTGCTCCAGCAAGGGCGGCTCCGTACCCTCGGGCATCTGCCAGCGCAGGGTGACACGGTCGGTGAACTGAGGGTCTGCAAGCTTTGCCCCCGCCGCCTGGATGAGCAGCGCCGCCCGCTCGTAGAGTGAGTAATCCACCGTCACTTCCAACTCCACCACACTGCGCACCGTGACCACCTCGGCGGCTTCCAGCGCGCGGGCGGTGGCGGTGGTATAGGCCCGCACCAGGCCGCCGGTGCCCAGCAGCACGCCGCCAAAGTACCGGGTAACGACCACGATGAGGTCAGTCAATCCGCTGTGCTGCAGGACTTCCAGCGCCGGGGTTCCCGCCGTCTTGGCCGGTTCACCGTCATCGGAGTAGCGCTCCCGGTTGCCCTCCCGCAGGCGGTAGGCGTACACATTGTGCCGGGCCGTGCGGTTGGCTGCCCGCACCTGCTCCAAAAAAGCCACCGCCTTTTCCTCGCTGTCCGCAAAGGAGAGCTGCGCAATAAAGCGGCTCTTCTTTTCCTCATATTCGCCGGTAGCCGTGCCCCGGATGGTGCGGTAATCCTCCACGCTGGTTCCTCCTGCCCATTGATTTGATTTATTTAATAAGTATAGCATAAATCCCGGCAAAGAAAAAGCCTGCTTGCTGGCACTGCGTACCGTAAAACTCCCGTTTCAATCTTCACGAGTGATTTTTCTTGGAAGAAGCCCCGCCGAAGAACATCTGCCCGGCATTATACAAGCGAAAGAATGTATGAAAAAGAAGAAACACATCTCAGAAGAGCAGCATTATCTCTGTGAAATCGGTCTGGAAAAGATGCCATATGGATCTTCCTGGCTCTACAAATCTTATACAGAGGAAAGCCTCACGCACATCAAGATTACGGCCTATTATAATGTGGGCGAGGCTTTTCTTCAAGCTTCCACTGCAGCATGGGGGAATCTATGGGATTGCCGTGCCGCGCTTCGCAAGTTGGTATCCTCCGTCTATCTGGAAAGCGATTTGAACCTTCCATTCGGAAAAAACGGAAAATTCTTATTCCAACTTGGGTATACTCCTGTTGTGTCCGACATGAAGAAAATCGTTCAGAAAACTGCCGCATTGTCTTTCCCCAAATGGGCGTTAGCCGTATGGGATATGGATACTGCAACATTATATATGGTCAAATACGACAGGAGTCATTGATTTTCTTTGTTTATCTGTGATACCATTCGTTACGAGACCAACGGCGTTGCTCTCTTCGCTTATGGTTGAGACTCCGGCACTCAAAGAAACTTTCCGAAAAACACAACGAGGTGACCATTTTTGAAACGTCGAACTTTTCTTGTCTGCACCGCTGCACTTTTTTGCGGTGCGCTTCTGGCAGGAGGCTGCACTCAAAAAACTTCTCAGCCCGTCCTTCAGCAAATTGAATACTCCAATTTGGCAGATTCGGATACACAAGCTCTTCTTTCCAAGCTTTTGCAGGATGCCGGCGTATCCGACCTGCGGATACAGACCTTCTTTGATCATGTGCAAAAGTTCAACAATGCTGTGGACCCGGCATGGCTCACCACAGGGTTTGAAAATGCCAAGCCTTCGGATCTGAAATACGATCCTTACTCCATGCAGGACGCATGGACAGGAAAATACGATACCTTCCCCGGCTGGAACTGTCGAATCACCGCTTGTGGGCTGTTCGGTGATTTTATTACTGTCACGGGCAAGGTAGACCTTGACTCAGCCGAGGACACCCTGTTTATGGACTATGAAACACTGGATTCTGACCCGGAATCCCTTTGCGGCGATGAACGGCAAAAATTTGATGCGCTGTTTGCCCCAGTTAAAACCACTAATACGACCGATATTCCTACCCATTTGAAAACGATTCAACAGGAATGGAAGAAACGCGGTCTCTCCTTCGTAGAAGATGATAAGATCCGTCTCGTCTCCGTAGTCCTGCACGACCAATTCTCTGAAACGGACAATTCTCTTATGATCGGTCATGTCGGTGTTATGCTTCCCACAGCGGATGCGGTATATTTCGTCGAAAAGGTCGCTTTTCAGGAGCCGTATCGCTTGTTGAAGTTCAAAAATCGGACCGAGTTGAGCGATTATCTGATGCTGAAATACGACAACTCGTGGGGACAGGATACCGCCCACACCTTTATTATGGAAAATTCAGACCTGATGGACGGCTGGCGCATTCTTGACGAACAGGAAAATGCAAGCTAAAAGCATCCAATTTACTGAGAACCGTTCGGTCTGACAGATTATTCGCCCTCTGATGTCAAAAGGACGCTGCAACCTCTCACCCAGAGGCGGCAGCGTCCTTTTTATATCGGAATGTTTGGTTCGCAGGGAAACTCTGGGCTTATGACAAGGTATGCGGTGAACACTGGCTCTTTGGGATGAAACCCAGTAGAAAATTTGCGTAGCGGAGTATCAAAAGTTCTAAATTATCTTAACGGGTTCACTTCAGCCTACCTTGCTATTTTTCCTTCTTTATTTTTTGACAAATTCGTGGTAGACTTATATCAAATTAAAGAAGGGAGTGTTTTTTTGTTTACAGGATTTAATCTCAAAATTGATAAAGACGATGAATCTTTTTTCAACTCTTACTTTGATGATGGACAAAAACTCTTAGCATCGCAAAAAGAAGCTATTCAAACAAGTCTGGAATCTTATATTTGCAACAATGACATATTGGATGGCACTAAAATTCAAGAGAATTGGTTTCATTCTGTCAATGCCGATATCTTCTTATCGCACTCGCATAAAGATGAGCATCTTGTAGTTGCTTTGGCAGGATGGCTCAAACAAAATTGTCATATAAATGCTTTTGTTGATTCTTATATTTGGGGCTATGCAAATAACCTATTAAAGATTCTTGACAAAAGATACTGTGTTCAATCACAGGATGGTGATCATGTCACCTATGATTACGACAAGCGAAACAATTCTACTAGCCATGTTCATATGATGCTCAGTACTGCCCTTGGCAAAATGATTGACAATAGTGAATGTTTGTTCTTTGTTAACACGCCAAGTTCCATTAGTATCTCTGAATCTATCAATCCGGGTTGCACACTATCGCCATGGATTTATTCTGAAATCGCTTTGTCTCAAATTATTCGCCAACGTATTCCTCTGCGGCAGCAGAAACAACTTCGTCATTTTGCGGCCGACTCTGTAACGGAAAGTGCAGATTTGAAAATAAAATACGATATTCATCTTGACCATCTTAAGCAACTAACTCGTTCAGATTTAACACAATGGTCAAGTTCTGTTGATCCGAGCTTGAAGCATCCGCTAGATACACTATACGATCAAGTATTAAAAGGAGAGCATTTATATGGATGACCATAAAGTCTCTCACCTCGAAATGATTCAAGGTGTTATAAATCGAATGGCAGGAAATTCTTTTGCCCTAAAAGGATGGGCCGTAACCCTTGTTGCCGGTATTTTTGCACTTTCCAGTAAAGATGCCGATAGAACTTATTTTATTGTAGCATATATTCCAATCATCGTATTTTGGTTTTTGGACTCTTATTACTTGCTTCAAGAGAGGCTGTTTCGTTCGCTTTATGAAGACGCAAGGAAGCCAAACAGCACTGTAACTAATTTTAGCATGAATATTGCGCCCTATAAGAAGAACTGGCATTGCTGCGGTGAAAAGAACTCTTTTACCAACTGCCTTATATCCAAGACTGAAGCCGGGTTTTATATTCCACTGGCTCTGGTATCTGGCATTGTAATTATTCTTTCAAGTCTCTAATCAATTTGTTAAAGGCTCCGTAGATTTCAATCAGAATTAGAAATCACGGAGCCTTATTTTAAGCCATAGTTGACTTCGTTGCACAATATGGATATAATATAATTAGAATTTTACTATTACAGACTGTTCAGGAGCAGGAGGTACTTTTATGAATATCCGTCCATCTGCAGCGATTCGCCAGAACTACAACGAGATTGCTGATTTGTGCAGAGAAACCGCTGAGCCGATTTTTCTCACCAAGAACGGCGAGGGCGACTTGGTCGTCATGGACATCGAAACCTACAACCGCCGTGAAAAAATGCTGAAGCTCCGTGAGGAGCTGCTTTCCGTGGAAGAGGACCGGATGCGTGGAAGCGAGGGCTATTCGGTTGATGAGGTCACTTCCATGATGCGCAGCGCGATCAAGGAGGCCGCTGGACATGGAACAGCAAAATAAATACTGCGTGGTTGTGTCAGCACGGGCCGCTCAGATGCTGGTGTCCCATGCCGCATTTCTGGCACAGGCCAGCCCTGCGGCAGCAGAGCGGCTTACGGTCGAATTTGAAAAGGCTGCAAAATCTTTGGAGCAGATGCCGCAGCGCTGCCCGTGGCTCAAAGGCGAATACATTCCTAAAAATGCTTACCGATTCATCTTGTTTGAAAAACGCTATATGCTCATCTTCCAGATTGTAGATAATACGGTTTATGCAGATTATGTGGTAGATTGCAGACAGGATTACGGCTGGCTCATCCGATAATCAACAAAGGCGGTGGTTTCCTTTATTGTGGGAGACCACCGCCTTTTGCTGCATCTATGTGGAAGTCAGGAATTGAGTGTTTCTACTACCATTGTACAAGCATAGCACAATGGCATGGGCACAGATGTGTTAACATGGACGTTGTATAATGTTTTTCTTTTACCATGGTTCGGCAGTTACCTTTCATATCTGTTCAACACAGATTTATTCATACTTTTTTTCCAACGACATATATCGGAAGAAGTGTGCTGCACAGTATAATTACTAAGAAAACATACTTTCCAATATTTTTCCATGCAACTACTGCGATGCTGCTTGCCATGAGATTAAGAAGGGGTATCAAAATCATATTCAGACAGAAGGACAACCGGAGAACCTGCACAATATGCGGCCAGTTATGATTATTAAAAGTAATTCCCGGAACATGCATACGAATCGGACCGTCATAGAAAACATTCACGCTGTTTTCATCATAAAGCCTTGAAAGTTTTGTCCGCACAAGGCAGCAAAAATACGCACCGCATACTGCACACATCAGCACAAATGTTATCAAGGAATCCATACAGGGCTTTTCCATTGTATAGTTCAAAAACGTGCTGATGCCACATATCAAAAGCGAGATTCCGTAAATGATAATCCAGTTACTTTTAACGTGATATGCTCTTTCAGGTGCTTCGTCCGCATAATTGATTGCCGTCTTAACAATGTCCTCAACTTTGTCGGGATTCAGAATGTCATTGTTCGGCAATCTCTCACACATCAAAAGCTCTGTGACGGAAACATCCAACAGATTTGCCAGAGGAATCAATAAAACGGTATCCGGTAGACTAACTCCCCGCTCCCATTTTGAAACTGCTTTATCCGTAACATTTAGCTTTTGTGCAAGTTCCAGTTGTGTCCACCCCCTTTCCTTTCTTAATTCCGAGATGAACGTACCAAATTTTTGACTATCCATGTCGATTGTCCTTTCTCTTGAACTGTCTCAATCCATATCACGTTTTCCGATTTATTTCCACCTACGATTTGTAGAGTCCTTCATTTACTTCTCTACTTTCTGTTTACTTTAAGAAAATGATCGTAACAGCGTCCATGTTTTCGCTCGCCACTTTTCCAATGGATTATGACAGTTTTAGCGAGAGATTATCCATATTGATTATGTGTAGTGTACCACGAACCAACAAAAATATCGGATGTCACTAATGCTGTAAAGGAGCGTGATGCCATTGACCCAACCCAAAACCGACCTTGCCTATCTCCGCAGCGAAAAAGCCAAAGCAGAGCAGAAGCTGCGCGCTTGTCAGCACCGGGAGAAAATCCTTGAACGCAGGATGTCGGAGCTGAACCGGAGAGAGCGTGTGCATCGTCTTTGCACCCGTGCCGGAATGCTGGAAAGCTTTCTAGTCTGTCCGGGAGAACTGACCGACGATCAGGTGATGGAGCTTCTGAAAATCTCGTTCCGTCAACCGGAAGTCGTGCTGGCGCTTGCAAAGATGGTGCATGACGTTCACGAACGCAGCAACGTCCAAAACCCTTTAGAATAAAGGGCGCAATTATACACCGTTCCGGTGAAATTGTGGTCTTGCAGACGGCTTGATGAAATCGAAGCTGGCGTTTGTGCGCCAGCCCGATTCCATCCCAAGGAAAACTGCATTTTCCTTGCGCTGCTTTGCAGCTATCCTTTTGCGGCTCCCGCCTAAGACCGAAGCGCACAGCACTCCGTTCCAAGGCGGCGAGCACAACCGAATACGATTCCAGACCGTTCAACAAGAGCCATCTTGCTGGGCGGTCTTTTTGTTTGGAGGTGATTCCGATTCCGTGTCCGCACTTCAAAATCACCATCGTCAAACGCAGCCAAGGGCAGTCCGCTGTTGCCGGGGCCGCTTACCAGAGCGGCGAACGGCTGTTCAGCGAGTACGACCAAAAAACGAAATTCTACAACAAGAAGAAAGAACTTGTCCACGCTGAGATCATGCTGCCGTCCCATGCGCCGCCCGGATATGCAGACCGGGCGACCCTCTGGAACGCCGTGGAAGCCGTGGAGAACCAGTGGAACTCCCAGCTTGCCCGGCGCATCGTGCTGGCGTTTCCGGTGGAAGTCCCGAAAGAGCGGTATCTGTCCATGATAAAAGAGTTTTGTCAGGAGCAGTTTGTTTCCAAGGGCATGATTGCCGATTTTGCCATCCACGACAAGGGAGATGGCAACCCACACGCCCACATTCTGCTGACGCTCCGGGCAATGGATGAACACGGCAGGTGGCTTCCAAAAGCCCGAAAGGTTTACGACCTTGACGAGAACGGCGAGCGCATTCAACTCCCCTCCGGGAACTGGAAGTGCCACAAGGAAAACACGGTGGACTGGAACGACCAGAAGTACGCCGAGGTCTGGCGGCATAGCTGGGAAACCATCACCAACCGCTATCTGGAAGCTGCTGGCAGACCGGAACGTGTTGACCTGCGCTCCTTTGAGCGGCAGGGCATCCAGCAGATACCGACCGTGCATCTCGGTCCCGCCGCACACCAGATGGAAAAGCGTGGAGTGGAAACTTTTCTCGGCAACCTGAACCGGGATATTCGAGCTGCCAATAGCCTGATGCAGTCCATCCGCAGTGCGATTCGTGGGCTGCAACGCTGGATCGCAGACCTGAATGAAAAGAAACAGCTTCTTCTGGACGCTCTGGAAAAGGCGAAGGAACCCACGCTTTCTGATTTGCTGGTGGACTACTTCAACCTTCGCAATGAGCAGCGCAGCGATTGGTCTGGCAAGGCAAAACTGAAATGCACCGTTCGGGACTTCGAGGAAGTCAAGCAGACGGTGGACTACCTGAAAGCCCATTCCCTGAACACCATCGAGGATTTGGACACCGCCATCTCACATTTGAACCAGACCACCGCCCCTCTCCGCAGACAGTTGAAACAGAACGAAAACCGTATGCGGGCAATCGCCCAGATCAAGGATGCTGCCGCCGTCCATGCCAAGCTGAAACCTATCCACGACACCTTTATCAAGAAGAACTTCAAGCTGACCAAGGACGCTTATGCCGCCCAGCACAAAGAGGAGTTGGACACCTTTAATAAAGCCGTCCGCACCCTGATGAAGCTGAACGGCAGCACAGCGGTGGATTTTTCGGCATTGGATGCCGAATTTTCTGCGCTGCAATCCGGCAGCGCAGAACTGCGTACCAAACTGGAAACCTTGCAGCCGGATGTCTCTGCCCTGAAAAATATCCGCAAGTATATCGACATGGTGCTGAATAAGCAGCAGCTTTCCGCACCGGGCGGCAAGACCCCGGAAAAGGAATCGGTGCTGAAACAGCTGGAGCAGCTTCAGCAGAAAAAGTCCAACTACAAAACGATTTCCACCACCCCAAACCGCGAAGAATCGCTCTAAACGATCTTTCTGTCACCGATATGCCGTTGCAATCAGTGGCAGAAGTACATAATTCATTTGTTTTTTTGCCGGCTTTTGGCTATTCTCGCTGGCTAGTGAGTAGAGGCGTACTTTTAAGGCAGAAATTTTCTCCAACACCCCCCATTTTAGGCCACTTTTTCTGTTAATAGTAGAAGCGCCTCTTTGAAAGCCGGTCATTTGTGACCTTTTTGTTAATTCTCAAAAAGATGGTTGTCTTTGGGCTGTTTTCGTTGCCTATCTATTGAGAGGATTTTTTCAAAAGCGGAGATTTGGTCTCAAGAATTACAATTCAATTACAAGTTTCTCACCAATGCTACGAAACAGGCGTTCTCGATGCCTACCAAGTGTAGGGCATCTTTTTCAAGACCATTCTCGGACTATTATGACGTTTTGTTTACAAAATTGCTTGCAATGCTACGAAATGGCCTTTTTCATCGGCTACCAAGTAGAAGGATGTTTTTCGTCCGTCAAAGTCCAGAAATCTTCCATATGTTCCTTGACAAGTGAATAGTTCAATCGTCCGGTACTTCACAAAAGGTACTTCTGTAACTCGCAGCCCGGTCATAACGAAGACGGGGTGGCTGAAATGCCAATGGTGCGGTGCAAGCCCGCCGCCGGACGATTCCCCACTCCTAGGGAAGTCGAGGACCAATATGGGAGACCTTGACTTATTAACGCAGTTGAGCACTTGTTTCGTGCTTTTCTGCGACTGGAGAATTGGAACCCACCAATTCTCGTTACATACTCTTTGTTCCTGATTTCTGCTTCAGCTGGAGGTGATCAACATTTCAGAATATCTTACCACGCAAACTCTGCTGCCGCCGTTTCTCCCATACCCACGCTTCCTTTTGGAACTTGACCTGAGCCAGACTGCAAAAATGACTTATGTGCTGCTGCTCGACCGTGCCACGCTCTCGCAGAAAAATCTCTGGATAGATGAACGTGGTTTCGTGTTTGTCATTTTTACGATTTGCTCTTTGGCTGAGCAGCTAGGGCGCAGCACTGTCAGTGTTTCCAGTGCGCTTAAGGAATTGGACGCTGCGGGATTGATTGAGCGCAGACGAACGCGGTTTTCTTCGCCCAATCACATCTTTGTGAAAATTCCAAATGTTGAATAGTTCTGCGTTTTTCACGATTCAAGAACCGCCAAAATCACGATTCTGTGATGCAGATTCTTAATGGCATCCGCAAAAGATATTTTTCCTATGCAGTATAGCAGCCTTTAAGACTGTATCAAAGAAAACTTTCACCTAACCAACGTAATAAAACAAAAAGAGAAAAACGAATAGAATCCATCCATTCCTTTCCGTATTTGCACCACATGAATGAGGAGGTCTGCCCTTGAACAAAGAAAAATCTGAGAAGAAGCCCACCACACGCAAACGTGCGCCGAGAAGTCCGAAGTCCGTGCGCCTGATCGTGGAACGCCATTATATCGGCAATGTGCCGATGAATACGCTTTTTCAGCGGCTTGCGGAAGAAGAAATTCGTAAAACTGCCGAATCGTATCTCGCCGCTGGCTAATTGGACGTTTTACTGCGGAAAAGGGCTTGCATCATCACGCAGCATCCGCTACAATGTGATTGATGAGGTCTCTTTTCCATTATGGAGGTACACATGGAAAAGGACAAAAAAGTAACTGCTTTATACTGCCGGCTGTCAAAAGATGACGGTTCAAACAGCGAAAGCCTGAGCATCCGCACTCAAAAGGCGATGCTTATGGAGTATGCCACACGCAACGGTTTCGGGAATTGCCAGTACTATGTTGATGATGGTTACAGCGGTACGAACTCTGACCGCCCTGCCTTTCAGGAACTTCTGGATGATATCCGGGAAGGAAAGGTGGCAACAGTCATTACCAAAGACCAGTCCCGACTTGGACGCAACCACATCGAAACCGGAACGTATATGGAAATCTTCTTTCCTGAACACGGTGTCCGCTATATTGCAATCAACGATGGTTATGATTCCAACGAGCAATCTCAGATGGATATTGCCCCGTTCCGAAACATCATCAATGAAATGTACGCCAAAGACACTTCCCGAAAAATCAAGAGTGCCCTTCGGACACGCAAGAAAAGCGGAAAGTATATCTCCAGCGGCGCACCGTTTGGCTACCAGAAAGACCCTGCCGACCACAATCACCTTGTGATCGACCCGAACACCGCCCCCGTTGTTGAGTATATCTATTCAATGGCAGAGGAAGGGCTGGGGCTTCACCGCATCGCCAAGCGGCTCCACGATGAAAAAGTCTTGAAGCCGTGTTACTACAAGAAAGAGATGTTTGGCCGCTTTATTGATGATGAAAAGATGTATGATTGGGACAGTGCCTATATCAGTCAGGTTCTGCACAGCCCAGTCTACGCCGGACACATCATCTACGAAGCCAAGCCCACCGTGTCCATGAAATCCAAAAAGCGGCGTTATATTCCGTTTGAAGAACGCGCTATCGTTCCGAATACACATGAAGCAATCATCCCACAAGACCGCTGGGAAAACGTGCAGCGAATCCTTTACAGCCGTTCCGGTTGTTTTATGTGTGATAAGACCGACTACGACAATATCTTCAAGGGCATCGTCCGCTGTGCAGACTGCGGCAGAACGATGTTAGTCAAGGTCGAGCACAGGCGCAAACGTAACAGTGTTCTGGATCAGACCTTTTATTGTTGCAGCACTTATCGGAAATATGGTGCGAAAGCCTGTGACTCTCATAATTTGGAAGCCCGTGTTCTGCATGAAGCTGTCTTTGCGGACATTCAGGCACACGCAAAGGCCGCTGTGAGCAATCGGGAAGCCCTTGTGAAGAAGATTGCAAATCAGATGCACCTCCGGGTGTCCTCTGACCGGGCGCAGCACAAACGGGATTTGAAGCAGTGTAAAGCACGAATCGCAGAAATCGAAGACCTGTATGCAAAACTTTATGAGGACGTATCAAAGGGACTTCTCCCGGAGAAACGTTTTCAAATGCTTGCAGATCGCTACGACAAAGAACAGGCTGAACTGACCGAGAAGATTGAGCAGTACGAGCGGGAAGGCCGTGCTGAACACGATCAGCTGGACAAGATTCAGGATTTTATTGATGAAGTCAGCAAGTACGCTGGCATCACCGAACTGAACTATAAGATTCTGCATCAGCTGATTGACAAGATTCTGGTATCCAAAGCGGAAAAGGTCGATGGCGAATACGTCCAGAAAATCCAGATTTTCTACCGCTTTATCGGCCCATTGGATGCCATCGAGTAACAATGTCAGAAAAGTCACCTCCGAGAACTATCCTACAGATGCAGGGCGTGAGGGCGAACTGATTTTCCGACTGGTTTACCATCAGTGCGGCTGCAAAAAGCCGGTGGAACGGCTTTGGATTTCATCAATGGAGGACAGTGCTATCCGGGAAGGCTTTCAGAAGCTCAGACCGGGAACAGAATATGATGCCTTATATGAGGCGGCTTTATGCCGGGAGCGAGCCGACTGGATGGTCGGTATCAATGCGTCCCGGCTTTTTTCGTGTCTGTACAACCAGCCCTTGGCAGTGGGGCGTGTTATGACCCCGGTGCTTGCTATGACGGTACTGCAGGAAGCCGCCATCGCTGCCTTTGTGCCAGAGAAATTCTACACGGTTTCCCTGACCCTTGCAGACGGCGGCACCGCATCCAGCAAGCGGTTTGCACAGAAAGCGGATGCGGAACTGTTGCTTTCCAAATGCCGAAAGGAGAAGCGTGTCACGGTGCAGAAGATGGAGCGCAAGGAAAAATCCGAAAGCCCGCCGCAACTCTATGACCTTACCGCATTGCAGCGGGATGCAAACCGTCTGCTGGGATTTACGGCACAGCAGACCTTGGATTATGCCCAAAGTCTTTACGAAAAACGTCTCATCACCTACCCCCGCACGGACAGCCGATTTTTGACGGAAGATATGGCGGCATCCCTGCCGGGGCTGGTGACGGATACGGGCAAGGCGTTTGCTGTGGAAGAGCCGCTTCCCATCCATGTGCAGCAAGTCATCAACGGCAGCAAGGTCACCGACCATCATGCGCTGCTGCCCACGAAAAGCATGGCAAACGCAGACCTTGCCGCCCTCCCTGCCGGGGAGCGGAACGTCCTGCGGCTGATTGCCGCACGGCTGCTCTGTGCCGTAGGTGAGCCGCACCGCTATGCGGAAACCACACTCACCACCATCTGCGCCGGGGAGGAGTTCTCCGCAAAGGGCAAGGTGGTGCTGTCCGAGGGATGGAAAACTGTGGAACGGAAAATGCTGGGGGATCTGCTTGGCAAGCAGAAAGAAGCGGTTGTTCTGCCGGATGTGAAGGAGCAGAGCCAGTGCAGCGTTGCCGGTGCCGAACTGAAAGAGGGTCAAACGTCCCCGCCGAAACCCTACACGGAAGATACTCTCCTGTCAGCTATGCAGGCAGCGGGTGCAGACAGTATGCCGGAGGGCGTGGAGCGTCAGGGTGTCGGTACTCCGGCAACCAGAGCAGCCACCATTGAAAAGCTGGTGCAGAAGGGCTTTCTGGAGCGCAAGGGTACCAAGAAAACCAAGGTGCTGCTGCCCACCGACAAAGGCAAAGCCCTCATCACTGTGATGCCCGAAGAAATCCAGTCTGCGGATATGACAGCTGACTGGGAAACAAAGCTGCTGCAAATCGAACGTGGCGAAATGGAGCCGAGCGAATTTATGACCGAGATCAATACGATGATTACCGAACTGGTAAAGAACACGGAAATGAAAAAAGGAGCGAATGCACTTATGAAAAGCAAGATTATTGGTGTCTGCCCGAACTGTGGTAAGCCTGTCGTGGAGCGTGAAAAAGGCTGGTTCTGCGAGAACCGGGAGTGCCGTTTTGTCCTGTGGAAGGACAATGCGTTCTTCAAGCGTCTGGGCAAGCGGCTGGACGCTCATGTGGCGGACAAGCTGCTGCGGGATGGTCGTGTCCGCTTGAAGGACTGCAAGAGTGCCAAGGGCAAGACCTACAATGCCACCGTGCTGCTGTCCTGTGAAGCCGATGGCCGCAGCAAGTTTTCTCTGGAATTTGAAGGTGGGTGCTGATGGAGCAGAAAAAAGAAGCGGTCTACCTTATCAACGATGAACGCTATCTCCACCTCCGGGAAAACGGTGTAGGCGTCGGCTTTGCCACCTACAACAAGGTAACTGGTGAGCCGCTGGAAAGCGGGCAGATCTCGGAAAAGAACCTGCCGCCCGATGGCAGGAACGCCATTTCTGCCGCCCGGAACTGGTATCTGTTTGAACTTTCGGACGATGACCGCAAGGTCATCCAACAGGAAAGCGTAAAGATCCTCGAAAACATCCCGCAAGCTGGTATCGGCAGACGGCGCATCTGGGAGCCTGAAACGCTGCCGAAGGATATTCGTCTCATCAACAGCCACTATGATGACCTCTATCGCATTCCAGATGGCGGCGTGATTCAGGTGGATTACCCGGATGGGCGCAGTTTTACGGCACGGGTGGAGCATCTGGATGATTACCACTTTGACGTGGGCGGTTTGGGCAATGTGTTCCACATCTGCCAGTTTGCCGAGGTCATGGAACGAAACCATGCCGACTTCTACCCGGAAATTCAGACACAAGACGAGCAGGCTGCATGGGAACTGGGCGGCAAAGGCTACCTTGCCATCCAGTCCTGTGAGGATGGATGGGACTACACTCTCTACCACAGCGATTATTCTGTGATGGACGGTGGGCAGTTGGATGCCCCGGAACTGACCATTCAGGAAGCCCGTGAGCAGATTCTGGAAGCGCACCACATGGAAAAGGGGCGGCGGCTGTTGCAGGACTACGATGCCGTCATGAATAAAGTTGCGGAAGCCGAGGAACTGAGTGCAGACCATCGCCCTTCCACACTGGAAAAGCTGGCAGCACTGGCAAGTGATACGTCTGCGCCAAAATCCTCTGCACGTTCTGCGCCAGAACTGTGAGGTGGACGATGCAGCAAAAATGGAACCAGAATTTTGACGGCGAACCCATGGCGGACATCCCGCAGAAATTTCTGAACGCAGGGTGCGATGTTTATATGGTGATGCAGCTGCGGCATGACGAAAAAATCCTTGATGAAAGATTTGCTTCTATGCGGGAGTTGAATCGTCGAGGCAAAACGCCCGACCCGGAGCATTACGAGGTCACCTACTATGCTGATTTGCCCGCCATGTGGCAGGATGTGCCGAACAACGAGATTTTGGAAGAACTGTTTCAGGTGTTCAACCTCTCCCGTCCGCAGGATTTTGAGGGGCATAGCCTGTCGGTCAGCGATGTGATTGCACTCAAACGCAATGGCGAGGTGTCTGTGCATTATGTGGACAGCATCGGCTTCAAAGATTTACAGGGGTTTCTGGACAAGCAGCCGGAACGTGCTTCGGTTCTGATGAATCTCAGGGAAAAGTGCGATGCCCCGGAGTGCAACCCCATCGTCTGCCGGAAAGTGAGGGATGCGCATGAACTTTAACCATGAGGAACTGATGCTGATGATGCTCTACAACACCGGCACCCGGCTGGGGCTCATTCACGAACTGCGGCTCATGCAGTGCTACCTGATGCCGGACGAGACCGCTCTGCGGGAACTATCGGTGGTGGTTATCGAAAAGCTGAAACTGCTGACCGATGCAGAGTTTGCCGAGCTGGAATTTCCACTGGACTGACTTTTGCCGCCTGCGGGCGGCGTACATAAAGTATTTTGTTCTTCCAAAAGATATGCTATAATCAAATTAGACAAAATTCCTCTCTTCAAGCGATTTCTCCGCAATTTTCCTGTGGCTCTGCTCGTATCAAAAATAAGGGACTGAATTTTAATTGTCAGAACGGAGGAACCATTATGGCAATCTTTGAAAAGACCATCTGAAACAAAAACTTTGACAAGCTGCTTCGGAAGCTGGAACAAGAAATCCCGGACAGCAGTTGGTCGGCAGATTTAGAGGCAGGCAGTGATTTCAAAGAGGGCGATGCCCGGTGCAGTGTCCGTGTATTTGAACGGTACAGCATGATGGGCGGCAACCGCCTGAGTCTGACACTGACCCTGTTCCAGAATGGAGACAGTCCGATCCGGCTGTCTGCCATCACCGCAGGAGGCAGTCAAGCGGTGTTCTTCAAGGTGAACACCCT
This sequence comes from Faecalibacterium sp. I2-3-92, assembly GCF_023347315.1. Taxonomy (GTDB): domain Bacteria; phylum Bacillota; class Clostridia; order Oscillospirales; family Ruminococcaceae; genus Faecalibacterium; species Faecalibacterium duncaniae. Next base: position 2,029,982 of record NZ_CP094470.1, read on the forward strand.
CGGTGAAGAATCTTTTCTGGACGATGTAAAGGACCTGATGGAAGAAATTTTGGAGAAGTAAAATGTTTTTTGGATGGTTTGACGCTATATTCAGCTTCATTTTCCCAATCCTGTTCCTGCTTTTTATTGGAATGTTTTTCTTTGCTCTAATTTCAAATCTCCGCACATGGAACAAAAACAACCACTCGCCGCGGCTTACCGTTCCGGCAACAGTGGTAGCAAAGCGCACCGATGTTTCGCATTCCAGCAGTGCCAATGCCGGCGATATGTCCGGTGCGCACGGATACGACACTAGCACATTTACATCGTACTATGTGACTTTTCAGGTGGAGAGCGGCGACCGCATGGAATTTGAAGTGGACGGAAGCGATTATGGTCTGCTCATGCAGGGCGACATCGGAAAGCTGAGTTTTCAGGGCACCCGCTATCTTGGGTTTGAGCGGAGCTAAGTGTTTCTTACATTATATAGTATGGAGTGCTGTATGAACGATTTGTTTATCCAAGGGCTGACCATCGACTGGAACAGAGTTCGCCCATACAATTATGTTCGTCAGATTCCTGCCATCAGTGGAATCGACACTTTTACATTCCATAAGCCCATTACGTTCTTTGTTGGCGAAAATGGAAGTGGAAAATCTACGCTTCTGGAAGCAATCGCTGTTGCTTACGGCTTCAACGCAGAGGGTGGAACGAAGAACTATTCATTTTCCACATACAACTCCCATTCGGAACTATGTGAGGCTATGACGATTTCCAAGGGGTATCGCAGACCAAAGTTCGGGTATTTTCTCCGAGCAGAGAGTTTCTATAATGTAGCCACCAAGGAAATCGACTATTCCGATGACGATCATCCCTCCAAAGGCTATCACCAAAAATCACACGGTGAAAGTTTCCTCGCCATTGCGCAGGACTACATGGGTGCAGATGGAGTCTATATTTTTGACGAGCCGGAAGCCGCTTTATCCCCGCAGCGGCAGCTCACGTTACTGATCAACATTTATCGGTGTGCCCAAGAAGGGGCGCAATTCATTATCGTATCACATTCACCCATTCTCCTCGGAATGCCTGATGCTGAGATTTTTAGCTTCGACAATGGCACGATTCATCCTTGTCAGTATGAAGATACGGACAGCTACGTTATCATCAAAACATTTGTAAATAATCGGCAGCATTTTTTGAACCAGCTTCTGAACGAAGAAACGTAATGCCGGGAAAGGACATTCCATATGAGTGATTCTACGTTGAAAGAGCTTTGGCAGCAGGTCGCTGAAAAGAAAAGCTGCGAAGCAAAACAGAAAGAACTGACCGCCCAGAGAGATACGCTTGCTGATCGCCTGAAAAAGCTGGAAAAATCCAAGCTGGCAGAGCAGGCTGATGTGGACCGTCTGGAGGGACACAGCCTTGCCGCATTTTTCTATCAAGTGATTGGAAAAATGGATGAAAAGCTGGACAAAGAACGGCAGGAAGCCTATGCAGCCCGTGTCAAGTACGATGCGGCTCTCCATGATCTTTCTTCCGTTGATGCCGACTTGGAGCAGATTCAAAATAGACTGGAACGGCTGTCCGATTGCGAAAGGCAGTATCAAGCTGCTCTTTCCGAAAAAATCAAAAGCATCAAAGTTTCTGCCCACCCTGCCGCACAGCAGGTTGCGGAAAGTGAAAGTCGCATTGCCGCGCTGAAAGTCCAAAAGCGGGAGCTGCTAGAGGCCATCAACGCCGGAAAGACTGCCCTGCATACGGTCAACGAAGTTCTGGAAACCCTCGACAATGCCGAGGGCTGGAGTACATGGGACGTAATGGGTGGTGGTCTGGGGGTGGATCTCGCCAAGTATGCGGAACTGGACGATGCGCAGGAACAAATCGAACAGCTTCAAGTGGAACTGCGGCGGTTCAAAACTGAGCTTGCCGATGTTGAGATCACCGCAGACCTTCAGGTCACGGTAGACAGCTTTCTGAAATTTGCAGATTTCTTCTTTGACGGCCTCTTTGCAGACTGGGCAGTTCTGGATCACATCAATCAGGCACAGAGCAGAGTGGAGAATACCAAGGATCAAATCAAGAGAGTCCTTGCACTTCTGAAAAAGATGCGCGAAGATGTTGATGTCCAAATCGCTGATGAAAAAGAGAAGCAGGAGCAGCTTGCAGTGGAAACTGAGCTGTAAGTTTGAAGCATCCACTTATGTGATATGACTCGATAAAACCGAATTTACAGGAGGTGTTTCGATGAAAACAAGAAAGTTTGCCTTATGTCTGGCAGCGGTTTTTCTGGTGGCGATTTATATCAATATTCAGAGAAGCCATACTTTCACCCTTTCAAACGATGAAGGCACCATAAAGACAGAACAAATACAGCCACTTTGGGGAACTGTAAAAGTGAGCGGTGATTGTGATACTGAGGTGGTCTTTACCGATGTAGAGACTGGAGAAAAATACAGAATCGGATATATTACACAGGGCGTAACGGAAAGAATCAAACTCGAAAGAGGCAAATGGTATAAGGTGGCGGGCGGAGGCAACCTTACACTGAATCCGGTAAACATTCGAGTCGAATAAATGTAAGTTCCTTGCGGGCAGCTATGAAAGCTGAAGCTGAGAAGAGAGTTTTGAATATTCACATATGAAGGAGTACAGTTCTATGAATTACGGATGGGCAACTGTTTTCACTTTAGCGGCATGGTTTGCAGGGCTTGTGATTGATGTAAATGTGCGGGTCGGCGACCTCGGTTTACGAACCGTGCTTCCCGTCATCGTGATGGGCTGCTGCATCATGAAATTCATAAAGGACAACAATATTCAATAATCGATTTTTATTACATCCCTTGCGGGCGACCCTCAAAACGGTTGCCCGCTATTTTTATACCCTAAAATCTGAAGAAGGAGGCCAAAATGCCAAGCAAAACCGAAGAATATCTCGCCCTTGCCCAGCGCACGGCCAACGGCTTGACCCGGTACTGGGAAAGCTGGACGGACTACCTGACCACTGCATCCCGGTTGTACAAGTACCCCTTTGCAGACCAGTTGATGATCTACGCTCAGCGGCCCGATGCCACCGCCTGCGCCGAATTTGACATTTGGCGCAACCGGATGAACCGCTATGTGCGCCGGGGTGCCAAGGGCATTGCTCTGCTGGATGAATCCAGCGGATTCCCTCGCCTGCACTACGTTTTCGATGTGTCGGACACCGGGGTGCGCCGCAATTCCCGTGACCCGGAGGTGTGGCAGTTTAACGACGACCTGAAACAACCGGTTTCGGAAATGCTCGCCGCCACCTACGGCGTCAGCGGAGAGCGTGTCAGCCAGCAGCTTGCCGATGTTGCCGGGAAGCTGGTAGCAGATTACTGGGACAACAACGGTGGGGACATCCGCGCCATCGTTGACGGCTCGCTGCTAATGGATTATGATGAAGCCGGGGTGGAGATGCAGTTCAAAAGCGCAGCAGCAATGAGTGTCACCTACACGCTGCTGGAACGCTGCGGGTTTGAGCCTGCCGGGTGGTTCGACAAGGACGATTTTCAGGCAATCTACAATTTTTCCACCCCGGATGCCGTCTTTGCCCTCGGCGCAGCAGTCAGTGACATGAGCCGGGAGGTGCTGCGGAACATCGAGCGCACCGTAAAAACAACCATTCGCCGCCGAAACAATGAAAGGAGCCAGCATGAATATGAGCAGCAATCTGAGTTACACGCAGACCGGGGATTATCTTCTCCCGAACCTGACCCTGCATCAGCCGAAGACCCCGCTGGGCAAGTACAGCAGGATGCGCCTGAGCTTTCTGAGGCAGCAGCACCCGGCACTGTACAACACGATGCTCCTGAACGGGAGCCTGTACCCGCACCTGATGGAGGTGGAGCAGACGGCAGAAAGCCGGATGCAGCAGACCATGGCGCAGCTTCTGAAACAGAACCCGGCCCCGGACAAGGAGCAGAATCAGATGGCATGGGTGCAGCACATGAACAGCCTGCGGGCACAGGCAGAGGAACTGGTGCTGAACGAACTGATTTACAGTTAAGTTTCTTCGATGCCCACATTCCCACCGAAGCCAAACAAATTGAATCCATCGACCAAGCGGAGAGCAAAAAATCGCCCTCCGCTTTTGTTTTGTCGCAGGCTGAAATTGAGAATGAACTGCGCAAGCATGGTTCCGGTTTTCAGGATGGCAAGCAGCGGATCATCGAACTGTACCAGACACAGCCCGACCGCAAACTCCGCGCTAAAGCATTGGCGAAAGAGTACGGCATCGGCGGACATTCGCAGGATTTTCTGGATGGCAGCAGCGGTTTTGTAAATCATGATGGAAAAGGACTTGAATTTGACCACTACCCGGATCATCAAAAGGTTACGTTAAGCTGGACACAGGTCGAGAAATACATCGACCTGATGATTCAGTCTGACCGCTACCTGACCGATAAGGAAAAAGAGCATCGTGCCGCCGTGCAGGAAGCGGAACGACAGCTCCCAATGCTGGATGGTGAGCCGCTGCCGAATACAATGCTCTGAAAGAGCAGTACCCCAATACCCTGATTGGCTTTGAACTGGGCGGATATTTTCTGTTCTATGACAAAGATGCAATCACTGTAAAGGAAGTTTTTCGTTCTAATTTGCTGTCACAGGAAAATGCGCTGGGAAAAGTCAAAGTGACCGGCTTTTTGCGCAGAGAGTGGGTAGCAAAATCGCAGAAGCTGTGGGCCGAGGGCAACAGCATCTATCTAGCCGGACAGGGCGGAGATGGTACCCACCATCAGACAAAATATCTGCGAGAGGAAGATTATCTGCCGATCGGCATCATCATCAAGCTAGATGGCCGGGATTTCCGTGTGGATCACGTCAACTTCATGTTCAAATCCGTCAGCTTGCAGGACATGGACTTGACCAACAGCGGACAGCCCATCTTCCGGGTTGAACGGTTGCCCAATATCCGGGAACTGTATGAACAGCAGCAGGATGAAATTATTGACGTTTCTCCTGAAAAGGCTGTTGATTACAAGGTCGGTGACGAAGTTGTTGTTGACCTTCCCACCCGAACCATCGAAGGCAAAATCGGCTATGTTGGCGAAACCGATGTGCGCATCGACACCAGCGCGCATGGGCAGTCGTGGGATAACGAGGTACTCAACAAGCAGCAATTCGAGGACGGTCTGCGGCGGGATGAACCTACACCTGATGAGGAACTGGACAAGTTGCCTATCTCTGTGGAGGTCAATGGCGAGTGGCAGACCTTTCCGGATGCTGCTGCCGCAGACGAAGCCCTGAACGCTGAACCGATGCCGGAAGCCGCAGGAAATTTTCACATCACGGATGATAATTTGGGTGTCGGAGGCCCCAAGCAGAAATTCGCCCGCAATATTGAAGCCATCCAGACCTTGCGCACTTTGGAGCAGGAGCATCGCGGTGCCACCGCCGAGGAGCAGCAGGTGCTTTCGCAGTATGTAGGCTGGGGCGGTCTTGCAGATGTCTTTGACCCCAACAAGGAAAACTGGTCTGCCGAGTACACCCAACTGAAAGGGTTGCTCACCGAAGAGGAGTATGCCGCCGCCCGCGCTTCCACTCTGAATGCACACTATACCTCTCCGGTGGTAATTCGCGCCATCTATGATGCTGTGGAAAAGATGGGCTTCCAGTCTGGAAATATCTTGGAGCCTTCCATGGGTATTGGCAACTTTTTCGGTATGCTGCCCTCTGGCATGGCTGACAGCCGTCTGTATGGTGTGGAACTGGACAGTATCACGGGCCGGATTGCCCAAAAGCTGTACCCGGAGGCCAACATCAAGGTGGCCGGATTTGAAACCACGGATAGGCGGGATTTCTACGATTTAGCGGTCGGCAACGTACCGTTTGGCAATTACAAAGTCAACGATAAAGCGTACAACAAGCTGGGGCTTTCTATCCACAACTACTTTTTCGCCAAGACTATCGACCAAGTGCGACCGGGCGGCATCGTGGCGTTCGTCACCAGCCGCTATACTATGGACAGCAAGGACAGCACCGCCCGTAAGCACATGGCAGAACGGGCCGATTTGCTGGGTGCTATCCGTCTGCCGAATAATGCGTTTAAGGCGAACGCAGGCACCGAAGTCGTTTCGGACATCATCTTCCTGCAAAAGCGTGACCGCCCTGCGGACATTGAGCCTGCATGGGTGCAGCTTGGCAAGACCGAGGACGGCTTTGCCATCAGCCAGTATTTCGTAGACCACCCGGAGATGGTGCTGGGCGAGCTGACCACAGAAAGCACCCAATACGGACGAGAGGAATTGACCGTTTCCCCCATCGAGGGCGCAAACCTTTCCGACCAGCTTGCCGAAGCAGTGCAGCATATTGAGGGGCAATACACCGAAGTTGAGGTGGACACCCCCGACATTGCCGAGGAAGAAACCACCCGGCGCACCCTGCCTGCCGACCCGGAGGTGAAGAACTTTTCCTACACCGTGGTGGACGGCGAGGTGTTCTACCGGGAAAATTCCGTGATGACGCAGGTGGAGCTGTCCGACAACGCCAAAGGCCGTGTAGCTGGTATGGTGGAGTTGCGGCAGATCGTCAACGAACTGATTGACCAGCAGTTGAACGACTTCCCGGACGAGGACATTAAGGCATCGCAAGCAGAATTGAACGCCGCCTACGATGCCTTTACTGCAAAATACGGGCTGATCAACGACAAGAAAAATGCCCGCCTGTTCGATGATGACAGTTCCTACTATCTGCTCTGCTCACTGGAGAATCTGGACGAGAATAAAAATCTCAAGTCCAAGGCAGATATGTTCACCAAGCGGACGATTCGGCCAGAGCGTGTTGTCACCAGCGTGGATACCCCCAGCGAAGCGTTGGCGGTGTCCATCGGGGAACACGGCAAAGTAGACCTGCCTTATATGGCAGAACTGCTGGGCACTCCCGGCAACTATGAGCGCATCACCACCGAACTCTCCGGCGTGATCTTCAAAGATCCTGCCGCCGATGCAGACGACCCGGAAGCAGGCTGGCAGACTGCGGACGAATACCTTTCGGGTAATGTACGCGATAAGCTGCGGATGGCACAGCTTGCTGCGGAAAGTCACCCGGAGTTCAAGGTTAATGTGGACGCACTGACCAAGGCACAGCCCAAAGATCTGGAGGCATCTGAAATTGATGTGCGTTTGGGTGCCACTTGGCTTGCCCCCTCCATCGTACAGCAGTTTATGATGGAAACTTTTCAGCCGCCCTATCGTATCCGCTACAACAATGCCATCACCGTTCGCTACTCCCCTTACACTTCCGAATGGCGAATCAGCAATAAATCTGCTACTGGCTTTGGTGACATTATGGCCACCGAAACCTACGGTACCCGCAGGGCCAATGCTTACAAGATTTTGGAAGACACCTTGAATTTGCGTGATAGCCGCGTTTATGATACCATCGAGGAGGATGGCAAGGAAAAACGTGTGCTGAATCAGAACGAAACCACCCTCGCCCAGCAGAAACAGCAGGCCATCAAGGACGCTTTTGCTGGCTGGGTCTGGAAAGACCCGCAGCGGCGCGCCTTACTGGTAAAGAAGTACAACGAGCTTTTTAACAGCACCCGCCCCCGTGAATACGATGGTTCTCACATTCATTTTGTGGGCATGAACCCAGAGATCAATTTGCGAGAGCATCAGCGCAATGCGGTTGCCCATGTGCTGTATGGGTACAACACCCTTTTGGCGCACGAAGTCGGTGCTGGCAAGAGTTTTGAGATGGCGGCTTCCGCTATGGAACTGAAACGTCTGGGCTTGTGTCAGAAAAGTCTTTTTGTCGTGCCAAACCATTTGACGGAACAATGGGCCAGCGAGTTTTTACGCCTGTACCCCAATGCGAAGCTGCTGGTTACCAGCAAGAAAGATTTTGAACCCGGTAATCGAAAAAAATTCTGTGCGAGAATTGCGACCGGTGACTACGATGCAGTTATCATCGGACACAGCCAGTTTGAAAAGATACCCTTGTCCGCAGAACGACAGGAGCGTCTGATTCAGGAACAGATGGATGAAATCGAGGAGGCCATCGAAGAAGCGAAAGCACAGGTTGGCGAGCATTTCACAGTAAAGCAGCTGGAAAAGTTGCGCAAGTCTCTGAAACAGAAACTGGAAAAGCTGCAAGGCGCAGACCGTAAAGATGATGTGGTTACGTTTGAACAATTGGGCGTAGACAGGTTGTTTGTGGATGAGAGCCAAGCGTTTAAGAACCGTGCGAAACGTTGTGCATAAGCCCTTGTTGACAGCAAGGACGAAAAGCACCATGTGATTGCACTTAGCAATAAGAAAATATCACAGAGAACTTTAATCTCAAAATCAGGGGTGAAATTCCTCTGCCGTACAGAACCAATGTCGAGGAACAAAGTTCCAGAGAATAGGTCAAAATTCAAGACAGTACGAGAGCTAATACTCCACTGTGCGTTGCCACCTGTAAGTGTGCATTGTACAGAGCGTGGTGAAGGCGTAACCTGAAAACCTAAACCTCTGCAAAGAGGCATGGACAATAATGGTGCGGGCTTCCGAAACCCATGGCTATCCGTTAGGGAAAGCTATGCAGCATCGTAAGAGTTGACTCCATCCGAAAGGGTGAACCTTGGAAAAAGTGTGTGTGGCTGGTTTTTCCGTACACGCCCTGTGGGATGAAATCCCCATCAGGAACCGTGCAGCAACTGTGGTTCAAAGCACGGTTAGATTTTCCCGGTGTAAGGTAGCGGCCTAAGGGTTTCAGAATAAGGATAGAGATTAGGGAACGTTTGAGAGCCTATTGTTGGAGCGTTACAGCGCATTGAAAACAACAGGAAGTCAGCCGTATCATAGTAGTCTGGGCTGGGTAATGCCAGTCATACGGAATTGAAATATTCCATGGCGAAGGATACGAGTCAAATCGATTTGTAAATTTCACAAAACGAAAATCCTATAACTCCCTGAAAGATGGGTGACGAACTGCGAGGTGAAAACCTTGTGCATTTGAACGTCAGATTTTCAACGGAAACGGAACTTAAAAAGATTCAGGATTTTCTCTATGAGAAGTCCGGTCAAGGAGTATCGTTCACCGGTCTGGTGGAAGCGATGGCTAATGAAGTGACCATTGTAACTGCCGTCCACAATATCAAGTCCAACAAAGGCAGCAGAACTGCTGGCGTGGATAAGATAAAAATGGACAAATACCTTCAAATGCCCAAAGATGAGCTTATTTTATTGATTCAATCGAGTTTTCGCAACTACCGCCCCAAACCAGCCCGCCGTGAATATATCGAAAAGAGTAACGGCAAGAAAAGACCGCTGGGTATCCCCACTGTATTGGACAGGATCATACAGGAGTGCGTGCGTATCATTATCGAGCCGATCTGTGAAGCGAGATTTTATCCGCAAAGCTACGGCTTTCGCCCCTATCGGGCACAGAAACACGCAATCCGGGGTATCATCAATGTCATAAATGCTGGATGTAAATCGCCCGACCAACCCGTGTGGGCTATTGAGGGTGACATCAAGGGATGCTTCGACAATATCAATCACCGCCTGCTGCTCCAAAAACTCTGGAGAATCGGTATCCATGACAAGCGTGTGCTGAAAATTATCAGTCAGATGCTAAAAGCTGGATATATGGAAAATGACCTGTTTCATGCAACAGAGCTTGGTACACCGCAGGGAGGAATCCTCTCACCGCTTTTATCCAATGTTTATCTCAACGATTTCGATTGGTATGTTGGTCGTATGTATATGGAGCCGCACAGACAGTGCAAGCATAAAGGCAACGACACAAGGCGTTTGAAATGGGCTGGTGTAACGCCAAAGTACAATTATCGCTACGCCGATGATTGGGTGATTCTGACGTCAACGGAGAAGGAAGCACTCCGCTTGAAACGTGTCTTGACAAAATATTTTCGGAACAGAATGAAACTCGAATTGTCGCAGGAAAAGACCTATGTAACAGACCTGCGGACAAACGGTATACACTTTCTTGGCTTTGTGGTAAAGGCCGAACGAAAACGGAAAACTCCTGACCCGGCAACATGGACGAAACATCTGGTTGGAAAGCCGCTGCCGGATATGGAACGGTTAGGAAAGAAGATTAAGAAACTGCTCGAAGAAGTGCACCGCATAGAACTTTGTCAAAAAGTCAATGTGCAGGCTGCGCAAATTCAGTACGTCAACTCTGTCATTATGGGTATGGCACAGTACTTGCAGACATCCATCTGCTCTCATGCCTACCATGCGATAGACCGCAGAGTAAACAACGCTGCACTGACTGTATGGAAAAAGCTGTACCCCAAACGGTACAACTCCATGCAGGTGCCGCTGAAGGTGCTTTGCAATCTTCCTGACCGACACAAGGGCTACGACAGTAAGACATTTGCTGTATGGGTCGAAGGAAAATGGTTTGGTATAACTTATGCGTTCATCACGCATAGTCACTATGAACCCAAGCCATTTGACCAGAAAATGACGCCGTATACAGTGGAAGGGCGCAGACGGTATGTGAGCTATCGTGCTAAGCACAAGCCACTGCCATGTGACCGTCCATCCGTTAACTCCCCGAACGATATTGCAATGTCAGCATACGCAAAGGGAAGGATGAATTTTGAGTATTATATGAACCGGGAGTATGCTTACAGCAGGGACAAAGGAAAATGTAAATGCTGTGGAAATGCCTTCTCACCCGTGCTTCAAAAGCATTGTCACCACGTTAAAAACAAGCTTCCACTTGATAGAATCAATAAAGTGCCAAATCTGGTTTGGCTGTGTGAACCATGCCACCGCATGGTTCACAACAGTCCAATACCGCCTGAACTTGATGCAAAGACGGTAGGCAAAATCATGAAATACCGCGAAAAACTTAAACTGTGAAATTTACAACCACTCTGTGTCCGTGAGAACACAGCAGTGTTGAAATCTGAAGGAAGAAAGTAAATCGATTTGATGGTACGCCGGGTGCGCTGAAAGGTGCACGCCCGGCGTGAGGTGGGGGAAAACTTGGAGATTACTTCAAAAAGTTACCTATCACAACAAAGCAGACTACTCTGCGGACTGCTTCGCAGCCGCAGAGGTGCTGCACATTCTACTTGTACACGAAAATGCGTAATGTCGCAGGTTTGAGTACGAGTGAGGCACAAAAATCCAGCGATATGTTCGGCAAGTGTCGCTATCTGGATGAAATCACCGGTGGCCGTGGCGTGATTTTTGCAACGGGTACGCCCCTGAGCAACAGCATGACCGAGATGTACACCCTCATGCGCTACCTTCAGTACAACACCTTGCAGCAGAAAGGGTTGACCCATTTTGATGCGTGGGCATCCACCTTCGGTGAGACGACCACGGCCATTGAACTTGCGCCCGAAGGCACCGGATACCGTGCACGCACTCGTTTTGCGAAGTTCTTCAACTTGCCTGAACTGATGGCGATGTTCAAAGAAGCAGCAGATATCAAAACCAGCGACCAGCTTCATCTCCCAGTGCCTGATGCAAAATTTGAGACGGTGGTGGTCAAACCTTCGGAAATCCAACAGGATATGGTGCAGGCGTTGAGCGAACGTGCAGCCGAAGTCCACAGCGGTTCTGTTGACCCCTCTGTGGATAATATGTTGAAAATCACGTCGGATGGCCGCAAAATCGGTCTTGATCAGCGGTTGATGAACTCGGCTCTGCCTGATGACCCCAGCAGTAAGTTGAATGCCTGCGTCAACAACGTCCTGCGCATCTGGAACGACACCAAGGAACAGAAGCTGACCCAGCTGATTTTCTGCGATATGTCTACTCCAAAGGGTGACGGTTCGTTCAACGTCTATGACGATATCCGCTCCAAGCTGCTCACTGCTGGTGTGCCGGAGCAGGAAATCGAGTTCATCCACAACGCAGATACGGAGAACAAGAAAGCAGAACTTTTCTCCAAGGTGCGCAGCGGACAGGTGCGTGTGCTGCTGGGCAGCACTGCAAAAATGGGAGCCGGTACAAATGTCCAGACGCTTCTTGTGGCAGTGCATCATCTGGATGTAGGCTGGCGTCCGTCGGATATGACTCAGCGCAATGGCAGAATCATCCGTCAAGGCAATCAAAACAAACAAGTGTACGTCTATAATTACGTCACTGAATCGACATTTGACGCCTACTTGTACCAGACCTTAGAGAATAAGCAGAAGTTCATTTCGCAGATCATGACGAGCAAGTCGCCTATGCGCTCCTGCGATGATATTGATGAGCAGGCTCTGTCTTACGCTGAAATCAAGGCTCTGTGTGCTGGTGACCCGCGCATCCGGGAAAAGATGGATTTGGACGTGCAGGTGGCAAAATTGAAAGTTCTGCGCGGTGACTTCCAGAATCAGAAATATCGTCTGGAAGATAAGCTGCTCAAAACATTCCCAGAAGAAATCCAGAAACAGAAAACCCACATTGCTGCTTTGCAGCAGGATTCACAGATTGCAGCAGCACACCCGCAGGACAAAGAAAACTTCTGCGGTATGACCATCAAAGGTATGGTGTACGATGACAAAAAGGCTGCGGGCGAACGGCTGCTGCTGGCTCGGCAGGAGATGCCCAATGCCGATATGATGCTGCTGGGCACCTACCGTGGCTTTGAACTGAACATCCGGTTCGACAGCTTCAAGAATGAGCATCAAGCCGTTCTCCGGGCAGAGTTGAGCTATCCGGTATCGCTGGGCGATGATGCGCGCGGCAATATCACTCGTCTGGACAATGCCATCGACAACTTTACGGACCGTATTGCAGACGCTGAAAATGCTCTGCAAAATCTGGAGCAGCAGAAACAGGCTGCAGAGGTCGAAGTGGCAAAGCCCTTTGCACAGGAGGAAGAACTGGCCGAAAAGTCTGCCCGCCTTGCTGAATTGAACGCCTTGCTGAACATCGACCGTGACCGCAGTTCCTCGCAGGATGTTCCCGAAGAAACCGAGGAAACCGAAACACCTGCAACTCGTCCGTCTGTGCTGGCTGCACTGGGGGAAAAGACCAATCAGCCGGAGCCTGTCAAACCGTTCCGCAGCTATTATGATAAGGATGGTGATGCACGATGAACGAAAAGCGGGATGAAACCATCATCCTGCGCTTGAGCAAAACAGAAAAGAACCGTATCTATGAAAAGATGCTCAGCATGGGCATCCGAAGCCTGAGTTCCTATATCCGCAAGATGGCACTGGACGGCTATTGCCTGAACCTCGACTTGAAAGAACTGCAACGCATGGCATATCTCTTGCAGATGTGCAGCAACAACTTGAACCAGTACGCCAAGTGTGCCAACGAGTGCGGCAAGGTCTACGCCGCCGACATGGAAGATCTGCGGCAGCGTCTGGATGAACTGATTGACATTGGCAAGCAAATTCTTTCCAAGTTGGCAGAGCTATAAAAATTCCCGCAGTTGGAGGACTGCGGGTGTACATATAATGCTTGACATCCTTGCAACGTAGTAGTCGATACCTTTATAATAAGGGCGAACAGAAAGGAAGTGCTTGATATGGTGTCTATGCTGAAGAAAATTGTTCTTTTCCCGATTTCTCTATTTGTGGCGTTTCTAGCTCTGATGGCAAGGTGGCTGCTAACCCTGTCCAGCTATGTAGTTGCTCCGCTGATGCTCTACATCTTCGGCTGCGGCATCTACACTGCTTACCGTCAGACCTGGAATCAGTTCCTTATCTTGCTGGTAGCCGAATTCCTCTGCTTTGTCTTCTTTTTCGGTGCAACTGCCATCACCGAGGGCATCGGGCGGTTCAGTGAGTGGTTGGCCGAACTGTAAGGAGCATTTTCAACCTTTTGCCGCCTTCGGGCGGCTTTTTCTTTTATGGGGGTGATTTAGGATGGCCGCGACACGGCTGATCGCGCTGCACAAAAACAAAGGCAAGTCGGTTGCGGCCTGTCTGAAAAGCCGTACAGACTATGTACAGAATCCCGACAAGACTGAGCATGGCGAACTGATTAGCAGCTACGAATGCAGTCCTTTGACGGTGGATGAAGAATTTATGCTGTCCAAACGGCAGTATGAACTTGTCACTGGGCGCAGACAAAAAAGTGACGTGATTGCCTATCAGATCCGGCAGTCGTTCAAACCCGGCGAGATCACCGCCGAAGAAGCCAACAAGGTGGGTTATGAGCTGGCAATGCGTTTCACCAAAGGCAAGTATGCGTTTATCGTTGCAACCCACACGGACCGGGAACACATTCACAATCATATTATTTACAACTCCACTGCGCTGGACAGCACCAGGAAATTCCGTGATTTTCTATTGTCCGGGCTGGCTGTGCAACGGTTGAGCGATTTGATTTGTCTGGAACATCAACTGTCTGTCATTGAAATCAAGCCGTACCGAGAGCGACAAAAGTGCACCCTTTATCCACCCAGAGAAAGTAATCGAGATAAGTTGTGTGCCGGAATTGACAACATCCTGCTGAACGAGAAACCTGCAAGTTTCGAGGGCTTCCTTCAAAAGCTGGAACAGCAGGGCTACGAAATCAAACGGGGAAAGTACACTTCGGTCAAAGGCACACGGCAGAAACGATTCATCCGGTTCCGCACTTTGGGCGCAGGATACAGCGAAGAAGAACTGAAAGCTGTTATCTCTGGGGAAGCCGAACACCATCCCCGGCAGAAGCAGAAGCGCATCGTATCGGAACAAAAGTTTCAGATGCTGGTGGACATTCAGGCAAAGCTGGCCGAGGGAAAGAGCATGGGGTATGCTCGCTGGGCAAAGCGATATAATCTGAAAGAAATGTCCAAGACGCTGATTTTCTTACAGGAGCATAAAATCGGCAGCATTAAAGAAATGCAGGAACGTGTGGATGCAGCAACTGCTCGCTATCACGAACTGGGCGATTCAATCAAAGCAGCAGAAACGCGCATGACCGAGATTGCCGTTCTGCGGACGCACATCGTTAATTATGCCCGGACACGCCCGGTCTATGACGCCTACCGCAAAGCCGGGTACCGTAAGAGCTTTCTGGATGCCCATCGGGAAGAAATCACGCTGCATAAGGCTGCAAAAACTGCTTTTGATGAAGCTGGATTGAAAAAGCTGCCAAAGGCTAAGGACTTGAGCATCGAATACGCTGAACTTCTGAAAAAGAAGAAAGAAGCATACCCGGACTATCGTAAGGCACGAGATGAGATGCAGGAGTTGATGAAAGCTCAGAAAAATGTAGAGATGTTCTTTGCAGAGGAAAAAAGTACAACCGAAAAAGAACAAGCACGATAAACGAAATCCGCCGAGGATTCTTCCCGTTTTTTTCGGGAGGATTCCTCGGCGGATTTTGCTTTTGAAAACTGATTTCTAAGAATGTGAATTCAAAATACCAAAATTATTCAGTCAAGCCAAAAAGGTAAACCACACAAATGCAGCAGTTGCACATATCATCAGAACCAGCAGTATCGTACTTGCAAGTTTCTTCTCAATGGAAACTTTCTGATTTTCGCATAGGACAATCTGCTGAAGATTGTGAAATTCGGCTTCGCTGACATTTCCATTTAATGCTTTCCATGCAGTGCAGCGATCTGTAACCAGCAAAAAATCGGACAGCATTTCCATAAAGATGACAGCGAAAAATGCCAGAGAAAAGAACCACATCCCATTCCATTGAAGTTCTGTCAACACACTCTGAAGGCTTGCAGGCTTTAATGACACTAACGAAATAATGTAAATCAACGTGTTGCAGAATTCTCTTGCTAATGGCCCTTTTTGTTTAAGAAAATCCATTTTCAACCCTTTCCTTACAAACGGAGTGACTTAACCACCAATAGCCTGATAGTAATCCGTTTTAGAACGAATCAAAGAACCGTTTAACTTGTATTCTTTGACAGTTTGATGGTAGCAATTTTCGAAATATGTGACTTATTGCTGCTGATTAGCTCCATCCTGTAAGCACCCCAAAAGATGTACGTAAAGCCTCTTGCCTGCATATTTAAGAGAAAGCGGATATGCTCTTTTACCATTGATTTGAATGTAGCCATTTTCAGAAACCGTTATGCGAATATCTGGCATTCCGTCCATTGTTTCACCAAAAGCTATCGTGAGTTCATTGAGTGCACCGCTATCACCAGAACCACCAGCATAATCAGTGACAAAATATGTCTGCTCAAAAGTTTTGGCAATATCTATATATGTCAGGTCATCCTTTTCAAATAGCCAAGACTGGTCAATTTGAGCACCATTAGTGTCTACTGTAAGATGGTATGCTGATACTATCCTGCATTGTTTCAATGGACGTTCTATTATTACAAAGTGAGTGACTTTTATACAAATCAGTATAATCGCCAAAATCAAGGTCACAGTCATTGTGATTGCTTTTGCTTTTTTTCTCATCATAAATAGACAATACACCTCCAATTTCTTGCTCCTAATAGGAGCTTTTGCTTAGTCAACGTAGCTTGCCTTATGTTTGTGACAGCTTTTTTGAAAAAATCTCTGCTTTTCGTTATGTTTGTATACTTGTACAAAAAAGCTCCATACCATTTGTGAATCTCAACAAATAGCATGGAGTTTCATATTAAAATACGTTTTCAGCAATTTTCATAATCTCATCTCGTGAAATGTTTCCCATAATCGTGTTTGAAACGCCTCCTCGCTCCCAGCTTAAAATATAAACGGTGTCTCCGTTTTCGCTTGCACTCGTTCCCAAAGTTGCATCTGCGTCTCCAACTTTTACATTCTCATAAGTTGTATGCTCATTATCAAACGAGGACTGCTGCCCCGGCTGTATAATGGAGCAGCGAACAGTATATCCCTTGCCGCTTTCTTTTGACGAGTAAACGTGCAAAAAGTTTTCTGCTCTTTCAAATTCCTGCTCACGATCTCGTTCAAATCCATCCAGCACATAATTGTCGCTATACCCATTCGGGAGCTGCTCCAACGGCTCGCCATCCACCTGATATGTCAGCTGCATCTCAACAGGCAGGAATTTCTGAATCATCGTATAGACCGCCTTGCGGAAGTCTGCGCTTACTGCAAGCGCGCCGAGAGTTAAAATTACCAGCGTCATGGCTGCAACAAGCACTCGTTTCAGCACCGGACGGCGTTTATGCAATGCCGCTTTCAGGCGAGCATCCCATCGGGAAGTGTCCGGGTAGCGTTCTTCAAGCTGTGCCGGAGTTGGCAGCTCGTCCAGTTCTTTCTGTGCATCTGCACGGAGTGCCATCATCAAGGCTGCATCAAAAGAGATCTCTGTCCGCTCACTCACGGCTGTTCAACTCCTTCCACAATAGTTTTCTTCCACGGAAAAGCCGCATCCGAACCACATCATCCGTCAGTCCAAGCGATTCGGCAATCTCCCGGTTGGTGTAGCCCATTGCCAAAAGGCGAAGAGGATCACGGTACATCGGTTTCATCTGTCTAATCAGTTCTGTCAGATGTTGGATGTTATCAGTACTGACTGCTGCATCATCCGGCACCGGGGCTCCATCTGGTGCGTCCGGGATTTCTTCCAGCAGTTCTTCCCGCTGCTTGCGAAGCATATCGTATGCACGGCTTCTACTACAACTAACGAGATAAGCTGCGAGTTCGTGACAGTTTTCTCGATGAATTTTAGAAAAATTTTTAGCGACGTATAAAAACACCTCTTGCAGCACATCCTCTGCCAGATATGAATCGCCCATAATTTTGTAAGCGGTATGGTAGACCAGCCGCTTGTAGGTATTATATACATCTATAAATTGTTCTTCTTTGCTTTGATCGTCAAGAACAGCTAAGTACAGGGAAAGCAACACAATCACCTCCAACGGATTCGCATGGATTGGATGTAGTGTACCATGAACCAGCGAAAATGTCGAATGTTTTCCGTTCTAAACGAAGAACAGCCAGCATCATGACCTTACTTACCGTTGAGGCCGTTGCTGGCTGTTCGTTTGGTTTGAGATGTTTCCATCAAAATTGCAGAGTGCAAATGTCTTGAAGCTCTACCTTATATAAATAGAAGCGTTTTGAAAAAACGCGCAGCCTGCATCGGAACGGTGCAGAATGAAGGGGATTGGGCACAGCCCAACAAGCATTTTGCAACGAAAAAATGGCGTTTGTATAGACAAAAGCCCTGCTTGCCACTTAGCGACAGCCCTTAACTTTCTTAATGCCCTCGGCTGTGGCTTCTATTACAACAAGCTCTTTTTCATTCATAGAATTTAGGAGCACATCAATGTGCTTTCTGCAAGAGCTTGACCTTGCCCCTCCGTCCGCATGAATAAACTGGTCAACTGAAACGTCAAACATGGTAATGAGTTTAACAAAAAGGTCGAAACTGGGATACTGACCTTTGTTCTCAATCTTCATAATGGTACGGGAGTCACGGTCTACTAATTCCGCAACATAGGCTTGTGTCCATCCCTTTTCTTCTCTGGCTCGTTTGAGAGCCGCCCCGAGGCCGTGAAAGTCAAACCTTCTTTCTTCTTGGTTCATTCTCATATCACCCTATATCATTGTACATTTCGGGTCGGGTTATGAGAATGTAATGAGATTTTACACAAAGTAGTATTTCATTTCATCAATATGCAGCCTCCAACTTGTACTATTCGAGATAAAGAACTATAATGTACTCTGTGGAGGTGCGAAATGGACTATATGACATTGAAAGAGGCCGCCGAGAAGTGGGGCGTGACACCTCGTAGAGTAAATTACTATTGCGCTGCTGGGCGTATCCCCGGCGCCGTGAAAATGGCCGGTGTTTGGCTGCTCCCCAAGGAAATAGCCAAACCCGCAGATAGACGATATAAAAAGCAGGTGAAAAACGAAAATGAAAATTCTGTTGGTTGAGGATGATTTGGAAATCAGCAAGTTATTAGCTGAATTTTTACAGGAAAATGGATATGAAGTTTTTTGCCAATATGACGGGCTTCATGTATTGGATTGCCTGCGAGAAAATAAGATCGACTTGATTTTGCTTGATATTATGCTTCCATATCGAAATGGTGATACCGTACTTACAGCAGTAAGAGAATGTTCTACGGTTCCAATCATTGTTATTTCTGCCAAAGGAACAACACAAAACAAAGTAGATTTACTGCGCCTCGGTGCAGATGATTATATTACAAAACCGTTTGATATGGAGGAAGTTCTGGCTAGAATTGAAAGTAATCTCCGTCGAGTTCAATTTCAAAAAGATAATCCTACCCATTTACGTCATGGCGATTTGGTTTTGGATTTGAACGATAATACCGCCTTTTTGCAAGGCAGCGAATTGACTTTGACGGCAAAAGAATTTGCAATTTTAGAGTTGCTGATGAAATACCCGGATAAAATATTCTCAAAAGCAAATTTATTTCAAAGTGTTTGGAACGCCGAGTATATCAGTGAGGATAACACATTAAATGTTCACATAAGCAATCTTCGTAACAAATTAAAAGCCGTTTGCCCGGACAAGGACTTTATTGATACTGTTTGGGGTATTGGGTACCGTTTACACAAAGCCAGAGATTAAACCTCTGGCTTTAGATATTCTTTAGAGTTTTCTGTTTGGATTTAAGAAATTCTTTACGATTGCCTCTTACAATCAAAGATAAAGGAGGCTGACGATATGAGTCCTATTATTTTAGAAGCACACGACTTGACAAAAAAATATCGGCATACTGTTGCCTTAGATCATATTGACTTGCAAATTGAGAAAGGGAAAATCTACGGTTTTATCGGTCAGAACGGAGCAGGTAAAACTACTTTTCTGCGATTGGTTACAGGGCTGGCATTCCCGACCAGCGGTACTTTAGGCTTATGGGGAAAGAGTTCGGCAAAAGATTTGCAGGAACAGAGAAAGCGGATTGGCTGCATGATTGAAACACCTGCACTATTTCCGGCCATGACAGCTTATCAAAATATGGAGATACAACGCATCCAACGCGGCATCCCCGATAAAACAGTGATTGAAAAGACTTTGAATATGGTTGGCTTAAAGGACACTGGAAAAAAGAGTGTTCGCAATTTTTCTTTGGGTATGAGGCAACGGCTGGGAATTGCAATCGCTCTCTTGAACACGCCAGAATTTTTAATTCTCGATGAACCGATCAACGGACTTGACCCTGCCGGGATTGTCGAAGTCAGAAATTTGCTGAAATCCTTGAACAAGGAATATGGAATGACAATTTTGGTGTCCAGCCATATTTTGGAAGAATTATACCAAACTGCAACAGAATTTATTTTAATTGACAAAGGAAAAATCATTGAAGAAATCTCCGATCAAGAATTGAATGAACGGTGTAAACGGCATATTGCAATCAAGGCTACCGACCCGCAAAAGGCGCTGCTTGTATTGGAAGAAAAACTTCATACAGAAAATTTCAAGTTGATGCCGGATGGGACAATTCGCCTGTACGATTATCTTGATGATTTGGAAAAAGTCGCGGCTGTTTTGTCGGATGCGCATATCCTCGTTACAGGGCTTTCTGTATCCGGCGATACATTGGAAGATTACTTTTTAAGTAAGATAGGAGGTTCAGAAAATGTTAAATCTCCTAAATACTGAGTTTTATAAACTGTTTCATAGCCGGTACTTTTGGGGGATTGTGGCGTTTAATCTTTTTTTGAGCAGTGTGCTGCTGTTAGACAGTATTGGAGAAACATCCAGTCTATTCTTTGCATCACTATATAATGTGCCTATTCTCTTTTTTCTGGCAATCGTCTTTTCTGCGTTGTTTGTTGGAAATGACTTTGGACAAAGAACGCTGCAATCATATATCATTGCAGGCCATAACCGAGGACAGATATTACTTGCAAAACTGATCGCCTATCAAATAGCCTGCATAACGATTTTAGCTTTACCATTACTGGTACATGGATTGATTGGTAGGCTTTGCTTCAAAGAAAGTTTCGTGAGTGTTAGCGGCAATCTCTATACCGTTTTGGTAGTTGTAGTTTCTTTATTTGCAATGTGCCTGTTGCCGTTTTTCTTTGCGCTTCTGTTTCGTGATATAGGAAAAACTTTAGCTGTCCCGATGGTTCTCTTTTTCCTGATGATATTCTTGATGAATGGAGATCAAGCACTCTTTATTTCGCGAATATTGCCAATGGGACAGCTCCGACTGATTGCATTGCAGCAATTTACCCCATCTATGGTGCAATTTGTTTTCACAGATTTTTTGTGGATATTTATTTTATATTTTGGCGCTTATTTGGGATTTAAGCATTCCGATTTGAAGTGACAGGGAAGTGTCGAAATGAGCAATCTATTAAAAATGGAAAGATACCAATTATCACATAATTTCTTGTATTGGTGTGGCATGGTAGGCATCTTTCTAATTGGCTTTTTTACGGCAGAAACTTATGTCCCGGAAGTTATGGGAACAACCGGCGGGGCGGCTACTTCCCTTGCGGATATTTTTAACGGAATGGTTTATGACTCTACATTTCTTCTCATTCTGATGTCCAGTATTTTAGCTTTGATTTTAGGACAGGAGTTTTCTTATCGGACAGTAGATCTTGAAATAACTGCGGGCCATTCCAGAAAATCAATCTTCTTTTCAAAGGTAATCACATATTTGATTGCGTTTAACGTCATGGCTCTTGTTTATCCCATTGCCGGGTGTATAAGAGAATTTTTCAGATTTGGATTTATTGACGGAGGAAACTTTATTTATCAGGCTGCTAAGGCGGTTCTATACTCTTTACTTTTGAACAGTGCTACTTTTTTCATTGCAATCTGGATTTGCTTTTCACTGCGTAATTCTGCAAAAGCGATTGCTGTTACAGCCGTTACAACGTTTGTACTTAGTCTTTATCTGGGTTTTGGAATGATGTTGAAATTTCCAGTAGCTTTTTTGCCAACTTATCAAATAAGGGAGGCAGTTACCAGCACAGCAATCTTCCAACCATTCCCGATTTTGATTGGAATTGTTTGGGTTGTTACGTTGTTGATTTTATCATGGTGCAGCTTTCGAAAATGTGAATTAAAATAGATTTCAATTAGAAAACGGAAAGAAGGAGGTGTCTAAAATAGAGCTACTGCTATTGATTGTATTTTTGCTGTTGCTTATCTTGCTATTCAAATATCTTCAAACAAAACGGCAAATCCGCAATCTATCAAAACAGATAGCTGAATTGGTAAATGGCAAATCCGAGAAAATGCTGGACATCTCTTTAATTGACAAAGATTTGGAACAACTGGCAGGAATACTAAACCAGTATAACGATAATCAAAGGCAGTTGATTGCCAGTACGCTTCGCCACGAAAACTATCTGAAAGAGTCGATTGCAAATATTTCACATGATCTACGGACACCATTGACCGTTATACTCGGACATTTACAGCTATTAAGAAAAGAAACTCTGACAGACAAGCAGGAACAGCGAATAGAAACCATTTTTCACAAAGCAGAAAGAATGAAAGAATTGGTACAGACTTTTTATGACCTGTCTATTTTGGATGCCGAGCAGATAACACCCCGGCGAGAAGATTTTAACCTGTCTAATTTGCTGATAAATCTTATTACAGAGAATGCTCCTGCATTGGAAGCAAAAAATATATCCCCTGAAATTGATTTGCCACCCCATTCTGTCTATCTCAATTCTGATTACAGCATGGTGGAAAGGATTTTACAAAATCTACTGACAAATGCGATACGTTATTCATCCGGCGACATAAAAATGGGCTTAAAGCAGACAAGGAAAAATAGGGCTATTTTCACGATTGAAAATCCGATAGATAGCAAAACTGAAATAAATCCCGCCCGCCTCTTTGAACGATTTTATACAGGGGACGCATCCAGACACAACAGTGGTACAGGAGTAGGACTTGCGGTTGTAAAGTTACTGACGGATAAACTAGGCGGCAATGTTTCTGCTGAAATTAAATCCAATGTATTGACTGTGACACTCGAAATCCATTAATTTTTCATTCATCTGCCGGACGATGGCAAAAGAAAAAAAGCCGTCGTATGGCGGAAAACAATATTCCCTACAAGGTGCGGGCGGCACTGCTTCCGGTTCCGCTGAATACACCAATGCCTACCGGAGCAATGTCTCAATCCCTGTGGTACATTGCAGTTCGTTCCGGGGATGTCCACCGGGTGCAGCACTATCTTCGCACAGAAAGGGATACCTAAGATGGAGCAGTTATCGGCAAGTCTGCTGTTAACGGTTGGCATCCTGCTGCTGATCGCAGGGGTGATTTTTGCCATTCTCCAAGTATGGCCCTATACCGACCTTCTCTGGGCAGGTGCGTTTGGATGCCTGATGGCAGCTCTGAACTTTCGGGATTCCAAAAACGACGGCGGCTAAAGCACACGGCATCGTAGTGCACGGTCAATGCGGAAATACGAGCTACACCCGATTTTCCATATCGAGTGATATAGATTTGGCTTTGGGGGAGGATTGTCTATTGTATGCAAAAAATTGAAGTTGTTGTTCGCATCACAAAGGATCACTGCCCACCGCAAGAGCAGACGATTTTTGAATGGTTCGATTTGATGCGGAATCCCACAGACGCTCTGAGCCGTCCCGATCTGGAAATCAACTTGGAACACCACCGTGTTTTCAAACACGGAACAGAGGTGTACATGAGTCGTTATGAATACGGTGTTTTGAGTTTGATGGCACAGCATCCGGGCAAACTGTTTACAAAGGAGCAGATCTTTGAAGCAGTCTGGCATAAGGACAGCGAAAGCTATTTGAGAGCCGTCACCAGCACGATCGGTCGAATCCGCCAGAAAATAGAGGATGACAAAGATCACCCCCGTTATATTAAAACGGTTTCCAACATTGGATATCAATTTGTCCCATCATCGGAATCGGTGCGATTGAATCGCAATCTGTAATAAAAGCCATACCGTGAGATCCTAGTAGGATTCTTCGGTATGGCTTTATCGTTTTCTACGCTGTACGAAATCGGCATCCTTGCATAGATGACCAAGAATATTCTAAAATAGAGATAACTTAATTCAGGAGGTCAAACCATGCAAACATTTGAAGAAGTATTGACCCACTTCCATAGCTTTTTAGAGTCTGCGACCTATTTGGACGTTGTTCCATGCCGCTGGGGATATGTAAGGCTTTTCAATGAGGGCGACCCTATCAATTTCAATGCAATTCTTTGCCGCACACCACAAGAACTATATACGGCATTGGCAAATGATTTGGAAACAGAGATTCAGATCAGCTTGGGAATCGACTGAATTGGTATGAAATTGGTTTGTTTTTGGGTTCGTTTTGGTATAGTGACTTTGAAAAATGTGCTATACTGTACCACAAGCAAAACATTTTCAGGGATTTTCAATCTTACTGTAAAACTCTGTCAGATGCTTTGCCAGTGTGCGGGTCGAGTCCATTAAGGTTTCTCGCACCGCTTCTGGACAGGAAAGATAGATTCGGTTGAACTCTTTTAATTCTACTTCCGTCTTGTCCATTCCCGGAGTAATCAGTGCATCAAGCGAAATCGGCAGAACGCGAGCAATCGCCAAAAGAATTTCGTAAGATGGATTCATGCTACCTTTTTCAATGTTGGCAATATGCTTTGTTGAAACATGGCAACGTTCAGCAAGCTGTTCTTGTGTTAAACCTGCCAGCTTGCGCTCCGTGCGAACCTTTTCTCCAAGTAACTTCAAGTCGGAATTCGGCATCATCGTTCACCTCAATAGTATTGTATCGTTCTGGTGAATGATGCGGTATAACCTTGTATTTCCTGCGAGCAGGAAGTATAATGCCGATTTTTGCGTTTCCCGGTCGAGTTATAAAAAAACGGTAACTCGTCCGGGCGATTCCTTGCGCCACAAGATCACAGTTACCGTCTATGGAGGGTACTGTGATTTTTTATTGGGGTAACGCATCAAAAAAAGCCTGTCTGCTACCGTAGACCAGACCGCTCCGAAACAGGCACAATCGTTCCATTCTGCCACCCACAATCGTGCCGATATGCTGTACTGCGCCAGCTTCCCTCAATGGGAGGCTGGCGTTTTTGCGCTTTTGGAACAAAAGTGCCGCAGTCCGCCGTTTCTCCCATAATACCGCAGCAAACTTTATATTTGGGAGGGAAAGTCATGCTCGATCATAAGAAGGAAGCAATTACAGAACTCTGGCAGTTTTGCCCCAAGTGCAATATAAAGCTCTATCGAATGACCGCCGACTGCACTGGATTCATCCACATAAAATGCTGGCGTTGCCGGGAAATGTTATGGCTCAACCTTTCCATTCGAGCCAAGTAAGCATTGGTTTCATAAGAATCGGGTGCAAAGCACTCTGAATATGGACTGTTCGCACCGAGCAACGGGCCGTCACCTCCGGGTGATGTATGAAACGTAGCACCAAATAGCCGGGCAACAGCTTGATTGAGTGATTTTCGCTTGAGAATCCCTCAGTCGGCTGTTGTCCGGCTATTTTTTTAGCTTCAGGAAGCCTGCTCCCGAAAAGGAGCAGGTTTTATGTTTACCCTCTTTTCATGGTTGCCCCAAGTGGCGAAATATCCGTAGCATCTCCAAATTTTCGACATTTCACATTTTATCGAAAATTTGGAGGTTACACATGAGTTTCAATAATGGCAATGAACGTCGCAAGCTGAACGCAAAGTGGGAGCATCTTCGTGTGCAGTACCACGAAGCAGGAATGAGCGAAGATGCAATTCAGGCTATGTATGAGTTTGATTTGGGTGTTCTCAACAGCGAACGCGCCTACATCACCAACACACTGACGGTTTCTGACACCACCGATGATAGTACAGCCACGGAAAGCAGCGACTTCAAGCAGTATGAAAAAGCCATTACCGTAACGGATACCTACCATGAAACGAAAACGCGCTTTACATGGGTAGGCGAAATTCAGAATGAGCGGTTACACGCGGGTTTGGAGAAACTCTCTGACGAAGAACTCCAGCTCGTTACGTTGTACTTCCATGAGAAGTACAGCACCGTAGAATTATCTAAAGTTTATGGCATTGCACAGCAGAATATTAGTAAGCGAATTTTGAAAATCACTAAATTTTTGAAGAACTTTGATTTTCAGGGTGTAGAATGAGCCTTCTCGATGGCTCGTAAGTGTAAGGGCAATTCACCAGATGGCGAAAGCCGCTGAACGAACTGTCTGCACTCCTGTTCTTTGAAAACTGAATAGTTCCGTCATCTGGTACTCCGATAATGATACTTCCGTAATTCGCGGCCCGGTCACAAAGCAGACGGGGTGGCTGAAATGCCAATGAAGCGGTACAAGTCCGCTGCCAGATGTTTATGCCCCACTCGCAGGGAGCCGAGGGCGAATATGCGAGACCTTAACTTATTAAATCAGGCGTGGCCGAATGCTGTTTTCGGTCTTCGTCCACGCCTGTTCTTTTTACTTATTCCATATATCCACATTTTCGTCCTACATAGGAGGTTTTATGAACGAAAACGACCGTACCACCTTAGAGCAAGCGATCTACGAGGAAATGGAACTGACCCCGGAGATGATCCGGTCCATCCGCACGCTCTGCGGTGTCTGCCTTTGTAGTTTTGTAGAATCCAAAGCGTTCAAAATCGCCATTGTTCCCAGCGCAGACCGGAGCATGGACACTTGCACAGTCTGCCAGACCCGGCGCGGTCATGACTACGTTGTGATGAAGCGGTGTACATATTGAAAAAGGAGGGCAGCTTTTGATTCAAAACTGGAAATTCCAGCGCGGAGACATTTTCTTCACTCGTTTCGACAACGCCATCGGTTCAGAGCAAAGCGGGAATCGTCCGGCAGTCGTTCTTCAGAACGATGTGGGAAATTTTTACTCGCCCACGCTGATCGTGGCCACATTGACAAGCAAGGCGGCAAAAAAGTATACCCAGCCGACCCACTGCCTGCTGGTGAACGAGTTTCTCTCCGTACCATCCATCGTTCAGGCAGAGCAAATCTTTACCGTAGACAAGAGCAGGGTGCTGAAATTCCTCGGACATCTCACCCCGGAAGAAATGAGCCGGGTGGATGATGCTGTCCGTGCCAGTCTTGCCCTGAACCCGATGGGGAACATTCAGCGGCTTCCGCCTATCATCCGTTCTACGGCGGCTTACGCGCCGCCTGAGGTGGTTGACGGCAAGCCGCCCATCTATCCCTACACGCCCATCAAATCGTCCTTTGAGGACGCTGGGAGCGTTGAGGACATGATGCTGTACACCGAACTGGAAGCTGCGGTACACGCAATGATCCAGCGGCTGGAATACAGCTTCACATTCAACCCAAGTCTGCTCACCATCCCGAAGCGTAAGCAGCAGGTTGCTGAAATCCTGAAAGAAGCCGAAACGTACATCTGGAGAATCAAGGAGGAAATGCGATGCGCCTGAAAGACAACACCAATCCCTTCATCCATGTCAACCCGCCGTACCAGCTCATGGTCATCCACAGCAGCAAGCTGGTCTACCCCCGCGAACTGTATCAGCGCGGTGTGGAGCGCAAGCGTGTGGAACTGATTGCCGCCCACTTCAACGAATATGTGGCAAATGAGCCGAAGGTCAGTTTCCGCAACGGTCAGTTCATCGTAACGGATGGGCAGCACACCATCGAGGGGCGCATCCTCCGCAACGGCGGCAAGGATCTGCCGATTCTCTGCAAGGTGTACACGGGCATGACCGTGGAGCAGGAAGCCCTGCTCTTTGCCGAACAGAACGGCTTTTCCGCTCCGCTGACTGCTGGCATCAAGCTCCGCGCCAAGGTCGTAGGCGGCGATGCTATTTCCAAGGCTTTCCTCGCAGCCACCAACCGGGTGGGGTTGAGTCTCAATTATGACAGCCAGCAGCTGACCGATTACCGCATCGGCTGCGTTGGTACGGCTTTCCGACTCTACAAGCAGATGGGCGAACCGCTCTACTGTGAAACGATGCGGCTGATCGTGGCAGCATGGGAGGGCAAGCCCGATTCGTTCCGGGCATCTGTTCTGAAAGGCATGATGCACTTTGTGGAGCTGTACCACGGCGAGTTCAGTGAAGAACGGCTGCTCCGTGCACTGCGCAACATCCACCCGGTCGATATTTACCGCATCGGGCAGGACGACCCCGCAAAGCTGCGCGGATGGAAGAAATATGTTTTTCCCATTTACACCGCCTACAACGGCAAGTGCAGAAAAGACGCGCTGCCGATGAAATTCTGACATTCACAGGCATTCCTCCCATATACACAAGGGGCATCCGCAAACCGCAGATGCCCCTTGTTACATATCAAAGTGCAATATATAGTGTTCCTGTATTCATTCAACACAACATATAGAGAAAAGAGGTATTCTATGCGCTCTCAGTTCACTTCGTATGAGCAGCTTCCCATCACCCTGACAGCCGATCATGTCGCTGCTGCGCTGGGCATCTCCCGCGCCAACGCTTACATCCTGCTCCGTTCGGACGGCTTTCCCACGCTCCACATCGGTAAGCGGATGGTCGTACCCAAAGACCGTTTTCTTCAGTGGATCACGGACAGCGTAAATGGCTGATTTGACATCCTTGATTCAAGAGGTTTCTTTTTCTATACTATTCCCGAAACGACTTGACATCAGGAAGGAGGCAATATGCCAAGCAAACGTTCACACGGCGAGGGTACGCTTCGCCACCGCAGCGATGGTCGCTGGGAATTACGTATGATGGACGGCTACCAGAAAGATGGTTCGCCGCGCTTCAAGACCTTCTATGGCAAGACCCAGAAGGAGGTCAAGCTCAAACTGAAAGAGTATCAGGATGCGCTTATCAGCGGTATCCAGCTGGACACGATCCTGTACTTTGAAGATTGGGCCGATACATGGTTCGAGGGTCACAGGGATAATATCGCTCCCACGACACAGGAAAGCTACAAATACTGCCTGAAAATGCTCAAAGAGGGATTTTATCATCGCCCCTTGACCGTCATACGCCCCATCGACATTGAAAATTTCCTGAAAG
Organism: Faecalibacterium sp. I2-3-92; assembly: GCF_023347315.1. Lineage (GTDB taxonomy): Bacteria > Bacillota > Clostridia > Oscillospirales > Ruminococcaceae > Faecalibacterium > Faecalibacterium duncaniae. The sequence continues at coordinate 2,058,728 of NZ_CP094470.1, forward strand.
GGATGCGGCGCGATGGCCGCTCGGATTCTTACATCAGCAAGGCACGAGGGATGCTCTACCAGATCTTTCAAAAGGCAGAAGCCAATGACCTTGTGCGCCGCAACCCGGTCCGGCTTGCTGAAAAGATGCGGGCATCCGGCACCGCAAAACGCAAGGAAGCCTTTACCACAGCGGAAGTCGCTCACTTAATGAAAGTTCTCCCCGATGACCGCATGGGCTTGAGCATCCGGCTTTTGCTCGGCACTGGAATGAGAATGCAGGAACTTCTGGCTTTGGAGCCGCAGTTTATTGAAGAAGATGGCTCTGTCATTCACATCCGGCAGGCAGTAAAGGTCGTAAAAGGTACAGTCAGCATTGGCAGTCCGAAATCCAAAGACAGTATCCGGGATATTCCGGTGCCGCTGAATGTCCGCCCGTGCGCCATCAAGCTGCGGGATACCACCGACCAGTTCATCTGGGAAAGCCCCAAGACCGGCTTACCCTGCAACCCCACCCATTTCCGGGATGTGTTCCGCAAATCTCTGGAAGAAGCGGGCGATGTCCGCTTGCTCACGCCGCACAGCTGCCGCCACACCTATGTGTCGCAGATGCAGGCGTTGGGCGTGGATATTCAGACCATCCAGAGCATCGTAGGCCATGCCGATACCGAAATGACTGAGCATTATCTCCATGTTCAGGAATCCATTCGGCAGAGTGCGATCCAGTTGTTCAGCGAGGCATTTTCGGCCTGAAAATTGGACGGAACGACACTAATTAGACCAGATAAAATCTTTGGCATTGTGGTCAAAATTGTGGTCAAAACCAAATGAGGCCAGCCCACAAACAAAAAAATCCAACGATTTCTAACGTGAAATCGTTGGATTTATGGTCCGAGTGGCGAGAATCGAACTCACGGCCTCTTGAACCCCATTCAAGCGCGCTACCAAAACTGCGCTACACCCGGATATCGTCCTCTGCCTCCCTACCGAAGCATTGGCGACAAAAGATATTATACGCATCCTTCCGGGTTTTGTCAACACTTTTCTGCATCTTTTTCTGATTTTTTCAAGAAAAGTATGATTTTCGTCGTATGAGCGCCGCTTTACTTTTTTGCTTTTGCAGCAGTTTCCGCTTCCGCGGCCCGCAGCTGTCTGTCCTTTTCCAGCAGGGGCTTGAGGTACTGGCCGGTAAAGCTGCCGGGCACCTCGGCCACCTGCTCGGGCGTACCCTCGGCAATCACCAGGCCGCCGGCGCTGCCGCCTTCAGGGCCAAGGTCAATGATGTGATCGGCACACTTGATGAGATCCAGATTGTGCTCGATGACAATGACCGTGTTGCCCGCATCCACCAGCTTCTGCAGCACCTCGATCAGGCGATGCACGTCCGCAATGTGCAGGCCTGTGGTAGGCTCATCGAGGATATACACCGTCTTGCCGGTGCTGCGTCGGGCTAGCTCATTGGCCAGTTTGACACGCTGGGCTTCGCCGCCGGACAGGGTGGTGGCGCTCTGACCCAGGGTTACATAGCCAAGGCCCACATCCAGCAGGGTCTGCAGCTTGCGGGCGATCTTGGGCTGGTTTGCAAAGAACACCACCGCCTCTTCCACGGTCATGTTCAGCACATCGGAGATGGTCTTTTCCTTATACTTTACCTCCAGCGTCTCGCGGTTATAGCGCGCGCCCTTGCACACCTCGCAGGGGACATAGACATCCGGCAGGAAGTGCATCTCGATCTGCAAAATGCCGTTACCCTCACAAGCCTCACAGCGGCCGCCCTTGACGTTGAAGCTGAACCGGCCCGGGCCATAGCCGCGCATCTTTGCATCCTGGGTCTCGGCAAAGACGGCGCGGATATCGTTGAACACACCGGTATAGGTGGCCGGGTTGGAGCGGGGCGTGCGGCCGATGGGCTGCTGGTCGATGCCAATGACCTTATCCACAAACTCCAGACCCTCCACCCCGTCGCACTTGCCCGCACGGCTGCGGGCACCGTTCAGCTCACAGGCCAGCGTCTTGTACAGGATCTCGTTGATCAGGCTGGACTTGCCGGAACCGGAAATGCCGGTCACACAGACGAACTCCCCCAGCGGAAACCGGACATCAATGTTGCGCAGGTTGTTCTCCCGGGCACCTTTCACGGTCAGGAAGTTTCCATTGCCGGTGCGGCGGGTCTGGGGCACAGCAATGCGCTTGCGGCCGGAAAGATAATCGCCGGTGATGCTCCGCTTGGCCTTACAGATATCCTTCACGGAGCCCGCCGCCACGATCTCGCCGCCGTGAACGCCCGCGCCGGGGCCCACATCCACGATATAGTCCGCGCTGCGCATGGTATCCTCGTCGTGCTCGACCACGATGACGGTATTACCGAGGTCCCGCAGGTTCTTCAGGGTCGCAATGAGCTTGTCGTTGTCACGCTGGTGCAGGCCAATGCTGGGCTCGTCCAACACATAGAGCACGCCGGACAGCGCACTGCCGATCTGGGTGGTGAGGCGGATGCGTTGGCTTTCACCGCCGGACAGGGTGCCAGCCGCACGGGCCAGGGTCAGGTAATCCAGACCCACGCTCTGCAAAAACTGCAGGCGGTTCCGGATCTCCTTCATGATCTGACCGCCGATCTGCCTCTGCTTCTCGGTCAGGTTCGGCTCATTTTCGGCGATGAATTTCAGCTCATCCCGGATGGACATTTCGCAGAACTCGCTGATGTTCTTATCCCCAACGGTCACTGCCAGCACCACCGGCTTCAGGCGCTTGCCGTGGCAGTCCGGGCACTCCACGCCGGACATGAAGCTGCCGATCTCTTCCTTCATCCACTCGCTGTTGGTCTCCCGGAAGCGGCGCTCCAGGTTCTCCACGATGCCCTCAAACGTATTATAGTAGACACCGCTGCCGAACTCGTTGGTTCGGTGCATCTCGATCTTTTCGCCGTTGGTGCCGTAGAGCAGGGCGTTCACTGCCTCGGTGCTCATATCCTTGATGGGCGTGTCCAGCGTAAAGCCGTATTTTTTACCCAGACCAAGGTAGTACATTTCGCTGACAGAGCCCTCGGCGTAGTACCAGCCGCTGGCCTTGATGGCCCCCTGCCGGATGGACAGGTTCTTATTGGGCAGGATGCGCTCCTCGTCCACCCGCATAAACGTACCAAGGCCCGTGCACTTCTCACAGGCCCCCTGGGGGTTGTTGAAGGAGAAGAGTCGGGGCGACAGATCCCCGATGGAGATGCCGTGCTCCGGGCAGGCAAAGTTCTGGCTGAAGGTCATGCACTCCCCACCGATGACATCGATCTCAGCGATGCCGCCGGTCAGGGCCAGCGCAGTTTCCAGCGAATCCGCCAGACGGCCCCGGATGCCCTTGCGCATGGCAAGGCGGTCCACCACGATCTCCACCGTGTGCTTGATGTTCTTTTCCAGCGTGATCTCCTCGTCCAAGTCATACAGATTGCCGTCGATCCTCACACGGGAGTAGCCGCCCCGCCGGGCGGCATCCAGCTCCTTCTGCTGCGTACCCTTGCGCTGGCGTACCACAGGAGCCAGCACCTGGAATTTGGTGCCGTCCTCCAGCTTGAGCACGGCATCCACCATCTCATCCACGGTCTGCTGGCTGATGACACGGCCGCACACCGGGCAGTGGGGCACGCCCACCCGGGCATACAGCAGGCGCAGGTAATCGTAGATCTCGGTCACGGTGCCCACGGTAGAGCGGGGGTTGTGGCTGGTGGTCTTCTGGTCAATGGAAATGGCCGGCGACAGGCCGGTGATCTCATCCACATCGGGCTTATCCATCCGGCCCAGGAACATCCGGGCGTAGCTGGAAAGGCTCTCCACATAGCGGCGCTGGCCGTCGGCATAAATGGTATCGAAGGCAAGGCTCGACTTGCCGGAACCGGACAGGCCGGTCATAACAATGAATTTTTCGCGCGGGAGGGTCAGATCAATATTCTTCAGGTTGTGCTCCCGTGCGCCTTTGATGACGATTTTATCGTTTGCCAAGGTACTTTCTCCCTCTTCTCTGTGTCTGTGCATGGTTCTGCCTGCGCTCGGTCTCGGCATCCGAGTCCACGGTGGGGTTCTCACCCCGGCGCAGGCGGTCGATCTGATCACGCAGGAAGGCCGCATGCTCAAATTCCAGCAGCTTGGCGGCCTCCTTCATCTCCCGGGTCAGGCGCTCGATGGCAGCTTCCCGCTCCAGTTTGCCCATGCGGCGGGTATTCCGCTTTGCGTTCTCCGCCTTATCGCTGATCTCAATACTGTCCGCAATGGCCTTGACGATGGTCTTAGGCACGATGCCGTGTTCTTCATTGTAGGCCATCTGGATGGCACGGCGGCGCTCGGTCTCGGTGATGGCGCGTTCCATGCTGTCCGTCACCTCATCGGCGTACATAATGACCAGACCCTCGGCGTTGCGGGCCGCGCGGCCAATGGTCTGGATGAGGCTGGTCTCACTGCGCAGGAAGCCTTCCTTGTCGGCATCCAGGATCGCCACAAGGCTGACCTCGGGCAGATCCAGACCCTCGCGCAGAAGGTTGATGCCCACCACCACATCGATGGAGCCCAGGCGCAGATCTTTGATGATCTCCATCCGTTCAAAGGTATCCACCTCGTGGTGCATATATTTGACCTTGATGCCCTGCTCGGTCAAGAAGTCGGTCAGGTCCTCGGCCATCTTCTTGGTCAGGGTGGTCACAAGAACACGCTCGTTCTTCGCCGTGCGGGCGTTGATCTCGCCCAGCAGGTCAGTCACCTGCCCCTCCACAGGCCGCACCGAGATCAGCGGGTCCAGCAGGCCGGTGGGCCGGATGACCTGCTGCGCGATCCGGGTGCTGTTCCGGCGCTCGTACTCGCCCGGCGTGGCCGAGACGAACACCATCTGGTTCAGCTTGCTTTCCACCTCCTCAAACTTGAGGGGGCGGTTGTCAAAGGCCGACGGCAGACGGAAGCCATATTCCACCAGCGTCTTTTTGCGGGCATAGTCGCCGCCGTACATAGCGCGCACCTGCGGCAGGGTCACATGGCTCTCATCCACAAAAAGCAGAAAATCCTCCGGGAAATAATCCAGCAGGGTGGTGGGCATACTGCCCGGCGCACGGCCCGACAGCACCGCCGAGTAGTTCTCGATGCCCTTGCAGATCCCCACCTCGGTCAGCATCTCGATGTCGTAGTTCGTTCGCTGCTGGATGCGCTGGGCTTCAATGAGCTTGCCCTCTGCGGTAAACTTCTTCACCTGCTCGTCACACTCGGCGCGGATCTTTTCAATGGCCGCTGCCTTTTTATCGGCACTGACGATGTAGTGGCTGGCCGGGAAGATAGCCACATGCTTCACCACGTTCTGCCGGGTGCCGGTAACGGGGTTGAACTCCGTGATGCGGTCGATCTCATCCCCGAAGAACTCCACCCGGATGGCAAGGTCGCTCATGTAGGCCAGATAGATATCCACCGTGTCGCCATGAACACGGAACTTATTGCGGATAAAATTGATGTCGTTCCGCTCATATTGCAGGGTGACCAGCTTTTTGCACAGGTCATCCCGCTCCATCTGCATCCCGGGCCGCAGACTGATGACCATGCTGCGGTAATCGATGGGGTCGCCCAGAGAGTAGATACAGGACACCGATGCCACAATGATGACATCCCGCCGCTCCGAAAGCGCCGCCGTGGCCGAGTGGCGCAAGCGGTCGATCTCATCGTTGATGGCGCTGTCCTTTTCAATGTAGGTATCGGTGCTGGGGATGTAGGCTTCGGGCTGGTAGTAATCGTAGTAGGAAACAAAATACTCCACCGCATTGTCCGGGAAGAACGAGCGGAACTCGGTGCAGAGCTGGGCCGCCAGCGTCTTATTATGGGCCAGCACCAGCGTGGGGCGGTTGCACCGGGCGATCACGTTGGCCATGGTAAAGGTCTTGCCGCTGCCGGTCACACCCAGCAGGGTCTGGCAGCGGTCGCCCCGCTCAACGCCCTCTACCAGCTGCTCAATGGCCTGGGGCTGGTCACCCGTGGGGGCATAGTTGGAGACGAGATGGAACTGTTCATCGGCCATGTCTCGGTTCTCCTTTCTGTTCTCAGATAGAACTACAAATAGTTGTGCTTTTTATGTTGATTATAACACAATTATTTTATAATATCAATACGGCCTGAGCATCTCCCCGGTCTGGAAATCGTAGAACGGCAGGCGGTTGGCCTCCCGCATGGAGAAATATTCGCTCTCGGTCAGGATGATGTGATCCCGCAGATGCACCTTGACCAGCCCCAGTGCCCGGACGATATTCTCGGTGGCTATCAGATCCTCCCGCGAGGGCAGGGCCACGCCGTTGGGGTGGTTATGGCAGAGCACCACACTGTCGGTACCGCCCTTGAGGGCTGCCGCCACCACATCTTTGATCTCCAGGCTCACCCGGTCGCTGGTGCCGTCCCGCAGCCAGAACAGCCCCTTGATGCGGCTGCGGCCATCCAGCGCAGTCAGCAGGGCGCGTTCCTGCACAGTCCCGGCAAACTGTGCCATCAGGTATTCGACCAGCTGGTCGGTGGTCTTCATGCATTTTTTTCCGTTGACCGCACACTGGGTATAGTATCTGCCGACCTGCGGCAAAAGATGCAGCATCCGGGCGGTGGAGGGGCCTACCCCCTCCACCGTCAGCAGATCCTCCTCGGAGGCATCCAGCACCCCGGCAAAGTCTCCGAACCGGTCCATGAGGACATGGGCAAGGCCGTTGGTGTCCTTGCGGGTGTTGGTGATATAAAGGACATATTCCAGCGCTTCGTGGGGTTCCAGACTTTCCAGTCCGTACTGCTCTACCCGGGCGCGCATCCGCTGGCGGTGCCCCTTATGCTGGCTGCTTTCCTTCGCCATGGTCATTCTCCTTTTGCGTTATTACTCTAATAGTACCGTTTTTTCAGCAAAACACAAGAGGGCACAGGAAATATTCTGCGTTGACTTCAAAGAAAGGGTGGTTTATTATAGAGAAAACCTCTCAGGCGCTTTGCGCCAGCTCCCCTGATAGGGGAGCCAAGAAACGTGTCTTGCCTCTCCTATCAGGAGAGGTGGCATTGCGCAGCAATGACGGAGAGGTTCTGTCCAAAGAACCATTCCCAACAAAAGGAACAATTTTATGAAACAATTTACTGCCACCGCAAACGACGAGGGCGTGCGGCTTTCCCGCTTTGTCCAGAGCGTGACGCGCGATCTCCCCACCAGCCTGCTGTACAAGAGCTTCCGCAACAAGCGGGTCAAGGTCAACGGCAAAAAGGGAGCCCCCGAGGATCGGCTCAAGGCGGGCGACCTCATTGAGCTGTACATCAACGATGAATTTTTCCCGCCCGAGGGCGCAAAGCCTGCAGCCCGCAAGCCTGCCCCCAAAAAGCAGCAGAACCAGCCCAAGGTGACCGTCATCTATGAGGACGAGAACATTGCCGTGCTGTACAAGCCCACCCATCTGCTCTGCCACAGCGACCGCACCGGCGATGCCAACCTTGTGGACGCATTCACCCAGTATCTGGCCCAGAAGGGCGAGTACGATGCGGGCGGTGAGAACCGCTTCAAGCCCGGCATCTGCAACCGGCTGGACCGTGGCACCGAGGGCCTTGTCATCGCTGCCAAGAGCTACGCCGCCCTGCGGGACATGAACGAGATCATCCGCACCGACCTGCTCAAAAAGGAATACTACACCATCACCGTGGGCATCCCCCAGAGCGGGCGGTTCACGGCCTGGTGGGAGCACGACGAAAAGAACAACAAGGTCAGCATCCATGCCCACCAGGCGCAGGACGAGCGCCGCAAGCAGATCATCACCGATGTGGATGTTCTGCGCACCGCCGGGCCTTTTGCCCTGTGCAGGATCGGCCTGGTCACGGGCCGCACCCACCAGATCCGCGCCCACCTCGCCTACCTGGGCAAGCCGGTGCTGGGAGATATCAAATACGGCAACCGCAAGATGAACGAGCGCACCGGCACTCGGACGCAGGCTCTCTGCGCCGTCCGCATCAGCTTCCTCGACATCCCGGAGGAGAACACCCTGCACTACCTCACCGGCAAGGTCATCAAGCTGAAGGACCCGCAGATCATCAAACAGTTCGACGCGCTGGACAAGAATAAAGAAGGAGCAACATCATGGCAGACCTGAACGCCTATTTCAAAAGCATCATCGACCAGGACCGCGAGGCCGTGGTTATCTGCGACCTGGATCACACCATCCTCTATATGAACCCTGCCGCTGTGGTGGATTACGGCAAATACGGCGGAGCCGCCCTGCTGGGCAAAAGCCTTCTGGCCTGCCACAACCCCCATTCGGTGGAAGCCATCCGCAAGGTGGTGGACTGGTTCGCGGCGGATGCCAGCCACAACATCGTCTATACCTATCACAACGCAAAGCACGACCGCGATGTCTACATGGTTGCCCTGCGGGACGAGGACGGTACCCTGATCGGCTACTACGAGAAGCATGATTCCCGAAAAGCCGAGACGATGGAGCGGTACGATTTGTTCTGACAAAGAAAGACGAACTCCACACAAAAAAGACTTTGCCGCCTACCCCCGTGCGAAGATGCTACTCTGCTATACCTCCCGCATAGACAAAACGAACGCCTGCCGGGCTTTTCTCACTCGGCAGGCGTTCGTTCTTTTTATGGGGTCGATTCGTTACTTTGCCAGCAGCTCGTCAGCCAGCACATCCATCTGTGCCTCAGCGGCGGCATTGGCGGCAGAGCGGATGGTCACAACGGCATCACAGACGGTGATGTTCTTCATGCCGTCCAGCTCGGCACGCATCAGCTTTGCAGCCATGGGGGCCCAGGTGCCGTTCTCCATCAGGCCAACGGTGCGGCCCTGGAAGTTCTTGGTCTTGAGGTGGGTCAGCAGATTCTCCATCGGCGGGAAGAGGAAGCCATCGTAGGTGGCACAGGCCAGCACGATCCGCCCGCAGCGGAAGGCCTCAGTGACGGCATAGGAGACATCGGTGCGGGTCAGATCCATCTCCACCACCTTGGCACCCTTGGCGCGCAGCTTCTCAGCCATGGTGTGGGCGGCGGCCCTGGTGTGGCCGTGGATGGAAGCGCTGGCCACCAGGATCTTCTCCGGCTCCTCGGCCTTGTAGCTGGACCACAGGTCATAGTAGTTCAGGTACTTGCTCAGATCGCCGGTCAGCACAGGGCCGTGCAGGGGGCAGATGGTGGCGATATCCAGCGCGGCGGCCTTTTTCAGCAGAGCCTGCACCTGCGGGCCGTACTTGCCCACGATGTTCAGGTAGTAGCGGCGGGCCTCGCTGGCCCAGTCGGCGTTTTCGTCAAACCTGGCCACTGCACCAAACCGGCCAAAGCCGTCTGCAGAGAAGAGCACCTTTTCACTGCTCTCATAGCTCACCATGACCTCGGGCCAGTGCACCATGGGGGCAAGCACAAAGGTCAGGGTGTGGGTGCCCAGGCTCAGGCTCTCGCCGTCCTTCACCACCACGCGGCGCTCCTTGGCAACGGCATCCGCCCCAAAGAACTGATCCATATACAGGAAAGTCTTGGCGTTGCCCACCACCTGCATTTCCGGGTAGAGGGCGGCCAGTCTGGCGATATTGGCACCGTGGTCAGGCTCCATGTGGCTGACCACCAGGTAATCCGGCTTGCGTCCGGCCAGTGCCTCGGTCAGGTTGGCAAGCCAGGGCTCCGTGGCACGGTTGTCCACCGTATCCAGAATGGCGGTCTTTTCGTCCAGAATGACATAGGAATTGTAGCTCACGCCGGTGGGCACCGGGTACTGGCTCTCGAACAGGTCAATGGTGGTATCGTCCACACCCACGCCCAGAATGGCTTCGCTGATCTTTTTCACGCTCATAGCAGACATCCTCTCTATCCATATTGCTGTGCCGAAAAAGCGGCAGTATAATACTAATAACAGTTCCTAGTATAGCACATTGTTAAAGATTATTCAAGCTCCTCCGGCAGTCTTGCTGCCACCGGCCGGCCGGGCTCGGTGTCCAGCTCCAGCAGGGCTGCTGCGCTGGCATCATCCAGGCTCTGGACACTGCGGAGCTTGCGGCTGATGGCCCGGCTGCGGACACCAATGAGGTTGTCCAGCTCTTCATCGGTCTGGCGCAGGCGCTGCTGCATCTTGGAGAGCCCCTGCCCGAACTTGTCGAACTCCGTCTTAACAGCACCCAACAGCTGCCAGACCTCGCCGGAGCGCTTCTGGATGGCAAGGGTCTTGAAGCCCATCTGCAGGCTGTTGAGCAGAGCCGCCATGGTGCTGGGGCCTGCAATGTTCACCTGATAATCCCGCTGCAGCACCTCCAGCAGACCGGCGTTCACCACCTCGGCGTACAATCCTTCAAAAGGCAGGAAGAGGATGCCAAAGGTCGTGGTGTAGGGCGGCTCCACATACTTTTCCCGGATGTCCTTTGCCTCGCTCCGCAGCACCAGTTCTAGCGCATGGCGGGCATTCTCCACCGCCTGCGCATCGCCGGAGGCCTGGGCATCCTGCAAGTGTGCGTAGGTATCGCCGGGGAATTTGGAGTCGATGGGCAGCCAGACCGTGCCGCCGTCCGCACCCGGCATCTTGATGGCATATTCCACCCGCTGGGTGCTGCCCGGGATGGTGGCCACATTGGTCTCATACTGCTCCGGGGCCAGGATCTCTTCCAGAATGGCCCCCAGCTGGATCTCACCCAGAATGCCGCGGGTCTTAACGCCCGAGAGCACCTGCTTCAGCCCGCCCACATCGGCGGCAAGGTTCTGCATCTCGCCCAGCCCCTTGTACACCTGTTCCAGCTGGTCGTTCACAGCCTTGAAGCTCTCGGTCACCCGCTTCTGCAGGGCATCCTGCAGTTGCTCATCCACGGTGTGGCGGATCTCATCCAGCTTTTTGGCGTTCTCGGCCTGCAGGGCGGTCATGTTTTCCGCAAGGGTCTTGCGCAGCTCTTCCAGCTTCTGGGTGTTGGCGGCCTCCAGACTCTGGAGCCGCTGGGTCAGGATCTGCTGCTGGCCGCTTTGGCCCTGTGCCAGCGTGGTGCTCATGCTCTGCACCGAGGTCTGCAGCGTCTCACTGACACTGCGGATGGCGGTGTAATTCTGCTCCGCCATTGCCGCCTGTCTGGCCTCAAAGTCTTTTGCCTGTGCATCGAGCTGCTGCTGCATCCAGCGCTTGAGCTCCTCGTAGTCTCCCCCGTTCCGGGGCTTGTTCAGTTTCCAGAGCACCACTGCCAGCAGCAGGCAGATGGTGACCAGCAGCAGGGTGTACAATCCAGCTAGAAATTCCATTGATTATAAGCCCTCGAAATCGACCAATTCTTTCCGGGTATCCAGCGCATCGCCATAAAGGCCCACGCCGTCCACCTCGCACTCGCCCGACTGGTTATCATAGGGGTCGGAGCGGAACCCGTACATCGGCGGGTCAAAGGGTGCCTCAAAGGCGCGGTTTGCCACCATGCGCCCGGTGTCCAGACTGCCGAAGTAGTGGCGGCGCAGCTCTTCCTCGCCCTGCCGTGCCATGGAGGCACCAAACGAGCAGTCGGCATACATCCAGCCCTTGGGGGCAATGTAGAACATGGCCCAGTCGTGGCAGCCCACGCCGGTGGGCGACACCGACAGGCCGCTCTGCCAGCGGGCCGGAATGCCCACCAGACGGCAGAGGGTGATGAAGGTCAGGGCCATAATGCCGCAGTCACCGCGCCGGTTCCGTGCGCAGCGGTCGGGCAGGCATTCCTGCACAAAGTAGGCGGGCTGATAGTGATACCGCACGTTCAGGGTAACGTAATCATAGATGCGCTTTGCCTTTTCCGCCGGGTCGGTGATCCCTTCGGTCAGCTGCGCGGCCAGCGCCCGCAGGTAGGGCGTGAACACGATATGCGGGGCCTGCTCCTCGGTATCAAAGGTCGGCTGTTCCGGTGCAGGCACAAAGTCCAGCGGGTCAGCATAGACTGCCGTTGTCTTGTAACGGTACTGCACCCCGAAGCGGCGGTTTTCGGTCAGGTCAGCCTCCCAGCAGACGGTGCGCTGGGGGGCGTTTGCATCGGCGATGCAGCCCGGCTGCTCGGTAAAGCGCTGCAGCTCGATCTCGCTCTGGGCCAGGCATTCCGCCGGGATGGGCAGCCAGGCGCGTACGTGCACGCTCTCCCGGCCCTCTGCCTTTGCCTTGGCCAGAGCGGCGGCAAAGGCCTCATCCGACATCCCCACGCTGGTCTTCAGCGTGATGCGGGCACTGGCCTGCCCTTCCCGCTCCATCTGGTCATGGATGCGGCGGCGGCGCTCCCGGGCCAGCGCGGCCGGGGCGGGCGGGTCGAGCTGACGGGCGGCAAGGTCGGCGTGGGTGGCGATCAGCGTCTCGGCAAAGCGGTCAAGGTAGTGCTTCTCCCCTTCCACAAACCGCCAGTCCACCCGGCCCTCATGCACCAGCTGGCGGAACTCCTCCACCGTGAAATCCCGTACAAGGCCCTGCATCCGGGCCACGGCCTGTGCCTCGTTCCAGCAGTATTCCTGCGGCAGACGGCGCATGATCTCCTTCTGCACCAGCAGGGCATCCCGCAGCGCGTCCACGCCGTGGGGCACAGGGTTGGCGGGCTGCTCGTACTCCGGCATTTCCAACCCCTGACTGCGGGGGCTGTTCTGGGTCTCCGTCCAGTCCTCGGCCAGATATTCATCGATTCGTGCCACGGCTTCTTTGTAATAGCCCGCGGCCTTCAGCCGCTCCACATCATCGGGCAGACCGACGTTCAGATGCACAAATGCTTCGTTCAGATCTTTCATCCTGTTTCATCCTTTCTCTCAGGCGCACTGCTCTTCCCAGAAAGCAGTGGCTTCCACCAGCCAGTTCTCGGCATCTGTTCCGGTGCCGATGCCGCAGACGTGAGGTGCATTGTTGAACACCCGGTAAACATGCTTGACGTGATTGGCCTGCAGGGCAGCTTCCAGCTGCGGTCCCTGCCGCCAGTAGACCAGCTCTTTCAGCAGCGTGTCGTTCACACCGTGCCAGTGATAGGTGGCGGGGTAGTCCGGCGTGATCTCATCCGAAAGATTCCGGGTATAGTATTTGGGGCCGTACGCGCCGATATCCTGGATGACATGGTAGATGGGCTTGATATAGGTCATATCGTTGATGGGGTAGCCCAGCAGCAGGGCGGCGGGCTTGGGCACATTGTAATGCTGATACCCCACCGATTCCGTGCCGAACAGACCCGTCAGGTGGCCGCCCATGGAATATCCCACGATGGCGTACTGCTCCGGCTGGATGCCAAACTCCGCAGCGTGTTCCTCAATGTACTGCATGGCCCGGCCGATGTCCTCCAGCGGAGCGTCATCGGAAGCATCCGTCCAGACGCGATACCGCAGAATAAAGGCGGCATAGCCCAGCTCATGCAGCTGCCAGGCCGTACAGGCCCCCTCCTCCAGCTCGGCGCTCTCATTGGCACCGCTGCCAGCCAGGATCAGCGCAAACTTGGCATTTTCAGCCTTGGCCGGGAAATAGAACAGGCCGGTGTTGTTTTTGGTACGGTCCGCCGCCTTTTCCGCATCCGTGTAGAACGAATGGGTGACCTGAACGCCATTGTTGTAGTTCTCAATGACCAGATTCAGCCCCTTGGCGCAGCCTTCGGCCACATACTCGTTGGTGTAGCCTTCCACAGTGGTCATCTCCCACAGAGCCTGACCCGGCGGGCAGTCCTTATCCTGCGAGTAGGTGTAGAAGCCGGAGTTCTTGATGCCCGGGTTGTTGCGCACTTCCTTCATGGTGGTCTGGGCCGTAATGTTGGGCTCTCCCTTTTCCATTACGGCACCGGCGGGCAGGGCCAGCAGGGCCAGCAGACACAGCACCATCGCGACGATTCGTTTTGCCTGTTTCATGTTCCGTTCCTTTCCCCCGGCACCGCCCTGATTGCATTTTCCCATACAGAGGACTATAATATGAGACTGCACAGGCGACACCGGTTGGTTTTTGTTCTATTGTATCACACCCGCCGGTATTGTCAAAACAAATCTGTCCGCAAAATCCATGCGTTGTGATCTCCACGCTTCCGAGGGGCCGGGTATTCAGATTCCGGACACTCTGCCCGGCCTGAGGTGAACAGGTTTCCATTGTGATTTGCGGCAGATTCTGCTATACTGAAAAGAAATATTGCACACGCAATGAGGGGAAACCGGAGCATTGCGGCTCCGGTCAGGATAGGAATATGAGTGAGATCACAGTCCGGCCCATGATGCCGGAGGATTGGACTGCTGTGTCCAAAATATATCTGGAGGGCATTGCCACCGAGCACGCCACCTTCCAGACCAACTGCCCGCCCTACACCGCCTGGGACGCATCCCATACCCGGGAATGCCGCCTGGTGGTGCTGGACGATGGGGTCGTGGCTGGCTGGGCAGCCCTGCATCGGGTAGACCCCCGCTGGTGCTACCGCGGCGTGGCCGAGGTGAGCATCTATGTCGGGGAGAAATTCCGGGGCAAGGGGCTGGGCTATCACCTGCTCACGGCGCTCTGCCGTGAGGCCGAACAGGCCGGGTACTGGACGCTGCAGTCCACGGTGCTGCAGGACAACGCCCCTTCCCGGGGCCTGCACCTGAAATGCGGCTTCCGCGTGGTGGGCCGCCGGGAGCGCATTGCCCGGGACTGCCACGGCCGCTGGCTGGACACCTACCTGATGGAGCGGCGGTGTGCAGCGGACGAACCGGCGGGCTATAAAAAGCTGTAAGGCGCTTTTTGCGGGAAAGATTTACAGTTTCTTCAAAAAGTGACCTTGAAAATCCACAAAAATATGATATACTAACGTAACGATACCAAAGCGATAGAAAGGAGGCGCGCGGAATGGCACCGACCAAAGAGCGTCCGGCAACCAAGACGATTGCCACAAACCGGGAAGCGCGCCACGAGTATTTCGTTCTGGAAGCGCTGGAGACCGGCGTTGAGCTGAAAGGCACTGAGGTCAAGAGCCTGCGTGCCGGCGGCGTGAACCTGAAAGACAGCTGGGTCGATATTGAGGACGGCGAGCTGCTGGTCAAGGGAATGCACATCACCCCCTACGACCACGGCAACATCTTCAATCAGGACCCCATGCGGGTGCGGCGGCTGCTGGCCCACAAGAATGAGATCCGGCGGCTGCACCAGCAGTGCAAGCTGCAGGGCTACACTCTTGTGCCGCTTTCGCTCTACTTCAAGCATGGCCGCGTCAAAATGGAGCTGGGCCTGTGCAAGGGCAAAAAGCTCTACGACAAGCGTGCAGATGCCGCCAAGCGCGATGCCAAGCGCTCCATCGACCGGGCCGTCAAATCCAACGGCGTTTACTATTGATTTCAGGCAGCATTCCTGCCCGGAAACTTCAAAGCTTACCCACACCGCAAGGTGTGTTTTATGGGGGCGTAAAGGTTTCGACGGGGGGAGCGAGGCCTGGGCAGCGGGTAGCAGTGGGGGACCTGCTCTAAACTCCTCCAAAAAATTAACTGACAACAATAATTATCAGTTGCTCGCAGCCTGAGTGCTGCGCGTTCCGCCCACTCTTGTGTCGTGTGGGGCCGGGGCGTCCTTTAGACACAGCACCTGAACGGACCTAAGCTTTGCGGACCGGCAGGAACTCATGAAGCTACCAATGCGTTAGCCTGGCGACCGGCGTGACGCGGAGGGAATGTTGTTGATCGCCTGCACCCGGAGACACCTACGCTGAACTCTTTTCGGACATGGGTTCGACTCCCATCGCCTCCACCAAACGTGAGCCAGACGAACCCTGTGTGTTCGCACAAGGTCGTTTATGCTCCACCACACAAGAAAAATCCGAACCTCTTCCCATCGGGAAAAGGTTCGGATTTTTTCGTTTGCTGTATTTCTTACCGCGTCATTTTCATTTCCAGTCTCAGCAGCGCGGCTTTTTTATCGATGCCGCCTGCATATCCGGTCAGGCTGCCGTTTGTTCCGACAACGCGGTGGCAGGGAATGATGATAGAGATCACATTGTGTCCGACAGCCCCGCCCACAGCCTGCGCAGACATCCGGGAAAGGCCGCGCTCTGCAGCCAGCTGCTTTGCCAGTGCACCATAGGTCGTGGTCTGGCCGCAGGGGATGCGGCGCAGCAGCGCCCACACCTCCTGCTGAAAGGCAGAGCCAGCAGGATGGAGCGGCGGGGTAAAGTCCGGCTCCTGCCCGCCGAAATAAACATCCAGCCAGCGTCTGGCCTCGGAGAGCACGGCGGTCTCCTGCTCCTGATGCACCGCATCCAGGGTGCGGGCAAAGTACTTCTGCCCCTCGAACCAAAGGCCGGTCAAGCCTGTGTCGTCAGCGGCCAGCAGGATGCCGCCCAGAGGAGACTCATAGTGCTGTGTATAGATCACCGTTTATCGGATCTCAATGCCCAGCTTGAACTTCAGGTTGCCCAGCACCTTCTTGACGGTGCGCTCGACCTGCTCAGCGGAGATCTCCGCGCTGGGGTCAGACAGGGTCAGGGAGAAGGCCATGCTCTTCTTGCCCTCGCCCAGGTTTGCGCCGCGGTAGATATCGAACAGCTTGACCTCGGTGATGAGGGAGCTTGCCTTCTTGATGGTGTCCTCGATCTCGCCGCAGGTGACCTTTTCCTCGCAGACAAGGGCCAGGTCACGCTTGACGGCAGCGTAGGGGCTCAGCGGCTTATAGCGCAGCTCACCGTCCACACAGGACATCAGAGCCTCATAGTCCAGCTCACCCAGATAGATGTTCTGGCTGTCCTTCTGGTCCTTTGCGATCTCCAGCTCGCCGTTGATCTCATTGGAGAGCTTACCGAACATGCCCAGACGCTTGCCGTTGCAGTAGACAGCGGCGCTGATGCCGGGGTGGAGCCACGGGGTGGTCTCGCGCTCGTAGGTGAAGGTCAGGTCAAAGCCTGCGGCCAGCGCCTCCATTGCACCCTTGACGGTGAAGAAGTCCTCCTCGGGGCCAAAGGCACCAATGCAGAGGGTCTGACGCTCATGGGGATGCTCGCTGATGGGCAGCTCCTTGGCCAGATAGACGGGAGCCATCTCGAACAGGCGGCCCTCGGCATTGCCCTTCTTGAGGTTGTCCACGATGACATTCAGCATGGACGGGGTCAGCAGGGTGCGCATGATGGACAGGTTCTCGCTGATGGGGTTCAGGATGCGGATGGCCTTGCGGGCGGCATCCTCAGCGGGGATGTGCAGCATATCCAGCTCCGCGTTGGAGTAGAAGGCCAGGGTGGAGGCCTCATAGAAGCCCTGTGCAGCCAGCAGGCGCTTGGTCTTGAGCTGCTGCTTCTGCGCGTAGTTCAGGCCGCCGTTGGTGACAGAGGCGGTGTTCAGGAAGGTGGGGTTGATGTGGTCATAGCCGTACTCACGGATGACCTCCTCCGCCAGATCGGGGAAGCTCTCCACATCCTCACGGTAGAGAGGAGCAGACACATCCCAACTGCCATCGGCCTGCACATCCACAGTAAACTCCAGGCGCTGCAGGATATCGATCATGGTCTGCTCGGGCACAGTGATGCCCAGCACGCCGCAGATCTTGGCAGGGGTGGTCACGATGTGCTTGCGCTCCAGCGGACGGCCATCGGTCAGGTCATACTCGAGGGTGGTGATATCGCCGCAGTCCAGCTCCTGGATCAGGTGCAGGGCACGAGCCAGGCCCAGCTCGGGAGAGTTGCGGTCCACACCCTTTTCATAGCGGGCAGAGGAATCACTGTTCTGGCCCAGGGCACGGCTGGTCTTGCGGACGCAGTCACGGGCGAAGGTAGCGCACTCGAACAGCAGGCTGGTGGTGTTCTCATCCATGCCGGAGTTGGCACCGCCCATGATGCCGGCCAGAGCCACAGGCTTCTCGGCATCGCAGATGACCAGATTGTTGGGGTTCAGGGTGAACTCCTTTTCATCGAGGGTCACGATCTTCTCACCCTCGTGGGCACGGCGCACATCAATGGTGCGGCCGGCGACCTTGTTCAGGTCAAAGGCGTGCATGGGCTGGCCCATTTCCAACAGGGTGTGGTTGGTGATATCCACCACATTGCTGATGGAGCGCAGGCCGCACAGGGCCAAATGGCGCTTCATCCAGCGGGGAGATTCGCCCATGCGGATGTTGCGGACGTAGTGCGCCATATAGCGGGGGCACAGGTCGGGGGCCTCCACCTGGACGGTGATGGGAGCATCCGGCTCGCAGACAGCCTTGTAATCCATGGCGGGCATATGCAGGGGCTTGCCCAGAATGGCAGCGACCTCGCGGGCAATGCCCAGCACGGACTGGCAGTCGGGGCGGTTTGCGGTGATGGAGATATCGAAGATATAGTCATCCAGGCCGACAACGGGTGCGATGTCGGTGCCGGGAACGGAATCCTCAGGCAGGATGAGCAGGCCATAGACCTCAGAGCCTGGGAACAGGTCGTCGTTCAGGCCCAGCTCCTCGCCGGAGCAGAGCATACCGTTGGACTCCACACCCTGCATCTTGCGGGCCTTGATCTTGATGCCGCCGGGCAGGGTGGAGCCATCCAGAGCGGCGGGCACACAGTCGCCCAGTTTCATATTGGCGGCACCGGTGCTGATGCGGATATCGTGGCCGTAGTCACCGCAGTCCACCACACACTTGGTCAGGTGGGTGCCTTCCTGCTTTTCCATCTCCACGATCTTGCCAACGACCACCTTGCTGATGCCTGCATCCAGCGGGATCAGCTCTTCCACCTCAAAGCCGCAGGAGAACAGCTTCTCCTCCAGCTCCTGAGCGGTAACGTCGATATCAACGAATTCTTTTAACCAACTGAAAGGTACTTTCATTGTCTGTTCTCTCCCCTCTTATTCATGGAACTGCTTGAGGAACTGCAGGTTGTTCTCGAACATCAGGCCGATGTTGTTGATGCCGTACTTCAGCATGGCGATGCGCTCGATGCCAATGCCGAAGGCGAAGCCGGAATACTCATCCGGGTCAATGTTGCAGTTCTCCAGCACCTTGCGGTTGACAACACCGCCGCCCAGAACTTCGATCCAGCCGGTGTGCTTGCACAGGGGGCAGCCCTTGCCGCCGCACTCAAAGCAGCTGACATCGACCTCCACACTGGGCTCAGTGAAGGGGAAGTAAGAGGGACGCAGGCGGGTGCGGGTGTCCTTGCCGAACAGCTTCTGCACAAAGGTGTTCAGCGCGCCCTGCAGGTCGCCCAGGGTGATGCCCTTATCCACGACCAGGCCTTCCATCTGGTGGAACATGGGGCTGTGGGTGGCATCGGAATCGGAACGGAACACACGGCCGGGGATCAGCACCTTGATGGGCGGCTTCTGGCTGTCCATGGTGCGGATCTGGCCGCCGGAGGTCTGGGTGCGAAGCAGGAACTCGTCGGACAGGTAGAAGGTATCCTGCATATCGCGGGCGGGGTGATCCTTGGGCACGTTCAGGCGGGTGAAGTTGTGGTCGTCGTCCTCGATCTCAGGTGCGTCAGCCACGGCAAAACCCATGCCGGAGAACACATCGATGATCTGGTTGGTGACCAGCGTCAGGGGGTGCAGACCACCCACCGTGCGGGTCTTGGCGGGCAGGGTGATGTCCACGGTCTCAGCGGCGTTGCGGGCGGCCAGCTCGGCCTCCTTCACCTTGGCGGCGGCGGCATCGTAGTCTGCCTGCACCTTCTGCTTGAGCTCATTGATGATCTTGCCCATGGCGGGGCGCTCTTCGGGCGCGACAGAGCGCAGATTCTTCATCAGCGCGGGGATCTTGCCGTTTTTGCTCAGATATTCCTGCCAGAACGAGGCCAGCGTCTCCTTGGAAGAGACCTGACCGAGGCTCTCTGCGGCCTGTTTGGCCAGCTCGTCGATCATTGCTTGCATGGAAATTCTCTCCTTCTCAGTTCGTGTTTTCAAAGCGGGGCAGCAAAAAAGGCCCCGTCCCCTGCCGGGCCATTTCTGGCCGGACAAAAGGGACGAAGCCTTTGCAAATCCAATGCTCCGCGGTACCACCCGGTTTCCGCCCTGCACAAACAAGGGCGGCTCTCAAACGCCGTAACGGGGCGCGCCGTCCTGCCCTAATAGAAGTCGTTCGGGCAGGCCGCTCAGGAGCGAACTTCGGCACACACCCACGCGGAAGCCCTTTCAGCCGGTGAAGCTTCTCTCTTTGCTGTGGAACTGCGTGCGTACTCTCTCCGTCGCTGCGTTTTCAAGATATTCAGGTTTCATAACCGGATATCATCTTACCACACTTTGGGCCTGTTTGCAAGCCGGGGCGGCACTTTTTCCCTGAATTTCACGGTTTTGCTTGTGTTTTGGCCGAAAGTATGGTATTATAAGCGTAACGTTTTACTGAAAGGAGGGTACACCCAGATGGGTTGGAATGGCTGCATCTTTTTCAAAAAAGGTCAGATTTAATACGTTCCGGCTCGAAGTGTACCCTTTTGTCTCTTTCAGCAAGACGTGGAGCATGATTTTCAGCGCCGCGCAGCTTTGCTGTGGGGTGCTTTTGTTTTGCCTGAACCCCTCAGACTCGCTTCGCTCGTCAGCTCCCCTAGTAGGGGAGCCTCTGGCGAAACCGGAAATTCTGCACGGATTGCCAAGGCCTCCACTATTAGGGGAGGTGGCAATGCGTCAGCATTGACGGAGGGGTTTGGTCACAGCAAACTTTCGTTAGCAAGGGTACACTTTCTATTTTGAAATTTCACAACGACAAATAGAAAGGGTGTTCCCCATGAACCATAAACGTAAACTCAATTTGAAAAAGCAGCTTGTCTGCATTTACACTGCTGATCTCTTCTCCGGCCTGCGCATCACGGATGCAGTATGGGTGGCGCTGCTGGCGGCCCGAGGCTTCTCCCTGTGGGAGATCGGCCTGGCCGAGAGCGTGTTCCATGTTGTCAGCCTGCTGTGTGAAGTGCCCAGCGGCATGGCGGCAGACCTGCTGGGCCGGAAAAAGACCCTCGTGTCCGGCGGCGTGTGCATGGTCCTGCAAAGCCTGCTGATGGCCTTTGCGTCAGACCTGTTCACCATCTGCCTTGCCATGGGGCTGAACGCGCTGGCTATGACCATGTTTTCCGGCACCTCCACGGCGCTGCTCTACGACAGCCTGAAACAGGAGGGCTGCGAAGAGGAATACATTCAGGTCTCTGCCAACGGCTCCCAGATCTCCATGCTGGCCAACGCCATAGGCTCCATGGCCAGCATCCTGAACCGGTTTCTCGGCTACGCGGGCTTTTATCTGCTGAACGCCGCCTTTGAGGGTGCTTCTGCCCTTGCCAATATGCTACTTGCGGAGCCCATCGTCACTGAGTCGCAGGCCAGCCGGGAAAAGCACCCGCTGCACGCTCTGCCCGAACAGTTCCGCCAGCTGGTGCGGGACAGTCTGCATGTCCTGCGCACCTGCCCAATGGCGGTGAAGCTTATCGCATCCAGCGCCCTCATCAGCGTGCCCAGCTACCTGACCAAAATGTTTTTGCAGCAGCGGCTCGTTGAGCTGGGCTGGCCCACGGAGCTGCTCTTCCTTCCCCTGCTGCTGGGCGGTCTGGCCTGCGTGGCGGGTACCGAGATCGGCCGCCGGGTGAGATGCCGCTCCATGCGGCGGCTCTACACAGCCTGTGCCCTGCTCTGCGGTGTGGGCACTCTGCTGGTGGGTACTGCGCCCGCCTGGGGCGGCATCCTGGGCATGATGCTGGTGCAGGGTGTGCTGGAGGTCTATCTGCTCCACGAGAGCCAGAAGCTGAACGATGCCATCCCCAGTGACCAGCGGGCCACCCTCATCAGCGTGGACGGCATGGCCTACAGCCTGCTGATGATCCCCGCAAGTCCTCTGGTGGGTGCTGTCGGCGATGCTTTCGGGCAGGCCGGTGCAGGCCTTGCCCTGCTGGGCGGGGTCATCGTGCTGAGCGGCGTGGCGCTCTTGGGGAAAAAGCCGCAGGAATCCTGATACAGCAAAAAGCGGATGCGTTCCGGTGGGAGCGCATCCGCTTTGTTATTTTGCTCAGAACCGCCGCCAGGTGTCCGGCATAAAGAACACCAGCATGGGGAAGATCTCCAGACGGCCCGCCAGCATGTCAAAGATCATAACCAGCTTGGCGGGGTTGGAGTAGCTGCCAAAGTTCATCATGGGGCCCACCTGGGCAAGGCCCGGGCCGATGTTGTTCAACGTGGCGGCAATGGCGGTGAAGTTGGTCACCATGTCAAAGCCATCCAGACTGATGAGGAAGAAGGATGCCGCAAAGATGAAGATGTAGGCGGCCACATAGACATTGGTGGCGCGGATGGTCTCATGGTTGACCACCTTGCCGTCCATCCGGACCGGGGCCACCACCTGCGGGTGAAGGGCCTGCTTGAGCTCCTTGCCCACAGTCTTGCCCATCAGCAGGAGGCGGCTGACCTTCATGCCGCCGCCGGTGCTGCCTGCGCAGGCACCCACAAACATCAGCATAACAAGGATCTCCTTGGAGAGGGTGGGCCACAGGTCAAAATCACAGCTGGAAAAACCTGTGGTGGTAATGATGGAGCCCACCTGGAAGGCGGCGTGGCGCAGGGCCTCGCCCAAGCCGTTGTACATGCTGTAAATGTTGGCCGTGATGATGACCACAGCCACACCGATGATCACAAAGTAGGCGCGCACCTCCTCGCTGGCGGCAGCGCGGCGGAATCGGCGCATCAGCAGCAGGAAATAGGCGTTGAAGTTCACGCCAAACAGGATCATAAAGATGGTCACGACCCACTGGACATAGGGCGACATGCTGGCAAAACTGTCATTGCGGAAGCCGAAGCCGCCGGTGCCCGCTGTACCAAAGGAGGTCAGCAGAGATTCAAACACCGGCATCCCGCCGAACAACAGGAACAAGAACTCGATGACAGTCAGGCCAAAATAAATGCCATAGAGGATCTTTGCCGTGGACTGCACCTTGGGCACCAGCTTATCCACCTGGGGGCCGGGGCTTTCGGCTTTCATCAGGTTGACATGGGAGCCGCCGGTCAGGGGCAGCAGGGAGAGCAGGAACACCAGAACGCCCATGCCGCCGATCCAGTGGGTGAAGCTGCGCCAGAACAGGATGCCCCTGGGCAGGTCCTCCACGGCGGGCAGGATGCTGGCACCGGTGGTGGTGAAGCCGGAAACGGTCTCAAACATGGCATCCACCGGGTTGGGGATGCTGCCCGTGAGCACAAAGGGCACCGCGCCCACCACACTGATGAGCAGCCAGCAGAGCGCCGTGGTGGCAAAGCCCTCCCGCATATAGAAGATCTGGCTCTTGGGCTTGATGCGGTGGAGCAGAGCGCCCGCCACCGCAGAAAGCGCTGCCGTGAGCAGGAACACGCCCAGCACCATCCACTCGCCGTAGATCAGGCTGGCCATAGCAGGCAGCAGGAGCAGCGCGGCTTCGCAATAGAGGATGTAGCTCAGCAGCCGCAGAACGATCGCATAATTCATGCCGCGCCTCCGTTAATCTTCCACGATGTCCCGCAGGTCATGCAGGCCGTGCTCCAGCGTGACTACGATGACATTGTCGCCCACCTGGATCTCATCGCCGCCGCGCGGGATCTTGATCTCATTGCCGCGGGTGATGCAGCAGAGCAGCAGGTTCTTTTTCAGGTGGAGCTGGCTCAGGGGCACACCGGTGGCGCGGCTCTTCTCATGGACCGTAAATTCCAATGCCTCCACGCGGTCGTCCAGAATGCGGTACAGGGTCTTGATGTTGCTGCCTGCCTCGTTCTGCAAAGCGCGCACATACTGCACGATGTAATCGCAGGTCATGTACTTGGGGTAGACGATGCTGCCCAGATCAAGCCCGGCCAGGATATCATCAAATTCCAGGCGGTTGATCTTGGTGACCAGCTTGCCGTTGGAATGCTTCTTGGCAAACAGGGTCAGCAGAACATTTTCCTCGTCGATGTTGGTCAGGGCCACAAAGGCCTCGGTGGAGGTCAGGCCCTCGGAGAGCAGGAACTCGCGGTTGGAGCCGTCCTCACACAGGATCTGTGCTTCGGGCAGGGCCTGGGCCAGCACATCGCAGCGGGCGGGGTCCCGCTCCACGATCCGCACCCGGACATGGTTTTCCAGCAGCTCCTGGCTCAGATAGAAGGCAATGGCACCGCCGCCCACGATGAGGGCATTGCGCACCGGGCGCACGGCCAGATGGATGCGCTGGAAGAACGCGTGGGCCTTTTCCTGCGTTGCAAGAAAGGTGACCTGATCGCCGGTCCGGAGCACAAAATTACCGTTGGGGATGATGACCCCGCCGTCGCGCTCCACGGCGCAGACCAGGATATCGCTCTTGAGCCGGGTGGGGATCTCCCGGATGGCCACGCCGTCCAGTGCCTGTGCCTCGGTCAGGGTGAACTTGATCAGCCGCACCCGGCCTTCCGCAAAGGTATCGATCTTGCTGGCACCGGGGAAGCGCAGCAGGTGGGAGATCTCCCGCGCCGCCGCCATCTCCGGGTTGATGATGGCCGAAATGCCGATCTGCTTTTTGATGAAGTCCAGCTCATGGCTGTAGGAGGGGTTGCGCACACGGGCAATGGCGTGGCAATGGCCCGCCTTTTTGGCGAACATGCAGCAGAGCAGGTTCAGCTCGTCCGAGCCGGTGACTGCAATGAACACGTCCGCCTCCTCGATCCCCGCCTCGGACAGCGTTGCGATGGAGGAGCCGTTGCCGGTAATGCCCATCACGTCATAGGATTCGCTGATATGCTCCACACGGGCCTTGTTGGTATCGATGACCGTGACATTGTGGCCTTCCTCGCTGAGCTGACGTGCCAGCGCTGTGCCGACCTTGCCGCAGCCCACCAGAATGATCTTCATAGAAAATGTCCTTTCCGTCCCTCCCGCCTTGCGGGAAGGATGCTTTCTCAGTAGCGCTCCACGCCGTCCTTGGTGACCAGGGCGTAGACCAGCGGGGCCTCCTCGGGCTTTTCCGCACCATAGACCAGACCGCTGCGGTACTCCGCAGCAGCGGCTTCAAACTTATCTGCCGCACCGTAGAAGGTGGCCAGGCTTTCGCCCTTGTGCACATAGTCGCCGCGCTTTTTATGCAGGGTGATGCCGGCCGCAAAGTCCAGCGGGTCTCCCTTCTTCTGGCGGCCAGCGCCCAGCAGCACACTGGCAGAGCCGATCTTCTCGGCATCGTTGGCCACGATGTAGCCATCCTGCTCGGCCCGCAGCTCAAAGCTGGCTGCGGGCTGCTCAAACAGGCTGTAATCGTCCAGCACACGGGTGTCGCCGCCCTGGGCCGCAAACATCTCCTTGCACTTGGCAAAGGCAGAGCCGTCCGCGATCACAGCCTGTGCCATGGCACGGCACTCCGCCGGGGTACCCTTGCCTGCCAGCACCAGCATATTGGCGGCCAGCTGCAGGCAGACCTCGGTCAGGTCGGCAGGGCCCTTGCCCTTGAGCACGTCCATGCTCTCCATGACCTCAAGGCTGTTGCCGATGTTGCGGCCCAGCGGGGTGTCCATATCCGTGATCATGGCGGCCACCCGGCGGCCATGGTGGGTGCCGATGGCGACCATCAGCTCAGCCAGATCAATGCTCTGGTCCACGGTCTTCATAAAGGCACCGGTGCCGGTGGTCACATCCAGCAGGATGGCATCAGAGCCGGAGGCCAGCTTCTTGGACATGATGGAAGAGGCGATCAGCGGGATGCAGCTGACCGTGGCGGTCACATCCCGCAGGGCGTACATCTTCTTATCCGCCACGGCAATGCCCTCGCTCTGGCCAATGACCGACAGCCCGATTTTGTTCACCTGGGCAAAGAACTCCTCCTGCGAAAGGGCAGTTCTGGTGCCGGGCACACTCTCCATTTTATCAATGGTGCCGCCGGTATGGCCCAGGCCGCGGCCGCTCATCTTGGCGATCTTTACACCGCAGGCCGCCACCACAGGGGCAATCACAAGGGTGGTCTTATCGCCCACGCCGCCGGTGGAGTGCTTATCCACCTTGATGCCGGGGATGGGGGAAAGATCGACCATCACGCCGCTGTGGGCCATCACGTCCGTCAGCTCGGCTGTTTCTTCGTTGGTCATGCCGCGCAGGTAGACCGCCATCATCCAGGCAGCCATCTGGTAATCGGCCACTTCCCCACTGACAAAGCCGTTGACAATGGCTTCCAGCTCTTCCCGGGTGTGGGTACCGCCATCGCGCTTTTTCGCGATCAGATCATAAATACGCATCGCAATTCTCCTGTCTGACAGTATGACTTTCAATAAATTCCATTATAACAGACTTTTTGACAAAGGCAATCCACATTCCATCTCCTTTGTCGGGTTTTGAACACCAAGGGCGCAGCTGCCCGGAAAAGCAGCTGCGCCCTTGGAACAAACCTCGCTCAGCGGGAACCCTTGTCGTAAGGGATACCCTCAGCCTTGGGGGCCATGCTGTTTTTGGAGGTAAAGGCCAGAATGATCATGGATGCGATGAACGGCATCATGTTATAGATGTTGCTGGACCAGTGGAGCTGCGCCAGGAAGGTGGAGTCCGCAATGTTTGCCAGGCTCTTGAACACGGCAAAGAACATGGCGGCGGCACAGATGTTGAAAGGCTTCCACTGACCAAAGATCATAACAGCCAGTGCAAGGAAGCCTGCACCGGCCACGCCGACCTCAAAGTTCCAGGTCTGCACCGGGGGCACGATATAGGCCAGACCGCCGATAGCGCCCAGCGCACCGGAAAGCAGCACACCCGCATAGCGCATCTTGTAGACGTTGATGCCCACAGAATCGGCTGCCTGAGGATGTTCGCCGCAGGCGCGCAGGCGCAGACCGAAGCGGGTCTTGTACAGCACCACATAGCTGATGACGAGCAGCACGATGCCCAACGGCACAAAGATGCTCAGCTCCAGGCCGCCGATGCTGAACAGGAACGGCTTGTTGGAATAGTTCAGCTTGGCGCTGCCGCTGTCGCTGAAATACTTGGCAATGACCACGGCAATGGCGGTGGCCAGCAGGTTCAGGGCCGTGCCGCCGATGGTCTGGTCCGCTTTCAGGTTGATGGAAGCAAAGGCCAGAAGCAGGCTGTACACGATACCGGCCAACGCAGCCACCAGGACCGAGATCAGCACCACCAGGAACGGCGACATGTCGGCCGGAAGCATGGTCAGGGTCAGAACACCCGCCACACCGCCGATGACCATGATGCCTTCCAGCGCGATGTTGATGATGCCGGAGTGCTCACTGAACATACCGCCCAGTGCCACCAGCATCAGGACGATGCCATACAGCAGGGTATATTTGATCAAAAGCAGCATCTTACTTGCCCTCCTTCTTCGCGTTGGCCTTTTCCGCCGGGGCAGGCTCTGCGTTCACATTGGTCTTGTCCGCATTCTTGAACAGCAGCTTCTGGATCTTGCCGCGGAACAGCATGGAGAATGCACACAGGTAGATGATGATGCCGCTGATCAGGTCGGCGATCTCCGTGGGATAATACTTGGTGGAAAGGAAGGTGCCGCCCACCGAGATGTGGGAGATGAACAGGGCCGAGAAGATGGTGCCAATGGGGTTGGAGCTTGCCAGCAGGGCAACGGAGATGCCGTTGAAGCCCATGGCGGGCAGGCTGGTGGAGTTCAGGGGGTTCCACTGGCCCACGTTGGACAGATAGAACAGGCCCGCGCCAAAGCCTGCCAGCGCACCGGCAATGGCCATGGAGAGGATGATGTTCTTCTTTTCGTTGATACCGGCGTAGCGGGCAGCACTCTTATTCAGGCCGACCGCCTTCAGCTCATAGCCAAAGGTGGTCTTGTTCAGCACCACCCAAATCAGGATGGCAACCACAGCGGCCAGGAAGATGGCAATGGTGGTGCTGTTGGTCTGGAACAGCTTGTTCAGGCCGAAGTCCGGGATAACGGACTGGGCGAAATCCGCGTTCTTGCCCAGGTTCAGGGTGCGGGTGTTGCGCACATCGTACATGGGGCCGGTGCCGTTCTGGTAGACCAGCTCATTGACGAGGTACAGGCCGATCCAGTTGAACATGATGGAGGTAATGACCTCGTTGATGTTGAAGTAGGCCTTGAAGAAACCGGGGATGGCCCCCCACAGACCGCCCAGAATGGCCGCAGCCAGCAGGCAGACGAACCAGGGCAGCTTGAGCATGATGGCGCAGTAGAGGGCACCGTAAGCGCCCAGCGTGTACTGACCGGCTGCACCGATGTTGAACAGGCCGGTCTTGAAGGCGAAGCCCACGGAAAGGCCGGTCATGATCAGGGGCGCGGCGTTGGCCAGCTCCTTGCCGACACCATAGGGGGCATCATGGAAGCCGCCCTTGAGGATGCGGACAAAACCGTCTGCCCATGCGTGGGCCGGGTTGATGGCCAGCAGCACGAGGAAGCCCACAGCCAGACCGATCAGGATACACAGCAGAGCAGCCATCACGCTGGTGACAGAACCCTGCAGCCCGTTGTGGGAAAGTTTTTTGTTTTTCATTTCTGCTTACTCCTTTCCCTGCTTGCGGGCACCGGCCATGTACAGGCCCAGCTCCTGGACTGTGGTGGTCTTGGGGTCAAACTCACCCACGATCTCACCCTCGTACATCACAAGGATCCGGTCAGAGAGGTTCATCACCTCGTCCAGCTCCAGACTGACCAGCAGCACGGCCTTGCCCCTGTCGCGCTCATCCACGATCTGCTTGTGGATATACTCAATGGCACCGACATCCAGGCCGCGGGTGGGCTGCACTGCCACCAGCAGCTTGGGGTCTTTGTCGATCTCACGGGCAATGATCGCCTTCTGCTGGTTGCCGCCGGACATGCTGCGCACGATGGTGGCGCTGCCCTGGCCGCTGCGCACGTCATACTGGGCGATCAGCTTATCGGAATACTCCCGCACCTTTTCACTGCGGATAAAGCCGTTGTGCTGGAACTCGGGCTGCCAGTAGCGCTGGAGCACCATATTGTTCTCCAGACTGTAATCCAGCACCAGACCATGCTTGTGGCGGTCCTCAGGGATATGGCTCATGCCGTCCTTGGAGCGCTGGCGGATGCTCTCGTTGGTGATCTCCTTGCCGTCCAGCAGCACCTTGCCGCTGTTGAACTTTTCCAGACCAGTCAGGCCGTAGACAAACTCGGTCTGGCCGTTGCCCTCGATGCCCGCCAGACAGACGATCTCACCGCCACGCACCTGGAAGGAGACGTTCTTGACGGCATCCTTCTTGTGCTGGGCGTTGTGCATGGTAACGTTCTGCACGTCCAGCACCACCTCGCCGGGGGCGGCGGGCTTTTTGTCCACCTGCAGCTGAACATCGCGGCCGACCATCATGCGGGAAAGCTCTTCCTTGGTGGTGTCCTTGATGTCCACAGTGCCCATATACTTGCCCTTGCGCAGAACCGTGCAGCGGTCTGCCACTGCCATGATCTCGTTGAGCTTGTGGGTGATGAAGAGGATGGATTTGCCTTCCTTCTTGAACCCGCGCATGATCTCCATCAGCTCGTCGATCTCCTGCGGGGTCAGAACAGCGGTGGGCTCATCAAAGATCAGGATCTCGTTGTCGCGGTAGAGCATCTTCAGGATCTCAACACGCTGCTGCATACCAACAGAGATATCACTGATGAGTGCATCGGGGTCCACACGCAGGCCGTACTTCTCGCTCAGGGCCATGACCTTCTTGCGGGCCTCAGCCTTC
This sequence comes from Faecalibacterium sp. I2-3-92, assembly GCF_023347315.1. GTDB lineage: Bacteria > Bacillota > Clostridia > Oscillospirales > Ruminococcaceae > Faecalibacterium > Faecalibacterium duncaniae. The sequence continues at coordinate 2,088,175 of NZ_CP094470.1, forward strand.
TGCAAAAAGCCCAGCTTATTGGGCTCCACGCCCAGAATGATGTTATCCAGCACGCTGAAGCATTCCACCAGCTTGAAGTGCTGGTGCACCATGCCGATGCCCAGTGCGTTTGCATCGTTGGGGTTGCGGACAGCGACCTCCTTGCCGTTCTTGAGGATCTTACCGGCTTCCGGCTGGTACAAGCCGAACAGCACGCTCATCAGCGTACTTTTGCCAGCGCCGTTTTCGCCCAGCAGGGCATGTACCTCGCCCTTGCGCAGCTGCAGGGTGATATCATCGTTTGCCTTGATTCCAGGGAACTCCTTGGTAATGTGGAGCATCTCGATCACAAAATCCTCTGCCAATCTGCTCACTCTCCTTTCGTGTCAAATCGACACCTATACTATTCTGTGTACCATTATACCGTATTTTTGCGGTTTTGCACACTTCTTTTTGATTTTTTGGCGGGATGTACTCTTATAAGTATTACTTTTGTGCAAGCTGCACGATTTTTCGCGAGACAAAAACGACCCTCTCCGTCAAAGCCTGGCGGCAATGACGGAGAGGGTCGTTCCCTGCAGCCCTTGCGGACTGTTCAAATTTTACTGGATGTAGGTGACGTTGGTGAACTCGCTGACGGTGGGCTTGGTAGCGTCGTCAGAGCTGTTGTCAACAACGATCTCGCCGGAAGCGATCTTCTGCTTCAGCTCCTCGTACTCCTCAACCGTGAAGGTCTCGAAGTTCCAGCTGTCCTCAGCGGTGGGCAGGCCAATGTAATCGCCGTCCTCCAGACCAAAGTTGCCGTTGGTTGCTGCGATGGTGCTCCACTCGCCTGCCTCGATGTCGGACAGAGAAGTAGAAACAGCCTCAGACAGACCCTTCATAGCGGAGGTGATGAACGGGTTGTAAGCATAGGTGCCGTCAGCAACGCCGTTTGCGCCGATGTAGTTCTGGTCAACGTCAACGCCGATGACGTAGCCGTTGTTCTTCAGGGCAGCCTCAACAGCGGAGGTGTAGATGCCGCCGCCGCAGGCAAAGACGACCTGAGTGCCGTTGGAGTACCAGCCCTCCATACGGGAGGTGATGTTGGCATCGCCGTAGAACTGGCCGCCGTAGAAGTAGTTGATGTCGATGTTCTGGCCCAGCTCCTGAGCAGCAGCATCAGCGCCCTGCACAAAGCCGTAGCCGTAACGGATAACAGCGGGAACAGCCATGCCGCCCAGGAAGCCCAGCTTGGTCTTGCCGTCCTTGGCAATGGCGTAACCTGCCAGATAGCCTGCCTGCTCCTCCTTGAAGGTGATGCAGTAGCAGTTGGAGGGGATCTCATCGGTGCCGATATCGCCCTGGGTGACATCGATAGCGACGAACTTGACATCGGGGTACTGCTCAGCAGCCCATGCCAGAGAAGCACCATACAGGTAGCCAACGCAGACAATGACCTCAGCGCCATCGTTGACAGCCTGACGGATCATGGTCTCACGGTCCTCATCGGAAGCGTCAGCCTCGGGGATGTAGTACTGGCAGTCATCGCCCATGTAGCTGGAAACAGCGCTCCAGCAAGCCTGGTTGAAGCTCTCGTCATCGATCGTGCCGGTATCGCAGGTCAGAGCGACCTTTGTGATCTTGCTGGCAGCCTCGGAGCCAGCCTCAGAAGCTGCAGAGGAAGCAGTGGAAGAAGCGGTGCTGGTGGAAGAGGAAGAACCACCGCAGGCGGTCAGAGCAGCGGCAGCAGCTGCAGCGCCAGCCACAGCCAGGAAGTTACGACGAGAAATCATCATAAGAAAACTCTCCTTTTTATACATTAAAAATTGCGCTTTAAAAAGGGAATGCGCACACTTGCACATTTACTGACCCAAGTATAGCCGGGTCATGTGAGGAAAGCAAGGCATTTCCGATTACAAAATCTTTACAGATTTTTTGTAAAATTCGCGTAAAAGTCGTACTATTTCGCCAATTTTGGCAAAATATCCGCTTCCCGCCTCACTCTTCCACGGCTTTGTTGCCCGCCACGTTGGAGGGGCCAAAACCGAAGGGCAGCAGCTCGTCCATGCTGCGCTCGATGAAATCATCGGGGGTCTTTGCCATGATAACGTTCAGCTCCGGCCCGCCGAACTCAAACAGCGCCTGACGGCAGACCCCGCAGGGTGAGGTGATCTGCTTGTTCACCTCACCGCGGCGGGAGCCCACCACGGCAATATCGGTGAAGCGGGTCACGCCCTCACTCACCGCCTTGAACAGGGCCGTGCGCTCGGCACAGCTGGTGGGGGTGAAAGCAGCGTTTTCCACATTGCAGCCGGTGAAGATGCGGCCATCTTCGGCCCGCAGGGCAGCGCCCACCATAAAGTCGGAGTAAGGCACATAGGCCTGCTCCCGGGCTTCCAGTGCCATCCGGATCAGGGCTTTCTTTTCGTCTAAAGTCAGATTGGTCATAGGGGCCTCCTTTTCATTCTAAAGTATAAACAAACGTTTCTGCGTCTTTCTGAACAAATCCTATACTTTCAAACATTTTGCGGGACTGCTTGTTGAAGGAATAAATTTCTGCATAGCATTGCGGATATTTCTTCTCTTTTGCCAGTGCAAGAATCTTCCCAATCACTGTTCTCCCAATGTGCCGATTCTGATACTCTTTGCAGACCACAATCGAAATTTCTCCGCTTGTCTGCAAGCATACATCTCCGCACAGAATGCCCTTATATCCAATGTAGAACAAATCACCATGACTATCCAGATACTGGTACATATTTTTCAGGATAGGCAGGTCATAAATGCGATTCTGATTATCTACATGATGGCACAGTTCTGCGTCCTGATACCACGGAAGGGCAATTTCATAGGCTGGGTAATAAGGTACAAGGCAGATATCCTGATTTGATTGAAAGTCGTTCATCTTTCATCCCCTCTTTTGCACTTCAATTATACGGCGTGTTCTCAAATTCTTCAAGAGATTTCTCGTTGTTCATTTATTATGTAACGAAAGTTCTTGCATTTTTCATTACAGACGCATATAATAGAATCAAGAAGGAGGTGTATTAGAATGGCAAATGCAGTCAATGTGAACTTCCGGATGGACCCAGACCTGAAACGCAACATGGAAGAGGTTTGCGCCGAGATGGGACTTTCTATGACAACGGCATTCACGATTTTCGCCAAAAAAGTTTCCCGGGAGCACCGCATTCCCTTTGAGGTTTCCGCCGACCCGTTCTACTCGGAAAGCAACATCAATCATCTCCGCCAGATCGTCCACGACATCGATACCGGAAAAGCCAAGCTCACCGAGCACGATTTGATCGAGGTAGATTAAATGAGATTGCTTCGGGCACTATACTGACACCTAAAAAGAGGGCCGTTGCTTTTTGGCAACAGCCCTCTTTCGCTCTCAAAAATAAACTTAGTACTCCGCGCCCAGTGCGACCTTCATCATGTTGGTGAAGCTGGTCTGACGCTGCTCGGCGGTGGTGATCTCCGGAGAGACGAAGCTGTCGGAGATGGTCAGCAGGCAGGCGGCGTTCTTGCCCAGAACCTGAGCGTTGGCGAAGAGGGCAAAGCTCTCCATCTCCACACACAGGCAGCCGCGCTCATCCCGCAGCTTTTCCCAGTAGGTGGGCTTTTCATCGGAGGGCTGGCGATAGAACACATCGGAGGAATGGATGTTGCCCTCGATCAGGGGGATGCCCTGCTTTGCGGCAGAAGCACGCAGCTTGTCGTTCAGGGTCTGGCTGGGCAGGGTGAGATCCCCCTCAAAGCCGCTCTGGACCCGGGCATAATTGCTCTCGCTCACGGCACCGGCAGCCAGCACCACATCAAACAGCTTGGCCTTGTCGGTGTAGCTGCCGGCAGAGCCGATGCGGATGATGTTGTCCACATCGTAGAACTTGTACAGCTCGTAGGAGTAGATGCCGATGGAGGGCATTCCCATGCCGCTGCCCATCACACTGATGGGGCGGCCCTCATAGGTGCCGGTAAAGCCCAGCATTCCACGGACACCGGTGACCTGGCGGACATCCTTGAGGAAGGTATCCGCGATGAACTTTGCCCGCAGCGGATCGCCGGGCATCAGGACGGTCTTTGCGAAATCGCCTTTTTCAGCGCTGATGTGGGGTGTTGCCATAATCATTCTCCTTTTTTGTTTGTAAAATAAACCTCTCAGGCGCTTCACGCCAGCATACGAGTTGCGGCTCCCAGCGTCCACTTCGTGCAAAGTATTGCACTCGTGTCCTGCTGGCCGCTGCCCCAACAACGCCTCCCTTCATCCGCCACTGGCGGCGGTCGTCGTTGTTGCCTGATAGGGGAGCCAAGTTTATGCTTCCGCTCCCTTGCCTCTCCTATTAGGAAAGGTGGCAATGCGAAGCATTGACGGAGAGGTCCTGTTCTGATTTATCGCTTTCCGGGGAACACGCTCTGCGGTGCGATGTACGAGCCATTGCGGCGGATCTCGAAGTGGCAGTGGTTGCCGGAAGAGCGGCCCGTGCTGCCCACATAGCCGATGAGCTGGCCCTGCCGCACGGTCTGGCCCGCACTGACCGCCAGAGACAGGCAGTGGGCATAGACCGTGGTATAGCCGCCGGAGTGGCTGATGATCACAGAATAACCATAGCCCGTACCGGCACCGGCCTTGTTATAACCCGCCTTGGTCACGGTGCCGCCCGCCGATGCATAGATGGGCGTACCGGCAGAGGCACAGATATCCACGCCCTTATGGCCGCTGCCATACCAGCGCGAGCAGTTGCGGTAGCCCGGCACAGGCCAGATGAACTGACCGCTGCCGCCGATGTATGCCGCCGCACCGTTCTTCGTGACCTTTTTGGTGCCAACGACCACCTTTTTGTTCACCGGCTCCCGGATGGTCTCGGTGGAAAGGATGGTCTGCTCCAGCAGCGCGCCATTGGTATCGTAGACGTTCTGCATGGTGACGCGGCGCAGGCCGTTCTGGCCCTCCTGCAGGGTCTTGGTGGTACCCTTGGTGTACTCGTTGGACTGGGTGGTCTCGGTGCCGAAGGGGATCTCCTCCTCCCGCGTCTCCACCTTGGTGATGCGGACTTCCAGCAGAGCCTCCTGCTTGGTCACGATCAGCTGGTCGCCCTCCTGGATATTGGAGTTCTCGGTCAGGGGAGCCCCCTTGAAATTCGGATTCAGGGCACACAGCTCCCGGAAGGTCAGGTCGTTCTTCTGGGCAATATCCCACAGGGTATCGCCCGCCCTGACCGTGTAGATCTTCTCCTGCTGCTGCACGCCGGTCAGCATATTCTCGATGGAATTGTCATCCTCAAAGCTGTCGTTGAAGTAGACTCCATCTTCCAGCGTCACATTTTTATTAAAGCCCACGCTGATGTTCTCGTCTGCCTGATCCTCGTAGGGGGCCAGCAGGCTCTCCAGATAGCTGCGCAGGGTGTCACCATCGGAGCAGACTGCCGTCAGTTCCCCGTCCAGATACAGGGCGGTGCCCTCACTGATCTGGTCACTGGCGCTCTGCAGAATGGCGTTTGCCGTCTCGCTCTCGTCCATGGTCTTGTGGGTCACAGAGATGGTATAGGTCGGCTCGATGGTCAGCTCGGTCTTGTCCGAACCGGCGTAGTTGATGCGCTGCATCACATCCTCTTTTGCGAGGTTGAACACTTCCTCATTGGCCACATAGCCAACGGTCTGGCCGTTCACCTGCACAGCCAGCGCATAGGGCTGGGCCATCGTCCTGTTCCAGACCGTGACGAACACAGCCAGCATACACAGGGGCAGGATGTACATTGCTGTCCGGGGCAGCAAGCTCAGGTTGCGCTTGAGCCCGCCCACAAAATAGCGCCCGGCCGCTTTTACGGAAGCACCAAAGCCCCGCTCCCGGCGCACGTCGTTGGCGTGGGCCGCCACAGCGCCGAGGCCCTTGAAGAACAGGTAAAGCGGTGCCAGCAGATCCTTGAAAATCTGCGCCGCACCGGGAAAGGCTGTTGCAATGATGGTATGCAGGGCATTCCTGCACCAGCGGGCCAGTTTGCGCGCCACGGCAGCAATGCCGCGCCCTGTGCGCACCACCATGTACTCTGCCGCAAAGCCCAGTACATAAAGTGCCTCGCCAACTGCCAGCACCACGGCACTGGCCCGCAGCTTTTTGGCCACATCATTCATGTGCCGCTGCGTTTTGCGGCGGAAACGGTGCCGCCGCAGCAGGCCGGAGATCTGGACCTTTGCCCAGAAGCTTCGCAGTTTTTCTCTGCCCTTCACCGGCGCTGCAGGAGCCTGGCTCTGCGGCTCCTTTGTTTTTTCTTCGATCAAAAGGGGTTGCTCCTTCCTGACGTTTTGGGTCGAAAGTTACAAATTCATATCAATTATACACTCTGCCCGGGCCGATACAAGGCTTGTCACAAAATTTGGGCAGAGCTTTCACAGAGGTTTCACCATATTTTCATATTTCAGCATCCAGCAATGCCCGCATATCCTCGGGCAGGGGGCTCTCCACTGCAACGGTGCGGGCGTGTTCCTCCACCGGCGTTTCCAGCCGGATGCCGCCGGGCACCTCGGTGTAAGCCGGCACCCGGAAACTCTGCCGGGCGCAATGGAGCGCCTGCCGGGCAATGCGGTCACGGTGCCCGCCGTAAAGGTCGTCCCCGGCCAGCGGGTGGCCGATGGATGCAAAGTGCACCCGGATCTGATGGGTGCGGCCCGTCACGGGAACACAGGCGGCATGGCTCAGGCCCTGCTCTGCCTTTAATATGGTATACTCGGTGCGGCTGGGCTTCCCCTCGGGGGTCACGCACCGCCCGATGATGCTGTCCCCTCTCCGGCCAATGGGGGCATCGATGACTCCGGGGCCAAGGGGCAGTTCGCCCTCCACGATGGCGTAATAGAGTTTCTCTACGCCCTCGGCCAACAGGGGCGCGGCATAGCCGTTCTTTGCGGCCAGCACCAGCCCGCTGGTGTCTTTATCGATCCGGTTCACCGGGCGGAACACCGGGCTTTCGCCGTGGGCAGCCGCCCAGGCGGCATAGCCGTTGGCCAGGGTATTCCGGGGGTAGTTCAGGGTGGGGTGGACCGCCAGATGGGGCGGTTTTTCCAGCACCACGGCAAAAGCATCCTCGTAAACGACCCTGACCGGGATCTCAGGCTGGGGCTCCACGCCGGGGCCGTCGGCGGGCAGCGCAAAGCGGATCACCTGCCCTGCCTGCACACGGCGGTTGGCCAGAATGGGAACATCGTCCGCAAAAAAGCCGCTGCCATGGAATTTGACCGCCCGGGCCAGCTCCGTGGAGACGGCACACCGGCGCAGAAAGCCGCGCAGCAGCACGCCATCGGCTTCGGGCGGGACATTGAAAAGCAGCTGCATCCTTTGTTCCTCCCAAAAATTTCACGCCATATTTAGATTTATTATACCAAATTTCATCGTCACTTGCAAATCTTGTTTTTTTATGGTATCATGGGGAACGGAAAACGAGTGGAACATACGGCGGCGGGGCGGCTTTGACCGCTCTGAGGAAAGTCCGGGCCTCACAGAGCACGGTAACTGCTAACGGCAGCCGAGGGTGACCTCAGGGAAAGTGCAACAGAAAGGAAACCGCCGCAGCAATGCGGTAAGGATGAAAGGGCGAGGTAAGAGCTCACCAGCGCATGGGTGACTATGCGGCTTTGTAAACCCTACCGGAAGCAACGCCTATATGGGACGTACAGCGCTGCTCGCGTGTCCCGAAGGCGGCATGAGCCTGTCAGCAATGGCAGGCCTAGACAGATCGTCGTTTAATACAGAACCCGGCTTACGGTCCATCTCGTTTTCCATTTGGTGTATCTGCAGGGGGTTGTTAGAACCCTTCTTTGCCCCGCCGTCAGGCGCAGGGGCAGAGAAGGTTGATAACAGCCCTCTTTTCGTTTTGGCCAGAGTGTGGTATACTATCCTCACCACGGGAGCACAGTTGTTCTCCGTGGGCAAACAAGAGAGACAGGATGTGAAATCCTCCGATGAAAGATGGTTTTTTGAAAGCAGCAGCCCTCTCGCCCGCGCTTCGGGTGGCGGACTGCGCCTACAACACCCGGCAGATCCTCACGGAGCTGCGTGCCGCCGCCGCCCGCGGCGTAAAGCTGGCCGTGTTCCCTGAGTTCTGCCTGACCGGCTATACCTGCGGCGACCTGTTTTTGCAGCGCACCCTGCAGCAGGGAGCCCTGACCGGCCTGCAGGAGCTGCTGGATGCCAGCCGGGAGCTGGACACCGTGGCCCTTGTGGGCCTGCCCCTGATGGTGCGGGGCAAGCTGTACAACTGCGCTGCCGTGCTCTGCCGCGGGCAGCTGCTGGGTCTGGTTCCCAAAACGTACCTGCCCAACTACGGCGAGTTCTATGAAAAGCGGCAGTTCACCCCCGGTTCCACCGAGGTGGAGTGGGTGAATGTCTGCGGGCAGGATGTCCCCTTTGGCACCTCCCTGCTCTTCCGCTGCCGTCAGATGCCCAGCTTTGTGCTGGGCGTGGAGCTCTGCGAGGATCTGTGGAGCGCGCTGCCGCCCTCCACCTTCCACGCACTGGCAGGCGCTACCGTCATCGCCAACCTTTCGGCCAGCGATGAAACGGTGGGCAAGGCCGAGTACCGCCGGGCACTGGTGGAGAACCAGTCTGCCCGCCTGCTCTGCGGCTACCTGTACGCCTCGGCAGGCCACGGCGAGAGCACCCAGGACATGGTGTTCGCAGGCCACGACCTGATCGCCGAGAACGGCACCCTGCTGGCCGAGGTGAAGCCCTTTGCGGGCGGCCTTGCCGAGACAGAGCTGGACTGCCAGCGGATGGAATCGGAGCGGGCGCGCAACACCAGCTTTGAGCCCAGCACCGAGGGCTACCAGACCGTGGAGTTCGACCTGGCCCTGACCGACACCGTGCTGACCCGTTGGGTAGACCCCACCCCCTTTATCCCCCACAACGAGCAGCTGCGCGCCGAACGCTGTGAGCTGATTTTGAAGATGCAGGCCGATGGCCTGGCCAAGCGTCTTGAGCACGCCCGCGCCAAAACAGCCGTCATCGGCATTTCGGGCGGTCTGGACAGCTGCCTTGCCCTGCTGGTGGCTGTCCGCGCCATGAAGCAGCTGGGCCGCCCCACCACCGATGTGCTGGCCGTGACCATGCCCTGCTTTGGCACCACCAAGCGCACCCGCAGCAATGCAGAGATCCTTTGTGACGAGCTGCACGTCAGCTTTACCGAGATCGACATTGCCGCCACGGTGCACAGCCACTTCCGGGATATCGGCCAGGACGAGAGCGTGCTGGACGTGACCTACGAGAACGGCCAGGCCCGCGTGCGCACCCTGGAACTGATGGACACTGCCAACCGCACCGGCGGCCTGGTGGTGGGCACCGGCGACCTTTCCGAGCTGGCCCTGGGCTGGGCCACCTACAACGGCGACCACATGAGCATGTACGGCGTGAACGCAGGCGTGCCTAAAACGCTGGTGCGCCACCTTGTCCGGTACGAAGCCGACATTGCCGCCACCCCGGCCCTGAAAGAGGTGCTGCTGGACATCCTTGACACCCCTGTGTCCCCCGAGCTACTGCCCGCCAAGGACAACGGCGAGATCGCACAGCGCACCGAGGATCTGGTGGGCCCCTATGAACTGCACGACTTCTACCTTTATTATGTGCTCCGCTTCGGCTTTGGCCCGGCAAAGATTTTCCGGCTGGCCAGGGTGGCCTTTGCGGGCCGGGAGGAATACCCGGACGCGGTACTGTACAAGTGGCTGCGCAACTTCTACTGGCGGTTCTTTGCCCAACAGTTCAAGCGCAGCTGCCTGCCCGACGGCCCCAAGATCGGCAGCGTGACCCTCTCGCCGCGCGGGGACTGGCGGATGCCCAGCGATGCCTGCGCCGCCCTGTGGCTGGCCGAGCTGGAACAGCTGTTCCCCCAGAAGGATGCCTGAGCCATGAAGCAGAAAAAAAATCTCTGGGTCAATTTACTGTTCGCCGCTGTTGTTCTGGTGATCGCGGGGGTGCTTTTTTACCTCCGCAGTGCCGGGCAGAGCGGCAGCACCCTGGGCGCGGAGCTGATCTACGGCGATGCGAACACGGTGCAGAAGATCTCTCTGGACAAGGATGCCGTCTATGACATCGACACCGGCTATCTGACGGTGCACATCGAGGTCAAGGACGGCGCGGCACGGTTCATTGATTCCCCCTGCCCTGACCACATCTGCGAAAGCTTTGGCTGGATCTCGCAGGAGGATCAGACGGCCACCTGTCTGCCGGCACGGGCTGTTCTGACCATCGTGCCCCTTGCCTGAGGACATGTCAAAAAGGAGAATTCCTATGTTTGATGAAACTTCCCGTTCCCACACGGACGATGACAGCACCCGGCACATCCACCGGGGCCACCGCCCACCGGAAGAAAAGACTGTGGAGGTGGACAGCGCGGCCTTTTTTGCGCCGGAAACTGCCGCTCCCACCCCGCCGCCTGCACCGCCCAAGCCGCCGAAGCATACCGGCGGGTCTGCCCCGGAGTCAAAGCCCCCCCGCCGCAGGCCGGATGCAGATACCGGCGCGGCCAACCCGAAACGAGGTACTGTTTTGCTGATCGTACAAGCCATTCTGAGCATTGCGGCCTTCTTCCAGCTCTGTCGCACCCAGATGCTGCCCGCGCTGTATCTGGTCATCATTGCGGCGCTGCTGGTGCTGTTCTGGCTGCTGGTCAAGCGCTGCCAGGAGTACAGCGCCCCCCGCAAGGTATCCCGGGTGTTCTCGGTGTTCCTGTGTGCCTTTCTGGCGCTGGGCTGTGTCTGGGCGCAGCAGGGCCTGAGTGCACTGGATAACGTGACCTCCGGCCTTGTCACCGGCACCGAGGCCAACAAGATCACCAAGGAGCCCTTTGTGGTCTACCTGAGCGGCGTGGACAACCGCGGCGAACTGACCGAAAAAGCCCGCAGCGATGTGAACATCCTTGCCGTGGTCAATCCCTCCACCAAACGGGTGGCGCTCATCAACACTCCCCGCGATTACTACGTTGATCTGGCGGGTACCAACAGCAAGGACAAGCTGACCCATGCCGGTCTGTACGGCGTGGAGACCAGCATGGCAACCCTGGGCAACCTGTACGGGGTCAATGTGGACCAATACCTCCGCATCAACTTTGCGGGCTTCATCAGCATCATCGATGCCGTGGGCGGCGTGGATGTCTACTCCGATCAGGCGTTCACCTCGGTGGGCAGCCCCGGCTATTATGATCCCACCACCTTTGCCGAGGGCTGGAACCATCTGGACGGCAAGAGCGCTCTGGCCTTTGCCCGTGAGCGTCACGCCTTTGCCTCCGGCGATATCCAGCGCGGCATCAACCAGATGAAAGTCATCGATGCCATGATGAACAAGATCAAATCCCCCACTGTGCTGATGAGTTTTTCCAAGCTGATGGATGCTGTGTCCGACTGCTTTGTGACCAGCCTTTCTCAGGAGCAGATCTCCGCACTGGTGCGGATGCAGCTGGCAAGCCTGTCTGACTGGGACATCCAGAGCTATGCCGTGACCGGCACCAGCGGCAAGAGCTCCCAGTGCTACTCCGCAAAGGGTCAGAGCCTCTATGTGATGAAGCCGGATGAGAACTCGGTCAACCAGGCCAAGGAGCTGATTGCATCCGTTCTGGGCGGCGAGGGCACCGTGAGCGATACCCAGCAGACCCCCGAAAAGACCGAGGTGTTCACCCCCACAGCTGACCCCAACGCGGGCACCTCTGTGGAGGAATCGCCCGACAGTGTCATTGTGGAGGAACCTGCCGAGAGCGTGCCTGCGGAACAGCCCGCCGATGAGCAGCCCGCAGAACCCACCCCCGAAGCGCCTGCCGAAAGCGAGGCTTCCACCGAAGCACCTGCCGAGAGTGAAGCCAGCAGTGAATCCACCGGCGGAGCAGAAACACCTTCTATCTCCTTGCCCACACAGGAGCAGGTGGAATCTGCTGCCAACTCCCTGCATCAGGCCGCTTCCACCGTGCTGGATGCCCTGTTCGGCTCCAGCAGCAGCGGAGAATAAAACAGGATAAAACAGCACAAGCCCCGGGCCTTGCAAAAGGTCCGGGGCTTGTTGTCTTCTGATCTTACAGGGAAGCGCGATTACTCAGCGTCGCCCAGCTCAAAGGTCTTGACAGAGACAGTGCCGTTGCGGCCAGCCTTGTCGGTGCGCAGATACTGGCGGGTGGTCTCGCCGTTGCTGGTCACGTCAGCAACATAGATCTGCTCGGCCTCGGCCTCGATGGGGAACTCCTCGGCCATGCCCTTCATGGGCAGAGCGCTCAGATCTGCGTAAGCGTCCTTCACCTTCCACAGCTTCATGGTGTCGCCGTTGGACAGGGTGAACTCGCCGTAGCAGTCAGCGGAGTAGGTGGTACCGTTCACATCCAGATCCTCGGTGCTGACAACGCTGGCGGCAGCGGCCTCGCTCTCGGCAGCTTCGCTGGAAGCGGCCACAGAGGAAGCAGCCTCGCTGGAAGCAGCGGAGGATGCGGTGGAGGATGCGGTGGAAGATGCACTATTGGAGCAGCCAGTCATGGCAACAGCCAGCACAGCAGCGGTCAGTGCCAGACCCAGAGTACGATTGATTCTCATGTGATAGTCTCCTTCTATTCTGAAACCATATCAATTCCTGCGCCCAGCGTAAACCTTGTAAGCACCGGGCGTGCATGTGCTAGTCTACCACAACTGACTATATTGTTCAAGACTTTGCACAAAAAATAGCCCTCTCGGTCACGCTGTCGCATGACTGAGAGGGCTCATATTACTTCAGGATCTCCTGCAGCACGCTGTGGCCGTCCAGGCTGGAAGCATCCACGCCCAGATATTCACACACGGTCTGTGCAATGGTGCCAAAGCAGAGCCGGGTGCCCAAATCCACACCGGGCTTCACGCCCTTGCCGCAGACCAGATACGGCACATACTCGCGGGTATGGTCGGTGGTCTTGGTGTAGGAGGGGTCGCAGCCGTGGTCGGCGGTGATCATCAGCAGGTCACCCTCCCGCATCCCGGGGATGAAGTCGGCCAGGAAGCGGTCAAATTCGGTGGCGGCGGCGGCATAGCCGGGCACGTCGCGGCGGTGGCCGTAGAGCATATCAAAATCCACCAGATTCACAAAGGCCAGGCCCTCGAAATCCCGGGTCTGCAATGCCTTGGTGAAGGCGATGCCATTGGTGTTGCCGGTGGTCTTGATCTTTTCGGTCACGCCCTGTCCGTCAAAGATATCAAAGATCTTGCCCACGGCGATGACATCCCTGCCGGCCTCCTTCAGCAGGTCGAGCATGGTGGCACGGGGCGGCTTCAGGCTCAGGTCGTGGCGGTTGGTGGTGCGGTAGAAGGTCTCGGCGCTGCTGCCCAGGAAGGGCCGGGCGATGACACGGCCCACGCCGTACGCGCCCTTCAGCATCTCACGGGCGATCTCGCAGTAGCGGTAAAGCTCGTGCACGGGCACCAGCTCCTCGTGGGCGGCCACCTGGAACACGCTGTCGGCGCTGGTGTAGACGATGAGGGCATTTTCCTTCATGGCCTGCTCGCCGTAGTCCTTCAGCACCTCGGTGCCGGAATAGGGCAGATTGCAGAGGACTTTGTGGCCGGTTTTTGCCTCAAACTCCTGAATGAGTTCCTCCGGGAAGCCGTTGGGGAAGGTGGGCAGCGGGTTCGGGCTGACCACACCGGCGATCTCCCAGTGGCCGATGGTGGTATCCTTGCCCATGCTCTGCTCCTGCAGGCGGGCAAAGGCACCGGCGGGCGCGTCGGTCTTTTCGCCCGCGGTCACACCGTCAATGTTGAACAGGCCCAGCTTTTTCAGGTTGGGGCAGTTGAAATTGGGATGCCCTGCAATGGCCCCCAGCGTGTTGGTGCCCTCGTCGCCAAAGGCGGCTGCATCCGGCTCCGCGCCGATGCCAAAGCTGTCCAGTACGATCAAAAATACACGCTTTTCCATATGTTTTCACTCCATTTTCCTCCGGGGCTGCCCCGGAACAGTCGCACTTTTGCTTACCTTCATTATAAGCAAATCCCGCCGGTTATGCAAGCGCTTTGTGGTGGAAAGTTTTTTGTTCAAACCTGATGAAATCTTAGCAGTTTCTTTGCAAAGATTTTTCTTGCGCTATTGTATCCAAGAGCTTATAATGTATAGTGGTATGGTTTGTTGAAACAGCCATATTGGCGTATACTGCCGCCGCGGGCGCAAAGCAATCACTGCCCGCCAGAGAGCAGCCAGCTTGGGCTGCTGCGTCAAGATAGAGAGCATTATAGCGTAAACGTTGGAGGTATTTTATGAGAAAAACGAAGATCATCTGCACCCTGGGCCCTTCTACCGATAAGGGCGATGTCCTGCGCGACCTGATCGCAAACGGCATGAACGTGGCCCGTTTCAACTTCTCCCACGGTTCCTACGAGGAGCACGGCGGCCGTCTGGCAAAGCTGAAGGCTCTGCGTGAGGAGCTGGGCAAGCCCGTTGCCGCCCTGCTGGACACCAAGGGCCCCGAGATCCGCCTGAAGGAGTTCAAGAACGGTGTGGAGATGCTGGAAGCCGGCCAGACCTTTACCCTGACCACCCGCGAGGTGGAGGGCACCAAGGAGATCTGCTCCGTCACTTACAAGGATCTGCCCCAGGACGTGCAGCCCGGCGGCACCATCATGCTGGACGACGGCCTGATCATGCTGCACATTGAGCAGGTCACCGACACCGACATCATCTGCACCGTGCTGAACAGCGGCAAGATCAAGACCAAAAAGGGTGTCAATGTGCCCGGCGTGCATCTGTCCATGCCCTACCTGAGCCAGAAGGACCGCGAGGACATCATCTTTGGCGTGCAGAACGGCTTTGACTTCATCGCTGCTTCCTTTGTGCGCACCGCACAGGATGTGTACGACATCCGCAACCTGCTGAATGAGTACGATTCCAACATCCGTATCATTGCCAAAATCGAGAACCGTGAGGGCGTGAACAACATCGACAGCATCCTCTCCGCAGCCGATGCCGTCATGGTGGCCCGTGGTGACCTGGGTGTTGAGATCGACTTCACCGAGCTGCCCGGCATCCAGAAGGACATCATCGACCGCTCCTTCTCCTTCGGCAAGCCCATCGTCACTGCCACCCAGATGCTGGACAGCATGATGGTCAACCCCCGCCCCACCCGTGCCGAGATCTCCGACGTGGCAAATGCCATCTACGATGGCACCTCCGCCATCATGCTGTCTGGTGAGACCGCTGCCGGTGACTACCCCGTGGAGGCCCTCAAGACCATGTCCGCCATTGCAGAGCGCACCGAGAACGAGGAGCACTACCGCGCCCAGCGCCACGCCGAGATCCAGATCAGCGTCAGTGATGCAACCGCTCATGCTGCCTGCCTGACCGCCAAGGACGTGAACGCTGCCGCCATCGTCACCGTGTCCGAATCCGGCAACACTGCCCGCCTGCTGAGCAAGTACCGCCCCAAGCAGCCCATCATTGCCTGCGTTATGGACGAGCAGGTGCAGCGTCAGCTCTCCCTGAGCTGGGGCATCACTTCCCTGCTGATGGGCCCCGCCCACAGCACCGATGAGCTGATCGAGATGTCCACCGCTCTGGCCGAGAAGAACGGCTACCTGCACAACGGCGAGCTGGCCGTTGTGACCGCAGGCGTGCCCGTGGGCGTTTCCGGCACCACCAACATGATCAAGATCCACATGGTGGGCAACTGCCTGGCCACCGGTGTGGGCGTGGGCCGCGGCAAGACCGATCTGGTCTCCGCCAGCGGCAAGGCCTGCGTCTGCCGCACTCTGGAGGAGGTCAAGGCAAAGTTCCGCCCCGGCATGGTGCTGGTCGTTCCCTCCACCACCAACGAGATGCTGGGCTATGTCCGCGATGCCGCCGCTCTGGTGGTCGAGGAGCCCGGCCTGAACAGCCACGCTGCCATCGTGGGCAACTCCCTGCTCAAACCCACCATCGTGGGTGCTGCAGGTGCCTGCAGCCACATCCGCGACGGCCTGGATATCGCTGTGGATTGTGCCCACGGCAGCGTCCAGCGCCTGCAGGCCTGATCCTGAAGGAGAACATCATGGAACGCATTGCAAGCTTCTGTGTCGATCACACCAAACTGGACCGGGGCATGTACCTGAGCCGCCAGGATGGTGATGTGCTGACCTGGGACATCCGGATGAAGAAGCCCAATCAGGGCGATTACCTGACCACCGGTGCCGCCCACACGCTGGAGCACCTGTTTGCCACCTACGCCCGCAACAGCGCGGTGAAGGACGGCGTGATCTACGTTGGCCCCATGGGCTGCCGCACCGGCTTCTACCTGCTCACCCGCGGGCTGACCCCGGCGCAGGCACTGGAGTTGACCGTGGATTCCTTCCGCTTCATGGCCGCCTTTGAGGGGGATATCCCCGGTGCCAGCGAGGTGGAATGCGGCAACTACCGCGATATGGATCTGCTCGCCGCCAAGGCCGAGGCAGCCGCCATGCTGCCGGTGCTGGAAGCACTGACCGCTGACCAGCTGCACTACTAAGCGATACAGCAAAAGACCTCCCCATGCAGGCAGCACCTGCACGGGGAGGTCTTTTTGCGTTTCAGGAAAACTCTTTTGCGGAGTGCTTACTCCACGATGATGCTCTTGCCGGTCATCTCAGCGGGGACAGGCAGGCCGATATAGGGCAGCATGGTGGGGGCGATATCTGCCAGGCAGCCACCCTTGCGCAGCTTCACATCGCCGCAGCCAACGGCCACAAAGGGCACCACATTGGTGGTGTGGGCGGTAAAGGGAGTGCCGTCCGGGTTCATCATCTTCTCGGCGTTGCCGTGGTCAGCCGTGATAAAGGCACAGCCGCCTGCGTTCAGCACAGCGGTGACCACCTGATCCACAGCGGTATCCACAGCCTCAACGGCCTTGACAGCGGCATCGAACACGCCGGTGTGGCCGACCATGTCGCAGTTGGCAAAGTTCAGGATGACCACGTCATACTTGCCGCTCTCGATGCGCTTGACGCACTCAGCAGCCACCTCAGGGGCACTCATCTGGGGCTGCAGGTCGTAGGTGGCAACCTTCGGGCTGGGGATGACGCAGCGGTCCTCACCCTCGTAGGGAGCCTCCACACCGCCGTTGAAGAAGAAGGTGACGTGTGCATACTTCTCGGTCTCGGCAATGCGCAGCTGGGTCTTGCCGTTCTCGGACAGGTACTGGCCCAGAACATTCTTCAGCTCCACGGGAGGATAGGCGACCTCGCAGTTGGGCATGGTGGCATCGTACTCGGCCATGCAGACATAGTTGACCTGCTTGCGGCCGCCGCGGCGCTCAAAGCCCTTGAAGTCGTCATCGCAGAAGATGCGGGTCATCTGGCGGGCACGGTCGGGACGGAAGTTCATAAAGATGACAGTATCGCCATCCTGCACGCGGCCACCCTCACAGGTGACGCAGGGCAGAACGAACTCGTCTGTCTTATCGGCAGCATAGGATGCCTCAATGGCCTCGGCAGCGTTGGCAGCGTGGTTGCCCTCACCGTAGACGAATGCGGCGTAAGCCTTCTCCTCGCGGTCCCAGTTGTTGTCGCGGTCCATGGCGTAGTAACGGCCGGAAACGCTGGCGATCTTGCCAACGCCCAGCTCATCCAGCTTGGCCTGCAGGTCAGCCAGGAAGCCCTTGCCGGCGTGGGGGTCGGTATCACGGCCATCGGTGATGCAGTGCAGGTAGACTTCCTTTGCGCCCATGTGCTTTGCCATTTCCAGCACGCCGAACCAGTGGTCAGCGTGGCTGTGGACACCGCCAGTGCCCACCAGGCCCATCAGGTGGATGGCCTTGCCTGCCTCAATGGCAGCCTTCATGTTCTTGACCAGCACGGGGTTCTTGAACATCTCACCGTCCCGGATGGATTTGGTGATGAGGGTCAGCTGCTGGTAAACGATGCGGCCAGCGCCCATGTTGGTGTGGCCCACCTCAGAGTTGCCCATCTGGCCATCGGGCAGGCCGACAGCCATGCCGGAGGCCTCGATGGTGGTCATGGGATATTTTGCCATCAGGGCATCCAGATGGGGGGTCTTTGCGGCGACCACGGCATTGCCGTAGGTCTCGTTGGGCACCCAGCCAAAGCCATCCATGATGCACAGAAGTACAGGTTTCTTGGACATAACGTTGAATCTCCTTTGATTTAGAACAAATAGCGCCCGGCACAGCGCTGGAAAAACGGCGCAGCCGGGCGCTGGGAAAACAGGTCAGAGGGCCTTCTCAGCCGTTGGAAGCGGCATTGACGATAACAGCAAAATCAGGAGCCTTCAGAGATGCGCCGCCGATCAGGCCGCCGTCCACATCCTTCTTGCTCAGCAGCTCCTCGCAGTTCTTGGCGTTCATGCTGCCGCCGTACTGGACCGTGACAGCCTCGGCCACAGCCTCGCCGTACACTTCGCCGATGACCTTGCGGATCTGAGCGCAGACCTCCTCGGCCTGGTCAGCGGTCGCGGTCTTGCCGGTGCCGATGGCCCAGATGGGCTCGTAGGCAATGACCACGTTTGCCATCTGCTCGGCGGTCACGTCGCGCAGGGCGATCTTGGTCTGCATCCGCACCAGCTCCTCGGTCACGCCCTCCTCGCGCTGCTGCAGGCTCTCGCCCACGCAGATGATGACCTTCAGGCCTGCATTCAGGGCAGCCAGAGCGCGCTTGTTCACGGTCTGGTCGGTCTCTGCAAAGTACTGGCGGCGCTCGGAGTGGCCGACGATGACGTACTCCACGCCCAGATCCACCAGCATATCGGCGCTGATCTCGCCGGTGAACGCACCGGACTTCTCAAAGTGGACATTCTCAGCACCCACATGGATGTTGGTGCCCTTGGTCTTTTCCACAGCGGTGACCAGATCGGTGTAGGGGGTGCAGATAACGACCTCACAGGAAGCATCCTTGACGGCGGGGATCAGCTCATCCACCAGCTTGGCCGCCTCAGTGGCGGTCTTGTTCATCTTCCAGTTGCCTGCAATGATTGCCTTACGCTTTGCCTTATCCATTCTAACGATCTCCTTATCACAAAATACCTCCCCGCTGCCTTCGGTGCCGCCTCTCCCGGCAGGAGAGGCAGGATAAACGACATCTCCTGCCTCCCGGATGGGAGCTGGCGAGCGTCGGCAAGCCTGAGAGATCTTATTACCCAAAATAAAAAGTGCGGCGGCGTATATGCCGCCGCACCTCAGTGATGCTGGTTCAGATGCTTATGCGTTCTGGATCACAGCGATACCAGGCAGCTCCTTGCCCTCCAGATACTCCAGAGAAGCGCCGCCGCCGGTAGAGATGTGGGTCATCTTGTCGCCCAGGCCCATCTGCTGCACAGCTGCTGCGCTGTCGCCGCCGCCGATCACGGTGGTAGCATCGCTCTCAGCCATAGCCTTGGCAACAGCCAGAGTGCCGGCTGCCAGGGTGGGGTTCTCGAACACGCCCATGGGGCCGTTCCACACCACGGTCTTGGATGCCTTAACAGCATCGGCAAACAGCTTCATGGTCTCGGGGCCGATGTCGCAGCCCTCCATGTCAGCAGGGATGGCAGTGACAGGCACCACAGTGACATCCACGGGAGCGTCGATGGGATCGGGGAAGTCCTTGATGCAGGCTGCATCCACGGGCAGCAGCAGCTTCACGCCCTTCTCCTTGGCCTTGGCCATCATTTCCTTGCAGTAATCCAGCTTGGTATCGTCGCACAGGCTCTTGCCGACCTCGTAGCCCTGTGCCTTGACGAAGGTGTAAGCCATGCCGCCGCCGATGATCAGGGTATCGACCTTCTCCAGCAGATTGGAGATGACGTTCAGCTTATCGGCGACCTTAGCGCCGCCCAGGATGGCGGTGAAGGGACGGACGGGATCGTTGACTGCGTTGCCCAGGTACTTGATCTCCTTCTCCATCAGGTAACCGACAGCGGTATCCTTGATGTAGTCGGTGACACCTGCGGTGGAGCAGTGTGCACGGTGGCAGCTGCCGAATGCATCGTCAACGTATGCATCTGCCAGAGAAGCCAGCTCCTGGCTGAACTCAGGCATGTTCTTGGTCTCTTCCTTGCGGAAACGGGTGTTCTGCAGCAGAACGACATCGCCGTTGTTCATTGCGGCAACAGCAGCCTTTGCGTTCTCGCCCACAACGTTGTCGTCATCAGCGAACACAACGGTCTTGCCCAGCTTTGCGCTCAGAGCCACAGCAACGGGTGCCAGGCTGAACTTTGCCTCGGGGCCGTTCTTGGGTTTGCCCAGGTGGCTGCACAGGATGACCTTAGCGCCATCGTTGACCAGCTTCTGGATGGTGGGCAGAGCCGCATTGATGCGGTTCTCGTTGGTGATCACGCCGTCCTTCATCGGGACATTGAAATCGCAGCGGACAAGGACCTTCTTGCCGCAGTAATTCTGATCGTCGATCGTTTTCTTACCTAAACCCATGGTAACAAACTCCTCTCAAATTCTTTTCGTTCGGAATCGAATTTTGCTTTTCATCGGGGGCCGCGCACTGCGAACTTCCCCGTACATCCTTATTATAAACAAAAAGCGTGTGTATTGCAAGGACGGGGGATGGATAATTTATTAACAAACATTTGTTGCAGAAGCAAAGAAATGTGGTGATTTTGCCGGAACGCACCAAAAAACGCCGTTTTTTCTGAAAAAGACCCGCTGCAGGGAGTGTTCGCCCCCGCAGCGGGTCCTGTCCATTCAGGATGTTTTCCGGAACTTCTGCTTCGCTTTTTCCAGATATTCCAGCACCAGCGGATTTTTCATGCCCAGCAGGATGGCCGCGTATGCAGCCACTGAGCCCAGCACTGCCGCCAGAATGCAGATGAGATTGGGCAGAGCCAGTGCCTTGACCCCGGTACAGACAAGAACGATGCCCGCACAGCCGCAGAGCACCGAGCCAACGGTGCGCCGGTCAGCTGAGACCGTGACCAGGCCCCTGGAGCAGCGGATGCAGAGCATCATGGAGCACAGCTCTGCCAGCAGGGTGGTAAAGGCTGCCGCATTCTCCCGGAACCGCGGGATGAGCAGGATGTTCAGCCCCACGTTCAGCAGACCGCTGACCAGCGTGATCCAGAACAGTTCCTTTTCTCTTCCGCAGGGCAGAAGCGCGCAGGAATTGTACAGCCAGCCAAACAGGCAGACAATCAGGGCAAGGCTCAGGATCTGCAGGGGCATCACCGCATCCAGATAGCTTTCCCCGGAAATAAAGAGGACGACCTCCCGGCTGAGGGCAAACAGTCCCACCACAGCCGGAGCCACCACCACGATGAGCGCGTTGAAGATATTGTTGAACAGCTTGTTGAAGTTTGCCTTGTCCCCCACGCCCGCATAATGGGACAGCCGCGGGATAGACACCACCAGCACCGCCGAAAGCAGGTTCTTTACAATGCCATAGATCTTACCCGCCACCGAGTAAATGCCCACATTGTAATCTGTTCCCAGAATGCCCAGAATCGTGGTATCCGAGCTGACATAAAGGGTCGTTGCCAGCGTGGATGCAAAGATGATGAGGATGGGCTTGAGGTGCTTTTTCCAGTCGATCTTCCTTGTCAGCCGGATGGTGCAGTACCGCCGGGCCCGGAAAAAATTGAGCACATTGGCACCTACCGCTGCAAACACCGTGATGCCTGCATAGATGCAGTAGTCATCCCGGGTCTTGACGAAGGCAAACAGCATGAAAATGGACAGTACCTGAAACAGCAGGCCCCGGATGGTGATATAGGTATACTCCTCAAAGATTGTGAACACCCATTCGGTGCCGATGGTCGTAAAGAAGATCTGTAAACTCAGCACCAGCATCAGGTCGGTATAGGCATGGAGCTTTGTCCAGAAAAGCATCGTCACCGCCAATGCCGCATAGGTCAGGGCCGTGGAGATCATATTGATGGAGAACATCTCCGATGCAAAAGCCGACAGCTTTTCCCGGTCGTTCACATAGCGGGAACCCTCACGCACTGCATAGGAGGAGATGCCAAGGCCCGCAAACAGCAGGAAATACCCGCAAACGGAGCTTGCAAAGTTCACTTTGCCCAGGTTTTCCACCTGAAGAACATTGGAAGCGTAGGGGAATGTGATGAGCGGGAAGATAATATTCATCAGTGTCTTGAACGCACTCATTGCTGCATTCAGACTGAGGGATTTTTTCATTCAGATCTCCACTTCGTAATTTTTTCTGGCCTGTTTCTTTTTCAGCCAGCTGTTCCAGAGCAGATACGAATACAACGTTTTTATAAAATACCGATACTGCCCTGCACGAAGCCAGCCTGCCAGAAGGGGGCCGGCATTTCTCTTAAACTCCCGTTCCGCTTCGGCACACGCCTGCTCCATAAAAGCATCATCCTTGCAGTATTTCACCACAATTTCTCTGCACCGGAGCGCATATCCTGCCCGTGCAGACCGATACACGAACGGTTCATCTGCAAACACTTCACAGATACGCTGCCATGCCTTCAGCTCTGTCAGTTTTCCTGCCGAATAATGCCCGCTCGTCACCGAGTCATCGTTGACATAGTAATAGTAAAGTGCCTTGTCGATGCAGGCAATTTTTTCTGCCTTTCGGATACATTTTGCAAGAAACAGCGTATCCTCACCAATTTTTAAGTCAGTATCGAACACAACGTCTTGTGTGACCGCACGGCGGTAAAGCGCACCCCAGCACACTGTATGTGCCTTCCGGCTGTTCCAGTCATATCGTCTGACCGGCATAACACTGACTTTCTCCGTCTCATCGCTCTTCGTCTGCGTTCGTCCGGTCGTGCCCAGAAGATCCAGACCATAGCAATAAGCAATCTCCGCACCGGTCTCATCCAGCACTCTTTTAAGCCGTTCTATGCACTCGGCGTGGAGTGAATCATCCGGATCAGCAAAAGAAATCAGCGTGCCTGTACTTTTTTCCAATCCTAGGTTTCGCGCAGAAGAAACACCACCGTTTGGCTTATGGTATATCTTGATCCGCGGATCTTTTTCCGCGTAGCGCTGGCAGATGGCAAGGGAGTTGTCTGTTGACCCATCATCCACCAGAATGATTTCCAGATCCCGATAGGTCTGACCGAGGATGCTGTCCAGACATTTTTCCAGATACTTTTCTTTGTTATAGATCGGCACAATGATACTGACGGTATCGTTCAGCACAAATTATCCTCCCTTATTTTGCCGCCGGGCCGTTTTTCAGCAGGAACAGTTTTGCATACAGCCTCCGGCTGCATCTGAGCAGCTGATACTTCCGCTGGCTGCTGGTGCAGAGCAGCTTTGCCGCCGCCGGGTCACACTCCTGCAGAAAGGCCTCCATCTTTGCGCGGCGCACCGTGTCCTGCATTAGATACGGATAGCAGTGCTCCACCACGCTCAACATAGCGGCATCATTTTCCGTCATTCCCGGATATGCTTCCCGGATGGCCCGATATTTCTGATAGCCCATATCCAGCTTATCCTCGTAGAACTTCATGTTCCTGCGGTGAAGGATGCTGTCCGGGCGCTGATAGTAATAATACAGCGGCACCGGGCGGTATACGACCTTGCTGCACTGCTGAAAAATGCTGTATGTCGTGCCCTGATCTTCCATCATCCGCCCCAGTGGATAGCGCACCTCCCGGAACAGCTCCCTCTTGTAGAGCTTGTTCCAAGCAAAATCCCCCAGCTTATCCGAGACAAGGGTGCTGCGGATGGCTTCCCGGCCTGTCATACACTGCACCGGTACGGCGAGTTCAGCCGGGGCAAGCTCTTCCTCCCGTTCAAACATCCGGAAGCCCACCACAGCCACGTCCGCATCCTGTTCCTGCAGGTCACGGCAGAGCGTTTCCAGCATCCGGCTGTCCAGAAAATCATCACTGTCCACAAAGCAGAAATACGTTCCCTGTGCCCGTTCGAGTCCCGCGTTGCGCGCTGCAGAGAGTCCCCCGTTTTTCTGGTGGACTGCTGTTACACGTTCTTCCTGTGCGGCATATTCGTCGCAGATGGCTCTGCTGGCATCGGTGGAGCCATCGTCCACCAGCAGGACCTCAAGATTCCGATAGGTCTGGTGCAGGATGCTGTCCACGCAGCGGCGGAGATATCGCTCCACATTGTAGACCGGAACAATGACACTGATCAGCTCTGTCTCCATGTTTAGTTTCCTCAGAAGAATGTTTCTCTGCCGATGTGGAGGATCTCCGAGGTGTACGGACAAATGGCATTGTTGCCCTGAATATACGCCTGATAGATCCAGATGATGACCAGCATTCCCCACATGGCAGCCTTCAGCAGCTTGCGCAGACGCTCATCCTCCACGCACTTGACCACACGGCCAATGGCGAGATAACGGAAGAACGCAAAATACAGGCAGATGCGGTAGAGCGGCACATTGATGTTGCGCAGCTGGGCCGTTGCCATCTCGATCAGGATCATCACGATCCAGAAATCGGCATCCGAGCGAGTAAAGCGGCGATGGCCCGCCCCTTCCTCTCTGGCATACCAGCGGTACAGCACAATGGGCAGGATCAGGAACGGCAGACGCACAATGATGGGATTCAGAGTGAAGCCGCCCGCATTGGCATCATAATAATATCCGTAAAGTCGATCAATGAAGTCCACATTCAGGGCCAGCCTGACCACAGCCTTGCTGAAGAAGGCAAGGTAGACCGAAAATGCCGCCAGGCCACCCTTGACCCACCAGTTGTCGAAATGCTGAAGCAGGATATAGATCAGCAGCGCACCAAACGAGATAAAGGTGGCATTGTGGAACAGGCAGGAGACCGCCAGCAGTAGGACCGCCCAGTGATACTTTTTCTTCCACACAAAGCTGAACGCCAGAAATGCAACACCCAGCGCCACAGACTGCCGCTCGGCATTATAAGTATCGCCATAATACAGGCAGAGGTAAGCCAGCCAGCCATAGGGCACAGAGACATACTCCTTATACTGCACCAGCCCGATCATAAACAGGCCGCAGGCCAACAGATCCACCATAAAGTAGAGCCAATGGACATCGCCAAAAACATGGGCCGCCAGATAGACCAGCGACATAAACAGCGGCTCTGTTTTGTGCCGCTGCCGGATGCAGGCCAGCAAACCATCCTGCAGCTTTGCATCCGCCACCCATTCCTCATACACCACGCTGTCCGTGCCAATGGACGGGTCCCGCAAGCCTGCCAATACCGCCATCACCAGCACCGCCAGCGCCAAACAGAGATAAAAGCCCTTCTCGTTGTTTTTCTTCGTCCGCAGGTGCTCGCCATAGGCGGCAATGCCCACAGAAACCGCAAAAGCCCCCAGATAAATCAGCATAACTTCTCCATTCTATTTTTCGACTGTGTGTTTATTTTTCCATTCTCCCAGCCCATAAACGGCATAAAACAGCCGCTTGCTGATCAGAAGTGTTTCCACCTTGATCCGGTCTGCTCTTTTGGCCCAGGGCCGCCGGGCAAGCGCCCGGTGTTCCTGCACAAAGCGGCAGATCCGTGCCTGAGCCTCCGGATAGCTGGCAAAATCGCCATCCAGAATGCCTTTCAGTGTCTTCATGTATGTAACCAGCTGCAGGTATTCCGCTTCTGCTTTCAGCACAGGGACCGTTTCCGCAATAAAGCGGGTCACGTCTTCGCCCACATCCAGAATGACCAGATTCTTCTCGGCAATGCCGCTCTTCATGGTCGAACCGGTATGGATGCGGTAATCGTACATCGGTTCCGGAAACACTTCCACTTTTGCACAGCGGGCAATGGCCCGATACATCACCGCATAGTCCTCGTACAGGATGCCAACGGGGAACTGCAAGTCTCCCCAAACCTCCCGCCGGAAGAAAACGCCGCCTGCCCCATGCCCGATGCCCTGATGCAGCAGCATCCGGCGCATGGTTTCTTCCCGGTTCAGCAGCTCTGGGATCTGGTGCGGATTTTCCGTCCGTCCCTCCGGCTGCTCTGTCGAGAACATCTCCAGCGGGGTCAGGGCTGCATCAGCACCATCTGCCTCACAGCGCTCCACAAATTGGTCAAACGCTGTGGAGCGGATCAGGTCATCGCTGTCCAGCAGGTAAAAATATTTTCCCTGCGTCTGTTGCAACCCAACGTTCCGGGCATCAGACTGCCCCCCATTGGGCTTATGGAACACCCGGATGCGGCCATCCTCCACAGCCAGTTCATCACAAAGTTCCCCGCTGCCATCGGTGGAGCCGTCATCTACCAAAAGCAGCTCCCAGTTCTGGTAACTCTGCGCCTGCACGCTCTGCACACAGTCCCGCAGATACGGATAAACATTATAGACCGGCACAATGACCGATACAAGCGGTTTTCTTTCCTCCAACCGGATCCCTCCACTTTACTTTTTCCCACGCCACTGCGTTTTTTCATAGACCCGTCGGGTCATGGCATAGCCACTG
Organism: Faecalibacterium sp. I2-3-92; assembly: GCF_023347315.1. Taxonomy (GTDB): domain Bacteria; phylum Bacillota; class Clostridia; order Oscillospirales; family Ruminococcaceae; genus Faecalibacterium; species Faecalibacterium duncaniae. The sequence continues at coordinate 2,114,398 of NZ_CP094470.1, forward strand.
TAGGAAAGTGCCGCCGCCAGCCGGGCCTTTTTTCGGGCCTGCGGGTCCAGCAGAACGTTCCGGCGGTATTTTTTCACTTCCTGCCAGAGGGCCTTTTCAATCTTTTCATGCTGCCTGTCCTGAATCTGGAACAGGATATTGCAGACATTGCTCAGATAGCGGCATTCTGCCGCACGGCTCAACTGGGGGAAATCGCGCTTCACATTTTCCATCAGCGCGTGGCAGTGCCGCACACTGTCCAGCTTTCTGGGGTTGAAGGCCATATTCTGGATGCTGCTGCCCCGCTGGAAATAGTAGTAATCCCGGTTTGCGATATGTGCCGCCTTATGGGCACGCTTTGTCACCTCGTAGGCGACCGGGATATCCTCATAGAGCTTGCCCACCGGATAGCGCACGCCCTCAAACAGTGCACGCTTATAGAGCTTGGTGGGGGTGGTCACCTCCATGCCCTCCTGATACAGGATGCGGCGCAGGCATTCCTCCCGGCTCAGGATCTCGAATGCTTCCAGACGCTCTGTGGGCACGGACTGCACCGGCTGGCCCTCGAACACCTCTTCAAAACAGCTGGCCGAAAAATCCGCTCCCGCCTGCTCCAGTGCCCGGTACAGGTTCTCGATGTAATAAGGTGACACCCAGTCATCGCCATCCACAAAAGAGAGGTATTCCCCCGCCGCCGCGTCCACACCAGCGTTGCGGGCATTGGACAGACCACCATTTTTCTTGTGGAGCACCCGCACCCGGGCATCCTGTGCAGCATATTCATCACAGAGGGTCTCGCTGCCATCGGTGGAGCCGTCGTCCACCAGCAGCAGCTCCATGTTCTGATAGCTCTGCCCCAATAGACTGTCCACACAGCGGTTCAGATATGGCTTTACATTATAAACAGGAACGATGATGCTTACCAAAGGGTCCATCTTATCTCCTCATTTCAGCAGGTCGAAGTAAAACTCTTCCAGCTTCTTCGCCTCGGTGACGATATCAAAGCCGCCTGCCCGCATCTCAGCAGAGGTATCCCGTCGCCGGGCATTTTCTGCAGCCCGGATCGCCGCATCCGCCCAGACTGCCGGGCTTTCCTGCAAGCTCAGGTACTGCATCTCGGGCAGGACCTGAGCCTCCTGCGGCACCTCTGTGGAACAGATGACCGGCAATGCCGCCGCTTGTGCCTCGATCAGCACAATTCCAAGCCCCTCATACCGCGAGGGCAGAACAAAGGCATCCATGGCCTGATAGAACTTTGCGGGATCGCTCTGTCGGCCCAGAAAGCGGACATTCCTTTGCAGCCCCAGCGCCTCCGCTTTCCGGCGGGCAGCGGCTTCGTTTTCCCCTTCTCCAATCAGCAGTAAAACGGCATCCGGCCGTTGCTTGCAGACCTCCGCCATTACATCCAGCAGAAATTCGTGATTCTTGGCATAGCAGAACCGCCCGACATGGCCCAGCACCAGTTCATCCCCCAGGCCAAGCTCCTGCCGGACGGCTTTCCGTTTGGCGGCATCATAAGTAAAGCGGTCGAGCTCAATGGCATTGTTGAACACCCGGAAAGGCTTTTCACCATAAAGCCAGCTGCCTGCCGTTCTGGAGCAGGCACAGAGCCGGGTGGGATACACTGCGGCAAAGGGACGGAGCAGGTACTTCATCACATTTTTTGCCCCTTCTCCCCTGCCCACCGTAGAATGGTTATGCGCGATCCGGTTGGGCACTCCTGCACGCTTTGCCCCCCAGAGGGAAAGCACGCTCAGGGTGTTCATGTGGGAGTGAACGATCTGGTATCCGTTCTGACGGAACAGCCGCCCGATCTCCCGTTCATACTGCGGTAGGTGGGTATATTTTGGCACCACATACACCCGGCCGCCCAGCTGTTCGATCTCTTCCCGCTGGGGCAGAGTCGAGCCTTCCAGCGCAAAAAAATCAAACTGAACTCTGGAACGGTCCATGTGGCGGTAGTAGTTCATCACCACCATCTCCACACCGCCGTAGTTCATATCCGTCATCATCTGGGCCACACGGATGGGCTGTGCATTCTGCTCCATGGTCATACCAGCTCCTTGCGGTCACAATCCTCGAACCAGTCCCGGAAGCTCTCCTCCAGCGTATAGTGGAACTTGTAATCGGTGGCGGCCAGCTTTCTGCCGCAGACATTGGTGGATACCATCAGTTTCCGGACACGGGCGGGATGGATGCCCACCTTTTTGCCCCCGATGGGTCCCAGAATGCCCGCCGCAAACAGCAGCAGTCCGGCGGGCACCAACGGCACATGGCGGTGCAGGCCGGTCGCCTTCTGCATTGTATCGCAGATCTCTTCAATGGTATAAGCCGGCTCGTAGGTACAGTTATAGATCTCTGCTCCGGGGAAGGAATGATCCAGCATCCGGTACTTGAAGAAGCGCACCAGCTCCTTGACATAGATGCACGCCTTGATGGTGTCCTTCCGGCCGGCATAAAAAAAGTAGCCCTTCTTCTGCCCCCTGTACAGGCGGGTCATGTTGCCGTGCTCCCCTTTGCCATAAACGATGCCTGGCCGCACGATAGTCAGCGCCCGGGCCGGATCACGGGCCTGCCAGATCTGGTGGATCTTTTCTGCCACCAGCTTGCTGATTCCATACGGCGTGTTGGGCGTCGGCAGAGTCTCCTCCGTCTTAAGGTCCTCAGACGCGCCATAGGGTGCAATGGAGCTGGTGAACAGGATCTTCCGGATGCCGTATTTTTCCGCAAATGCGGTCACATTTTCCGCGCCCCGGATATTTGTTTCAAAATAGGCTTCTTCCGGGTGGCCGGGGGTGCGGTGGACCGCTGCCAGATCAAAGATCACGTCCTCCGGAGTCGGAACGAACTCAAAATCGATGGGCTTGCGCACATCCAGCCGGATATACTGCACCCCATCGTTCTTTTCCACAATGCCCGGCACCACGCCCTCTTCCCCGGGCATCACAAGATCCAGGTCGTAGATCACGTCGCCGGGTCTGACGCACTCCTTCAGCAGCAAATGAATGAGATGGGTGCCGATAAAACCAGATCCACCAAAAAGAATATAATTCATTTTGCCCCTTTCCGGTCAAACACAACGCCCACCGTCCTGAACAGCAGGTAGATATCCATCCAGATGGACCAGTTGTCGATGTACTGGACATCCAGCTTGACCACTTCTTCAAAATCATCAATATCGCTGCGGCCGCTTACCTGCCACAGGCCGGTAATTCCCGGCTTCATGGAAAGGCGGCGCTTGTGATGGCTCTCGTACTGCCGGTACTCATCCAGCGTGGGCGGGCGGGTACCCACCAGGCTCATGGAGCCCCGCACAACGTCAAAAAACTGCGGCAGCTCATCGATGCTGGTGCGACGGATGAAGCGGCCCACCCGGGTGATCCGGGGGTCATCCTCCATCTTGAACATCAGGCCGTTCATTTCGTTCTGGGCCATCAGCTCCTTTTTGCGTGCCTCCGCGTCCACATACATGCTGCGCAGCTTGTGGATGTAGAACACACGTCCATTCCGGCCCACCCGGCGCTGCTTGAAAATCAGCGGGCCGGGGCTTTCCAGCTTGAGCGGAATGGCCACCAACGCAATGATGGGGATGCTGATGATGCACCCCACGATGCCGCCCACGATATCCATGGTCCGTTTCAGCACCTGATCCCGCAGCTTGAGTTCCACCGTGCCCATCGTCACAACATTGCCGCCCGCACAGCGGCTCAGTTCCCGGCTAATGCGCACCGCACTGGTCTCATCACAGCAGGCTTTTTCAATCCGGTCCAGCACCGGCAGGCGGAAATGGACCGTCAGCCCCATGCTCTCCATCTCCTCGAGATAGGGCAGCATATTCTCCTCACTCTCCTGCGCCACATCCAGATACACTTCATCCAGCGCTGCCTGCCGCAGCCAGTCCATGAAATTATCGAAGTTCGCCTCGATCTTCACCCCATCGATCTCAGTGTGAAGCTGCTCCGGGGCAGCTTCCAGAATGGCAAGACCGGTCACACGCTTGGACCAGTCCTTTTTCAGCTCTTCCAGAATGGGGCTTGCGTTTTCCTGCGTAGTCACCACCCCCACAAGGCTCTGAATCCCCTTGGTATAGCGGGAGCGTACCAGCATCTTTTTGAGGACAGCATGAGCGCCCGTCATCACAAAGACATCGATGATGGGCACAAACACCAGAAAATAGCGGGAGTGCAGCATGGAAGCCTTGGTCAGCGCCAGGCAGGCCGCATCAATGAGGGTCAACAAAAAATTGAACCGCACCGCAATTTCAACTTCACGAATCGGAGTGCGGTTCACGATATTTTCACTCTGATCAAATGTAAAAAAGGTCAGGATATAGGCCAGCAGCAATAAAAAACAGGCTTCTACCAGATCGTCCAGCTGGAAGTCCCCCATCTTGTGCAGAACACCTGCGGTCAGCCCCCACGCCAGCCCAATGCTGAGAACCAGAGAGAGCAGATCAATCAGAAACAGGTATCCATACTGCAGTTTTTCACGTTTCGTAATCATACTGTTTCGTTGTCTCCATTTATTTTTACCATTTTATCATATCGGGAGAAGGGTTGCAATAGATGGAGATCGAATGCGCGCTGCTTTTGTCGGATCACTACAAATGGATCGCGCCATTTTACGAAAGCGCCTTATCGCATCCAAAATGGTCAGCAAAAAGCGCCCTTTCTCTCGCATCACACAAGAGAAAGGGCGCAGTCAAGCTTTATTCAGCTCAGGAGAAACTCCGATCAGCAGTTCTCAGCGAAGTACTTAATGGTACGAACCATCTGAGAGGTGTAGGAGTTCTCGTTGTCGTACCAAGACACGACCTGAACCTGATAGGTGTCGTCGCAGCTACGCTGAATTTTCGCACTTTTTCAAGTAGTTCTTCACAGTTTCGTAACAACAGTTACAGTACCAGAACATACCGTTGTCGTACCAAAACCGGTTTGTTCGTACCACAATTATATCACGTTTCAGCGTCATTTGCAAGGATTTGATTCGTTTCGCTTCTGACCTGCATTTTTCAGATTTCAGCGTATATTTTTACGACATTCCACGGTTCAAACGCCTTGGGTCTAGGGCTTCCGCCGGGGCAGCAGCTCTCCCAAGCACTCTCCTCAGAAGCTCTATGACAGCTAGATTGCCAACATGTTCCTGCTGATTAACTGAAATTTCTCCGGACGTGATTTTGAGCCATGGTGTGGGAAATGTACTCATTTATGTTTGATATAGAACGATTCTATTCATTCCGAGTCACATCAATTACCATTTATATAAGAAAACCGTGTGAACTGCCAGAACTTTAGCTCTACGCTCCGACTGATCCACACGGCTCTAAAATATTTATTTCAGTTTTGCGAGAATCTCGTCTGCCGTCATACCGGATGCCAGCAGCTTTTTCAGCACGTCCTCCGCTTCAGCTTTCTTTGCAGATTCCGCTGCTTTGGTTTCAGCCTTGACCTTCTTGGCTTCGATTCTGGCGATTTCCTTATCGATAGATTTCAGCTCAGCTTTCTTGGTTTTCAGGTCGGCTTTCAGCGCATCGATATTAGCGGTGATGGATTCGATTTCAGCAGCAGCGGCTTCCTTTGCGGACTGCTTTTCAGTGATCTGTGCGGCAAAGTCAACGGTTGCTTTTACATTCTTAGGCTTGTTCTTGCTTCCTTTGGGACGGGGCATAGGGGACACCTCCATTCAGTATTTATAACATAAGTATAGCATTACAAATATTGGATGGCAAGAAATATATATCGGCATAACTTGCGTTAGACGGCGTAACCCTTGCCCTTGATGGCCTCCACGACCTGAGAGACATACTTCTGACAGGTAACATGGTCAGGGGCTTCCACCATCACGCGCACCAGAGGCTCCGTACCAGACTCGCGCACCAGAATACGACCAGTGTTACCAAGTGCTTCAGCACAGCCTTGACTGCTGCCTGCACTGCCTCATCATCCTGTGCGGCTTTCTTATCGGTCACTCGAACATTTTCCAGAACTTGCGGGTAGATCTTCAGCGGGGCGGCCAGCACACTCAGAGGCTTCTTCTTGGCCAGCATGACCTCCATCATCTTCAGGCTGGTCAGGATGCCGTCACCGGTGCTGGCGTACTTAGAGAAGATGATGTGGCCGCTCTGCTCACCGCCAATGCGGCAGCCGTTCTTGGCCATATACTCGTAGACATACTTGTCGCCCACGGCAGTCTTGGCGTAGCCGATGCCCTGCTCGTCAAAGGCCTTGTACAGGCCAAAGCAACTTCGCAGCACATTTCTGTCAAGCCATCTATTAGTTCATCGCTTTTCATCCGTCCCAAGCTCTGATTGGTATTTCTTAGCATCTTTTAAGAAACTTGCCGCAATCATCACGATAACTGCACCAATGGGAAACGCTGCTACGATACTGACCGATTGCAGGTTGTTCATGGAACTTTCGGCAAACAGCAATGCAATGGGCAACAGAATCAGCAGGATGCACCACATCAACTGGATGCCCTTATTGGGCTGTTCATCATCCTTGAGGGTGTGGTAGCTGTAGCAGGATGCCGTCAGTGCGATAGAATCAAAGGATGTTGCGTAGAAGGCGATCATCGTAATCAGAACAGCCACCATAACGACCGGTGCACCCGGCATAGTTTTGATCATATCCACGATCATACCGTACATATCGCCGCTGTCCAGATACTTGGCGATAAAATCCGCCTTGTCAGTCATCTGCAGTCCCATGGAGTAGTTACCCAGCACAATGAAGCTGGTCAGTGTAGAGCCCACGCCAAACACATAGCCGCCCAGAATCGTCTGGCGTACCGTTCTGCCACGGGAAATGCTGCCAATGAAGAACGGCGCAGCCACACACCAAACCATCCAGTAGGCCCAGTAATAAATGGTCCAGTTTTGGGGGAAGTTGGAGGTACGCAGCGGGTCGGTAAAGGTGGAAAGGTCGATGAAATTCTGCATCATCCGTCCCAGCGAGGAAAAACCTGTTTCGATAATATACCGGGTCTCGCCGCCAAACAGGAGGACAAAGGCAAGCAACCCAAAGAAAAGATAGATGCAGACATTGGCCAATTTGCTGATACCCTTGAAGCCATGCAGCAAAGAGTAAGTATACACGGTGCAAGTGATCAACAGGATGATAATATTGATGACCGTGCGACTCACAGCAACATGGAATAGCTCTCCGATGATGGTTGCCATCAGCGGTGTTGCTACGCTGAAAGTAGTGGCTGTACCCGCCAGCAAAGCGAACACCGCCAGCAGGTCAATGATGCGACCTGCCCAGCCATCGGTGTGCTTGCCCAGAATCGGGCGGCAGGCTTCCGAGTATTTCTGGCGGGTTCTCTTTCTCACGTGCAGCATAAAGCCGAATGCTACCGCCAGCACCAGATAGAAGCCCCACGGGATAAAGCTCCAATGGAACAAGGGATATACCCCTGCCCAGTCCTGAATGCTGCCCATCTCTGCCAGATGGGGGTCGGTTGCATACAGCACCCATTCCGAAAAAGAGTAAAACAGGATATCCGCAGCAAGACCGCAAGTAAACATCATGGAGCCCCATGCAAAGAAGGAATACTGAGGCTTTTCGTTGGGTTCACCCAGAACAATGTCCCCATACTTCGAACACGCAATGTACAGTGACAGGATGAAAATACCCAGTCCGATCACCAGATAATAGGTACCAAAGGTATCTCCGAAAAAGAACCGGATCTGGCTCAGCACGGCATTGGACTGTTCCGGTGCAAAGAAGAACAGAATACACAGGGCAATGATAATGGTCAGTGGGAGCAGCGTTATCATCCAATCAATTTTCCCACGCTCTCTATTTTTGTTCATTCATGCTTCCCCCTCGTATTTTTTGTAGCTGGAATCCAAGGCAAGCAACTCACTAAAGTTGTCCACCTCGATAATATCGTCCTTATTCATCGGACGAACTCCCAGCCGATATTCTTCCGGATAGCAGAACAGTGCCACATCATCCCAGTAAATCTGACGATTCTGCTTCTGCTCAAACTCAACTTCCAGATGATGCTTTAGTCTTTTTCCATCCTCAGCCGTCCAGCGAGAAATACTATACAACTGCCAGCCACCTTTGCCGCCTGTACGACTGCAGGAGGTGACGATGCCATCTTCTACGGTTTGCAGCCACTCATCCGTTTCCTCATCCGTCCATACGCTGTTATAACCGGAGCGTTCAAACTCCGGAGCCAGAATATCTGGGTTATAGATAATTTGATCTCCGTCCAGAATGATTGCATTCTCGATGTGATCTCTTGCTACATACAGGGATGCGATATTATTGCAGGTATCATAGTAGGGGTTTTCAATCAGTCGAACGCCGGGATACTCTGTCACCAGCGGAGCGAACTGTTCTTTCAGATAGCCCACCACGATGTATATCTCCGAAATGCCGTTTTTGTGCAGCCCCTCAATTACCGTATCGATCATCCGCTTGCCATTTACTTTGACCAGCGGCTTCGGTGTTGTCAGCGTGACCGGGTGCATCCGGTTTCCCAGCCCTGCCGCCATAATAATGGCTCTTTCTACTTTAGGCATTTTCCCGCACTCCACCTTCCTCTAATTTCTTCAGCTCGTCCTGAACGATTCTGTAGTAGTCTTTTGCGTAGCGATACTGCCGCAGGGAATACTCGCCAAATTCCACGCCCAGATTCCGCTTATACTCACACCAGTTGCTCCACAGCAGTCCACAGGCAGCGATGTAGCAGTAAATCTTGATCCGTGTCGCATCATCGCAACCGTCTGTAAAATATGCTGCAATCAAGCGATCCACCTGACGCTTATTGTAAAGTGAGTAAATACAGAACATTGCGATATCCACATGAGGGTCCTGCATACCTGCATACTCCCAGTCAATCAGACGAATCTCCTCTTTTCCATTTTTCTGGACAAACAGGAAGTTATCCGGTACTGCGTCAATATGCGTCAAAATCTTTTCGCCTGCGTGTGCATCAATATAAGGCTTCAAAGACCAGACATTCGCCTTAGTTTTCTCATAGTCCTTGTAAACAGAAGGAGTGCCATCCCACAATGTTTCGTAGAACTCCATCTGTCCGAAAATATCAAACTCATGCGCAACTTTCAGCTTCATCGCATGGAAGTCACGCAGACGGCTCATGCACTTCTTGACCTCTTCACAATCGGTAGGGTCGCATACATGGGCACCCTCCAGAAACTCTGTGATCTTATAGCCATTCTCCGGGTTAATATAGGCGATATCATCACAGATGTTTTTATCAGCAATGGCATGATATACCGATGCTTCCTGACGGCGATTGATAAGTTGATCTGTGCCCTCTCCCGGAATACGCATAATGTACTTCTTGCCCTTACAGGTAAACAGGAAGGACCGATTGGTCATGCCTTTTTTCAGGACTGTAATATCCGTGATATCCTCCGGTTTCGCAGACAATGCCTCACAAATTAGATGGATGGCATCCGTTTTTAGTTGGTTGGAGTCGCTGTCGATTTCTCGGAGCTGCTCATAGGTATTGATCTCCACAACATCAGCTGAATGCACCACTCGGGCTGCGACGATCATGCGATCCTTCTTATAGAGTGCTTCTTCCCAAAACGAACCATCATACTGCGGCTTCTTGCAAAGTTCCTCTATACGATTGGAAACTGTATCAGCGTCCTCTTTTATAAGGTAGCTGATTCCGACCATCGCATTGCCGCCAGCGTTTTCTGGTACAGTTACCAGTTCCATCTTGCGGTTTACACGAACATTGCTTTCATTCTCCACAAGATCGCTGACCATATACCAAGAGTACAGTTCATGGCGGTGGAACGGATTGCGGTCACACCAGATGTCGCAAGGAACAATGTATGCATTCTCCAAATGCTCTTTTACCAGTTTTAGCGAATGCAGATTATTCTTGGAGGCATAGTCCGGGTTGACCACCAGTTCCACGCCGTATTCATCCATCAGGTATTCATATTTTTCCTTCATGAAACCCACAACAACGTAAATTTCCTGAATTCCCACTTCGTGAAGCTGCTTAATGATTCGTTCAATCAAAGGCTCCCCATTGACTTCCAACAGGCCTTTGGGCATCTCTGTGTTGATGGGGACCATCCGCATACCAAAACCGGCTGCCAGAATAATTGCTCGTTTGGGAGTCTTATTCTTGTACTCCGACACAGCCTTGGCTGTGGGGCTGATTGCTTCGTTCAGATACCCTGCCTTAATAAGCTCCTTGAGGGAACAGTTTACAACCCCTAAGGAATGACCCGAAACCTCTGCTAGAATTCTTTGATTAATAAACGGTTCTAGCAAAAGTGCATTCAAGATATCGCTTTCTTGTTTGTTCATATACACCTCTCCACAGTTTTTGGTGAACAGTATGCCAGCATGAAACCGCAATCCAAGATTGCGTTTTCATGTCATCAAGTTATTCTTAATGTTCTCCAACGCTACTGCTCTGCCAAATAGCATTTCAGGTGGTATTTGTAAACTCGCTTATTCTCTGGCGGCAGTTGCATATAATCTCCAAAAGATCTGGTCAATACCTTGTCGATTTATGAGGGGGCATAAAAATACCTTCCCTCAAATTCGCTTTCAATTCTATTTTTTAGCCAGTCGCTTTCATAAGGGATACCATCCCATGGGAGTCCCATATATTCTGTAGGCTTTTCATCGAATTTTATGTAACGTTTATGCATTTTCATAAGAACATCATGAGCATCGAATAATTTTGCACCATAAAAAGCTAGATTTTTACGCACTATCTGCATCAATCTTTTCTTCTCATTTAAAGCTTCATGGACTCGATCGTTTTTATATAGATTTTAGAGTTCTGGTTCTTTTCTGGTCACAATCTTATACTCGTGATAAGCTACGCGTTTTTCTACAGGAGGAAGTTCCATATAGTTCCCATAAATATAAGCTAAAAGTTCATCCCACTTTTCAGGCGCATAGAATTTGTGATTTTCAAATTCCAATAGCACTCTTTTCTCAAACCATGCTTTTTCGAATTGCTCCGGATTCTTTTCATCCGACCACACTGGAATGCCAACGTATCGGTTTGTGTTTTTTGTGTTCTCGTGTATATATTCAACTATTTCCAAATCAAATTTTTTCAAATAATCTCTGCCATAAACAACCTGCAACAAAAGGTGATATGGAATTTTCAGACAGGACTTGATGGTCGAGTTTCCTTTTCCATTTACATATATTCTTATTTTCCTATTTTCTTTTTGAATATGTTTCAAAATTTTTTTGCCTGAGCAACATTTTCCCCATAGAAGTCCAAGGGATAAACGTCAACAAACACACCGATATCAATCGGTTTTTCATTATTGGTATGTATGTATTTATATCGCCGGTCCGAGAATCTCGAAATACCAAAATAATAGTTTTCTTCAGTTTGACGATTTGAAAGTTTATACGGTGCTATCGAGTCCTTGTTCTTTTGGCAATAATCCAGAAATCTGTCATAGTCTTCTCTTGGCATCCAAACGTCTGCATCATCATCCCACGGAATAAATCCATGATGGCGAACAGCCCCCAGCAATGTTCCATAGGCAAGGTAATACCGAAAACCTTCTCTTTCACATAAATCATGAAATGTCTGTAGCACATTCAGCGTAACTGTATGAATTTCCTGTATAGTTAATTCTGTTTTATTCATCTATTTGACCTCCAAAATCGCTTTAGAATGCCTAATGTCTTCTCTTCATGAATCAAGCCGGCTCCACACAATAACAAAACGACTAAGATTCTCAGAATAATATGGTCAATCAGAACATTTCCCAGTATTACTGCTGAAAATATTCCTGCGGAGCATCCTAGCATTACCTTATTTGAGAACAAAATCTTTCCTTCAACCTTTATCGCAATCAGATAATGCAGAAGAAAATAAAGGAAATATGCTGCCAATGTTGTGTATGCAGCGGCAATGTAGCCATATTTCTTTATAAAAACAAAATTCAGAATAATATTTACGATTGCGGCCATAATCGTTCCGCTGGCTATGTACTGAGTTTTTCCATAATAATATTCAACACAGGACGGAATCGTATATAAAAAAGCAAAATACCCCCCTGCAACGATAGGAATCACAGAATATATTGCATCCCAGTAATTTTCACTTGCCAGAATCTTAACGATTTCTGGTGCCATAAAAATAATCGCACTCGAAAACAGTGCCATGTACGATGCATAGTAGCCACTATACTTTCTTATTGAGAATAAATCATTGTCCTTTCTTTTTTGGTAAAACCATGGTCCCCAAACACTATCCAGCGAATTTGCCGTAACCTGTACAATTGCGTAGATATTATAAGCAAAACTGTAAATTCCAGCATTCTCATCCGTTCCCATTTTCATAATCATAATTCGATCAAACTGATTAAGCACAATTTGACTGAGTCCGTGCGGGATAATGGGAATGCTATACTTAACCCCCCATTTCAGGAGAGATAGATCTTTACACGGTTTTTCTCTTTTCCAAAATTCGATGATTATATTGACTGCAACTACCACAATCGCTATTGTCGAACCCAGAATTCGCCCAATATACTTATCCTTCTGAAAAACAAATACGATAAGAAACAGCGAAAGCAGAATGTTAAGTATAGCATTTATGCCAGATACTTTTATGAATTTTTGGTACCTGTAATCGATTCCTGCATCTGTGTTATAGCAAGTCATTACGGCATTTCCAAATGCATACAAAACTAAAAGGTTCAAGCAGACTTTATCCAGCTGCAGAAAATTTTCAATCGCATCTCCAAATATATTTACAGCCAACAGCCAGCCCGCTGTACTGCAAAGCACAAGGCAAATTGTTGTCGAAACATAAGAATGGTAGTCCTTTCCTTTCTCCGCTCCTTCCGAGGCAAGACCATACCGATAACGTGCATTCTTATAGCTACTGTGAATTGCAAATCCGATCAACACAAAAATTATATTTTCATAGGAAAGAAAAACGTTGTACTTTCCATAATCCTGCGTTGTCAGAAGCCTTGTGAAAATTGGGATTGTAAAGAAAGAAAGTCCCTTCAAAAGGTAATTTCCAATTGTGTATCCAATGCCCGCCTTGAGAACACGGTTGCCCGCTTTTTTCTCTCGTGTCTTATCGTTGGTGCCCATATTCTCCATGGACTCCCTTCTTGTAGTCATTGATTCCCCGTCTTATAAATTTCATCCTGCTCTTTTTATCATCCAGCATCAAATAATGTACAACCGGACGTATCGTCACATTTGCAATCAGCCGCAGCCGCATCTTCAAAGGGACATAATTTTCCTGAAGAAGATACAGTGCATCTCTCGTCTGATAGTATTCTCTGAAAGGCTGGCCGACTCTCAGTTTAATAGGACCAACTTTCTTTTCGCCGTTTCCTACAGAATGGTGCAGCACAACTTTTTCTGTCATGCAGCACACCATACCGGCTTTCTGCATCCGCCAACACAGATCCCAATCTGCCAGGTCCAGAAAAACTTTCTCATTCCAGAAATCGATCCTTTTCAGGTTTCCATACCGCATCATCAACGAAGATGTAATGGTATTGCTTACCTCATATGTCTCATCTGTAATATTTTTCTTCTGCCGTGGTCTCTCCGTCCGACCATTGCTCGTATTGTAAAATACAGGCCCCAGACACCCCAGATTCGGAATAAGTGTCTCAATCTTCCGGTATTCATCCTGCAGCGCTTGAATATAACCTTCGCCAATCTGTGAATCCTGGTCAAAGAATATGATCAAATCATCATCTTTCCAGCCATAGGTATCATTTTTTAGTGCCACATTAAATGCTGCACCAAGACCAAGGTTCTCATTTTTTGTTATGTAGATTATGTTTTTTTCATTTTGAAATACGGTCTCATGGGATTCCTGACTATTGTCACATAGAATCACCGTGTCCACCTGTTGAGACAAAATCCTACAATTATTAAATTCTTTTTCGCTTGGATTATATAAAGTCACCAAGGCATGCGTTTCACTCATTTTTAGCCTTTCACTGCCAGAATCAATAAGTTGGCAATTTTATTCAACACAATTAGTAATTAGCAGAACTGCAAATATATGTGTGCTATCAAAACAGTACGGATTAAAAAAGGTGTAAATCAGGTATGTTATATAGCACATAAGTTTTTTTCTCTTTTTTTGTCTAGCATATGGAATAAGTGTCAGTAAATAAAAAGTTCCTAGTCCAATTATTCCAATTTGATTGTAGATATATAGCGTTTGTAATTCGAAATACGTATCGCCATCATACTGCCTCCACACTCCTCCGCCACTGACGTTATGTCCTAAACCACTCCCGATAATGGGATTTGTTTCCGTTAGCACCTGAATTTGTTCTACTCGAACCGCATTTGAAAATTCTGCCTTTACCTTCATCGATCTCAACGAATAGAATCCAAATACTGTAACCATCACTATTGAAATTGGAATAACGAAGATCAATTTCCAGTGTTTCTTTTTAATCCATTTCAGAAGTACCGGACCATAATAAAACACTACAAAAGCAAATATTCCCAAAACGTATGCCGAATTTCCTGCCGCAAGGGCAGTTACTGCCATTAGTGCTCCGTAAAATGTCAATCTGCGTTCTTTCATGAATTCACAGATAAACAGTGTCACAAATATACTTGTTCCTAAAATTTGTACTCGCGGTATGCCGTTTAAAATATAGATATCTCCCGCCCCCGTACTTTTTGCCCACATACGGTAGGATTGATAATCCTGTTTGATGAAAACATCTATCCATGTAAGCAAAACTGTACTCGCCTTAACCACCGCAAGTATTTTAAGAACTATCCATTCTGCATGAAAATTAGGTTCTCTTACACATTGTGCCAATGGAATTGCCAAAAGAATCAAATAAAACCGTAGCATACTTCCAATAGACGAGCCATTTATATACGAAATTATCCCTGAAATTGTCAGATAAAAAAAGAAAAAGCAGTATAATGGCATCCAACTTCTGTACGATTGGAATTTCATATGATTACTCTCGAGCAAAAGAAATGTCGCCAGACATGGGACAATTAATGTTGCAAGCTCTCTCTGGTAACACTGAAACATGTACGCCATCATAGAGACAGTCCAGAATGCACATGCCAATGTATTTTTGTTTATCCTAATTTTCATACACATTTTCCCAGTCCAACGAGATCTACTTTCTCAGCATTTTCTCAAACATAAACCTCCGTAGCCAATTCGGAGCCAACGCTGACCCGCTACGAATCACACAGCTTTTTATGTACTGCCCTTTCCCTATAAAGCCTTGCTGTTTCATAAACTTGAACAGCTTTGTCTGCGCCTTGATATACTTCCAACCGGCACGCCGCAGGTACATATCCAAGCCGGCCCTCATATGGAGCAACGGCTCTTGAATGTTGTAGCCTTGATACCCCGCCATCAGCATCCGGAGCCAAAGGTAATAGTCCTCCAACAAGTAGAAGTCCTGATAAGAACCAACAGCTTCGACTGCGGATTTCTTATACATCACGCAGGGATGATTAAACGGATTGCGCTTCTTTGCAAATTCCACAATTTCCGCATTCGTCTCCGGTGGCACACGCTTCGCATCGACGGTATTCGGATCAGTAGTAAACTCTTCCACGATGCCAGAGCAGATACTTACTTCTGGATGTACGTTGAATACCGCCATCTGTTTTTCACAGCGATCCGGATACGCAATATCATCACTGTCCATTCTGGCAACCAGTTCATTTTTGCAATGTTTGATGCCCTCATTCAGTGCATTGCCAAGTCCACCGTTCTTAGCAAGGCGAACCACATTTAAAGTTATCCCCATCTCTCGCTGCTTTTTGGCAATCACCTTGTCCAGCGCATCATTCAGTGGTCCGTCACATACCAGTATGAAATCATCAGTTGGGAACGTCTGTGATTGAACACTTTCAATTGCTTGCTCGAGGTATTCTGGCTTTTCCTTATAATAAACGGACATCAAGACACTGTAATTCTGCATCATTCTTCTGTCTCCTGTCCCATCGCCGTAGTAGCACCCTCTGCCACACCTTCCGTGCTCTCCGGCATAAACAAAATCTTCACGGTCGCCAGCATGATTTTCAGATCCTCGATCAGGCTGGGATGTGCAATGTACATCAGGTCCATCTGCAACTTGTCATAGGGAGTGGTATTGTACTTGCCGTACACCTGTGCATAACCGGTCAAGCCAGCCTTTGCTTGAAGCCGCAACGAAAACTCTGGCATCTCTTCGCAATACTGGGCAGCGATCTCAGGGCGTTCCGGGCGGGGCCCCACAATGGACAAGTCTCCCCGGAGGATATTTAAAAGCTGAGGAAGTTCATCCAGACGGCAGGCTCGGATGATATGGCCCACCTTCGTGATACGGTCATCCTTGTCGCCGGTGGAAAGCCGGGCTACGCCGTCCTTTTCGGCATCCACACGCATAGAACGGAACTTCAGGATCTCGAACGGTTTGCCGTCTTTGGTAAGGCGAACCTGCTTGTAAAAAGCCGGGCCACCATCGGACTTGACGGCAATAGCCGTAATCAGAAACAACGGACTCAGGATAACCAGTGCTGCCAGTGAGATCACAATGTCCATTGCCCGTTTCACAAACAGAAATTCCGGGCTTGCCATATAGCGCCCCACACGCAGCATGGGCAGATGGAACATATGCATCGGCTGGGCACCGCTCATAATCACATCGCCCACACGAGGGATCACAAACACATTGATGCCCTGTCCCACACAGTATTTCAGGATGATATTGCGCTCATGGCTGTGGACACCGCTGATGAACACGCTCTGCATTCCATCCAGCAGGCTCAGGTCGTTCAGGCATTCTTCCACGTTCAATGTCATCTTGACATCGTATTTTTTTGAAAGACCGTACTCATTGATGAGCTTTTCCAATCCATGACGAACATCATAAACGACTGCAGTCGGCTGGGCCTGGAATGTATTAAAGTACCATCCATGCGCCAACTTCGCCCAGATTGAGGCCATCAGGATCTGTCCGGCAATCGCTGCGATGCCCGGCAGAAGATTGCAGAGCCGCCGGGCCATCAGGCAGATGACAACGTACAGAATGCCATCAGTTGCCATGGCTGCCAGTACCTGTCCATAGATCAACTCTGAAATGCGCTGCAAAGACATCCAGAACGCATCGTAGACTTTACCCAACAGAAAGAACAACACCGCAAACAGACCGATCATGGTCCAGTTGCCCCTCCAGCCAAACTTTGCATAGACCTGATACGAATAATACAGCTCCCAACAAAGTGCAAACGGAATTGTGATCATTATCAAATCGATGATTTTTACGATCTTCAACATCACATCATGCTGAAATTTTGACATAATACCCCAATAACTCCTTTAGCTTTTTCTTTTGCTCTTCGCTCAACTTTTCCGACCCGCTTTGCAGCTGCCGTTTCTGGTTGTACACCCATCGGCTCAGCCAAATGCCATCCGCAGTCTTGTATTTTGCTGGAATATCCAGATTTCCATGGCATCTTTTATACTCCTGCGCCAGTTCGTACCGGTGCTGCCACGAGTCCGGTTTCTCCCACTGCATTCCGATGGCATCCAGCAACTCAATGCGCTCTTGTGATAAAATTGCATTGCTCTTCTCCGGATTCCGATATGCATACTGCTGCCGCCGCACCCATTTTCCAAGAGCATAGCCCTCCGGTGAAGCATAGGCCACCGGGACATCAAGGTTTCCATTTGCCTCAAAATACCGTTTCGCTGCCTGATAAACCTCATTCCACTGTCGGTCATAGCGACTGCCCCACTGCATTCCTATGGTTTCCAGTCGTTTGATCTGATCCGCAGACAACTTTTTCTGCTCATAGGCTAGTTCTTGATTTTGAATCCAGCGACCAAGCGTTTTTCCATCTGCTGTTTTATAATCTCGTGGAACATCCAGATTTCCATACTCCTGCGCATAGACTGCCGCAAGTGCATATCCCTGTTCCCATTTGGCATCAAATACGCTCCATATCATTCCCATCTGATCCAACTGTCGGATGCGTTCTTTCGTCAGCTTTCCATCGCTTCGGCGTTTCCGCGCATTGTTGATCCACTTTCCCAGAGGATAGTCATCTTTCGTTTTGTATTTCGCCGGAACCTGCAAATTCCCAAACTGTTCCCGAAATTTTCTCGCTTCTTCCAGACCACGTTCCCATGCGGCATCGTTGCGGTTGTCCCACTCCATCCCGATGCTGTCCAGCCGTGCTATTTGCTGTTCGGTCAAGTTCCCCGGAATCTGTCCCGCACGAACACGGCGCTGGGTCGTCAGCCATTCGCCAAGGCTCAATCCCGCCGGTGTGGTATAACGCTTTGGAATATTCAGGCTACCATGCTCCGCATAGTAAATGCTTGCCTCCGAAAAATAATGGTCCCAACTAGAGGACAAGCTTGCTTGCAGCCGCTCAAACAGCACCCGGCAGTCGTGCACCTGCTCGATGACCTCAAACCGCTCGGTGACGATCTTATCGCCCTCACCGTTGGCATTCAGGCGGTAGACTGCCTCCTGCATCTCGCCTTGCAGACCCGCAATGCTGCATAGTCCTTCGAAGTTGTTGACAACATCGAGGATAAGTGGAGCGGAATTATCTCCCGCAGTTAGTGCACGGCCAATCTGCTGTTTGTAGATAATAGGTGAGATAGTAGGCCGAAACAGGATGACACCTGAAATGCCTTCTACATGAACTCCCTCGTTCAGCATGTCGATGCAAAACAGCAACTTCAGGCGGTCACTTTCATCGGCCTTGAAGTCGGCAAACGCCTTGTCTGTACCGGGGTCATCCGAGTAGGCTTCGTAGACCGCCACTTCCGCATTCACCTTTGCAAACCACTCCGGCACATGAGAGATCATTTCGTCCATGTGCTCCTTGTTGGCGCAGAACACGATGTACTTTCCGGACTTGTTCGTGATATGATGGGCAAAGACCCTGTCCAGACCATCCGCCTGTTCCAACGCCCGGCGCAGGGCATCCAGATATTTTTGATTTACGTCCTGAATTCCAGCAGAACGCAGATTATCCACCCTTGTCTGATAGCGTGCCAAGTCTTTCTGGTACTGATAGACGGTAGTCACATAGTTCGGAGCAGGCAAAATACCCCTGACGATTGCTTCGCCAAGGGTCATGTCGCTCGCAACACGGCTGTCAAAAAGCTCTTCGGCCATGTCACGGTTATTATCCAGATATCGGATGTTTGTCGCTGTCAAGCCCAGCAGTCTTGCGTCCGGGCATAACTTTAACAAAGCCACCGTACTTTCGCCCCAACATTCCGCACCGGCACGGTGGAATTCATCGAGTATAATATAGGCAGGTTTCTGCGCTGCGATATCATCCAGTTGCGCCTGGGTGCAGCACATCAGTTTGGCATAGGTATAAAAGTGAACGTTTGCCAGCGGAAAATCCGGGTCGTTCCTTTTCAGGCTCTCCAGCTGTGTCTTGAAGATATATTCACTGGAAGAAAGCCAGATCACAACCTTCTCCGGGTTGTCTTCGATCAGCTTGAACGCAATGTAGCTCTTTCCAGTGCCGGTCGGGTGGACAATGGCGGCCTTGCCATACTGCTCCATCATCCGGACTGCCGCATGATATGCTTTCTCGTTGTGCTCGAACAGACGCAGTGCCACCTTGTTCACCCCTTTCCGCAATTCAGGGGTATCCTTCACATAGAAAATGGAGGACTGTGAGCAAAATATGGCGTTATTCAATTAGATTTAACGCTTTTCCGCCCCTCATAGACACCTGATGGGAAAATATCCGATTCATCTCCCGACGCTTTCGGATCAGGTCAGAATGCACATAGCGCTGCAAGGTGATGTTGGCGTTGGCATGTCCCAACAGCTCGCTAAGGGTCTTTACATCGCACCCCGCCTGCAAACAGGTGGTAGCAAAGGTGTGTCGCAGCGCGTGCGGACGTACTTGCCGGACGGTCGCCTGCTTCAGATACGCTTTGATGCTTTTCCGGTAGCAGCGGGGTTCTGTGGGCTTGGACTCGCTGCCGGACAGGAACCATGCAGCATTGCTGGCTTTTCCGCGCAGCTTTTTCAGCATAATAAGCAGCTGATTCGGGATTGGAATTTCCCGGCGGGAGGTGCGGGTTTTGGGTGTCTGGATGACCACCTTTGTATGGCCGTTTCCACAGGAAATTCTGCAGACCGTCCGATTGATGTTCAGCGTGCCGAGTTTCAGGTCAAAATCGCCCCATTGCAAGCCGCAGATCTCACCAATACGCAAACCTAATTCAAGTCCGAATAATAAGCCGATTTTGCGAGGCGTAGGGTTCGCCTGTACATATTGATGAAGTCGCTGCTGTTCCGCCGGGGAGAGAGGCGCAGAAATTTTGTCGCTGGCTTTTGGCAACGCAACTTCCAGCTCCATTGGACGAATCAGACGTAAATGAGCGGCATATTTGCAGATGCGGCGCAGCATGGAGAGACATTCCCGGGCAGAGGAGTTTCCCAGCGGTTTGTGTGCGGCATCTGTGGGCGCAACGATCTGATGCATGGCCTGCTCCAGAAAGCTTTCCTCAAGGGATGCAACGGGCACTTTGCTCAAAACCGGAAGAAGATACTTGTGCAGTGTGTACGAATAATGCGCATAGGTGGATTCTTTTATACTGTTCCGCAGGGAATGCAGCCATACCTCGGCTAGTGCTTCAAAGGTCAGGTCAGTTCGATTCAGGTTGTAAAAGCCCGCCTCGGCTTTCCTTTGAATCAGCACCCGTTTGACCTCCACATAGGCCGTTCCGTAAACGTAACCCCATTGGATCTTCCCCTCTGGTGTGCGCGCCTTGATGTACCTGCCTTCCCACCGACCGTCCTTACGCTTGCGAATGTTTTCTCCCCGTCGCGCCATCGCTGTTTCCTCCTGCTGTTTAGACCCTCATCTGACCCCTTATTTTCTCCATCTTCGTTTACAGCTGGAATTATTATACAGAACTGGGCATGGCACAAAAACAATCCGGCCTTCGCGATGTTTTTTCAGGGTCAAATGTGATACATTTATGATGATTTCTATTGAATCCCAGATATAACCATGATAAAATAGGATGAGACTATAGACAACGATGTCAAAGGAACGGTATCCTCCATTTTCTATGTGGAGGATACTTTTTTCTTTTTTGAGCAACCTTCTCCTTAACGCAAAAAGGCCCCTGCCCATCACATTTCTGTGAAAGGCAGAGGCCTTCTGTTGATAGATTTTAATGTTTCAGCATCCGGGCAACCGCTTCATCCGTCAAAGGCTTCCCGTTTTTGCTGAGAAACAGGTTCTTGTGGCGACTGGGGTATTCCTTTAAATAGGCATCCCGTAGGGTGCGATACTTCATCAGCTGCTTGGACAACGCAGGCGACTTTGGCACCACGCGTTCCTTGCTGCCCTTGCCATGCTTGACCAGAATATAGTCCGGTTTGATGTCTTCCGGCTCCATCAAGATCATCTCATTGCAGCGCATCCCGGTATCGAACAACAACATAATGATGGTCTTATTCCTCACCGACAGGAAATCCGTCCCATCATAAAACCGGATCATCCGCCTCATCTCATCCACGGTAAAGGTATCAATGATGGTTTTGGGCTGACGAAGAGGCTTCACCTTCTTGGCCGGGTTATCCCGTTCATCCAGATAACCCTCGGTCACCAGATAATTGAACCAGGTCCGCCAGACTTTGAGCAGATCATTGATGTACCGTGGCGTACTGCCCATGTCCTGCTTTTCCTTCATCAGATCCCGGATGTGGTGTGGCTTGACCTCCTCCAGTTCAGTGATGTGCTTCGATTCCAGAAAGTCCACCAGAAATCGAGTCGCTGCCCGGTAGTTGCGCAGGGAGCCTTTGGCAAGATGGCGGCATTCGCAGTCGTACAAAAATTCGTCGCGGAGATCTTTCAAACACATAAAAAACACCCTTTCTCTCATGGAAGAACCACAAAAGAAAGGGTGCAAAAATCTCTATAATGGTTGTCGTACCAAATCAGGCTTGTTCGTAGTTGAACAAGACAAACTCCAGTCAACAAATCATTTAATTTTTATCGCAGCTACGAGATCAGCAGTTCTCAGCGAAGTACTTAATGGTACGGACCATCTGAGAGGTGTAGGAGTTCTCGTTGTCGTACCAAGACACGACCTGAACCTGATAGGTGTCGTCGTCGATCTTAGCGACCATGGTCTGGGTAGCGTCGAACAGAGAGCCGTAACGCATGCCGATGACATCGGAAGAAACGATCGGATCCTCGTTGTAGCCGAAGGACTCAGAGGTAGCAGCCTTCATAGCAGCATTGATGGACTCCTTGGTGATATCCTTGCCCTTGACAACGGCAACCAGGATGGTGGTAGAACCGGTGGGAACGGGCACACGCTGAGCAGAGCCGATCAGCTTGCCGTTCAGCTCGGGGATAACCAGGCCGATAGCCTTAGCAGCGCCGGTGCTGTTGGGAACGATGTTCTGTGCGCCAGCACGAGCACGGCGCAGGTCGCCCTTGCGCTGAGGACCATCCAGGATCATCTGGTCGCCGGTGTAAGCATGAACAGTGGTCATGATGCCGGAAACGATGGGGTAGGTCTTGTTCAGGGTGTCAGCCATGGGAGCCAGGCAGTTGGTGGTGCAGGAAGCAGCAGAGATGACCTGATCCTCAGCGGTCAGAGTCTTCTCGTTGACGGAGAAGACAATGGTCTTCAGGTCGTTGCCTGCGGGAGCAGAGATAACGACCTTCTTTGCGCCAGCCTGGATGTGAGCCATGCTCTTCTCCTTGCTGGTGTAGAAGCCGGTGCACTCCAGAACGACATCAACATTCAGTTCGCCCCAGGGAGCATCCTTTGCGTCCTTAACAGCGTAGATCTTGATCTCCTTGCCGTCGACGATGATGGAATCCTCGGTAGCCTCGACAGTGTGCTTGCCTTCGCCGATCTTACCGCAGAAGGAACCCTGAGCGGTATCGTACTTCAGCAGGTGAGCCAGCATCTTGGGGCTGGTCAGATCGTTGATTGCAACAACCTCGTAACCCTCAGCATCAAACATCTGACGGAAAGCCAGACGGCCAATACGACCAAAACCATTGATAGCAACTCTAACAGCCATGTTAATAGTACCTCCTAAATGTTCTTACCCTTTTATCGGATAATAATCACGGTAGCTTTATTATAGACCAAATCGCGGAAACCTTCAAGTGCCCGCCAAAAAATTAACAAGGTAATTTCACACTTTTTTGTTTTTGAACGATTTTCACAGCTTTTATGGGAATCTTTTCAGCAATTCAACCAACGGCGTGTCGGGGTATTGCAGGCCTTCCGTCACTTCCTGCCACCCGCGCCACAGTGAAAAGCCCCAGCACGCCGATGCAGCACATGCCAAAGCCAAACAGCACCTCGGGCAGGTCAGCCGCCGTGATGCCGTGGAACAGCAGCACCAGCACCCGGGGCAGCTCCCAGCAGAAGCAGAGCAGGAACGTGCAGATCCCGGCCTCGCACAGCTGACAGCCGTTGGACGTTTCCGGCAGCCAGAGGGCGCGGACCATCGCCGAAAGAAACACCAGCGCAGCCAGCATCTGCCAGACCATGGCAGTCGGCTCCACCCGGTGCCAGCTGGAGCTGTTCTCCATAAAGCGGCTCAGCACCCCCCAGTAGAACACCGCCGTGCCAAGCACCGCCGGGGTCATGCTCCGGCCGGGCAGACGGTATTCTCCCTTATGCGTCCAGCTGCGGCCCAGCCAGATCAGCCAGACAGCGCACGCCAGCTCCAGCACGGCACGCACCAGCGCACCAACGCCGGTCATGCCCACTGCCAGACGCACCGCACCGGCCAGGCCGACACACACGCCGCCCAGCACCGATGTAACTCCCACCGGCCTGCACGCACTGCGCAGAACAAGGGGCTGGCGAGCAAGCTTCCGGGCGGCGATGATGCCAACGACCAGCGCTACCCACAGGCCGCCGTACCGCAGCCAGACAGAGCCCGCCGTGCACAGGCCGGTGTTCCAGTCCGTCCACAGGGCAAGATCAAGCCCGCGCCCAATGGCAAGGGCACCACCACAGGTGAAAATCAGCACAAATAAAGCGTTCATCAGCGTTCCTCGATCGGTTTATATTTCTGGCGCACGCCCAGATACTTATAGGCGGGCCGGATGATCCGGTTGGCAAAAATGACTTCCTCCACCCGGTGTGCGCACCAACCCGGCACACGGGCAATGGCGAACAGCGGGGTGTAGATATCCTCAGAGATGCCCAGCATGTTGTAGATCAGGCCGCTGAACAGGTCCACATTGGCGCACACCGGCTTGCTGCTGCCCTTCTCCTCGGCAAAGATATCGGGAGCCAGCCGCTCGATGCTGCACAGCATGTTGTACTCTTCCTCAAAGCCCTTCTCGTAGGCCAGGTGCTTGGCGCGCTCCTTCAGGATGACCTCACGGGGGTCGCTCATGGTATAGACCGCATGGCCCATGCCGTAGATCAGGCCGGAGCCGTCGCCCGCCTGCTTGCGCAGGATGCGGCGCAGATACTCGCGCACCTCATCGTCATCCTCCGGGTGCTCCACATGCTTGAGGATATCCTGCAGCTGACGGTTGACCATCAGGTTGGCACCGCCGTGCTTGGGGCCCTTCAGCGCGCCAATGGCGGCTGCAATGGCCGAGTAGGTGTCGGTGCCCGAGGAGGACAGCACACGGGCGGTAAAGGTGGAGCAGTTGCCGCCGCCGTGGTCTGCGTGGACCAGCAGGCACATATCCAGCAGCTTGGCTTCCTCGTGGGTGAACTTCTGGTCCGGGCGGTAGGTGCTCAGGATGTGCTCCGCGGTGCTCTGGCCGGGCTTGGGCATGTGGAAGAACATGCTCTGCTTATCATAATAGCGGCGCTTCATCTGGTAAGCGTTCACCATCATGGTGGGCATACTGGCGATCAGGTTGATGCTCTGGTTCAGGATATTCTCCAGCGTCAGATCCTCGGCGTGCTCGTCGTAGGAATACAGGCCCAGCACGCACCGCTGCATCTTGTTCATAATATTGGGCGAAGGAGCATTCATGGTATCCATAAAGCCATCGGGCAGGGCGCGGTGCTCTGCCAGCAGCTCACAGAACTCGTCCAGCTGCTCCTGGGTGGGCAGGCTGCCGAACAGCAGCAGCCAGATGACCTCTTCAAACACAAAGCGGTCATTGCGGTAGGCCTCGTTCACGATCTCGTTGATGTCCACACCGCGATAGATCAGACGACCCGGAATGGGAATGACATGCCCCTCCTGATCCTTTTTGTAGCCCACAACGTCACAGACATTGGTCAGGCCTGCCAGCACACCGGTGCCATCCGGGTTGCGCAGGCCGCGCTTGACACCGAGACGTTCGCTCGTCTCCGGGTCGATGTAGTTGTTTGCCAGATACTCTTCACACAGCGTCCGCATGGTCTGCGGGTCCAGCGACGCCACTTCTGCATGGGTATAGTTCATGCGCGAATTTCCCCTTTCTCTTATTTCTCTCTTATATACTTTCCGGCCATCCACCATGATGGCACACCCTTATGATAGCGCTTTTGTGAAGTAAATTCAAGTCTTGGATGAAATGTGCGCTTTTTCACCCCGCCGTACTGGTACACTGAGCCCAGAAAAATGCCTGTCCGGGAGGGAAAACTACGATGAAAAAGACATTCTTTCTCCTCTGCGCCCTGCTGCTGGTGCTGGGCACACTCCTGCCGATCGCCGGTTACCGGCTGACACTGGCGGTGTTCGGCCCGGCACAGGGTGCTTCTTCTGCTCCTCTGCCGGGCACTGCGGCTTCGGAAGCCGCCCCGGACAGCGCCGCCGTGCCGCCCTCCGATCAGGACAGCGAGAGCTTTCTGCTGGCCGACCAGAGCACCGGGGCCGTGGTTTCGGTGCCCCGGCGGGAATATTTGATCGGGGCCGTGGCGGCGGAAATGCCCATCAGCTGGCCGGACGAGGCGCTCAAGGCGCAGGCCATCGCGGCCCACAGCTATGCCCTCTACTGCCGCGACCATGCCGCCGAACCGGCTTCCGGCTGGCTGAGCGTGGACCCCGTCCGGCGGCAGGGATACTTAACAGATGCAGTCCTCCGCAGCTACTGGGGCACCGCCTATGAGGAAAACTATGCCCGCCTCTCGGCGCTGGTGGACAGTGTGCTGACCGATGTGCTCTACTATGGCAGCGCCCCCGCCGGGACAAGCTACTTTGCCATCTCCAACGGCATGACTGAAGCCAGCGAAAACGTCTGGGGCACTGCCCTTCCCTATCTTGTGGCCGTGGACAGCTCCACCGACCTCAATGCGGACAACTACCTTTATACCGTCCAATTCACCGCCGAGCAGATGCAGCAGACTCTCACCGGGCTGGGCCTGCTCCCTGACCCTGCCGCACCTGCCAGCTGGTTCGGAGAGGCCGCGCTCACCCCTTCGGGCTATGTAGCCTCCCTGCCTGTCTGTGGGCAGAGCGTCACCGGCCCGGCCCTGCGCAAAGCGCTGGGCCTGCGGAGCGCCTGCTTCACGGTGCAGTATCAGGAGGGCAGCTTTCTCCTCACCACCAAGGGCTATGGCCACGGTGTGGGTCTGAGCCAGTGGGGTGCCAAGGCGCTGGCCGAACAGGGACAGAGCGCGGAGGAAATTCTGGCGCACTATTTCCCGGGGACAGAGCTGCGGAGGTGAACGGGCTCACCCTCTCCGTCATCGCTTACGCGATGCCACCTCCCCCAAAGTGGGAGGCCTTGGCAGTAAATGCAAGGTTTGCGGTTTTGTCAAAAGCTCTCCCTTTGGGAGAGCTGGACGCGAAGCGGCCTGAGAGGGTGAGGATGCTAATAAAAAAGGCAGCTGACCCAACGGCCAGCCGCCCAAAAGATCAATATTCAGCCAAACAGGCTCGTCCACCAATCCTGACTGCTGCTTTCCTCGCCAGCAGCGACTTCAGTCTCTGCCGCAGTCTCAGTTTCCACGGCGGCTTCCTCCGCCTGCACAGCCTCTTCCAGAAGCTCCAGACCATCGTCATTGCCATCCTCGGTGATGTACCAATAGCAGGACGCGCCGCCAATGGAGATGCTGGCGGCAGACAGCGGCACACGGCCAGAGGCAACGCCGTTGGAAGGATCGGAACAGTAGAACACGCCGTCGGTGTAGTCCGTCAGGAGCACGGCATGGGGTCTGGTGCGGTCGTACAGCACGATGCCCTCCGGATGCTCTGCCAGAATGGAGACCAGCGCTCCCGTCTTGGCCGCCTTGCCCGAAGGCAGGGTCGCATAACCCACATGCATATCGTTGTATGTAAAGCTGTGGGAGAGCCCGCCCGACCAGGCCGTGCTCTTAATGCCGTTTTCGGTCACATCCACCCAGCTGTCCATCCCGTCCAGATAGGCCCGGCGGCGAAGCATCATTGCGGCAGAGGCCAGGGTGCAGGTGCCGCCCCGGCTCTGTTTGAAGTAGAACCCAACATCAACGTTCAGGTCCACGGCCAGTGCCCCGGGGAGCAGCACGGCCATCAGGGCCATCGTTGCAAGCAGGGCAGCGAGAGTTTTCCGAAGTTTGCTTCCAAAGTGCTTGGCTGTTTCCACGTCAGTATCCTTTCTTCACAAAAGAGCGTTTCATTCACTGGTGTAAAGTATATCATTCTGTTACTCTTTTGTAAACAGTTTTGCAGCCATTTTCTCAATATTTACACGCTTTGGTCACAATTCAAGGGCAGATTGCACAATCGTGCAGTGAAGTGGTTGGTTATTTGCTACAAAGGTCCGGAAAAGTTTTTCATTGTGCCTTCCACGCCTTCTCTCAACTGCCGGTTTCTTTTTCAACGCAATTATGGTATAATCTGCCTTGAAGTTGATTTTTCAGGAGCATTTATATATGAAAGCAACCATCGTCATCCCCAACATCAACGGCAAAGGCTGGCTCAAGGACTCCATCGAGTCGGTCTATGCCCAGACAGAGCAGGATTTTGAGCTCATCATCGTGGACAACGGTTCCACCGATGAAAGTCTGGAGCAGGCCCGCAGCTACTGCGGCCGCCCCAACTTCACCCTGATCGAAAACGGCACCAACACCGGCTTCTCCCACGCCGTGAATCAGGGCATTGCCCGGGCCAAGGGCGAGTATGTGGTCATGTTCAACAACGATGCCTTTGCCGAGCCCGACTGGCTGGCCGAACTCATCCGCACCGCCGAGACCGATCCCAAAATTTTTGCCGTGCAGAGCCTGATGCTCCGCCACTTTGAACGGGAGCTGGCCGACGATGCCGGTGATTACGTCACCTGGATGGGCTTTGCCTGCAAGACCGGCGACGGCCGCCGGGCCAGCCGCTACACCAAACAGAAGCGCATCTTCTCGGCCTGCGGCGGCGCGGCGCTCTACCGCAAGAGCATTCTGGAGGAGATCGGCACCTTTGACGAGAACTTCTTCGCCTACTTTGAGGATGTGGACCTGAGCTGGCGTGCCAACAACGCAGGCTACAAGTGTGTCCTCTGCCCCACCGCAAAATGCTACCACATCTGCGGTGCCAGCACCGGCGCGGTGAAGTACAACGCCTTCAAGAGCCAGCAGAGCGGCCGGAACAGCATCCTGCTCCCCCTCAAGAACGAGCCGCTGCTCATGCTCATCCTGAACTTTCTTCCGCTGGCGCTGGGCTATCTGCTCAAGTGCTACAAGTTCCACAAGCAGGGCTTTGGCGAAGCCTGGGACAAGGGAATGCACGAAGCCTTTGCCCTGCTCAAGGAGGGGAGGCTTGGCAAGCGCCCCTTCCGCCTGAAGGATCTGCCCAACTATATCCTCATGGAGCTGTGGATGATCTGGAACATGGTGCCCTACCTGTGGTATCGTCTGGTCGTGGTCAGATTTGATCTGAAGTAATCTGGAAACAAAAACACCCCTGCGTGGAATGCTTCACACATTCCGTGCAGGGGTGTTCTGTCAGATTTCGGTTTTCGGTTATGCCGCCGGGCTCTCAGAGGAAGCCGGGGTGCTCTCCGCCGCCTCTTCCACCGGGGCAGCCTCGTCAGCAACGGCGCTGGCGGCGGCAGAATCGCCTGCGGTTGCAAGGATGGCATCGTTGACCTCACTCTCGGCCAGCGGGGCAGGCTCCGCGGCAGAGGCTGCACTGTCGGCAGATTCAGGCTTGGTCTCGCTGTCGGTCAGGCCGGTCAGGTACCAGCTGCCGCTCTGGCGGCTGAACAGGTAATCCATATACTTGGTGGGCGTGTCGGACGAGGTGTTCAGGATGCTGTCATCACTGCTCTGGGTGGGGATATAGCCCACGGTAACGTGGAGCAGGCCGTCCTTCTTGAACAGTCTGGTGACGGTAGCGCGGAAGGTGCCCACGCTGCCGGTGACGGGGATCTTATAGCACTGGGTCGTCTCATCGAACTCGACAGTCATGTCGTCCATCTCAAAGCTCTTGTGGGTCAGCTTGAAGCTGGGGCCCACCAGCTTTGCCAGATAGGCATCCACATCCACCGAGGGCAGCAGCAGCTGTTCGGTGTCGGGGTCCGTGTTGTAGTTATCAAAGCTTCCCTGGGTCTCCTGGATGCTGTACACGCAGCCCCAGACGGCGGCTTCGCGCAGGGTCAGATCATCGATGTTCTCGATGCCGTCAAAGGGCAGCGGGTCGAACAGGACCAGACCTTCCAGCCGGTCCTCATATTCCGCTTTCTGCTGGGTGTCGTCAAACAGGGTGGCCACACCCTTCACACCGGCCCGCACGACCGTTACAATGCCCACCAGCGCCAGCACGGCGATCAGCAGGCCAAGGGTCTGCCGGGCGCGGCGGCGGTGGAGCCGGGCGTGTTCTTCCGGGGTCATATAGGTCTTCATATCGTTATCGTCTCCTAAATCAGGTCATCTTTTGGGGAAATACCAGCTTTCAGTATACCACAAACTGCCCGCCGGTGCAAAACCCGGGGCGTGGATTTTTTGTGAAAGCGCGATTTATTCCCACGTTTTCCAGATCTCGGGCTGGTAGCCCACGGTGGCCTTTTTGCCGTTGCGCACGATGGGCGTTTTGAAGAGCTGCTGATTTTCGAACAGCTTGTCCTCCTTCTGCCAATCCACCAGTGCATCCAGCAGGGCCAGCGTCTGCTTATCCTTTGCCGCCGGGTTCACCAGCTGCTCCCAGCCGCCCAGCGCGCGGGCCACGTTCTCAAACTCGCCCCGGCTCATCTCTTTTTCCTTCAGGTCGATCATCTGGAACTTGATGCCCCGCTCCTTGAAATAGCGCTGGGCCTTTTTGGTATCAAAGCACTTGCTGGTGCCAAAGATCTGAATGTTCATCGTTTTTCCTCCTGGATCCTGTGTGCTCTATTGTATCATATCTGCCGGAAAAAACCTAGGGATAATTCATCTTCTTTCCGTCCATACTTGCTTTATCACAAGCCGACCCTGAGATTGAACGAAGGGCGAGCCATTTCAGAAAGAGAGGAACTTCCCATGAAAGCATTCGTTGACCCCGATCTCTGCATCGGCTGCACCCAGTGCACCGGGATCTGCCCCGAGGTGTTCCAGATGACAGGCATCCTGGCCGTCGCTGTGCCGGGCGAGCTGCCGCCCGACACCGTACCCACCGCCGTGGAAGCCGCACAGGCTTGCCCGGTGAGTGCCATCACCATCTCGGAGTAACACCTTCGCCTGCCTTCCCAACACGGGAGGGCATTTTTGTTTTTTCTGCAAAAATCCCCCGCTGGCCCCCATTTTGTGTTATACTATAAATTGAGTTATAATGCAATGGAGGAGACTGACTATGCGTTTACTGGTCATTGACGGCAACAGCATTGCCAACCGTGCCTTTTACGGCATCAAGCTGCTGACCACCAAGGACGGCCGCTATACCAATGCCATCTTCGGCTTTTTGAATATTATGAATTCCCTGCTCCGGGAGTGTGAGCCCGACGAGGTGGCCGTGGCCTTCGATCTGAAGCACCCCACCTTCCGCCACGAAATGTATGACGGCTACAAGGGCACCCGCCACGCCATGCCGGACGAGCTGGCCCAGCAGATGCCCATCCTGAAAGAACTGCTCACCGACCTGGGCTACCGCCAGGTATCGGCAAAGGGCTGGGAGGCCGACGACATTCTGGGCACGCTGGCCGCTGCCTGCGAGGCCCGCAGGGACGACTGCTTTCTGGCCACGGGAGACCGCGACAGCCTGCAGCTGGTGAGCGAGACCACCACCGTGCTGCTGGCCACCAGCGCCATGGGCCGCAGCAAAACGGAGACCATGGATCTGGATGCCATCCACGAAAAGTACGGCATTGAGCCCAAGCAGCTCATCGAGGTGAAGAGCCTGATGGGCGACACCTCCGACAACATTCCGGGCGTGAAGGGCATTGGCGAAAAGACCGCCATGACCCTGGTCAAGAACTTCGGCACCCTAGACAGCGTGTACGACCACCTGGACAGCCCGATCATCAAGCCCCGGCAGCGGGAAAACCTGCTGGCCTGCCGGGAGGATGCCTACCTCAGTCACACGCTGGGCACCATCCGCACCGATGCCCCCATCGACACAGCGGAAGGGGCCTACAAGGTGACCGAGGGCAACAAGCCCGCCGCTGTCCGTCTGATGCAGGAGCTGGAGATCCAGACCCTCATCACCCGGTTCGGGCTGGACGGCATCGTTCCGGAACAGGACCCCGATACCCTGCCGGAGGTGGACGCAGCCATTGCGTCCCTGCCCGCAGAGCCTTCCGGCCACTATCTGGTGGCCGCACGCCCCGCCGTTCTGGGCAAAAAGAGCGCGATCGTGCAGCCGGAGGCCTGGTACGCCGTGCAGGACACCACCGTGTATCCCCTCTCCGAGGAGGAGCTAGTCTCCCTGCTGGACGACCCCAAGGTGACGCTGGACGTATTCGATTCCGCTCCCCTCTACGCCAGAGCCATGGCCGCAGGCAGCTGGGGCAGCAGCATCGTCTGGGACGGCAAGCTGGCCGCCTACCTGCTGGACGCTTCCGCTTCCCACTATCTGCTCACCACCCTTGCCACCAGCTACCATGCAAGGTCAGCGTTCTCCTGTGAGGAGTACCCCGATGCCGGTTTCCTGGCAGACCTGTTCGCCAAAATGAAGGCGGAGATCACTGAAAATGGAGAGGACGAGCTCTACAACAACATTGAATTCCCGCTGGCACAGGTGCTGGCCGATATGACCCGCACCGGCATCCTTGTAGACCGTGAGGGCATCGAAGCCTTCGGCGTGCAGCTGCGGCAGGAGCTGGACCAGGTGCTGACCCGCATCGAGATGGAGGCAGGCACCTCCGATTTCAACCCCAACAGCCCCAAACAGCTGGGCACCCTGCTCTTTGATACCATGGGCCTGCCCCACAGCAAAAAGACAAAGAACGGCTGGTCCACCGATGCCGAGACACTGGAAAAGCTGCGGGACATCCCGCTGGTCGAGGACATTCTCCAGTACCGTGCCTGCCAGAAGCTGAACTCCACCTATGTGGAGGGTCTGCTCAAGGTCATTGGCGAGGATGGCCGCATCCACACCCGTTTCAACCAGACCGAGGCCCGCACCGGGCGGCTCTCCTCTGACAATCCCAACCTGCAGAACATTCCCATCCGCACCGAGATGGGCAGCAAGCTCCGCGCCTACTTTGTGGCAAAGCCCGGCTGCGTGCTGGTGGATGCCGATTACAGCCAGATCGAACTTCGCATCCTGGCCCATGTCACCGGCGACGCACACATGCAGGAGGCGTTCCTCTCCGGTGCCGACATCCACCGCAGCACCGCAGCCAAGATCTACAACATCCGGCCTGAGGATGTCACGCCCCGCCTGCGTTCCAGCGCCAAGGCCATCAACTTTGGCATCATGTACGGCAAGGGCGCTTACAGCCTTTCCAAGGACATCGGCGTGAGCGTCAAGGAAGCAGAGGCCTTCCTGCAGACCTATCTGGCCACCTTCCCCAATATCGACGGTTATATGGAAAAAACCATTGCGGATGCCCGCCAGTGCGGCTACGTTTCCACCCTGTTCGGCCGCCGCCGCGCCCTGCCGGAGCTGAACAGCAACAACCACAACATCCGGGCCAGCGGCGAACGGATGGCCCGCAACACCCCCATTCAGGGCACGGCCGCTGATGTTATCAAGCTGGCCATGGTGCGTGTCTGGCGGCGGCTGCGGAACGAAAAGATGGAAAGCCGCCTGATTCTGACGGTCCACGATGAATTGATCGTGGAAGCCCCGGAGGCGGAGGCCGAAAAGGCCGCGCAGATCCTGCGGGAGGAAATGGAAGGCTGCGTGCACTACGCGGTGCCCCTGAGCACCGATGTGCATACTGGCAAAAACTGGCTGGAGGCCCACTGAACTATGATCGTTTTAGGAATCGAATCCACCTGCGACGAGACCGCCGCATCCCTTGTGGAGGATGGCCGCCGCCTGCTGAGCAACGTCATCTCCACCAGTGTCAAGGAGCAGGCTCTTTATGGCGGCGTGGTCCCTGAGATCGCCAGCCGCCGCCACTGCGAGTTCATCAGCGCCACGGTCAAAAAAACCCTGCTGGATGCTGGCAAGACCATGGACGATGTGGACGCGGTGGCTGTCACCTTTGCGCCGGGCCTGATCGGCGCGGTGCTGGTGGGTGTGAACTTTGCCAAGGGGCTGGCCTATTCTGCCAACAAGCCGCTGGTTCCGGTGCATCATCTGCGGGGCCATATTGCGGCCCTCTACCTGACCCATCCGGAGCTCAAGCCGCCCTTCCTCTGTCTGGTGGCATCCGGCGGCCACAGCCATATCGTGGAGGTGCAGGACTACACCCACTACCACATTCTGGGCCACACCGTGGACGATGCCGCCGGTGAAGCCTTTGACAAGGTCGCCCGCACCCTGGGTCTGCCCTATCCCGGCGGCCCCAGCGTGGCAAATGCCGCCAAAACAGGCGACCCCAAGGCCTACCGCCTGCCGGTACCCCATGTGGACGGCAAGTACAACGTCAGCTTCTCCGGCCTGAAAACCGCTGTGCTGAACGAGGTGAACAAGGCCCAGATGAAGAACGAGGAGATCAACGTGCCTGATCTGGCGGCAAGCTTTCAGGAGCGCATTGCGGGCATTCTGGCCGAAAAGCTGCTGCTGGCCGCTGCCGACACCGGGGCAAAGCAGGTCTGTCTGGCGGGCGGCGTGGCCGCCAACGGCCGCCTGCGTCAGCTGGTGAACGATGGTGCCCAGAAGCTGGGGGCCAAGGTCTATCTGCCTGAGCTGAAATTCTGCGGCGACAACGGCGCAATGATCGCGGCGCAGGGCTACTACCAGTACATGGCGGGCCACACGGCAGGCCTTGATCTGAACGGTCTGCCCACCCTGCCCATCGACTACGAATAAACGAAGCAAAATCAAAGCTCCCGGAGCAGTGGCACTGAATGCCGCACCGCTCCGGGAGCTTTTTGCCCTGCTGCGGGCGCACAACCAAAAAGGCACCCTCGCCTTTCAGCGAGAGTGCCTTTTGTTTCAAGAATAAGAATTCAAGAAAGAACGTTCAGAAGGGATCAAATTACTTGATCTCGACCTTAGCGCCAGCCTCTTCCAGCTTCTTCTTGATGTCCTCAGCCTCAGCCTTGGAAGCCTTCTCCTTGACAGCCTTGGGAGCGCCGTCAACGATAGCCTTTGCTTCCTTCAGGCCCAGACCGGTGATCTCCTTGACCAGCTTGATGACCTGCATCTTGGTAGCGCCAGCCTCAGCCAGGATAACGTCGAACTCGGTCTTCTCTTCCTCAGCGGCAGCAGCAGCGCCAGCAGCAGCGGGAGCAGCAGCAGCAACAGCAGAAACACCGAACTCCTCGCAGTAAGCGTCGATCAGCTCTTTCAGCTCCAGAACGGTCAGGCCCTTAACGGACTCGATGATGGCAGTAATCTTCTCAGAAGCCATGGTAATAACCCTCCAATATCAATGGTTTTTGTTTGTTTCAGTTTTGTGTTAAGCAGCGGTCACGCAGCCATTAGGCAGCGGGCTCCTCCTGCTTGTCGGCGTAGGCCTGCATAGCAACAGCCAGACCGGACAGAGTGCTGGTAAGAGCACCTGCGAACATGGACAGCATACCCTCGCGGTTGGGCAGCTTTGCGATGGCGTTGGTCTCGGCAGCGTCCATGACCTTGCCTTCCATGAAGCCAGCCTTCACGACGAACTTCTTGGACTTATCGCCATCCTGGTACTTGCACAGGATGCGGGCAGCGGACATGGGGTCTTCTTCGTGAGCAAAGGCAACAGCAGTGTCACCCTTGAAGTTCTCAGCCAGGCCCTCCAGGGAGGTACCCTTGACAGCCAGACGCAGCATGGTGTTCTTCACGACCATGTAATCAACGCCTGCCTCACGCAGCTCCTTACGGAGCTTGGTGTCGTTCTCGACGTTGATACCGCCGTAAGCGACGACGCAGCCGGAAACCGCACTCTCAAACTTTGCCTTCAGATCAGCGACATAAGCCTGCTTTTCAGAAAGAATCTTTGCACTGGGCATTCGGTTTCACCTCATTTCAAAAACTTGTATCGAAAGCCGGAGCAACGAAAAAGCCTCTTTCCCGCACTGTGTCGAGAAAGAGGCATAAAACAACTTTACGCGCGTTTCTCGGCAGGCGGTTTGTACCTTACGCTGGACTCCAGCACCTGCTGTCTCAAAAACAGCATCATTATTTTACCGCAAACGCGCGGTGTTGTCAAGCGCTTTTTTGAATTTTTAAAGATTTTTTCTGTCATCCGTCAGGATGACAGAAAAAACTTCAAAGCTTCAAATTAGACACCGTACTTCAGGGTGTTCAGACGGATGCCAGGGCCCATGGTGGTGGCGATGGTAGCGCTCTTGAAGTAGGTACCCTTTGCAGCAGCGGGCTTTGCCTTTGCAATAGCGCTCATCACGGTATCCAGGTTGGTGTACAGCTTCTCAGCGCCAAAGGATGCCTTGCCCACGGGAACGTGGATGATGTTCTGCTTGTCCAGACGGTACTCGATCTTACCAGCCTTAGCCTCGGTAACAGCCTTGCCCAGGTCGGGAGCAACGGTACCGGCCTTGGGGTTGGGCATCAGGCCGCGGGGGCCCAGAACCTTACCAAGACGGCCAACGCGGCCCATCATGTCGGGGGTGGTGACAACAACGTCGAAGTCCATGAAACCGCCGGCGATGCGTGCGATCAGCTCGTCATCACCCACGATGTCAGCGCCGGCTGCCTCAGCAGCAGCGGCAGCAGCGCCCTTAGCAATGGCGCAGACGCGGACAGTCTTGCCGGTGCCGTTGGGCAGAACAACAGCGCCGCGGACCTGCTGGTCAGCGTGGCGGCCGTCAACGCCCAGGCGGACGTGCAGCTCAACGGTCTCGTCGAACTTGGCAGAAGCGGTCTTGCAAGCCAGCTCCAGAGCCTCGTTCATATCATACAGCTTAGAAAAATCGACCTGCTTAGCAGCATCGACATAGTGCTTGCCATGTTTCATTGTATATCCTCCTATGTGGTCATGCGGGCAGTGTTATGCCCTCCCACTGTTTGTGTCTCAGCCCTCGACGGTAACGCCCATGGAGCGGCAGGTGCCACGGACCATGCTGCATGCAGCTTCCAGAGAAGCAGCGTTCAGGTCGGGCATCTTGGTCTTGGCGATCTCTTCCACCTGAGCGGCGGTCAGAGTTGCAACCTTTTCCTTGTTGGGCTTGCCGGAAGCGGTGTTGATGCCAGCAGCCTTCTTGATCAGAACGGCAGCCGGAGGAGTCTTGGTAATGAAGCTGAAGGAGCGGTCAGCGTAAACGGTGATGACGACGGGGATAACATAACCCATCTGGTTCTTGGTACGCTCGTTGAACTCCTTGGTGAAGGCCATGATGTTAACGCCCTTCTGACCCAGAGCAGGGCCAACAGGGGGAGCCGGAGTCGCCTTGCCGGCCTCGATCTGCAGCTTAATGTAGCCAGTAACTTTCTGTGCCATAGTAAATGCACCTCCAAAAATCTGTGGTGAGTTGCGGCGTGGTCTCCCCACGCCTCCCACGAGCGCGTACACGATGCACACGCTCTATAAGAACCGCACTGCGGTCTTACCTTGGTAAACGGATGCCGGTTGGTTACGGCAGCTCGACCTGCGCGATATCCACTTCTGCGGGTGTCTCGCGGCCAAACATGTTGACCTTGAGCTTAACTTTGAAGCTCTCGGTATCGATGCCCTCCACAAGGCCCATAAAGCCTTCCAGCGGGCCGGCGGTGATCTGCACGGTATCGCCGACATTGAAATCGACGGTCAGCGGAGCCGCCTTTTCAACGCCCATCTTCTCCACTTCCTCAGCAGAGAGGGGAACGGGCTTGGATGCGGGACCGACGAAACCGGTGCAGCCGCGCGTGTTGCGCACCACATACCAGGTATCGTCGTTCATGACCATCTTGACCAGAACGTAGCCGGGGAACAGCTTATGCTCCACCATACGTTCCTTGCCGTCCTTGATCTCAGGCACCATCTCGGTAGGA
This sequence comes from Faecalibacterium sp. I2-3-92, assembly GCF_023347315.1. Classification (GTDB taxonomy): domain Bacteria; phylum Bacillota; class Clostridia; order Oscillospirales; family Ruminococcaceae; genus Faecalibacterium; species Faecalibacterium duncaniae. The sequence goes on from NZ_CP094470.1 coordinate 2,151,722, forward strand.
ACCTTGATGTCACAGATCAGGTCCTGCAGATGGCGGTTTTCCACCATGGTCTGTAGGTCGTTCGCAACCTTGTTCTCGTAACCGGAATAGGTGTGGACTACATACCAAAGGGCCTCATTGGTCTGTTCTTCCATTTTGGTTAAGCCTCCGTTTCAAGATGAATCATGCGCCGATGATCAGGCCCAGGATGCCGCCGAAAATGGCATCCAGCGCGATCATCACAACGGCTGCGATCGCCACGGTCACGAGCACGACGATGGTGTTGGTCTTAACGTCCGCCTTAGACGGCCACACGACCTTCTTCAGTTCGCTCTTCGTGTCGCGGAAGAACTTGGCGATGTTTGCGCCAAAGCCCTTCATTCTGGCTACAAAGCCCGGCTTTTTCTCGGTTTTGTCTGCCATGATGCGTCCGCCTTTCTTACTTCGTCTCGCGGTGAACCGTGTGCTTCTTGCAGAAACGGCAGTACTTCTTCATCTCAAGACGATCGGGGTTGTTCTTCTTGTTCTTCGTGGTGTTGTAGTTGCGCTGCTTGCACTCGGTGCAGGCCAGAGTGATTTTAACGGTCATTTGTTGACACCTCCATTATAACGGTTGTTTTGAACCTCCCTCGGCTTGCGGTGCACGCCCTAAAAACAGGGCGCACTTAATAACCCCGCAAAAGAGGTGATATCATTGTATCACGCGTTTTGCCATTCGTCAAGCGGATTTTTTGCGTTTTTGAGACTTTTTTGAATTTTTTCTCTCCTGCCTGTTTTGGCCTACGCCTTGAATCCGCCGCATAGATATAGTATAATAAAGTGTCTATAACTGCTTATAGAAAATCCGGCCCCGGGCAAAGCGCCCCTTCCGGCCATAAGATCAGGAGAGATCATGATGCAATCTGAAGATAAACTCTGTGTCGTCGTGCTGTTTGGCGGCATGTCCAGCGAGCACGAGGTCAGCCGCGTGTCCGCCGGTACCTTTGTGGATAACCTGGACCGCGCCCGCTACGAGGTGCTGACCGTGGGCATCACCCGGGAGGGCCGCTGGCTGTGCACCGAGGCCACCAGCGCCCAGATGGCCGACGGCAGCTGGGAAGAGCTGCCCGGCAACATGCCCTGCGTCATCAGCCCCGACCGCGCCGACCACGGCATGATCCTGTTCACCCCGTCCGGTCAGGTGGAAAAGCTGCACGTGGATGTGGTCATCCCCGCGCTCCACGGCCTGTGGGGCGAGGACGGCACCGTGCAGGGCCTGCTGGAGCTGGCCGGCATCCCCTATGTGGGCTGCGGCGTGCTGGCAAGCGCTGTCTGCATGGACAAGGCCGTGGCCAACGCCCTGTTCGATGCAGCCGGTATTCCCCACACCAAGTGGCTGAGCGCCTGCCGCTGGGAGATCGAGAGCGACCTGGACGGCGTGTGTGACGGTGCCATTGCCAAGCTGGGCTGGCCCATCTTCGTCAAGCCTGCCAACGCCGGTTCCAGCGTGGGCATCACCAAGGCCCATAACCGGGATGAGCTCAAGCAGGCCATTGCACTGGCCCTTGAGAACGACCACAAGGTGGTGTTCGAGGCCTTTGTGGACGGCCACGAGGTCGAGTGCGCCGTCATCGGCTCTGACCCTGCCGTAGCCACCCGCCCGGGTGAGATCCTGGCCGGTGCCGAGTTTTACACCTACGACGACAAGTACAAGAACGGGGTCAGCCAGGTGGTCATCCCGGCCAGACTCAGCGAGGAAAAGCTGGACGAGGTCAAGACCTACGCCGCCATGGCCTACACCGCCCTGAACTGCGAGGGCCTGGCCCGCTGCGATTTCTTTGTGGAGCATGGTACCAACCGGGTGATGATCAACGAGATCAATACCTTCCCCGGCTTCACCCCCATCAGCATGTACCCCAAGCTCATGGAGCACGAGGGCACCCCCGTGCCCGCCCTGATCGATCACCTGATCGAACTTGCGCTGGAAAGGACGGAAAAGCAGCATGGATAACCGCCCCATCGGCGTATTTGACAGCGGCCTGGGCGGCCTGACCGGTGTGCGGGAGCTGCGCAGGCGGCTGCCCCACGAGAACATCGTCTACTTTGGCGACACCGGCCGGGTGCCCTACGGCAGCCGCAGCCCGGAGACCATCCTGCAATATGCCCGGCAGGACATCGCGTTCCTGCTCTCCAAGGATGTCAAGTGCATCATGGCGGCCTGCGGCACGGTGTCCAGCACCTACCCCGCCGCTGAGGCCGAAAAGCTCCCAGTGCCCTATCTGGGCGTGGTGGATGCCGCCGCCCGGGAGGCTGCCTTTTCCACCCGGAACCGGCGCATCGGTGTCATCGGCACTGCGGCCACCATCCGCTCCCGCAGCTATGAGGCGCTCCTGCGCAGGCTGGTACCCGGTGTGGAGATCACCGCCCGTCCCTGCCCGCTCTTTGTGCCGCTGGTGGAAGCGGGCTATGTGGATCACAGCGCCCCGGACAAGCAGGAGATCACCAAGCTGGTCATTGCCCAGTACCTGACGGAGATCCGGGATGCCGGGGTGGACACCCTGATCCTGGGCTGCACCCACTATCCCCTGATCAAGACCATGATCGGTGAGTTCATGGGCCGGAACGTGGTGCTGGTGGACCCGGCCAAGACTGCCGCCCACCATCTGGAGCGCATCCTGAGCGAGCGGGGGCTCAAGGCCGACCACCCCGCCGGGCAGGCCCATTTCTATGTCAGTGACGCGCCGGACGGGTTCGTGCAGACAGCCGACCTGTTCCTGGGCGAGTACAAGGGCGGCGAGGTGGAGCAGATCGCCATTGACAAATATTAAAGTGAAGGAACACAAAACTGTGAGCACTGCACACAACGAAGATTACCGCATCCTGATTCGAAGCGTCTCGGAGCAGTTCGAGCACACGGAGCCCCTCCCCGCCGAGGAGACAGACAAGATCGAGCTGATGACCTACGGCAGCTTCCTGAAAAAAGCCGGTTCCTATTATATTAGCTATAAGGAGACGGAGACCATCGGCTTTGCAGGCTGCACCACCACCATCAAGATCGCCGAGGACGGCAGCCGGGTGGCCCTGCTCCGCTTTGGCAAGGTCAACACCCAGCTGGTCATCCAGCGGGATTACCGGAACATCTGCTACTACGAGACCGAGGTCGGCCCCATTACGCTGGGCGTGACCGGCGACGGCATCGCGTGCGACCTCTCGGAGCCTGCGGGCGGCACGGCAAAGTTCAGCTATCTGCTGGATGCCGATGACCCCACGGCGCTCATCAATCGGACAACGCTTGAGATCCAGGTCGAGCACATCAACTGAACATCCTCACCCTCTCCGTCATCGCTTGCGCGATGCCACCTCCCCCAAAGTGGGAGGTCTTGACAGAAATTATAGAGTTTGTGGTTTTGTCAAAAGCTCGCCCTTTGGGAGAGCTGGACGCGAAGCGGCCTGAGAGGGTGAGCCCGTGAAAGGATAAAAATTATGACAGACTTTGAAAAGACCTATCAGAACTACAACCCCCGGGCAGCGGCACTGGCCGAGGCCCGCGCTCTGCTGACTGAGGCTGCCAAGGCCGCCATGGCCGACGGCACTCTGCCCGAGGCCGAGCTGCCCGCTTTTATCGTGGAGATCCCTGCCGACACCAAAAACGGTGACATCGCTTCCAATCTGGCCATGGCCGGTGCCCGCACCTGGCGCAAGGCCCCCAAGATGATTGCCGATGCCCTTCTGGCCCATCTGCCGTCCATCGAGCACAGCGTGTTTGCCAAGGTGGAAGTGGCCGGCCCCGGCTTCATCAACCTGTTCCTCGCTCCCTCCTTCTGGGCCAGCGTGGTGCTGGGTGCCTGCTCCAACAAGGAGTACGGCCGCACCGACCACGGCAAGGGTGCCAAGTACAACGTGGAGTTCGTTTCTGCCAACCCCACCGGCCCCATGCACATGGGCAACGCCCGCGGCGGCGCTCTGGGCGACTGCCTGGCCGCTGTGCTGGACTGGTCCGGCTATGATGTGACCCGCGAGTTCTACATCAACGATGCAGGCAACCAGATCCAGAAGTTCGGCAAGAGCCTGGCCGTCCGCTACCTGCAGCAGTTCTGCGGCGAGGAAGCCTATCCCCTGCCCGCTGAGTGCTATCAGGGCGGCGACATCAAGGTACTGGCCGGTGAGTTTGCTGAGATCAACGGCGACAAGTACGTTGCAGCCTGCTCTGGGCTGGACGAAGAGGCCCTTTTTGCCAGCGAAGCCTTTGAGACCCTGAAGAATGCTCTGGTGGATTACGCCCTGCCCAAGAACATTGCGGCCCTCAAGCGCGACCTGGGCAAGTACCGCATCGATTACGATGTCTGGTTCCACGAGAGCACCCTGCACGAATCCGGCGCTGTCCTGGATGTTGTGAACAAACTGCTGGAGCTGGGAGCCTGCTACAAAGCCGAGGACGGTGCCATTATGTACCGCAGCGCCCAGTATGCTGCCAAGTACGGCACCGTGAACAAGAAAAAGACCGAGGACGGCACCGAGGAGGAAGCCAAGGACGAAGTCCTCGTCCGTGCAAACGGCATCCCCACCTACTTCGCCGCCGACATTGCCTACCACTACAACAAGCTGGCCACCCGCGGCTTTGCCAAGGCCATTGATGTCTGGGGTGCCGACCACCACGGTCACGTTGCCCGCATGAAGGGTGCCATGGATGCCATCGGCCTGAACGGCAACGATCTGGATGTTGTGCTGATGCAGATGGTCAACCTGATGCGTGACGGTCAGCCTGTCCGGATGTCCAAGCGCACCGGCAACGCCATCACCCTGACCGACCTGCTGGAGGAAGTGCCCATCGACAGCGCACGCTTCCTGTTCAACATGCACGACGCAGGCAGCGGCATCGACTTTGACCTGGATCAGGCCGTCAAGACCGACAACGACAACCCCGTGTACTATGTCCAGTACGCACACGCCCGCATCTGCTCCATCCTCAAGAAGATGGAGAGCGAGGGCGTGGCCTTTGCCGGTGCCGAGCAGGTAGATGCCACCCTGCTGACCGATCCCAGCGAGATGGACCTGATCCGGATGCTGGCCGCCTTCCCGCAGGAGATCGTTATGGCTGCTGAGAAGTACGACCCCAGCCGCATCAACCGCTTTGTCATTGATCTGGCAAGCGCCTTCCACCGCTTCTACGGCAACTGCCGCATCCAGGGTGCAGATCCCGCCGTGCAGCAGGCCCGCCTGGCCCTGTGCATCGGTGTGAAGAACGTTATCTTCAATGTGCTGACTATGTTCAAGATCAACGTCCCCGAAAAAATGTAAAAGAGAATGAGAAGGGGCTGTTGCAAAACAGTGCCAATGAAAAGATGAGATAGACTTCCCCGAAAGGGGTTGCCTATCTCATTTTTTATTGTATGCTGAGCCTTCAATGAACCTGCTGCAACAGGCTCCAGGAAAGCTCTGCACGTACCAATCACTCCCCCAATGCCCATGAATCCCTGATTGGGAAGTGCGCAAAAGCCCATATATATCACAGGACTCGGTTCTTTTTGTATCTTCCGTATAAAAAAATTCTCAGTTTTTGTGTTCTCTCACAAAGCATGTCCCATTATATTGACTTTATATTTTCATCTACTGTAAAATATTTCGTGTAAAGCGTCATATTCATTCGTATTATGACGCACATCGGACAAGTCTTTTACGAAATGCAAAGGAGGATTTTCTTATGAAAAAGCGTCTACTCAGCTTATTTCTGACATTCAGTATGCTGCTGACCTTTTTCCCTGTGGGCACTGTCACTGTTTTTGCAAGCGATTCCCCTATGGCATATACAGATGGTTCTTATCAGTTTATCCTCAATGCTGACAATACTGCAACAATAACCAAATATACGGGCAATGAACATAGGATCACGATCCCTGCTCAGGTAACACATGGTGCTTACATATATCCTGTATCAAAAATCGGAGACCGGGTGTTCAACAATTACAGATACACCCTGACAAGTGTCCAGATCCCCGACACTGTAACAGAAATTGGCAGCAATGCTTTTTATAATTGTACCTCACTGAAAAGCGTTACCATTCAGGACAATAAACCATCCTGCGTGAAAAAGATTGGCCGCCAGGCCTTTATGTTTTGCAGCGAATTGACAGATATTTCCATCCTTGATTCTGTAACAGAGATTGACTCTGAGGCTTTTCATCATTGCGAAGAATTAGATACTGTCACCATTCCAGAGGGTGTAACATCCGTTGCAGACGGCATGTTCCGTTATTGTTACAGCTTGCACACCGTTACTCTTCCAGACAGCGTAACTGCCATTGAAGAGCGGGCTTTTACCGGAACTGCATTGACTCAAATTCATATTCCTGCCAATGTGGCACAGATCGGAACCGATGCATTTTCCGAATGTTTCGCTCTCTCAACGATCACATCAGACAGCGAAAGCTATCCGGCAATAGACAATGTGTTGTACGAAAAATCAGCAAATGGTGATTACACCTTAGTCCGTTATCCTTCTCGAAGGGAAGATCCTGCCTTCAAAACACCCAATGCTGTGGCAAGAATTGGAACTCATGCTTTTGATTGTTGTTTGTATCTGACCTCTGTGAAGATGCCAGACTCTGTGATTTCTATTGGAACGGGTGCCTTTATGAATTGTTCCGCTCTGCAAGACATTGAACTCTCATGCAGGATCACAGAACTTTCGGAATCAGTTTTTGCAGGTTGTATAAGTTTAAAGAGCGTCGATATTCCAGAGGGTATCACACAGATCCTCGATGATGCTTTTGCTGGCTGCGAGCAGCTCGAACGGATTGCAATTCCCAGCAGTGTAACAAAGATTCCCGAGGATGCATTTTCCAATTGCACAGCATTGAATAACATAGAGTATTCAGGCTCTCGTTCTCAATGGAACGCTATTTCCACGGATTCTGGCCTACAAAATGTCCCTGTAGCACCTGGTTCTATTGATGTTACAGTAACCAGCGACATCCGTACCGTTACTGCCAAGGTTGATGGCAGCAGCGTTCCCATCAACGATGGCAAATTCATTGTCACAATCGGTAAAACTGTGGAATTGACCGTCAGCGATCCTCAATACAGAGATCGTTATACCTGGGCAGGGGGCAGCGGCACTGTGAGTGCAGACAATACCACCTATACTTTTGTTGCAGGTCAGGATGATACAGCCGTAACTCTGACCACTGTCGAACACACAAATTATGACACCGGTGATTTCACCATCAGCGGTCTAGCGGACTATTCCTATGGGGACAATATCGATATCAGGATCGAGCCCAAGGATACACGCATCACAGATTACATTGTAAGATATGTCAGGAACGCAGGCACCTCAAACGAAGAAGAATTCAATGAGCTTCCAAAAGATGCCGGAACATACACCCTGCGAATCATTCAGGGTGATACCGTCCGAATCGACATTCCGGAAAAGATTACGATCCACCCCGTTACCATCACCAATGATACTTTCCAGAACGAACTCGCTGTCACCCTGCCAGAGGACGCTGTGGAAGAGGAAGGCAATGATCATACGGCCACAGTGACTGTCCGGGCGGACAGCAGGCTGAATGCTCTTTTGCAATCTGACGAGATCAAACTTGAGCTTGTCTATCTCAACGATATGGGAGAAGAAGTCGTCACTCCCACAAAAGCAGGCAGGTATACCGTAAAGGTAAAGATTCATTCCAATAGTCCCAATCTGCTCTCTGCCATCGTGGACGGAGGCACGTTTGAAATTCATCAAAAAGCTGCTTCCATTGTTCCCACTGCAGAGCTTTATCCCCTGACCATTAAGAATGCTGCCGTTCTCATTGAGCATGATGGCGAAGAGATCCATGCTGGGAGAAACGAGATTGGTGATCTGGTTGCAAAGGTGCCTGAAAACGCCAGTGTAACTGTCACCTACATCAGCCAGAGCGATGCCATTGCGTTCGATCAATGGTTGGTCAGCGGTTTGGACGATTCGATTGATGTCAAACAAAATCCATTGCGCTTTCAAATGCCCGCAGGTGAAAAGGGTGTAACAATGGAAGCCATGACAAAAGACGCTTCCATCGAAGATGGTGGTTCTGGCATTCTGGGCACCGTTATGTTCATTGGTGCTGCCGCCGTATTGACATGGCAGGGCTGCCGAATCGGTACGGAGCTTTATCTGAAGCGTATTCTCCCCGATGGCGCAGCGATCCCCGCCAATGCCACCGAACTTGCCGAACTGGTGTGGGATGATGCCGGCAAGCCTGTTCCCGCTGCTGCGTTGGACACGGATGCCACTGACGCACAGAAGGCTCTCACCTGGGCTTCTGAGAACCAGCTGCTTCCCTCCAATAAAACTGCAGATGCTCCTGTAAGTTACTGGGAAGTGATCCAGATCTGGCGCAAGGCGCAGACACTCAAGAACTAACCCCTGGCAGGCAGAAAGCCCCCTGACGATTACACTGTCAAGGGGGCTTCCTGCTGTTTATTGGTGAACCCAATAGAGTGTTCACGATCTTCTTCGTCTTTTTATGATGTACACCACCGGCCTGAAAGTCATGGGCACCTTTTCTTTTTACCGCTTCGCGTGGCGCTCGCCCATGGGGATGACATCACAAAAGACGCACCGACTCTTGGTGGAAAGGGCCACATCCTTGTGGTAGCAGCCAAAGAACCACTTTTCGTAGGTCAGCTTCAGCAGGACCTTATCAAGAAACAGGTGCAGGCGGTTGGATTCGCCCACCGCGAGGGAAGTAAAATCAAGGAATCTGCTTGGGGCATCGTGGGTCAGCACATAATCTACCTGCCAGCTGTTTGCTTCGAGATTGGCCTCACAGGCGGCGTATTCCTCATCGCTGGGCATCTCCTGCGGCCACCAGTTGTATCCGGCCTCCCTCTCTTCCTTATCGGGGCTCTCAGTGCCGCCGAAACAGAGATATTTCTTTTCCTCCAGCTCCAGCACGCTGCCACGGCAGATATGGTACACATTGCCGCCCAAAGCCTGGACCCTGCCGCCAAACCGCTCCTCGACGGGGTACTGGGCCAGCAGGTCGTAATTCTCGTGGGCACCATCAAGGAAAAGCAGGGTATAGGGGCGCTTGCGCAGCCAATCGAGCTTTTTCTGTTCCTCCTTGCTGCCATCCCACACAAAGCCGAAATCGCCCAGCACCACCACAATGTCCCGTTTGCCCAGCCAGCGGAGCCTGCCGTGCTTGAAACGGTCAAGCTCGCCGTGGGTGTCGCCTGTCAGATATACCATAGTCCCCTCCTGCCGCTTTGTGAAACCGTGGCAAAACCCTTGTCTCTGCGCGGCAAACCTGTTATTATTAAAGGAGCGAATCTTTGTTCGCCATTCTTTGTCATTTCCGGGCGCAGCGCCCGTATTTTATATATTATCGCTTTTTGAAGGAATTGTCCACATGAAACGTATTTTTGCACTGCTTTTATCCCTTGCCGTCCTGTTCAGCTGCCTTGCCGTGACGGCCGGAGCCATGTTCGACCCCAGCACGGTCTACGATGTCAAGGCCCAGAGCGCCTATATCGTGAACACCGACACCAACATCATCGTCTATGAAAAAGACAGCGAGAAGCAGGTGTCTGCCGGGGGCCTGACGAAATATATGACCATTGCGCTGGTGCTGACCAACTATGCCGACCAGCTGGACAGCACATTCACGATGCCCTTTGCCATCTCGGACTATGTCCACAGCACCGACAATGCCGACATGCGCTCGGGCGAGACCTTTACCTACCGGGAAGCACTTTACGCCATGGTGACGCGCAACGCCAATGAGGCCGCCATGGGTCTGGCCTACGAGCTCTCGGGCGGCGATCTGGCGGGCTGGGTGAGCCAGATGAACACCCTCTCCCAGCGCATTGGCACCACCAACAGCACCTGGACTGATGCCTGCGGGCTGGACAGCGGCAACACCACCACCGCCGTGGACATGTACCTGATCCTGCGCTACCTGATGAGCTTTGATGCTTTCAAGGAGATCTCCGCTGCCCCCACCTTCACGATGCCGGCCAAGGAAAAGCACGCCAAGAGCTTTGTGCTGCTGAGCCAGAACGTGGCCCTGAACAAGACCAGCGGCGGCAGGTTCTACCGCAGCGCCATGCAGGGCGGCATGTGCGATGTGATGGCCTACAAGAACGACAGCGGCGATCAGAGCTATGTCTCGTGGGCCAACAAGGACGGGGCCACCTACATCTTCTGCATCATGCAAAGCCCCGACACCTGCGATGATTACGGCTATTCCAACCGCCGCCCGGCGCTGTACGAGACCACCAAGCTCATCGACTGGGTGTTCGAGAGCTTTTCCATCCAGGCCGCGCTGGACACCGACCAGGCGCTGGCGGAGATCCCGGTCAAATACTCCTCCGATACCGACACCCTGCAGCTCTATCCCGCCGACAGCATGATGACCCTGCTGCCCTCCACGGGGGATGGCTCGGTGACGCAGAAATATTTCCACCTGCCCGATTACGCCACGGCCCCCATCCAGCAGGGCGACGTGGTGGGCACTGTGGAGCTCAAGCTGGCAGGCGAGACCATCGGCGTGGTGAACCTCATTGCCGGGCAGGATGTCCACCAGAACGCATTGCTTTTCACAGTCTCCAAGGTGCAGGCCTTCTTCCACAGCCTGTATCTCAAGGTGGTCATCGTCCTCTCCCTGCTCACTTTGGCGGTCTACGGCCTGTGGGTGTTCATCAACCTGTGGAACGGGCGCAGACCGAACCGAAAGATCCATAGAAGATAACAGAAACAACCCTCTCCGTCATTACTTCGCAATGACGGAGAGGGTTGTTTTTAGTCAATCGTCGTTTTTGTTCTGCCGATGCCGAGCACTGCTGTCGTGATCTTTTTCCAGCTGTTGCAGCCACACACGCCGTCCACCGTCAGGCTGGTGCGGCGCTGGTAGCCCCTCAAGGCTTCCTCGGTGCGGGTGCCGAACAGGCCGTCGATGCGGCTGCCGGTCTGGTAGCCCAGTGTGGAAAGCGCATCCTGCAGGATCATCACATAGCAGCCCCGGCTCCCCCGCCGCAGGGTGGGGTAGCCCGCTGTGGTGCCGCTGCAGGCCGGGGTGCCGTAGCGGCGGTCAAAGTGCACCCAGGTGGGGGTCTGGCTCAGGGGCTCCACATAGCCCCAGGCTCCGGTGGACCGGGCGGCCCTATAGATGGCCGTGCGCTGGCTCTGGGTCAGGCTCTGGCCCACATCAAAGGCCACGCCGGCGTAATGCTGGCTGCGGGTGCCGTGACCGCCCTCCCAGATGCGGCGGAAGGCATACCCCACCGGGATGCCCTTGCCGTACTTGCGGCGGGTCAGGTTCCATGCCTCCATGGCGGCGATGGTCGTCCAGAGCACCGGGCTCCCCGATTTGCCCCGGAACTCCCGCAGTGTCAGGGTGCGCTCGGTGCTGTAAGGCATCGGGTCGTTTTCGTTCAGGCTGTTGTAGGTGTACACCTTGTTCTCATAGGCATCGTAGATCAGCAGCCGTGCCATCCGTCATCCCTCCTCGCATTCGCAGCTCTGGGCACGGAGTGCGGCCCAGGTCTCCTCGTTCACCGTGCCTGTTACCAGCAGGTCCGCCCGCTCCTGTGCCGCCCGGACCCCTTCTGTTTCCTTCGGGCCGAAGCGGAAGTTCTCGGCCACATAGCCCTCGCCGCAGTTCCGCATATAGCGTCCATTGAGCCACTGTTCGATCTGCCCCACATCCGGGCCAACGCTCCCCTCTTTCATGGCGCGGCCCGGGTAAACATCGGCCTGCCCGGCATCCCGGTCAGGGTTGGGGGAAACGGCGGCCAGCTGCAAGCTCAGGGCCTCCACCGCCGTCCAGGTCTCTGCATCCGCAGCCCCGGTCTCGGGCAGATCCAGCAGGGCCTGCGCACTGCGGGTAGAGGCTGCCGTCTCGTCGGTATACCGGTCAGACAGGGGCGGGCTTTCCACGCTGTCGAAATAGTAGGCAATGCGCTGCAAAAGTAGGTTGTAGTAGAGCACCGCGTCCCCTGTGGCCCCCACTGCCAGCGGCGTGCCCGGGTAAGGCAGGCGCTTCAGCGTGACCACCGGGCCGGACACCCGCAGGATGCTTGCTTTACCGTAGAGCGAATTCCAGGTCGCCCGCCCTACTACACCGTCCACCGTCAGCTTCGCAAAGCGCTGGTAGGCCCGCACGGCGTTCTCGGTCGCCGCACCGAAGCTGCCGTCGATGGAAACAGCGGGGATACTGCTCTCGTAAGCGCTCATCAGGTAGAGGTAGAACTGCAGCTCCCGCACTGCCGTTCCGGTGCTGCCCCGGCGCAGAATGCCCGGATACTCGCCGGGACGCAAGCTGGCTGTGAGCAGCCGGTTGGCGATATCGTTGTAGACCTCATACAGCTTGTTCCAGGTCGTGCGGCCCACCACGCCGTCGCTGGTCAGGCCGAAGTAGCTCTGGAATCTCCGCACTGCTGCCGCCGTGCCTGCGCCGAATTTCCCATCTACGGTCAGGGTGTTCAGACTGGGATACACCGTGCGGGCGATCTTGAGCCAGAACTGCACCAGCCGGACGTTCTGCCCGCTGCTGCCCTGCCGCAGAGCTGTGCCCGGGTAAGCGTTGGGCCTGCCGTTGTCGGACTGGATGCTGCGGAACTGATCGTAGAGTTCTGTCCAGGTGGCGCGGCCCACCACACCGTCCACAGACAGGCCGTATCTTCGCTGGAAGGCCCGGACCGCACCGGCGGTGCCGCTGCCATACACGCCATCCACTGTCACGGAGGGGATGCTGCTCTCGTACTGGGCCAGAGTGTTCAGCCAGAACTGCAGCTGCTCCACAGCGCTGCCGGAAGAGCCGACGCGCAGGACGGTGTCGCCCCAGGTGCCGTCCGAGAGGATGCCTGTGGCCGTTTCTCCCTCGCTGGTCAACTCTGCAAGGTCTTTCACCGAAACATAGATATAGCTGATCTTATACCAGGTCTGCCGCCCCACCACGCCGTCAGCGGTCAGGTTAAACTGCTTCTGGAATCTCTTCACGGTCTCGGTCATCCTGCTACCAAAGATCCCGTCCACGGTCAGCAGGCCAAGGAAGGGGTAATCCTTGGTGATGCGGTTCAGCTGCCGCTGCAGGGTGAACACTGCCGTGCCCCGGTCTCCCTGCCGGAGGGGGGAGCCCGGATAGCTTCTGGGGATGGACTGGATGTTGCTGGTGCGGACGATCTCGATATCGCTGCCGTAGTAATATTTGAGGATGCTCAGGGCATTGCGGCCCTGATTTGCCAGCGTGACCGTGCCCCACTGCTTGAGCCCCGGGCAGGTAACGGACTTTCCGTCACAGTATTCGGAGTAGTAGGGATTCACGGTGCCGGTCTTGCGGATGTAGGTGTTGAAGATGTCATCCGTCAGCTTTACCATCACATCGAACACAGTGCGGCCATGGACGTAATACTGGTCGTAGCTGGTGGAATTGGTGATATTGAAGGTGTAGCCCTTGCTGGGATACCACTCGGTGTAAATACGATTGAGCGCCAGCGAGATCTGGCAGTGGATGTTCGCTTTCAACGCTTCAATGGGCCAAGTGGGGTAGACCTCGCTGGAAGCCACATTGGCGATATAATCCCGGAAGGACACCGTCACGTTCCGGGCCGAGGCGGCGGGCCTGCCCAGATGGACCGTAATATTTTTGGGTACGATGACACGGTCCAGCACCCGGCTGCCGGTGCATGGATTGGTGGGAGCCGGGCCGCTGCCGCCGTTCCCCGCAAACAGAGCGTGGGTGGGGATGATCACAGGCGGGTCGACAATGTCTTTTCCCTCCTCGGTGTCCGGGATCATCTCAGGCCGGGCCAGCGTGACCTGCCCGGCAAAGATCTGGATGCCCTGGATGCGGACGGTGCGGTAGCCCGGCTTGCGGGCCGTCAGGCTGCACACGGCATAGGGCAGGGTCGTGGTGTTGTTCTCGTCCAGCGAGAGGGCGCAGGCCGGGGCACAGATGGCCACATCCTCGGCATTGCCCTCGGCATCGGTGATGCGGTGAGCCGTGAAGTCGCTGCCGGTGATCACAACAGTTACTCCCTCCACCGGAGCCGACTGCCGGGGCCGATAGGTTTGGATACGCAGGATGCCATTCATCATATAAAAAAACTCCTTTGCCGATAAGCTGATTCTCTTACAGCTTATTCCGCAAAGGAGCAGAGGGTGCATTTTTCAGTTGATGTAGCAGCGGTCCTGACCCACCAGCCAGTCCTCGCACAGGCGCTCGGCTTCTTCCACGCTGCGGCTCACACAGCGGAACAGCGCCCCGTTCAGCGAACAATAGGAGTAGCGGACTTTGGGCACACCGTTCGCATCCTTAAACTGTTCACAGCGTTCCTGCCCGGGCATCAGATAAAATGGTTCCATTTTCCACGCGCTCTCCTTGTTTTTGTCATGTTATGGCATTCTGCGGCACCGCCGCGCAACACCTTGCCTATTGTATCACCATCCGGCGGCAAAGGCTATTCGCCGATTGGACAAAAAGAACCGTGATTCTTCGGCCATGATTGCCATTGACAAGGTGTTTTTCACATTTTGCCGCAGGTTCCGGGTGTGGGCGTAGCGGTCGGCCCCACCCTTACACGACCATGCACCACAGCGGTGTGGTGATGAGGGAGAGCACCGTGGAGACCGCCACGCACTTGCTGGCAAAGGCGGAATCCCCGCCGTACTTTTCCGCCAGAACGGCAGTCACACCGCCCATGGGCATGGCTGCCAATACCACGGAAACACCGGTCACAAGGCTCTCCGCGCCGCAGAGCCTGCAGCCCAGCAGCACCGCCGCCGGGATGAGCCCCAGCCGGATGAGGCAGTAGAGGAAGCAGTCCTTATCCCAGAGTTTGCCCATCCGGCTGCTGCCGATGATGGCACCGATCAGGATCATGGAAACACCCATGTTGCAATTGCTCAGGCTCTTGACGGTGCGGCCCAAAAAGCCGGGCAGCGGCAGCTGAGAGGCCATCAACACCATGCCCACCACGACCGCCAGGATGCAGGGGTGGGTGAATGTTTTCCGCAGCACGGCCCTGCGGTCTGCCCGCATCTCCTCTTTGGAAGCGGGCTTTTCGTCCTGCAGAAAGTAGCTCACGCCCACCGACCACATTGCCACACGCTGGGGGATAAGGTAGATGGAGCTGAGCAGCAGGCCGCTGCTGCCCCAGATGCCGTCCACCAGTGCGCTGCCCAGAAACGCACCGTTGGAGCAGACCGTGCCATACTGGTAAACGCTCCGCCTTGCAAAGGGCAGCCAGTTGTAGCCCAGGGCACACAGCACCACACAGCCGATCTGCAGCGCCAGCGAGATCACAAGGATCGACGCGCTGCTCTTCAGCACATCCCAGCTGAACTCCACCAGAAACGACTGGATGATGTTCGCGGGCAGGATGACATTGATGAGCAGGTCAGTCAGGCACTTGCGTCCCTGCGCATTGATGATGCCCTTGCGGGCCAGAAAAAAGCCAATGAGGGTCAGCAGCGCAAGCTGGCCCTGCAATGTCAGCAGACTTGAAATTTCAGCCATGATTCCTCCTGTGTTTTGCACCAAAAAAAGACTTCTTTGTTCAAAGTATAAGAAATCCGGCCGGGAAAAGCAAGAATTCCGATAAATTTTCAGCCCAGCGGCAGGTACACCACCGCTTTGGCACCGTGGGGGGTGTTCTGTCCGAACACTGCCCTGCCGCCATGGGCGGCGGCGATCTGCTGCACTACATATAGGCCAAGGATATGGGGCGCATTTTCGGCAGGCTCCGCAGCGTTCAGCGCTGCCAGAACGGCAGGAGGATAGCCAATACCGTCATCCGCTACGGTCAGGCAGAAGCGCTCCCCTGCCCGCCGGGTGTGCACGGTAATGTTCACCGGCTTTGGGTTATGCCGTACGCTGTTGTTCATCAGGTTTTCCAGCAGCCGTGCCAGCAGCGCTTCATCCACCGAAAGCACCGTCTGCTCTGCCGGTTCTTCCTGTTCCAGCGTGATCCCGCAGTGCTCTGCCAGTGGGCTTTCGCAGAACTGCGCCACCAGCTGCCGGAACAGCGGCCCTGCCCGGAGGTCTTTCCGGCGCAGGGGTTGGGCACCGTATTCCAGCTTACTGGTCAGGTTCAGGTCATCAATGAGGGTGCGGAGCTTTTCGCACTGGGTGCGGATGCCGGCCGCTTTCTGCCGGGAGCTGTCCGGCAAAAGTGCGTCCTGTTCCAGCTGCTCCGCCCAGCCTAAGATCAGCGCCAGCGGGGTGCGCACGTCATGGCTGACTCCTGCGATCCACTGGGTGCGGGCGTTGTCCCGCCGGGAAAGCATCTCGTTTTTGGCTTGCAGCTGCGCCCCGGTTTGGTTCAGCTTTTCTGCCAGTTCCCCGGCAAAACCGTCGGTAGGCAGCCGGACGGTCTGCCCCTGCGCCAGTGCATCCAGACCGTTTGCCACGGTCTCCAGCCGCTTTGCCCCCCGCCAGCTCAGCCAGAAGCAGAGCGCCAGACCCAGCAGCAGCATTCCCAGCGCTGCTGCCGGGAGCACCCGCACCATGCTCAGGGCAAAGTCCGGTGAGCTGTAAATGCTGTACTTCCACAGGCTCCCCTTTGGCAGCCCGATGACGAACAGCCCGTAGGGTTCTGTCCAGCAGAACACCGGGTAATCCGCCAGATACCAGCGGGAAAATTTGGCGATATCGCCGGGAGTGTAGGCATGGTCCAGATCCTGCGGCAGGCCGTAGCTCCAGCGGATGTTTCCCACATCATCCAGCACCATCGCCCACTCGTAGCCATTCATCCACTCCTGTGAGGTGCGTTCTGCCCCAAAGGCAAGCCCTTCGGCGGTCTCCACCATAGAATCCGCGATCTCGCTGGAGGAATACTCCCGCTGCGGCAAGCGGCAGCTCTCCTGCCAGCCCAGCCAGCCCAGCACTGCAACACCGGAAAACAGCAGCAGCAGAACGATGCCCACCGCCGCCAGCACATACCGCCGGATCAGGCGCACAAAGGTTTTCATGCTTCTTCCCCCTTTGTCAGCTTATAGCCAATGCCCCGCACCGTCCGCAGAAACTGCGGCGCACCGGGTTCGGCTTCCAGCTTTTCCCGCAGATGCCGGATATGTACCCCCAGACTGTTCTCGTAGCCATAGTAATCTGCGCCCCAGACCGCCGCACAAAGGGCATCGTAGGTAACGATATGTCCCCGGTTCTCTGCCAATTTCCGCAGCAGTGCCAGCTCGGTAGCGGTCAGCGCCAGTGTTTTGCCCTCCGGCAGGGTAACAATGGCATCGTTCAGGTCTACGCACCGCTCCCCCAGCTGCAAAGGTGCCGGTTTTGTACGGGACAGCTCTGCCCGGTACGCCCGCTGCAAAATATGCTGCACCCGCAGCAGCAGTTCCTGCATCAGAAAGGGCTTGGTCAGGTAGTCATCTGCGCCAAGACCCAGCCCGAACAGACGGTCGGCATCCGCGTCCCGTGCAGAGAGAAACAGCGCCGGAACGTCCGCTTTTGCCCGCAGCGCCCGGAACAGCGAAAATCCATCCCCATCCGGCAGGTTGATATCCAAGATCATCAGCTCCGGCTGTTCTGCCGCAAAGCAGGCGCGGGCAGCGGCGCAGCTTTGGGCAGTTCTGATATGGCCATATCCTGCGCCCCGCAGCTGCTCACATAGCAGTGCCAGCAGCTCGGCGTTGTCGTCCACAAGCAGGATCTTTGCATCATAAATGGTATCCATAAGGGCAGTTCTCCTTTCCCGCCTTTACTATACCACACTTTTTGCGCCGCAGCGGAAAACGCCTGCAAATTTAAGGGGAATTTAAGCTGCGCTTCCGGTCAGTTTAAGGCAGCGGGTGTATTCTGGCATCGTTCCGAAATCCATGAATGCGAAAGGAGACCTTTTATGAAACCTGTGATCGAGACCCATGCCCTTTGCAAAAGCTACCATGGCCGTCCGGTGGTGGATCATTTGAACCTGACTGTCCCGGAGGGCTGTGTTTACGGCTTTTTAGGCCCCAACGGTGCGGGCAAATCCACCACCATGAAGATGCTGCTGGGGCTTGTACACCCCACCGGCGGCAGCGTGGAGCTGCTGGGGCACACCCTGAACGAATCGAACCGCATTGCCCTGCTGCGGCAGACCGGCAGTTTGATCGAATCCCCCTCCGGTTACCTGCACCTGACTGCCCGGGAAAATCTTTCCATCGTGGCTGACTTGAAAGACGTGGACCGGAAGGACATCCCCCGGGTGCTGGAGATCGTGCACCTGACCAAAGACGCTGACCGGAAGGTGGGTCAGTATTCCCTTGGCATGAAGCAACGGCTGGGCATTGCCATGGCGCTGCTGGGCAGCCCCAAACTGCTGATCTTGGACGAACCCACCAACGGTCTGGACCCGGCAGGCATTCAGGAGATGCGCAGTCTGATTGCTTCCATGCCCCAGACCACCGGAGCCACCGTGCTGATCTCCAGCCACCTGCTGGGCGAGATCGAGCAGATGGTGGATCAGGTGGGCATCCTGAACCACGGCAAACTGCTGTTCGAGGGCTCCTTGCAGCAGCTGCAAAAGCACAGCCGGGGCGGCATTCTGCTGCGGGTGCTGGATGCACCCAAAGCCGCAGCCGTCCTGCAGCAGCAGGGAGTAAAAGCCACCGCACCGGCAGACCAGCCGGACACCCTGCAGCTTCCCCCGCTGCCGGACGAAGCGCTGGCGGCACTGGTCTGTACCCTTGCCGAAAGCGGCGTGGGCGTAGTGGGTCTGACTACGCAGACAAAGAGCCTTGAGGACATCTTCCTCAGCCTGACCCAGACCAGCGGGGAGGTGGCGTAAGATGGCAGCCTTCCGTGCAGAACTGCAAAAAGCCCACCGTAGGCATGACCTTGCCCTCTGCCTGCTCATCCCCGGCATTGTCGTGCTGTGGGTGGGCGGCCTTGCCCCGGCAGACCCGGAGGAGCTTGCCAACGGTTACAGCGCCCTGCTTTACAGCCTGCCCGTCATTGAAGCCATTCTGATGCCGGTGATGATGGCAGTGCTGGCCTCCCGGCTGTGGGATATGGAGATCAAAGGCAACACCACAAAGCTGCTCTACACCCTGCAGAGCCGCCGCAGCCTGTTTGCAGGCAAAGCGGTCTTTGGGGTGCTGGAGGTGCTGTTGGTCACGGTGCTGGAGCTGGCCTGCGTTCCGGTGCTGGGGCGTGTCCATGGTTATACCGAAGCCTTTCCCACTGGGCAGCTATGCTATCTGTTCGTCTGCACGCTGGCGGTGGACGCAATGCTCTTCTTTGGCGAATTTCTGCTGATGCTGTGGATGGGCAATCCCCTGCCGGCGCTCTGCGTGGGCATTGTAGGGGCACTGGTGGGGCTGTTCTCTGCTTTTATGCCGCCGCTTGCCAGTTATTTTGTACCCTTTGGGTACTACATCCCTCTGAGCGCCTACGAAGTGGCGAACTGGGACAAGGCCACCCACACCGTCACCTACGGCACCCGCCCCTTCAACTGGGTGCTGCTGGCCTTCACCCTTGCGCTGGGCGCTGTGCTGTTTGCCCTTGCGTGGCGCAAGGTACAGGACGAGGAGGTATAAAACCATGCTGAAACGCTGTATTCTTGCGGAGAACCGCAAACTTCACGCATCCCCCATCTGGGCAATGTTCTTTGTGCTGCCCATTCTTTCAGCCACCTACGGTACTTTCAATTATCTGCAAAATCTTGAGATCCTCACCGACGGCTGGTATAGCCTGTGGACCCAGCACACCCTGTTTTATTCCATGCTCTTCTTCCCTGCCATGGTAGCCACCTATGCTGCCTACTTGTGGCGGCTGGAACATCTGGGGCACAACTGGAACCTGATCATGGCAAGCCCTGTACCGCCGCTGGACCTGTTTGCAGCAAAGTTTGCGGTGGTGACAAAGCTGGCGCTGCTGACCCACGGTTTTGTGTTTGCACTGTTCGTGTTCTGCGGCAGGGTATTTGCCCATCTGCCCGGGCTGCCGCCGGTCACCTTACCTCTGTTTTTACTGCGGGGACTGCTGGGTGCGTTGGCTGTCATTGCCGCACAGCTGGTGCTGGCCATGGTCATCCGCAGCTTTGCCGTGCCCATTTTTCTGGGGCTGCTGGGCGGGATTACCGGCATCTTTATCAGCTCCAAAGGCTTTGGGCTCCTGTGGCCCTATTCCCTGATGCAGCTGGGTATGAACTCCAACAAAAGCGCGGATGTTCTGGCGGGCAGCTACGGGCTGTTTGCCTTCAGCTGCATCTTCTGGCTGGGGACGATGTTCCTTCTGGCATGGCTCCTGCTGAAAAAACGGGATGTCCGGGCATAGCACAAAGGGGAGAGTTCCTTGCACGGGAGCCCTCCCCTTTTTTCAGCTGTTCAACTGCTGCATGATCTTCCTGACCTCGCTGCTGGAGTATCCCTCCTTGAGCAGCTGGGTGCGGATGGCCGTATCACTGCGGCCCTGACTGCGCATCCTCGCCGCGCTGTACGGCACGGTTCCGCCGCTGGAAACGCCGCTTTTGCCCACCTTCAGGCCGGTGTCACCCGTCAGGCTGCCGCGCTTCGCCGCTGCATCGGCGCTGGCTTTTTCGGCAGTCCGGCTGGCCTTTTCCTGCTTGGCCGCCCACTGGCTCTTGCTCAGATCCAGCCGCTCTGCCGCAAGGGCATTGCTGACCTGCTGCTGGCGGAGTTTGTCCTGATATTCCTGCTGCGCCTGCTCGTTTTTGTACTGCTGCTGTGCCAACTCATCCTGCCGCAGCTGCTCCTGCATTTTCTGCTTCCATGCCGTGTCGGCCCGTTCGGCTTCATAGGCGCGGTTGCCCGCATAGATGTTGTACCCGGTGTTCAGCAGGCTGCCTGCCATGCTGCCCAGACCCGTGGTACCGGTAATGGCCAGCTGGGCCGCGTCACCCAGAAGACCCAGCACGGTCACCACATTGTTGAATCCCTGCTGGCGGCGGGCCGCCTCCTGCTGTTCCTGTGCCGCGTAGTAACCATACAGGCTGTCCAACTGGCCCAGATAATCCTGATAGCGCCCGTAATCCTGGGTGTAAGCCGTGTTGTAGGCATTGCCCTTTTGTTCCAGCTGGGTGTAGTAATCCGCCAGCTCCCGCTCATACTTCTGCTGGGCATTCTGCTCCTGCCCGTTCAGCTGGTCGATCTGCTCCACCAAGGCATCGCCGCCGCTCTGGTAGGTATCCAGCGCCAGCCGGTACAGCGTGGGGATGGCCTCGCTCAGTGCACCGATCTGCTGCTGGTATGCCTGCCGGGCCGCACTGGCCGCGTAGCTGGAACCATAGCCGCCGGTCAGGGCAGCGGCCTGCGCCGCCGCGTCGGCACTGGCGTTCTGGGCATTCTGGGTGTACAGCTGGGCGTACTGGCGGTACAGTGGGTCGGCACCATAGCTGTAACTGAATTCCTTCCGGTCCAGCAGATCCTCCATCAGGCCGTCAATGCGGCCCTGATAGGCGCTCTCGTAATCGCCGGGGCGGTTGGCCTGCCACTGCTTCAGGTCGCTGGCCGCGTCCGTCACCTTCTGCGAGGGCCGGTACTCTGCCGAAGCCAGCGCGTGTTCCACGTCCTGCCGGTTTTTCAGCCCGCCTGTGGTGTACTCCTGCTTCTTTTTCTCGCTCATGTCTCCTCCTTTCCCAAACTGCCGGAAAGCCTGCCCCGCAGCTCCTCCGAGAAATTCTCCGTGTCCAGATTGCAGAGCACATACTGCAATTGCTCCTGCATCTGGTACAGATAATTCCGCAGGGCCCGGGCATCCTCCGGATCCATATTCTCACTCAGCCTGGGCAGGCCGATCTTGCCCAGGCCTGCAATGCTTGCCATGGTTCATCCCTCCAGTTCCATCCAGTTTCCCTTTGCTCCGCTGAAGGTCTTGGCCAGGCTCCGCAGGGTGATCTGCCCATAGCCCCACAGCCGCAGCCGGAGCGAGGCGCACCGCCGGGGCACAAGGTGCAGATCACAATTGCGGCGCGGGCCCTCCACTGTCAGGGCGGCGGCGTTCTCCCAGGGGCCGCCGTCATAGCTCACTTCCACAGTCACCTGGCTCCTGCAGGCGGCATCCAGCCGCAGCGTCAGCCGGGAGAGGTACCGCTCCTCGGGGCTGTCCAGCCCCAGATCTCCGGTGGTCAGGGCAAACTCCACGCCCTGTTCCGTTTCCTCGCTTCTCTGCCCTGCCGCTTCCCGGCTGGGGTCAGCGGCCCAGAGCGCCCGGCCATCCCAGAGATAGAGCTGCCCGCCGGTGCTGGCCATCTCAAAGGAGCAGACATCCTCCTCGTGCCAGAGGCCCCGCTCGGTATCATAGACCAGCAGACGCACCTCGTTTTCCCGGCTGACATGCAGATAATACCGGCCATCCAGCGCGCCGCCCACAGCCTGCTTCACATTGGCAAGCCGCCCGGCATCCAGCGCCGCCGACACCTTGGCCGGGATGCTGCCGTCCCACGCCATCACGCCGTCGGGCGAGAGATAGTACAGCGTCTCGTTCAGCACGCAGAGACTGCGGGCCGCGTTTCTGGCCACGCCCCGGCAGCGCAGGGAGCTGAGCTGGAAATCCGAGGGCTTGGAACCGTAGAGCTTGTGCAGGGTGTTTTCCTTGAAGAACAGCGCATAGCCCATGCAGGTGGCCGCACCGGTAAAGGGGCCGTCGCTGCCCACGGTCACGGCATAGCTGTCTGCCGCGATGCCCCGGTAGGAGAACCAGTTGGTGGGGTCGCCCAGCTTGCAGGCGTAGATGACATTCTCGCTGCTGGAACACCCCCACACCCGGTTGTCGCACTCGGTCAGGTACTCAAGGTCGGGCACCCGGCGCTCCGCCTTCACACCCTCCGCCAGGAAATACTCTTCCCGCTGTGTGCCGTCCATGCTCACCCAGACAGCACTGCTGCCATTGTGGACAAGCCTGCCGTAAAAATGTTCACCGCCCGGGTCAGCCCGCAGGCGCAGGGTGGTCTCGGTCACACCGTACACGATGCGGTCGCCGTCCAGCCCGGCCCACTGGCCTGCCTGTTCAGCCCCCGTACCGGTCAGGGTCACGGTGTCCCACACCCGGAACTCCGCCCCGATGCCCTCAGCGGTCACAAGGCAGTAGTCCAGCGGGATCACCGTCCAGTTGCCCGAAGCCTCGCTGTATACCTCCAGCGTATTCTCTGCGGAATAGGGCTTGTCCGGCTCGTTCAGCTTCAGAAACAGCTGGCCGTCCTGCGGGTGTTCCGGCTCCTTTGTGCCCTTGTCCTTCACCTCGTAGGTATTCCCCGAAGCATCACAGGGCGCAAAGCTCACGCTCAGGCTTCCCGCCTCCCAGACAGCACCCAGCGGGGCCGCACTGCCGTCAGCCGTATCGAACGCCACCTTGTCCGGAAAGATCAGGATCTTTGTTCCGATGCCCACCATCGTCTTGCGGCCGTCTGCCACGGCATTTTTCACGGTGACGGGCTGGGCCGGGGCCTCGTCCGGGGTATAAACCAGGTCCTGCCCGCAGACGGTCAGCAGACCGTTCAGGTGATACATCCCGTTCAGCCCGGCCAGCTCCTGCAGCCTGCGGCGGGGCAGCCGGGTGCTCAGGGCCGGGAAATCCCGGGCCGAAAAATTCATTCCCCCGCTGTACTCAGCCTCGGTGCAGCCGTAGGTCTCGTTCAGGCCGCCAAAGGCCCGCAGCAGATCCCGGGTATTCTTCACACCGGTCCGATTTGTCAGAAGCATCCACTTTCCTCCCTTTCACCACCGCCACTGCGCACCGCGCTTCGGCTTTGCCCGCCGCCGCAGCCAGGCGCTCAGCTCGGCCAGAATGCTGTTATACCGGGCCTGCTCCCCGGCGTAACGTTCCGTCTCGCCCAAGGCAGCATCCAGCTTTGCGCAGAGGTAATGCGGGTAGAGCGCATCAAAAGGCACGGGTACCAGCAGCTCCACGGCATCGTCCAGACCGCCCTCCGCAGGCCAGGCAAGGTCTGCCCCCACTTCGGCCCGCAGCCCGCAGCCGGAGAACAGCAGGGCCCGCAGCATCCCGTCCTCCTCACAGAGCCAGCGCTGCCGGGTGCGGCTGTCCACCTTGCAGCCCGGCCGCAGTTCCTCGGCCCGTTCTAGAGCCTGTCCCACTGTCATGCGCTCACCCCGCGATCTTCTCGGCGGCGGCAATGCGGGCAGCGGTGCGCTCATCCTGCACCTGGCTGTGCTCCAGCACCTCTGCCACCTCGGGCGGCACTTCCACCTCCACGCCCCGGCGGATCTTATAGCTCACGCCGTTCACGCTCACAAACAGGTCGCCCTTGTACCGGCTGTTGTCCTTGAACAGCCGGATTCTTACGTTTTTCTTGTCCATTTTTCATCCTTTCTGCCCTCTGTCGCAGGGGCACTGCCTTTTACGCCTCGCCTGGTTTCGTTCATCCAGCAGGGCTTGCCCGGTTTGCCAAAGGCTCCCCTACCAGGGGAGCTGGCGCGAAGCACCTGAGAGGTTCAGTTGGCACTCGCATTCTCCGAGTAGCTGGATACGCTCTCAATGCGCACCATGTACTGCTCCACCAGACGCTCGGCGGCGCGCATCCCCTTCCAGCCCACGGAAGCGCGCTGGTTCAGCGGGTCGTCGCCATAGCCCAGCTGCTTGACGATGTGTTCCAGGCCGCCGCCCTCCAGCTCGGTCACACCGTAGGCATGGGCACCCAGCACCAGCGTGCCGAACACGGCCAGACCGCTGGGACAGGTGGTGTCCTTCCAGATCTTGGCCTCGCTGGTCTCCACAAAGCGGATGTTGCCCAGCTTGCCGATCTCGCCGCGGTACATGGTCTCAGGGTCGGCATACTTGTGCGCCTCAACGAACTCCTTGCAGGTCTTCAGGTCGTAGGCGGCATAGGGGTGGATGATGGCAATGTAGCTGTCGCCGATGGGGTCCGCGTTCATGGCACCCAGCTGTGCCGCCGCCCGGAAGAACAGCTTCGGGGTCAGGGTGCAGGTCTTGTCCAGCTCCTTGCGGCTCTTCACCTCCGTTTCGGTGCCGTCTGCATTCTGCTTGGGGGCATACAGCACATTGGTGCCGCCCGCCAGCACATCACGGGTGATGCTGTCCATGGTGCGGCCCGCCTGGCTTGCCAGCACACGGGTGGCCTGCACCACGTTGTTGTCGATGGCGGTCATCTGCAGCACGTCAGTCAGCGGGGTCCAGCCGCCATACTGGTGCAGGTCGCTGGTGATGGTGGTCACGTTCAGAGCCTGACCGTCCGGGGTCACGCCCTCGGTCAGCGGAGTGGAAGCCTTGGGCAGGCTGTCGTACTTGCGGAACTCGATGGTCTTGCCGCCGTTCTGGGGCACAGGATAGTAATCCGCAAACTGGTCATGCACCAGCCGGGGCTCTGCCTGGTCGATGAGGCGCTTCTCGTAGAAGGTCTTCATCTCCGGGGTCATGGTGGTGGTGGAGTTCAGGGGAGTTTCGGCAAACAGCTGAATGTTGAAGTTGTTCATAGTCATTATCCTTTCTTTCATTGATTTCAAGCTCCCCCTTCGGGGGAGCTCCGCAAGGCGCTGGCAAAGCCAGACCGAAGCGGTGAGAGGGTTTTCCCTCAAAAACTGATCTTTGCACCATGGAGCGCCTGACGCTCCAGCGCTTCCCGCTGGCTGCGGGTCATCCGGTTCACATCCGCACCGGTCATGGCGGCGCTGCCGGGGTGGGTGCCGTTTTCAGCAGGGCGTGCCCCGCGCTGGCGGATGCGCTCCACCACGCCCTGCTCCACGGTGCGGGCAGTCTGGCGCATGGCATCCCCGTAGTGGGCCAGCCGGTAGGCATCCAGCATCCGCATCCCGGGCAGCTGCATCAGGCGGCGCATCTCGGGGTCTGCCAGCTCCTTTTGCAGGGAAAACTCCGGCACCGCCCGGCGCATCATGGCCTCCTCGGCAGCCCAGCGCCGGTGCAGGGCATCCACAGCCTGGCTTCCCGGGAAACGTTTTGGCAGCGCAGGGCGGGGCGGTTCCTGTTCCTGCCCTTCTTCCGCCTTGACCGGTTCGGTCTCTTTCACCTCCTTCTCCCCCTCCGGGGCGGTCGTCTCCTGCTTTGCGTCCGCTTTCTCACCGGGCTTCATGGTACCCGATGCCACAGCCTGCTGTTCCTGGGCCGCGCTCAGGGCAGGGGCAGCCGCTTCGCCGCCGTCAGCAAACAGCTGCAGGTCCATCATCTCCTGCTTGCCCCGGGCACTCCGGTCAGCAAAGCGTACATTATCCGGGTAGCGCTCGGCCAGCAGGGCAAAGCCCGCCTTGGCCAGCTCAAAGGCCCCCTCGACCCATGCGGTACAGGGCCGGGCGGCAGTCACCGTCAGGCGGGGACCATCGGGCTCGTCAAAAGCATCGCTGTGGGCGTTCTCCTCACCCGCCAGCAGGCTGACCAGTGCCTGCATCAGGGTGCTGACACCGGCGCACACGATATCCTGCCCTGCCGAGGCATAGCCTGCATGGCCCGCCGCCTCCAGACGCATGGCCGGGCCGTAAGGGCCGTCCAATTCCGTATAATTCACTTTGATCATTTCTGCCTCCTTCTCATGTAAAACCTCTCCGTCACCTGCGGTGCCATCTCCCCTCATAGGGGAGGCAAGCCAGCAGCAGCGTGAACCTGGCTCTCCTGTCAGGAGAGCTGGCGCAAAGCGCCGGAGAGGTTCTTCGCCAATGCTCTTGTGCTCAGATTTTCCTCCGCGCCGCTCAATTTCTCGTTGAACCGCGCGATCTGCATCTGGGCCGCCGTCAGCTTCTGTGCCAGCGTGCCGTTCTGCCGCACCCTCTGGCGCACTTTTTCGATGCCCTCAAAGTCCATCATCTCCAGTGCCGCCAGGGCCGCGTCGGCATTCTGGGGTGCAAAGAAACCCAGCTGGTAGCACTCCTTCGCCGTTTCATTCTGGGAAAGGCGGCTGAAGGTGGATTTCTTCTCGGCACTCACCACGATATCAAACACCGGTTCCCGGCTTCCCAGCTCCACGCCGCCCATCAGCCCCATGGGACGGGCACGCAGCGCTGCCCCGGAAAAGGGCACGAACTCCCTGCCTCCGGCAGGCCCGATGACACGGAACACCCGCTCCTCATCGTAAAACTGCCGCATCAGGTCAATGATGAGGTAGCACTCCCTTGCAAAGGCCCGGTAGGCACTTTTGAGCATATCGCGGGAGAGCTTGCTGCCCGCCTCCTGCAGGGCCGCAATGGCACTTGCCGCCGTCACGCCGCCTGCGGTGCCGCCCTGGGTCATATCCCGGTTTCCGCTGATCTCCTTCAGCTCCTCAATGCGGCTGTTGCGGTAGCTCAGGCTGTTCCCCTGCAAACCGGCGGTCTGCAATGGACGGAAACTCTCGTCTCCCAGCCGCCCGGCCACATGGACGATGTCCCGGCTGAGATCCGCCAGTTCCTCCTCGTTCACGCCCGCCGTGTCGCTGAGCACATACCGCTGCTTGGATGCCAGCAGGACATTTTCATCCATGGCATGGTTCATCCTGTCGATGGCGGTCTGACATTCCTTCATCACATCGATATAGCCAAAGCCCGCCGGGCTGTCCTCTTCCATAAACAGCGGGTCGAACACGAAGGGATATTTCCCGTGGTCGTAGAAGCCCCGCCCGGCAAGGGCCGGGTCGTTCTCGCTGGCGTAGAGCACCACACCGTTGCAGAACTTGCAGTAGTGGAGCAGGGTGCGTCCGGCCTCGTCCGGCTTTTTGTAGTACCAGTCCACCACCACGCTTTTTTCGGTGGTGTCCAGCCCGCCGTCGTGGAGAAAACGGGGCACATCCAGCACACTGGCGCTGTGACCCTTCAGCTGGGGCCAGCGGCTTTCCAGCTGTTTGGTGTTCTCCATGCTCAGGGAGAAAAAGTGGGGCGAGGCCTGGATATCTGCCACGCCCGGCTCCCAGTAGAGCATGAGCAGGTTCATGGGCCGGATGGCGATCTCTCCCACGCCGCCCCGGGCCTCCGGGTCCCAGAACACGCCCTTGACCCCGGTGCCCTGCTTGAGCTTGCGCCACCAGGTGTCGCTGTACACCTGCTCATAGTCTGCCTGCTCCAGCACCACCGGCAGGATGCTGGAAAGCACCTGTGCGGTCTGCGCATCGTCTGCCGCCCGGGGCAAAACGTTGGGGGCCGGGTAATTGTCCATGGCATCGGCGTGCTTGTTGGCAATGCTGTTGAACAGCCACCCACTGGCAGGCTGGGGCTTGCCCTCCATCATGGGGTTCTGGTAGTTCTTCCAGTGTCCCATCCGGAACCACAGCTCGTTGTCCACAATGCGTTTGTCCAGCGCGGCCTTTCCGGCCTTGTATTTCTGTAAAATGGCAGTGGCTTCGGCCACCTCTTCTGCCCCGATGGGGGGCTTTTCATCGATCATTGCTTACTCCTTTCTTGTTAGCTTCCTCACCCTCTCAGTCTCGCTCCGCTCGCCAGCAGCCGGGTTGCGGCTCCCAGCGTCTGCTTCACTCTGTTCGCATCCTTGCTGGCCGCTGCCCCAACAACTCCTCCCTCAATCCGCCGCTGGCGGCGGTCGTCGTCGTTGCTCCCAAAGTGGGAGCTTCTGACGAAACTGCAAACTTTGCAATAACTGCCAAGGCCTCGCCCTTCGGGAGAGGTGGCAGCGCGCCAGCGCTGACGGAGAGGGTGAGCCGCCTATACCCTGTAAAATCTCGCCCTCCGGTGCAGCTCCAGCGGGTCGTCCCCCACCGGAGGCTGCACGGTCTGCCGGGGCGGGGAGATGGGATTTTCCATCAGCACATAGCGGCACTCGTCATAGATATGATCCTCCTGCCGGGTGTCGATGTCCTCCACATTGCTCTCGTCATAGACTAGGTTCGGGAGGGTGCGGATGAAGTGCCTGCAGGTGTTGAACACCTGAAACATGGGCCGCCCCTCCCCATCGAACGCCAGCCGGTAGTGGAACTGCATCTTCCCCGCCAGCCGGGTGTGGTCACCGGGGACCCAGTGGAGAAAATGGGGGCCTCGCTCCATCATGGCGGCAATGCTCTCGCCCCGGCTCTCATCAAAGATAGCGGGGTCGGCCACCCCCAGAATGGTGCGGCCCTTGAGCATCGGATCGTTCTGCTCTGCCTCCCGGATCCGCCTTGCCTGTTCCACCGGATCGATGCGCAGGCCCTCGTTGGGGCGGCCCGTGCAGCCGTACAGCTCCTTGATGCGGTAAAGCCTGCCCTCC
Organism: Faecalibacterium sp. I2-3-92; assembly: GCF_023347315.1. Classification (GTDB taxonomy): domain Bacteria; phylum Bacillota; class Clostridia; order Oscillospirales; family Ruminococcaceae; genus Faecalibacterium; species Faecalibacterium duncaniae. The sequence continues at coordinate 2,180,767 of NZ_CP094470.1, forward strand.
TCATCCGCCGCGTACCACCCCACCGAGAACGGCTTCGAGAAACCAAAATCGTACCCCCGGTAGATCTTCCAGTGTCTGGGGATGGCAAAGGGTGCAATGACATGGGTCCAGCGCTGGTCCTGATAATGCCCCGGGTCGTTCCTCCACTCGGTGAACACCTGCCCCGAAAAGCTGTCCCAGCTGCCATAGAGCAGGGCCTGCTTTTCCGCTTCGGGCAGGCTTGCCAGACTGGCAAGGTAGTCCGGGTCATTTTCCAGCAGGGCGGGGTTGTCGAACACGCTGGACGGGATAAACACCCTTGCCCGCTCCAGCACCTTCTCGGTTCCGTCCGGCATCCGCACCGGGAACTGTTCCACAATGGGAGTGCCGGGCGGGGCAGGCGTGATGAACCGGGCTTTCACCCAGCCGTGCCCCACACCGCCGGGATTGGTGGTGGCCCGCAGGTAGACCCGGGTGCCCGGGCCGGTAGGGCGGTTGCGGCTCATCATATAGCTGTACTCTTCCCACTCGAAATGGGTCAGCTCATCGAACCCGATGAAGTCGAAGGCCTTGCCCTGATAACTTGTGCGGTCCTTGGTGTACTGCATGGAACCAAAGTAGATCTTGGCCCCGCTGGGGAACACCCACACATGGCTGGTGGCGTTGTACTGCGCCGTAGGAAAAGCCCGCTTGTAGTAAGCCATGCTCTTGTCCACCAGATCACTGAGCTGGGGGTAGGTCTTGCGCAGGATGAGCCCCCGATAGTGGGGGATGTGCACCTGCCGCAGGGCCTCGATCACCAGCGCGTCACTCTTGCCGCCGCCTGCCGCGCCCCCGTACAGGGCTTCCGGTTCCGGGCGGCGCATGAACTCCGCCTGCCGGGGCTGGGGCCGCCATACAATCTCTGCATTCATACGTCCTCCACGGCTGGCAGAAGCACCACGCCGCACGCCCGGGCCTCGGCATCCGCCCCCTGATCGTTCAGGGTCTTGGCCACCGCGGCCAGATCCTTCAGCACCGCCGTGGCCTCCTTGAGCCCTTTCATCAGGGCGGGGTCAGAGCCATCGCCACGCTGGACCTTCTGCCGGGCGTTCAGTTCCTTGACCTCCTGCGCCAGCATGGTGCTCAGGGTGTCGGTGGCCTTGTGCAGGCTGGCAAGGCTCTTGTCCCTGCCCGTCTGTTTTGCTTGCGCCATCCTGTGTTCTCACATCCTTTCTGTTTGGCTTGGCACAAGGATACCAGCTTTTCGTCCCCTGCAACAGCGCGCACTTTTGCAGGGCCGTTTTGTACTTTTCGCGTCATAGAATCCCATTCGTATAAAATAATCTTCCATTTTTCATCGCTGTATCGCACCGTACAGAAATCTCCGTTTTTCTCCCGGATTTTTCACGCGCAGGCACATCAGGTGCGTGAAGCGCCTTTTGCGCAAAAAAGCAGGCACTTCGCCCGCCCCGTCCGGGGCAAAGGCAGAGTGCCTGCTTTCGTTACAGATTCAGTTTCAGTTCTGCTTACAGGGTCTCGATGCGGTCAAACAGCTGCTTGCCTGCTTCCACAGCGTCCTTGCTGCCAAAGACTACACGGGTAGCATTTGCCATCCGGTCTGCAAGGTCTGCGGCCTGTGCCCGGATCGTTTCAGCTGTCACGCTGCACATGGCCTTGCGGTCCGCGGCCAGCATGGCATCGGTGATGCCGCAGAAGTACCGGCGGTCCAGCTCCTTGGCCTCAGCGTTGGGCTTTTTGGGCGAATCCATCTCGGACACCGCGCCCACGATGAACTCGGTCAGGTCTTTTTCAGTGTACTCCCGGCCTGCCAGCACCTCGGGGGCCTTGGCAAAGGTCTCGTAGCTCTCGGTCAGGTGGGGGTCACGATAGGTGTACAGTCCCTCGGTCTGGGCACGGGTCAGCATTCCGGTGCCGTAAGCGCCGCCCACCTCACGGATGTTGTGCCACAGGTATTCGTAGCTCATAATGCGGGCCAGCACCCGGCGGTCGGCCTGCCGCTCCATGGGCCAGGTCAGGATATCATAGTTCACGCCGCCGTCAATGATAAAGGCCTCGTTCACGGGGGCAGTCAGCACCTCTGTGTAGGGCTTGGCAGCGGTGCGGCCCTGGGCAGCAAAGGCACTGCCGGGCAGCAGGGCACGCAGCTTTTCCAGCGCTTCCTCGCTGCCATGCAGGCTGACGGTCAGGGCTGCATGGTTCAGCACCTTTTCCCGCACCGCTTCCAGTTTTTTGCCCATGGCGGCCCAGTCGGCCTGTTCCAGCAGGCCGCACAGGAAGTGGTACCCGGTCACGCCGCTGCACCGCTCACTCAGGGCATACTCCACCGAGTAGTGGGCGGCGGCACGAACGGCAGCGTACTGGTTGCCCTGCCGGATGAACTGCTGCTCCATATTCAGCTTCTGCTGGCTCAGCACCCGGGCAAAGGCTTCCTCGGCCTTGGGGCCGGTCAGGCAGGTCTTGTAGAGGTACTCACTGCCCAGCGCAATGGCCTTGTCCAGATTCCGCTCCAACAGGCTCATGTTCCAGGTAAGCTTTGCGTGGCAGGGGCTGCCCTCCTGCCGCCCGGTCCAGAAGCTGATGCAGGCCATGCTGTTGCCCAGCCAGGTGGCGCGCTGGGTCTGCAGCTCCCGGGCAGTGTGCTCCGGGGTATCCAGCTCGTCCAGAATATCGGTCAGCAGGTCAAGATACTGCACCTCTTCCGGGGTGCACTCGCCCAGGTCGTAGTAGAAATTCAGATACAGGCTGCCCTTGGAGGGGTGGTGCAGCAGCTCCGCACCGGCCAGCGGTTCCACCGTACCGGCAGCGCTCCTGTCACCGTCGCCCAAGTCGGCCACGGTCAGCGGATGGTCCAGCACCAGCTTGCCGTCGTTGCGGGCAGGGGCAGCATCCTCTTCGTCCTTCTTGGGCAGGGCCGGGGTCTGGATCACCTGCACCGGCTCGGCCAGCAGCAGATCCTTCAGCAGGTCGTTGAACCAGCCGGTGGAGAGCTTCTCCCGCAGGGAAGCAAACAGCTTGTCGGTGTGGAGCAGCAGGGCCGGGTCGCCGGTATGGAGCCAGCCGGTGGCGGCATAGATGGCATCCAGCACGCCGTCGGGCAGGTTGCCCGGGCGCTCCAGGGAGGCAAACTCCATGGCGTTCAGGCTGGCCAGCAGCAGTTCCTCGGGGATGCCCCCTGCCAGCAGGTCGGTCACAGCCTGTTTCACGCCAGCTGCAAATTTGGGGGCAGTCTCTGCAGTGGCCCCCCGCAGCACCAGCTCCAGCGTGGGCTGCAGGGTGCTGTCGTCAAAGCCAAGGTCAATATCCGCACCCAGCTTCTGCTCCAGCAGAGCTGCCTTCAGCGGGGACTGGTTGGTGCCCAGCAGGGCATCCAGCAGGATCTCCACGCCCAGCTGGCGCTCCCGGTCAGCAAACGCGCCGGTGTACCAGGCCAGCGCACACTGCACCTGATTCGGCTCGGGGTTTTCGGTGTAGTACGGGATGTGCACACGCACACCGTTCTGCTGGTCCTGCACCGTCAGCCGGGGGCGGCTGGTGCCCTTGGGCATCCTGCTCAGATAGTGCTCATCCAGAAACGCCAGCTTCTCGGCCATATCCATCTTGCCGTACAGGGTGATGCAGCAGTTGTCGGCACTGTAATGACGGCGGTACACCCGCTGGTATTTTTCATAGGTCAGGGCCGGGATGGAGGCCGGGTCGCCGCCGGACACAAAGCCGTAGGCCGTATCCGGGAACATGGCCCGCTCCAGCGCGTTCTGCAGCTGCGCGTCCGGGGAGGCCAGCGCACCCTGCATCTCATTGTAGACCACACCGCTCACCGTGCCGTCCGCGTCCCGGTGCCAGCCCTCCTGCTCGAACACGGCCTTGTCCACCATGGCCAGCGGGCAGAACACGGCGTTCAGGTACACGTCCATCAGGTTCCTGAAGTCGGTCTCATTGGGGGTGGCAAAGGGATACACCGTCTTGTCCGGGAAGGTCATGGCGTTCAGGAAGGAGGCCATACTGCTCTTGAGCAGCTGCAAAAAAGGCGAGGTCACGGGGTACTTCTCGCTGCCCGCCAGCACCGAGTGCTCCAGAATGTGGAACACACCGGTGTCGTCGGAGGGGAAGGTGCCGAAGCCGATGCCGAACGCCTTGTTGGTGTCCTCGTTCTCCACCAGCAGGACAGTGGCCCCGCTCACATCGTGGTTCAGAACCGTCAGCACACCGTGCTGCTCCGGGCAGTCCTCGCGGCGCACCAGCGTATAACCGGGATAGTTCATGTTGTTTCTCCTTTGGGTCATATTTTTTCAAAGTGTTTGGCCCTATTGTACCACGCCTTCCGGTAAGACGCAACGAACAAAAAAGGTGAGCGTCCTCACCCTCTCAGGCGCTTCGCGCCAGCTCCCCCAAAGGGGGGAGCTTCTGACGAAACCACAGACTTTGCAATCACTGCCAAGGCCTCGCCCTTCGGGAGAGGTGGCAGCGCGCCAGCGCTGACGGAGAGGGTGAGCCAGCTTCCGGGGACATGAAAAAAGCTCCCCCTTCGGGGGAGCTGGCAAAGCCGAAGGCTTTGACTGAGAGGGTTGTTTTTACTTCCGATCCGACACCCGGAACAGCACGAATCCCACAATGAACAGCACGATCAGGCTGCCCACGCCCACATTGGCGCTGCCGGTCAGCTGGCTGCCCACACTGACGATCATGGTGCCCAGAAAGGATGCGCCCTTGCCGCAGATATCGAACAGACCGAAGTACTCGCCCGATTTTTCCGGCGGGATGATCTTGGCAAAATGGCTCCGGCTCAGCGCCTGGATGCCGCCCTGGAACATGCCCACCACAACGGCCAGCACCCAGAACTGCCACTGGTGCTTCAGGAAAAAGGCAAACAGCGCAATGCCCGCGTAGGCTGCGATGCAGACCGGGATGAGGGTGCCTGAGGGGTATTGCCCGCTCAACCGCCCGAACACCAGTGCCGAGGGGAAGGCCACGATCTGAGTAACCAACAGCGCCAGCAGCAGGCCGGTGGTGTCCAGCCCCAGGGCCGTGCCGTAGGCCGTGGCCATATCGATGATGGTGTACACACCATCGATGTAGCAGAAAAAGGCCAGCAGGAACCAGAATACCTGCCTGTCCTCTTTCAGGTGGCGGAGGGTGTGGCCGATGCGGGCAAAGCTCTGCTGGATGGCATGTTCCTGCACCTCCACAAAGTGCACCTGCTTATACTGGCGCAGCAGGGGCAGGGTGGTCACCAGCCACCAGACGGCGGTGATAAAGAGAGCAAGGTTCAACGCTGTCATCTGGGAGATGCCGATGCTCCCGGCCCCCAGCACCAGCGCCAGACAGACCACAAAGGGCACACAGCTGCCAATGTAGCCCCAGGCATAGCCTTTGGAGGAGACCTCATCCATCCGGTCCGGCACAGTCACATCGCTGAGCATGGAGTCATAGAACACCAGACTGCCCGAAAAGCCCACCTTGGCAAAGATGAAGATGAGCAGGAACGGCAGCCAGGTGCTTGCCATCCCCATGGCGCAGCAGCCGATCACACCCACTGCCACGCAGAAGGTGAAGATGGGCTTTTTGAAGTTGCGGGTATCCGCCAGTGTGCCAAGGATCGGGCTGAGCACCGCCGTGATGACCGTGACCGCCGAGGCTGCATAGCCCCAGTAGGCCAGATACTCCACCGAGCTCAGGCCGCCCCCCTCAGCCAGTGCGTTGAAGAAGATGGGGATCAGCGTTGCCACCAGCAGCACAAACGCCGAGTTGCCCACATCGTATAAGATCCACGCCCGTTCCAGGCTGGTCATGCAAAATTTTTGCTTTGCTTCGTTCATTTACGTTCCTCTCAAAATTCTCCGAAGGTGTGGTCATAGGCCTTGTCCAGCGGTGCGCCGTTGGAGAGCCCTTCCACATATTCCGTGATGAGCCGCACTGCCAGCGGGAGAGCCTGCTGATACAGCGCTTCCAGCTCTTTGTCGCTGGCCTCGCACCGGGGATTGGGCTGGAGGTTCGCCACCAGCCCGTGCATGACATCATAGGTACCTGCCGCTTTCAGGGCCGTCAACACCACCCAGCGCTTGACCGGGCTGGTAGCCTGCAGCAGATGGTGCACCCGCACCATGCCCCGCATGGCTCCGTAGGTCTCGTCTGCCGTGACATTTTCGTAGAACGGCGCAATGATCTTTGCAAACTCCCGGTTGGGGCGGATATGCCCCGCCGTGAAAAAGTGCATCGGGTCAAGCCCGTCCTCCCGCATCAGCTGGTTGTCAAACTCCGTCTCGATCTCGCAGTGGCTCACACCGCTTTCCCGGGTGTAGCGCTCCACATAGGGGTGGCAGGTGCTGTCCAGTGCAAAGTGGCAGACGAACCCCAGCGCATAGGCCAACGCAGCATTCTTGTTGCGGGCCGTGTTCACCACGCCCCGGGCCCGGGTAAAGAACACTCGGCCCGGCTGCTCGTGCATGGCGTTGCCCAGCCGGTTCACGGGGTTGGACTGCAATGCCCGGTAGTAGAACATCAGGTCAGGCCCGTGCAGGCCCATATCATACAGCGGCCGGTACGGGGTGATCTTTTCCCGCAGCTCCCTGGGCAGCTGCACCAGAACATCCGCACCAAAGCGGCGGTGTGCATACGTAGATGGCATATCCTCTCTCCTCCTTTTCGTACCAGAATCAGTATAGCAGAATCCCACCCCCGCCGCCACCCTTCCGGGTCTGATTTGTGTAAAATTTTTGAGATATTTTTCATCACGCCCATCCCATAGCGCAAAAACGCCCCGCCGGTCTCCCGGCAGGGCGCTCTCGCAGGGTGGTATTGCAGACCAGTTCAGTCTGTGAAACGTCCGGCAGCCAAAAGCCGCCGGGCGTTTTTGACCCGGCGGCTTTCAGCTATTCCAAACGATCAGTCTTTCTTCACCATCATCTTGCTGGCCTTATAGATATCGCCGCAGCCCAGAGTGATGACCAGATCGCCCTCCCGGGCATTCTGCTTGACCCAGTCAGCGGCAGCCTCCAGGCTGTCCACCAGCACAGAGTTGGGGATCTGCGCCGCCAGTTTTGCGCTGGTAATGGTGGGGTCGTTGGGCTCGCGGCTGCCCATGATGGGGGTGATCACCGTAATATCAGGGATCTTGAACACATCCACAAAGTCGTTGAACAGCATCTTGGTCCGGCTGTATGTAAACGGCTGATGGACTGCGATGACACGATTGTAGCCCAGCTCCTTGGCGGTGTTCAGGGTCGCGCGGATCTCGGTGGGATGGTGGGCGTAGTCGTCCACGACCACCGCGCCGTTGCACTCGCCGTAGACCTCAAAACGGCGGCCTGCCCCCTTGAAGTTCAGGGCAGCGTTGGCGCACTCCTCCACGGTCAGGCCCACAGAGCGGCAGACAGCACACATGGCCAGTGCATTGTAAATGTTGTGGCGGCCCGGCACTGCCAGACGGATGTGGCCCAGCTCATTGGTATCCCACTCCTTCAGATCAAATTCAAAGAAGCCGGGCTTGTACTCCTGCACGTTGACAGCACGGTAATCGGCCGCATTGTCAATGGCAAAGGTGCGCACGCGGCGGTCCAGGGTGTACATGACATCCATGGTGTTCTTATCATCTGCATTGGCAAAGATCATAAAATGGGTCATCAGGGCAAAGCGCTTGAAGGCAAACTTCAGCTCGCCCATGCTGCCGTAATAGTCCAGATGGTCGTTATCGATGTTCAGCACCACGGACATATAGGGGGTCAGCTTGAGGAAGGTCTCGGAGAACTCGCAGGCCTCGATGACGATATCATCACCCTTGCCGGCTTTGCCGTAGCCGCCGATGAGGGGCAGCTTGCCGCCGATGACTGCAGAGGGATCACGACCTGCCAGCTCCAGTGCGGTGGTGATCATGGAAGTTGTGGTGGTCTTGCCGTGGGTGCCGGAAACGCAGATGCTGTCCTTGTACAGGCGGCTCACATAGCCCAGCAGAACGCTGCGCTCCACAGTGGGGATGCCATAGGAAGCGGCGGCGTTCAGCTCCACGTTGTCCTTGGCAATGGCGGCAGAGTAGACCACCAGGTCAGCGCCGATCACGTTGTCCGCAGCATGACCCAGGCTGACCTTCACGCCCATCTCCCGCTCCGAGCGGATGATGCTGCCGTCCAGCACATCGCTGCCGGAGATATCATATCCCTTGGCAGTGAGGATCTGGATCAGCGGATACATACCGCTGCCGCCGCAGCCGATGAAGTGGATCTTTTTTACATGATCCAGCAGATGCATGGTATAATCAGTAACGAACATAAGCAGGCAAACCTCCAATAAACAAACGGCCGCAAGGCAGACCGAATCCATCTTAATTCTTGGGTACTACTTATTATATAATTTTTGGCCGACAAAATAAACAGTTCCGAGCGAATTTTCGGAAAGAACCAGAAACTCCGGCACATTTTTGTGACAACTGTACAGATAGCCCATGGATTTTCGCCCCTTTTGCACACTTCATAAAAGATTTACATTTTTTATCGGCTTGATAGCTAACAATTTTGAAGTATTTGTGGTATGATAGTTGCAAATTTTTGAACTATCACACTGCCGCCGGACGCGCGGCTGGAAAAGAGGAATCTCATTTTGAACATCAAGATCACTGCGGACAGCACCTGCGATCTGTCCGAAGCGCTGCTCCGGCAGTGGAACATCAGCCTGATCCCCATGCACATCCTCATGGGGGAGGAAAGCTATCTGGACGGCGTTACCATCCACCCCGCCGATGTATTCGCCCATGCCCAGAACGGCGGCAAAATGCCCAAATCCGCCGCCCCCAATCTGGTGGAATACACCGACTTCCTCGCCCCCTTTGCCAGAGACTACGATGCCGTCATCCACATCAATGTCGGCTCCAAATTCTCCTCCTGCTTCCAGAATGCCCGGCTGGCGGCGCAGGAGTTCGGCAACGTCTATGTTGTGGACAGCGAGAATATCTGCACTGGGCAGGGCTATCTCGTCCTGCAGGCAGCCAAGTGGGCCGCTGACGGCCTGCCGCCCAAGAACATTTCCATGCGCTTACAGGGCCTTGCCAAGCGGGTCGAGTTGAGCTTTGTGCTCAACCAGCTGGACTACATGGCCAAAAGCGGCCGCTGCTCCGGCGTGCTGGCCTTCGGGGCCAACATTCTGGGCATCAAGCCCAGCCTGGCCGTCATCGATGGTGAACTGAAAGTCGTGCGGAAGTACCGGGGCAGTCTGCCCATCTGCGTGGGCAAGTACATCACCGACCAGCTGGCGAACCGGGAGGACATCGACCGCAGCATGGTGTTCATCTCTTCCACCCAGGCAAAGCCCGGCTGCATGGAGGCCATCAAGGCCGGACTGCGGCAGTACGGCAATTTTGAGAATGTCTACGAGACCGACATCGGCACCACCATCGGCGGCTATTCCGGCCCCGGTACCATCGGCATCGTGTTTGCACGCAAGCAGTAAATTTCTCCCTGCACACAAAAAAGACGCGCTCATCACAGAGCGCGTCTTTTTTGCTTGATATCCGGTTTTCTCAGCTCAGCCGTCCGCTCTCTACCGAGAAGCTCAGGTCGGCCACGGCCATGGTGGATCTGCGATGGGAGACCAGCAGGACAGTCTTTTCCCTGCACTCATCCCGCACGGCCTTGAGGATGATCCCTTCGTTCAGGCTGTCCAGATTGGAGGTAGGCTCGTCCAGCAGGAGAAAGGGTGCATCGTGCAGGAAGGCACGGGCCACACCGATGCGCTGGCGCTCACCGCCGGAGAGTGCACCGCCCAGCTCGCCCACAGGGGTATCATATCCCTTGGGCAGGCTGTTGATAAAGCCATCCAGCGCGGCCTTTCTGCAGGCAGCCTCCACCTCGGCACGGGTGGCATCGCGCCGGGCGATCCGGATGTTGTTTTCTATGGTATCGTCAAACAGCTCCGTTTCCTGGGTCACAAAACTTTCCTGGGCGCGCAGGGCGGCAGTGTTCACGGCGCGGATATCACGTTCACCAAACCGGATGGTGCCGCTGCTCACATCCCAGAAGCGCATGAACAGCCGCAGAAAGGTGGATTTGCCGCTGCCGGAACGGCCCGTGATGCCCACGATCTTCTTTTCCGGGATGGTCAGGCTCAGGTCGTGGAGCACCTCTTCCTTGGCGTAGGCAAAGCTGACATGCTCAGCCTGTGCACCGGTAAAGTTGGTATCCGCGCCGTCGGTCACATCGGCAGTCACGGGGTCCTCGTCCAGCAAGTCAAGGACACGGTCGGCACTGGCGAACACCTGGGTCAGGCTGGCACCGAGGTTGGCCAGCGCCACCACCGGGCCAAAGGAGCTCAGGGCCGACAGGGTGCAGACCAGCACCCCCTCCGCGCCCAGCTGGCCGTTCTGATACAGCCGGATGCTCACCCCCAGCACAGCCAGCGCCGTCAGCACGATGAGGGTGTTGGCGGCACCCACAGTCACGCCCTCGCGGTACTTCATGGCCTTCTGCTTCTCCCCCAGCGTCTCGCTGTGGGCCGTGATGCCCTCGGCACGCGCGGCGGTGTTCTGGTACTGCAGGATATCCCGCAGGCCGCGCAGGCTTTCCAGCAGATAGCTGTTGGTGTCGGCCAGGGTCTGCCGGTACTCGCGGGCGGCTTTGTCGCCACGTCTGGCAGACCACACCGGCAGAGCAATGCCCACCAGCAGATAGCCTGCCAGCAGCACCAGTGCGGGCAGAATATGATAACTGGCCGTAAAGCAGGTCATGCCGGTCACACAGAGGATCGCGATACAGACCGGCGAAATGGTGTGGGCATAGAACACCTCCAGCTGCTCGATGTCGGCGGTGATCAGAGAGATCAGGTCGCCCCGGTCACGGCCCTCCAGTTTGGCGGGGGTCAGGCGGCGGAGTGCGCCGAACACCTTATCCCGGATGAGGGCCAGCAGCTTGAAGGCGATATAGTGGTTGGAGGCCTGCTCTGCGTAGCGCAGCACGCCGCGCAGCAGGGCAAAGACAAGGATGCAGACAAAGGCCGTGCCCACGCCTGCCAGCGGGCTGGGCAGGCCTGCCGCCGTGAGCAGGGCAAAGCCGCCGAAGACCGTGATAAAGGTGGCGCAGAAGTGGCCGATGACGCCCATGACAATGGCTGCCAGCATGATGGGCAGCATGGGCCGGACCAGCACGATCAGCCGTGCGGCAATGGCAAACGGACTGCGGTGTTTTGTGTTGTTCATGCGCTCACCTCCCCAAGGTCTTCCAGCTGTTTCTGGGCGTTGTACAGGCGGCTGTACACCCCCTGTGCCGCCAGCAGGTCGTTGTGCGTTCCCTGCTCGGCGATGCGGCCTGCCTCCAGCACATAGATGCAGTCGCTGTCCACCACATTGGCCAGACGGTGGGAGATCAGGATCACTGTTTTCTTTCCCGCCAGGCTGTGGATGGCTTTCATGATATCGTTCTCGCTCTCGGCATCCACATTGGAGGTCGCCTCGTCGAACACATAGATGGGCGAATCATGCAGCAGGGCACGGGCCATGGCAAGGCGCTGGCGCTGCCCGCCGGACAGGTTGGAGCCGCCCTCGTGGAGCGCCGTTGCAAGGCCGCTCTGGCTGCGGCAGAAGTCTGCAAGGTTCACCTGCTCCAGGGCCGCCCAGAGCTCGGCTTCGGCTGCATCGGGCCGGGCCATCCGGAGGTTGGCTTCCACCGTACCCTTGAAGATGGCCGCATTGTGGGGCACCAGTGTCAGCAGGCGCAGGCGGTCGGCCTGTTTCCATTCGCTGACCGGGATGCCGCCCAGCGTGACCTCTCCCTCCGTCGCAGTGCGGGCACCGGACAGGATGGCCGCTATGGTGCTCTTGCCGCAGCCGCTTTCGCCCACCAGCGAGACAAAGCTGCCCTGCGGGATGGTCAGGGACACATCGTGCAGAATGGTGCGCTCCTTCTCGTAACCAAAAGTGACATGCTCCAGCGCAAGGGTGCTGTCGGCCGGGTCGGCAGTCTTTTCGCCATCTTCAGGCTCCTGGGCAGAGAGCAGCCTGAAGATCTTCTCAGCCGAAGCCGCACCATTCATGGCAATGTGGAAGTAGCTGCCCAGCAGGCGCAGGGGCAGGAAGAAATCCGCCGCCAGCAGGAGGATGGTCAGGGCGCTGGTCAGGCTGAGCTCGCCCTTGGCAAAGGCCGATGCCGCGCTGATGATGCCCAGACCCGCACCGCCGTAGGCCATCAGGTCCATCAGGGTCACGCTGTTCAGCTGCATGGTCAGCACCTTCATCGTGATCTTGCGGAACCGCTCGGCCTGGGCATTCATCTCCTCGTGCTTCCAGCCGTCTGCCTGATAGATCTTCAGGGTGGTCAGGCCCTGGATATTCTCCAGAAAGCTGTCGCCCAGGGTGGTGTACTCGCCCCAGTAGTTCGCCAGCAGCTTCTTGGCGAACTTCTGCACCGCCACAATGGACAGGGGGATGAGCGGCACACAGCACAGCAAAAGGATGGCCGAGCGCGCGTGCACACCCACCAGCAGCACAAACAGGGTCACCGGGGCCAGCAGGCTGTAAAACAGCTGGGGCAGATACTTTGCAAAGTAGGTGTCGATCTGCTCCACACCCTCGCTGGCCAGCATCACGGCTTCACTGGTGGCCACCGTCTCGCTGTAACCGGCCCCCAGCCGGGTGAGCTTTGCATAGATGCTGCTGCGCAGGGTGCGCTTGACATCCTTGGAAGCCCGGTCGCTCATATCGGAGGCGCAGAGGGTAAGGCCATAGCGCACCGGCACAGTCAGCAGGCAGAGCAGCATCCCCTGCCAGAGGGCATTGCCGGTCAGGCTGCCCGCAAACACGCTGCCGATGAGGCGGGATACCGTCATCACCAGCACCACATTGCACAGCATCCCCAGCCACTGGAACAGCACGTTCAGCCCCACATAGCGCAGGGCCTTCCGATCGAAGGAAAGCAGTTTCTTGTTGATCACGAAGCGTTCTCCTTTTCGGATTCATCCGGGCCGAACAGGCGGTCATATTCGCCGGTAAAAGCCCGTTCGGGCAGGGCCGAAGTCAGAGCCAAAGCGGCATTATAGCGTTCCTCCTCGGTCATGTCGATGCGCACAGGCGGAAAATGCGTCAGCACCGTTTCCAGTTGAGCCCTGACCGCCTTTGCCACAAAGATGCCCCGATCGGTCAGATAGATTTTGCCATAGTGTTCCTTCACGATCATTCCCCGATCCATCAGCAGGTTCATAATGCGCACCACGCTGGGCTTGGTCACGTTCAGCTTCTCGGCAATGCTGCGGGAGCAGATATCCAGATGCGTCTGGGAGACCTCATAGATGGCCAGGAGATACCGCAGATGGGCTGCTGTCAGTTCCATAGTATCACTCTCTCCTATAATAATGTAAGCCGCTTCCAGTGTTATCCAAAGCTAACTTTTTTCATTCTAAAAAAGGGCGCGGGCCGATTGGATGTTCGACCCGCGCCCAGCGGTTTTTACTGATCAGTGGCAGCCGCTGCAGCCGCCGCAATTGCCATTGCAGCCGCCCTCGCCGCAGCCCCCACAGCCGCCATGCTTGTGGGAGTGCCATGTGGCCCAGCCCACACCGCCAAACACGATAGCACCTACAATAATGGTAGGCAGATTAAAGTTCGTGGCCAGGAATTCCATCATACAGAACACACCCTTTCAAACTGGACAGATGATTTTACTTGATCTTGGAAACGTCGATCTTGACCTCGTTGTCGCCAACGTACTTGTTGGGGCGGAACATCAGGTACAGGAATGCGGCAAAAATCACGATTGCCACGATGGTGAAGAAGTTGAAGCCAACCTCACCGGTGATCAGACCACCGATCTGGTACACGACCAGAGCCGCGCAGTAAGCCAGAGCGCACATATAACCGATAGCGATGGCAGTCCACTTGCCGTTGTTCATCTCACGCTTGATCGCGCCCATAGCAGCGAAGCAGGGAGCGCACAGCAGGTTGAAGATCATAAATGCGTAAGCGGACAGAGCGGTGTAATCCTGCGCAACTGCTGCCCAGATCTCATCACCGTTCTCAGACAGCTCGCCGCCGAAGTGATACAGAACACCGAAGGTGCCAACGACGTTCTCCTTTGCGATCAGACCAGAGACGGAAGCAACGGTTGCACGCCAGTTGCCGAAGCCCAGAGGAGCGAAGATCCAGGCGATCTTGGTAGCGATAGCGGCCAGGACGGAGTTGTCCTGATCCTCGACCATGCCGAAGGCACCATTCTCGAAACCGAAGCCCTGCAGGAACCACAGCACAACGGTAGCTGCCAGAATGACGGAACCGGCACGCTTGATGAAGGACCAGCCGCGCTCCCAGGTGGCACGGAAAACGTTGCCCCATGCAGGCACATGGTAAGCGGGCAGCTCCATAACGAAGGGTGCGGGGTCGCCAGCGAAGAGCTTGGTCTTCTTCAGAATAACACCGGAGCAAATGATGGCAGCCATGCCGATGAAGTAAGCGGAAACAGCAACCAGAGAGGAACCACCGAACATTGCACCTGCGATCAGGCCGATGATGGGCATCTTAGCGCCGCAGGGGATGAAGCAGGTGGTCATAATGGTCATACGGCGGTCACGCTCGTTCTCGATGGTACGGGAAGCCATGACACCGGGCACGCCGCAGCCGGTACCGACCAGCACGGGGATGAAACTCTTACCAGACAGGCCGAAACGGCGGAAGATACGGTCCATGATGAAGGCGACACGGGACATATAGCCCACATCCTCCAGGATGGACAGCAGGAAGAACAGAACCAGCATCTGGGGAACGAAGCCCAGCACCGCGCCGACACCGGCCACGATACCGTCCATAATCAGGCCGTACAGCCAGCCTGCCACACCGATGCTCTCCAGGAAGCCGCCCAGCGCGCCCGGCACGATCTCACCAAACAGGACATCGTTGGTCCAGTCGGTCGCAAAGGTACCGATAGCCCAGCCGCCATCTGCAATGGAGGTGCCCATGGACAGGGAGTACATCAGGAACATGACCAGCGCGAAGATGGGCAGAGCCAGCACACGGTTGGTCACGATCTGGTCGATCTTGTCAGAAGCAGTCAGGTGCTCCACACGGGCCTTTTTCTTGACGGCCTTGTCAACGACACCGTTGATGTAGGAGTAGCGCTGGTTGGTGATGATGCTCTCCGCATCATCGTCCATCTCCTTCTCGCAGTCTTTGATGTGCTCATCAATGTGGTCAGCCAGAGCCTTGTCGAGCTTCAGCTCTTCCACGACCTTCTCATCCCGCTCGAACAGCTTGACTGCATACCAGCGCAGGAAGCGGTCATCGACCTTGCCCTGGATGGACTCCTCGATGTGTGCAATGGCATGCTCCACACTGCCGGTAAAGACGTGGGGCAGCTCACCGGCCTTCTGCTTCTGGGCAGCGGCAACCGCAGCCTTGGCAGCAGCCTCGGTGCCCTCGCCCTTCAGTGCGCTGATCTCAACTGCCTGGCAGCCCAGCTCGCTGCTCAGCTTCTTCAGGTCGATCTTATCGCCGTTCTTGCGGACCAGATCGATCATGTTGACCGCCATAACAACGGGGATGCCCAGCTCGATCAGCTGGGTGGTCAGGTAGAGGTTGCGCTCAATGTTGGTGCCATCGATGATGTTCAGGATGGCATCAGGCTTCTCCTTGACCAGGTAAGTACGGGAGACGACCTCCTCCAGCGTGTAGGGAGACAGGGAGTAGATACCGGGCAGGTCCTGGATGATGACATCCTTATCGCCCTTCAGCTTGCCTTCCTTCTTTTCCACGGTAACGCCGGGCCAGTTGCCAACGTACTGGTTGGAGCCGGTCAGGTTATTGAACAGGGTAGTCTTGCCGCAGTTCGGGTTACCGGCCAGTGCAATTTTAATACTCATTGCGTGTCCTTTCCTCTCTTTGGAATCAAACCACTTCGATCATTTCAGCATCGGCCTTGCGCACACTCAGTTCGTAGTTGCGCACGGTCAGCTCCATGGGGTCGCCCAGAGGTGCCACCTTACGGACATAGATTTCAACACCCTTGGTGATGCCCATGTCCATGATGCGGCGCTTGACCGGGCCTTCGCCATGCAGGCGTGCCACGGTGCAGGTCTCGCCGACCTTCACGTCCTTCAGAGTTTTCATGCAAATTTCCTCCTCTACTTGTCTTTATTCAGAGACCATTCCAGTGTCGGAGCAGGTCCCAAACAGCGTGCTGCGCTGTTCAGCCAATCATAATGCGATTTGCCATCGTCCTGTCGAGTGCCAGTCGGCTTTCCTTGACCTGTACGATCAGGTTACCTGCGATCTCGTTGACTACGGTCACTTCGCTGTCCACCACAAAACCAAGCTCTGCCAGATGCAGGCGGACTTCATCTTTGCCGGTGATCTTCTTGATGGTGACGGTCTCGCCCGCCTTCGCCATTGTCAGAGGCATCATAACATTCCACTCCCTTTTTCACACTGTTTGTGGGCTGCTGATGCACCGGAGGGGTTAGTCAGTCGGAACTATCAGCATAGATAGTTTACGCTTACTAACCTTTGTTGTCAACAGTTTTTTCATTATTAAAAGTTAGTTTATATGAACAAACAGTTTTTCTGCCCAAATATCCCAGTTTTTTTATCACAATCAACAACAACTAACTCAAATTCCTGAGTAAAAGTTAGCCATTGTTTACATTTTACCGTCATTTTTTCTATCCATGAAATGACACAGCCGCCCGGTGCAGTGGTCAAGGCTGCAACGGACGGCCGCGTGTCAAAAGGAGGATTTCTTCCCGCCGGAGCGTGGTTTGTTCCGGTGGGTGCCAGGATAAAAAGAGAGTATTGGTAGAGAATGACTTGTCAAGCCGCCACAGCAAGGCGGAAAATGGGGGTACCCTCATGGAACAGGCGCAGATACACTCTGGTGCACTTGTTCAACTGGGCAAAATGACGCGCGGCGGCATCAGGGTCGCCGTAAGCCTTCCAGCAGCCGCAGCAGGTGAAGTTGCGGCCCTGATTTTCGATAAAGCCCACCACATCGGTGAGCGGATAACCAAGAAACACACCGATCTCATGGGGAAAATCGGCTTCGCAGCACAGCCGCCGGGACAGCTGCCGCAGCATACCGTCACAATCGGAAGCATCTTCCGGCAGGGCATAGCCCTCGCGCTGCAGGAACTCCCGCACCGCCTCATCGGCCAACACCTGACGCAGGCGGCTCTCGCGGTAAACATAAATGAGATACCGGTGGGTTTGAGCACAGCCCTTGAGGACCCGGACCTTCAGCCCCTTCTCCCCCAGCTGGTCATTCCAGCGGTGAACCCGGGCAGCCAGGTCGGCACAGTCCCGGGTCTCATAGCGGAACAGCCCGGCAGGCTTCAGCCCTGCCAGCACAGGTGCGCACTGTTCGATCATCACGGTCTCAAAATTACGCTCCATGGCTGCTTTCCCTCCGCTTTTATCCATTTGAGGAACAGCGTTCCCCGCCGCGCCGCGTTCTATGCAGGTGCAGCAGTTAGATATTTCTAACCTCAAACTCTAAAAGAATGCGGCACAGACCATTTGCCTGCTGACCGCTTTGTGGTTAGTTGTTTCTAACGTGGCATTATCTTACCACAGCATTGGGGTGGTGTCAAGTGGTTTTGACAAGTTTTCTGCATCAAACTTTTTGCGCGTATTGCGGCGTGTCGAAATTCATGGTATAGTATAGTCAGCCGCCCGCAAAGGCGGCGAAGGCGCTGTGTCCAAAACGCAGGCGGCAGCCCACTTGCCGGTACCTAGGTGCCGGGAATGGCTGGTTTCTTGAAGAGTTGCCCGCTCCCCGGATGCCCAAGGGCAGAAAGGGGCTTTTCTTTATGGAACCCGGGTTGCGGCTCCCAGCGTTCGCTTCGTGCAAATGCACTCGCGTCCTGCTGGCCGCTGCCCCAACAACTTCTCCCTCGATCCGCCGCTGGCGGCGGTCGTCGTTGTTGCAAATCACATGGAAAATCGCCACAAGCGATAAAAAACGCAAGAAAAAATGACCGCCTCAACGTTCCAAGCCTGAGCGGTCATTTTTCTTGACTAATATGGCAAGGGGCTAGTCGTTTGCGGCCAGCGCCTTTTCTATTTGTAGTATAGTCAATTTTTAACGATTTGTCAAGGATGTGTTTCCTATGCTTTCAACCACCCTTTCCCCTCTCGTGGAAAAACTCTCCACTTTGCTCTCTACCCATCCTGCCGCCCCGGTGCTGGTGGCGCTGGACGGCCGGTGCGGCAGCGGCAAAACCACGCTGGCAGCACAGCTGGCCCGGCAGTTTCCCCAGAGCATCATAGTGCATACCGATGACTTCTATCTTCCTCCAGCCAGCCGTGTGGCAAACTGGGAGCAGATCCCTTGCGCCAACATGGACTTGGAGCGTCTGCGTGCCCAGGTGCTCACCCCCGCCCGGGCAGGGCAGGCGATTCCCTACCGTGCCTACTCCTGCCAGGCGGGTGCCTACCTGCCGGAACAATGCTTTGCGCCCCAGCCGCTGGTCATCGTAGAGGGCAGTTACAGCTGCCACCCCACCCTTGCGGACTGCTATGATCTGAAGGTTTTCGTCACCTGCTCCAAGGAAGAGCAGGCCCGCCGTCTGCTGGCGCGGGAGGGAGAACGCTATTCCGGCTTCACCGCCCGGTGGATCCCGCTGGAAGAGGGGTATTTCGCAAAATTCCAGATCGAGCAGACCGTTGACTTTATCCTTGATACGACCTGTTAACTTTTTGCAAATTCCAGCGCTTTGCCCCTGCAAACCTGCTGCAAAATATGTTATAGTTAGGATGGAACAATAATTTTTTCAAGGCAAGGAGCAGCATATGGAACATTTTGTGCAGTTTGAGGATGTTTCCAAATATTATCAGACCGGCAGTGTCCGCATTGCGGCGGCCGATCACCTGAATTTTTATGTAGACAAGGGCGAGTTTTGCATCATTGTGGGCCCCTCGGGTGCAGGCAAGACCACCCTGCTGAACATTCTGGGCGGCATGGACACCTGCGATGAGGGCCATGTCTGGCTGGACGGGCAGGATGTGAGCCATTTTTCCGAAAAAGAGCTCACCACCTACCGCCGGTATGATGTTGGCTTCGTGTTCCAGTTCTACAATCTGGTGCAGAATCTGACTGCACTGGAAAATGTGGAGCTGGCCAGCGAGATCTGTCGTGATCCGCTGGACCCCGCCGCCACGCTGGAAAGTGTGGGTCTGGGCGAGCGGCTCAACAACTTCCCTGCCCAGCTTTCGGGCGGCGAGCAGCAGCGCGTTTCCATTGCCCGGGCGCTGGCCAAGAACCCCAAGCTCCTGCTCTGCGATGAGCCCACCGGTGCGCTGGACTACAAGACCGGCAAGCAGGTGCTGGCCCTACTCCAGCGCACCTGCCGCGAAACAGGGCGCACCGTTATCGTCATTACCCACAACACGGCCCTGACGGCCATGGCGGACCGGATCATCCAGGTCAAGAGCGGACAGATCCTGTCCAACAAGGTCAACGAACACCCGGTGCCGGTGGAACAGATCGAGTGGTGACCGCTATGCAGAAAAGCTATCGTAAAAATATTCGGCGTGACTTCCGGAGCAATCTGAACCGGTTCCTTTCCCTGTTCGGCATCGTGGCGCTGGGCGTGATGATGCTGACAGGCCTGGTCAGCTTTGCCCCCAGTATGCGCACCGCCGGGCAGAAGTACTATGTCCAGCAAAATGTGTTCGACCTGCGGGTGCTCTCCACGCTGGGCCTTTCGGAATCGGATCTCTCCGCCATTGCCGCCACGGAGGGCGTGAGCGCCGTGATGCCCGTGAAGTATCTGGACACCGAGGGCCGCTGGTCAAGCTCTACTGACGGAGCCGTGCTGCGGGTGCAGCAACTTCCCGCCGACCCGGCTGCGGAAACCGAGGCCAATATGAACCGCCTGACCCTGCTGGAGGGCCGGATGCCCGAAACCGCCAACGAGTGTGTGGTGCAGGTGCTGGGCCATGCTGACCCTGTCCCGCTGGGCACCGTGGTCACCCTGCCCGAGGACACCGAGGACATCCGCCGCACCGAATATACCGTGGTGGGCCAGGTGCAGGACCCCCAATATTTTTCTGCCACCCAGGAGACCAGCACCGTCGGTGACGGCATCCTGGATGCTCTTGTGTTCGTGCAGGACGGTGAATTGACTGCAGATTATTATACCGTCTGTTATCTCAAAGTAGCAGATGCCGCACAGTATGGCAATTACAGTGATGAATACCAAACCGCTGTGGATACTGTGGCTGACCAGCTGGATGCCATCAGCAAGGAGCACTGTGTGGCCCGCCGGGCCCAGCTTATCGAGGATGCCACTACCCAGCTGGACGATGCCAAACAGACCTACAGCGAGCAGAAGGCCGAAGCCGAGCGCCAGTTTGCACAAGCCGAGCAGAAGCTGACCGACGCGCAGCGGGAGCTGGATGCCGCCAAGGCCCAGCTGGACGCAGGCGAAGCCGAGCTTGCCGCCCAGAAGGCCGCCCTGCCCGATACCATGCAGAGCGGTGCCGCCACGCTGGTGAGCAGCGAAGAGCAGGTATTGGAATTTGAGGATCAGCTTCAGCAGATCCAGCTGCTGGTCAACCTGAAACAGGTGGCTGACCCCCTGCTGGGCTATGCCGAGACCGCCCTGAACAATGCCCAAAAGGCGCTGGACGAGGCCGAACCCGAAGACGAGGAATACACCGAGCTGCGGGACGCGCTTGCCAAGGCACAGGCCGCTTACGATAACATCAAGGGCCAGCTGGACGGTTATCAGGCCCAGCTGGATGCCGGCAAGCAGCAGATGTACGCCAAAGGGCTCATCTCCTCGCCCAACCTCTCCAACACCGACCTTGTCACTGAAGCCAAGGCCGCCCTGCGCAAAATGAAGGTACAGCTGCTGCAGGGCCAGCTCCAACTGAGCACCGGTACTGCCACCGCCTACACCCAGTTTGAGGCCGCCCGCGCCCAGCTGGACGAGGGCTGGGCACAGTACCAGTCCGGGCAGGAGCAGCTGGACGCTTCCCGCACCGAATACGAGACCCAGAAGACCGATGCGGAGCAGAAACTCGCCGAAGGCCAGCAGCAGATCAACGATGCGGAAGAGAAGATTGCGGACATCCAGAACGGCGAGTGGTATGTGCTGGACCGCGGCAGCACCCTGAGCCTTGTCACGCTGGAACAGTATGCCGACCGGATGGCTGCCATTGCCCGGGTGTTCCCGGTGTTCTTCTTCCTGGTGGCGGCACTGGTGGCTTCCACCACCATGACCCGCATGGTGGACGAGAACCGCCTGCAGATGGGCACCCTCAAGGCGCTGGGCTACTCCAACGTCAGTATCGCAGGCAAGTACTTACTGTACGGCATTGCCGCCAGCATTCTGGGCAGCATCGTGGGCATTGCCGTAGGCTTTGTGGTGTTCCCCACCATCTTCTGGTACGCCTACCGCACCATGATGTTCTCCATCCCCACCTTTACGCTGCACTTCTACCCGGGCCTGGCATTGGGCAGCATGGCCCTCAGCGCGGCGGTCATCGGCCTTGCCACCCTGCAGGCTTGCCGCGCCAGCCTCAAGGAAAAATCCGCCGCCCTGCTGCTGCCCCGTGCGCCTGTAGCGGGCAAGCGCATCCTCCTTGAATATCTCACCCCGCTGTGGAAGCGGATGAGCTTCTCCCAGAAAACCACCGCCCGCAACCTGTTCCGCTATAAAAAGCGCTTCTTTATGACAGTTCTGGGCGTGGCGGGCTGCACAGCCCTGCTCCTCATCGGCTTCGGCATCCAGGATTCCCTGCTGCCCATGCTGACCAAGCAGACCACCGAGCTGACCCACGCCGACCTGACCATCTCCCTGAGTGACGAAAAGGCGCTGACCATGGAGAACGGTCTGGCCGACCTGCTGGATTCCAGCAGCGGCATCACCAGCTGGGGCCGCTATTACACCAAGAGCGTCACCCTCTACAATGATGCGGGGGAAAAGGAGACCGTCAGCCTGGTTGCCGCCAATGACGAAAGCCAGATGACCGAATACTTCACCTTCCGCACCCGGCAGGGCCACAAGGCCATTGCCTTTGACGATTCCAGCGTCATCCTGACCGAAAAGACCGCCGAAAAGCTGGGGCTTTCGGTGGGCGACAGCTTTGAGGTGGAGACTGCTGACGGCGGGCGCAGGTCCCTGACCCTGACCGGCATCACCGAAAACTATGTCTTTACCCGGCTGTACCTCTCGCAGGCGCAGCTCAAAACGCTGAACGGTGGTGCTCTGCCCGCCTGGAACGCCGTTTACGGTCAGACCGACTGCCCCACCGATGCAGCCCGTGCCTCCCTCTCCTCCGCCATTCTGGCCTGCAACTATGTCAGCTCCGTCTCCTTCATCGAGGACACCACCCAGATGTTCGATGGCCTGATCGGCTGCCTGAACTATGTGGTCATGTTGGTCATCGTCTGCGCTGCCGCATTGGCCGCCGTGGTGCTCTACAACCTCATCAGCGTCAACCTGGGCGAGCGCAAAAAGGAGCTTGCCACCATCAAGGTGCTGGGCTTCTATGACAAGGAGGTCTACCGCTACATCTTCCGGGAGATCGACCTGCTCTCTCTCATCGGCTCCCTGGTGGGTCTGGTGGTGGGCATTCCCCTGCACCAGTTCATCATCCGCACTGTGGAAATGGACCAGATGATGTTCATCCGTTCCATCGCCCCCCGCAGCTTTGTGTTCAGCGTGGCGCTCACCATGCTCTTCAACTTTGCCGTCTGCCTGCTCATGCGCCGCCATGTCCGCCAGATCAGCATGGTGGAAAGCATGAAAGCGCCGGAATAATTCCCTTACAGACAGAACAACGCCCGCCGGGTGTGGTACTTCTCGTACCGCCCGGCGGGCGTATTGTTTTTGCGTTCTACAGCCGCGGTCTCAGCCGCCCAGATAAGCGTTGCGGACGCGCTCATTGGTCAGCAGCTCTGCACCAGTGCCGTCCATGACCACGTGGCCTGTCTCAAGAACATAGGCGCGGTCGGCCACGGAAAGGGCCATCTGTGCGTTCTGCTCCACCAGCAGGATGGTCATACCTTCCTTGTGGATATCGCGGATGATATCAAAGATCTCCTGCACCAGCAGCGGAGAAAGGCCCATGGAAGGCTCGTCCAGCATCAGCATGGAGGCGTTGCTCATCAGGGCACGGCCCATGGCCAGCATCTGCTGCTCGCCGCCGGACATGGTACCGGCCAGCTGCCTGCGGCGCTCCTTCAGGCGGGGGAAGAGGGTGAACACCTTTTCCTTGTTGGCCGCAATGGTGGAAGCGGGTTGGGTGTAGGCCCCCATATCCAGGTTTTCCTCCACGGTCATGTGCAGGAACACATGGCGGCCCTCCGGCACCTGTGCCAGACCGGCCTCCACGATCTTATGGGCGCGCACGCCCTTGATGCTCTTGCCCTTGTACAGGATGTCGCCCGTTTTGGGGTGGAGCAGGCCGGAGATGGTTTTCAGGGTGGTGGACTTACCGGCACCGTTGGCACCGATCAGGGTCACGATCTCGCCCTCGTTCACCTCAAACGAAACATCCTTGACAGCGTGGATGTTGCCGTAATAAACGTTGATGTTATCAACTTTCAGCATCGTTTCTGCCATCGGTTCAGCCCTCCTTCTTGCCCAGGTAGGCCTCGATGACCTGGGGATTGTTGCGGATCTCATCCGGGGTGCCCTTGGCGATGATGCGGCCAAAGTTCAGCACCGCAATGCCCTCGCAGATGCCCATGACCAGGCTCATGTCATGCTCGATCAGCAGCACGGCAATGTTGAACTCATCGCGGATGCGGCGGATGGTCTCGGTCAGCTCAGCGGTCTCCGAGGGGTTCATACCCGCGGCAGGCTCATCCAGCAGCAGCAGCTTCGGGCTTGTGGCCAGCGCGCGCATGATCTCCAAACGGCGCTGTGCGCCATAGGGCAGGCTGCCAGCCTGCGTATAGGCCATATCTGCCATGTGGAAGATGTCCAGCAGCTCAAAGGCACGCTCGGTGCAGTGCTTTTCCTCTTTCCAGTAGTTGGGCAGGCGGATCAGCGAAGAAGCAAGATCGTACTTCATGGACTCATGCAGGCCGACCTTGATGTTGTCGATGACGCTCATCTCCTTGAACAGACGGATGTTCTGGAAGGTACGGGCCACGCCCATCCGGTTGACCTGATAGGTCTTTTTGCCCGCCGTGGGCATTCCATCGATCAGGATGGAGCCGCGGGTGGGCTGGTAAACATTGGTCAGCAGGTTGAACACCGTGGTCTTACCGGCACCGTTGGGGCCGATCAGGCCGGTGATCTCGTTGCGGCCGATCATCAAATTGAAGCCATCCACAGCGGTCAGGCCGCCAAAATCGATGCCCAGCTCACGGACATCCAGAATGGGCTTTTTGTCCTTATCGCGATCCGTCAGGAAGCCGCCGGAGGGGACACTGTTCAGTCTGGTCTGGAACTCACTCATGGTCTGCACCCTCCTTCTTTTTCTTGCCAAACAGGACACGCTCCACGAGGCGGCTCATGGAGAAATCGTAGCTGCCCAGCAGTCCGCCCGGGCGGAAGATCATCATCAGGATCAGCACCAGCGAGTAGATGACCATGCGGTAGCTGTCGAAGCTGCGGGTCGCCTCAGGCAGGATGGTCAGGACCGTTGCGGAGAGGATGGAGCCCAGCATGGAGCCCATGCCGCCCAGAACCACCATGACCAGGATCTCGATGGACTTCATAAAACCGAAGGTGGAGGGGTTCAGCACGCCGATGTAGCAGGCATACAGGCCGCCTGCCAGACCCGCAAAGGCAGCGGAAAAGGCAAAGGCCATGACCTTGTAGTAGGTGGTCTGGATGCCGCAGCTCTCGGCGGCGATCTCATTGTCGCGGATGGCCAGCACGGCACGGCCGTGGCGGCTCTTCATCATGGCGTGGATCAAAAAGCAGGTGATGACCACGCAGAGGAACACGTTGGTGAAGTTGGAGTACTTGGGGATGTTCTTCAGGCCCTTGGAGCCATAGAACAGCTTAAAGCCCAGCACATCATCGATGTTGTTCAGGGTGATGCGGATGATCTCACCAAAGCCCAGCGTCAGAATGGCCAGATAGTCGCCGGTCAGACGCAGGGCCGGGATGCCGATGAGCACACCGAACAGACCAGCCACGATGCAGGCCAGCACCAGACCGATGGCAAAAGAGACACCGTCCGGCAGCGGGCAGAACTTGGTGAACAGGGCGCAGGTGTAGGCACCCACAGCCATGAAACCGGCATGGCCCAGCGGCAGCTGCCCCAGATAGCCGGTGGCAACGTTCAGGGAGACCGCCAGGATGATATTGATGCCCACCGTCATCAGCACCTTGTTCTGGTAGGTAGACAGGATATTCCGGGTCAGGTAGGAAAGCGCCACGAACAGCAGAGCCACCAGCACGGCGTTCATCAGATAGCGCACGGGCATTTTGATCGTTTTACGGTTCTTATTCATCTTCCTGCCCTCCTTACACCTTTTCCTGCACCTTGCGGCCGAGGAAGCCGGTGGGCTTGAACAGCAGCACGATGATCAGGATGGCAAACGTGACGGCATCCTTCCAGGCGGAAAGACCGATGGCGGAGACGAAGCACTCGCACAGACCGATGGCAATGCCGCCGATCATTGCGCCCGGGATGGAGCCGATGCCGCCCAGAACGGCGGCAACAAAGGCTTTCAGGCCCAGCATGGAGCCCATGGTGGGGGTAGCCTGCGGGTAGGAGCAGCAGTACAGCACCGAGCCGATACCGGCCAGCGCGGAGCCCACTGCAAAGGTAAAGGAGATGGTGCTGTTGACATTGATGCCCATCAGGCGGGCAGCGTCCATATCCTCAGAGACGGCGCGCATGGCCTTGCCCAGCTTGGTTTTCTGCACCAGAAAGGTCAGCACCAGCATGGACAGCACGGTGACCACCAGTGTGATCACGGAGGTCAGGCCCAGGGGCACACTGCCGATCATAAAGGTCTTGTTGCCGTAGTAGGAAGGGATGACCTTTGCGCCGGAACCCATCACCAGCTCAGCGGTGTACTCCAGGAAGAAGGAGACACCAATGGCCGTGATCAGCAGGGAGATGCGGGGCGCGTTGCGCAGCGGGGTGTAGGCAACCTTTTCGATCACCACACCCAGCAGGGTGCAGGTAATAATGGTGGCGCACACAGCCGTCACCGGGCCAAGGCCCAGCTGGTTCATAACGAACCAGGACATGTATGCACCCACCATGATGACATCGCCGTGGGCAAAATTCAGCAGCAGGATGATGCCGTACACCATGCTGTAACCCAGTGCGATCAGTGCATAGATGCTGCCAAGGGACAAGCCGTTGATCAGCTGACTAAAGAACACTGTCATTGGATGGACACTTCCTTTCTTTCTACCAAAAAAGCGGAGACAACCTGTTCCGGCGGCCTCCGCAAGGGTACATCATTCTCTGGTTCCGGCATTCAGGCCGCACACCGGTGTGCGGCGCAGAAGCGGGATCAGAACATTTCCTTCAGTTCGGGCTTGCCGTCCACGTAGGTCAGGATCGCAGTCTTCTTGACGGGATCGTGGTGCTCATCAAAGGTAAAGGTGCCGGTGATGCCCTCGATGGTGCCGGAGGCAATGGCATCGTTGACAGCCTGCTTGTACTCATCGGTACCGGCCTCCAGGCCGGCATCCTCAGCAGCCTGCACGCCGTAAACCACGGTCTTGGCGGCATCGTAGCCCAGAGGAGCAAAGCCGTTGGGGTAATCCTCGCCGTACTCTGCCTTGTAAGCATCCTCGAACTCGGGGCTGGAGCCCTTTGCGTAGTTTGCACAGAAGTAGCTGTCCTTCAGCTGATCGGCAGTGGCATAGCCCTCCAGGCCATCCCAGCCGTCGCCGCCCAGGAAGGGAACATTCAGGCCGACGCTCTCAGCCTGAGACAGGATCTGGCCCACTTCCTCGTAGTAGTTGGGGCAGAACACGGTCTCGGGGCCCTTGCCCATGATGCTGGTCAGCTGGGTCTTGAAGTCCACGTCGCCATCGGAGTAGCTCTCCTGATCCACGATGGTGCCGCCCAGACTCTCAAATTCGTTGACGAAGTTCTCGGCCAGACCCTCGTTGTAGTCAGCGCCCTTCTTGAAGATGACAGCTGCCTTGGTGTAGCCCAGCTTCTGGTAAGCGTAATCAGCCATCTTGATGCCCTGGAACGGGTCGGTGAAGGTGGCACGGAAGACATTCTCGTTCACGGTGTCGGTCTCGGCATCGTAAGTAACAGCCTCAGCGGTAGCGGAAGCAGTGACCATGGGCATGTTGTAATCTGCGCTCTCGGCAGCAACTGCCAGGGTGGGGGTGGTGGTGACATCGCCCACCAGAGCGGTGATGCCCTCGTCCACCATCTTGGTGAAGCAGTTGACAGCCTGCGTAGCATCGCCCTGCTCATCCTCGGTCAGGATCTCGATCTGCTTGCCATTGATGCCGCCGTCGGCGTTGACCTGCTTCAGGTACAGGGCAGCGCCGTTGACAACGGCCTGGCCGTAAACGGAAACGTTGCCGGTCAGGGGGCCCATCACACCGATCTTGATGGTGTCACCGGAAGCAGCGGATGCGGCAGTGGAAGAAGCGGCAGTGCTGGAGGAGGAGCCGCCGCAGGCGGTCAGGACACCGGCAGCAGCCACGACACCGGCAGCGGTCAGAAAGTTGCGGCGAGAGATCATCTTTTTCATAATACAATATCCTCCTGTTGGAAGTTTTTTGTGTGATAGATGCACAAAGCAGGGCGCTTCCTTCAAAGCCGCCCTGCTTTGTGCGTGTATTCATTATAGTCTCGCCGGGCGGGTTGTGCAATTCACAAACCGTCCATACTTTTCCGGGCATTTTCCGGCATTTTATGTGAAAGCCACCAAAAAATCCATGTTGTTTTTGGTTATTTTTTCATTTTGTTCACTTTGTTTCATCGTGAAATGAAGGGCTTTCACCCATGTCAAAAAAGTTACAGCGTCGTTTTTTCTTCTGCCTGCCGGTAAATAGAGGTACGATAAAACACCATGGAGAGCACGGTGCCCACAAGGCTGTCGGCAATGTTGTAGAACTGCTGGATACGCACCCGCCCCGGTGGGCATCCTATCAATGTTTACAGCGGCAAACATCCGCAGACCCTCTTGCACAAGGGTGCGGGACGTGGTAGGATAAAGGCAGTTAGTTAGTTTTGACTATCTATATAATATCTCATCGAAGATCGGGAGGTTACTGTGATGAACTATCTGGAAATTGAATCTGTGATCGGCCGCGAGATCCTGGACTCCCGCGGCAATCCCACCGTTGAGGCCGAGATCACTCTGGCCGACGGCACGGTTGCCCGCGGCTGTGCCCCCTCCGGCGCTTCCACCGGCGAGTTCGAGGCTCTGGAGCTGCGCGACGGCGACAAGGGCCGCTATCTGGGCAAGGGCGTGACCAAGGCTGTGGAGAACATCAACACTGTCATCGCTGACGCGGTGGTGGGCATGGATGCCTCCGACATCTACGCCATTGATGCCGCCATGCTCCGGGCCGACGGCACCAAGGACAAATCCAATCTGGGCGCAAACGCCATTCTGGCGGTCTCCATTGCCGCCTGCCGCGCTGCCGCCGCTTCTCTGGAGATGCCCCTGTACCGCTTTCTGGGCGGCGTGAACGGCAACCGCCTGCCCGTGCCCATGATGAACATCCTGAACGGCGGCGCACACGCTGCCAACACCGTGGACACGCAGGAGTTTATGATCATGCCCGTGGGTGCGCCCAGCTTCAAAGAGGCCCTGCGCTGGTGCGCCGAGGTGTTCCACGCTCTGGCTTCCATCCTGAAGGCCAGGGGCCTGGCCACCTCCGTGGGCGACGAGGGCGGCTTTGCCCCCAACCTGTCCAGCGACGAGGAGACCATCGAGACCATTCTGGCTGCCATCGAAAAAGCCGGTTATCAGCCCGGCAGGGACTTCATGCTGGCCATGGATGCCGCTTCCTCCGAGTGGAAGAGCCCCAAGGGTAAGGGTTTCTATAAGCTGCCCAAGGCCGGCACCGAGTACACTTCCAGCGAGCTGATCGCACACTGGAAGAGCCTGGTGGAAAAGTATCCCATCATCTCCATTGAAGATGGCTTGGATGAAGAGGACTGGGAAGGCTGGCAGGAGATGACCCGGGAACTGGGCGGCAAGGTCCAGCTGGTGGGCGACGACCTGTTCGTTACCAACACCGAGCGTCTGGCCAAGGGCATCCAGCTGGGTGCAGGCAACGCCATCCTGATCAAGCTGAACCAGATCGGTTCTGTTTCCGAGACGCTGGAGGCCATCAAGATGGCCCACAAGGCCGGCTACACCGCCATCAGCTCTCACCGCTCCGGCGAGACCGAGGACACCACCATTGCTGATCTGGCCGTTGCCCTGAACACCTGCCAGATCAAGACCGGTGCCCCCAGCCGCACCGAGCGCGTTGCCAAGTACAACCAGCTGCTCCGCATTGAGGAGGATCTGGGTGCAAGCGCCGTTTATCCCGGCATGGCCGCCTTCAACGTAAAGCGCTGATCTCCGCAGCTGCAGCCTGCTTTTTTCCTGCTTCCGCGCAGAACAAAAGGGAGCGTCCCGTGGTTTTCCACCGTGGGACGCTCCCTTTGTTCAATCCAGATGGATCTGCCGTTTGGCTGTCTGCAGCGCCCTGCGCAGGGGGCGGTAGAGCAGCAGCATGATGACAAAATTTCCCACGCCGTGCATGACATCGTAGGAAAGGCCGCTGAGCCACCAGCTCAGGGCAAAGGCCGGAGTTTTTGCCACCAGATACACCGCCGCACACAGGCCACCGAAGCACAAGCCGTAGATGCCGCTGAACACCGCCCAGCCAAGGGCATTGTCCATCCGGCGCAGCAGCCATGCCAGCAGGGCCAGCAGATACCAGACATACAGGTACATGGCCCACCACAGCCCAAAGCCGTACAGCACACCCTGCAGCAGGATGAACACCGTAACAGCCCCCGGCGTTTCCCGGGGCAGCTCCAGCGCAAACAGGATGACGAGCAGCGTCACCGGTTCAATGTTGGGCAGGCCGCTCATGGCCTGCTTGCTCACCACCAGCAGCGCACCCATCAGGCCGCTGAGCACCAGCCGCAGCACCCGGATGTGCACAGGCTCCTTACTTCGTGTAGATAAAGGCATAGCTGTCGCCATCGTGCAGCGCAATGTCTGCCACGCCCACGGTGGTCATCTCGCCGGTGGCATCGGTCAGGCACCACCATGCCTGATCCTTATCCCAGTCGGCGGTCTCGCCGTTGACGGTGGTCACAAAGCCTGCCGCAGCCTCCTCTTCGCTGATGAGACCAGCTTCCACCAGAGCATCGCTCAGCTTCTCGCCATCGGTCACTTCCAGCGTGAAGGTCTGGCTCTCGCCATCCGCGCCGGTCACGGTAAACTCTGCCTTGACCTTGGCATCCTCAGCCTGCCCGGAAGCAGCCTCAGAGGAAGCGGCTTCACTGGAAGCTGCTACGGAGGACACGGCCTCAGAAGAGGCGGCACTGGATGCCGTGCTGGAAGCTGCACCGCAGCCTGCCAGCAGCCCGGCAGCCAGAGCGGCACTGATCACAACGGCCAGAAATTTATGCATGGTTTTCATAGAAAAAGAACTCCTTTGTTTGTTTTCCGCGCGCCCTGCGCGCAGGGTCTATCATATCATGGGTGCGCCCAAAAATCAAGGCACAGCGCAGTTACAATGATGCACCAGCGCTGTGCCGTTGTGTTTTATTTCAGGATGCCTTTTCCAACGGGTCAACGACCACCGGACAGGTCTCATACAGCTCTATCGGGTCAAGGTCGATACAATTGCAAGGGTCCATGTCACCGCTCACATCCCATGCCGCCGTGTCATTCAGCACTGTCAGCCGGTCACGGAAATAATCCGGGTCGCGCATAGGCTCGAACACTCCCCCCAGCTGCAACAGGGGCTTTGCATCATACAGGCGGACAGAGCCATCACTGAAATACAGGTAGATGGTAAAATCTTCTCCTGCAACAGCCTGCAATACTTTTGGAATATATTCCATACTGTACTCCCCTTTCAAATCAATGGTGCCACATGATTCAAGGGCTTTGCATCCCTGGCAAGTTCCCAGTTCTGCATCAGCTCATCTTTATGCAGCTCACACCATGCCAGAATCAATTTCAACTGGCGGCTGGGCAATGCACCACGGATAACACAGGAGTGCTGAATATCCACCAGTGCTTTATAGCCACCATATTCCGCATGGAAATGCGGTGGGTTATGGTCACTGTAAAACATTGTGATCCGAATCCCGCAAAACAAACTGATCTCCGGCATTGTTCCGCCCTCCTGTCACGCCCAGTATAACACAGCTTCGTGCGTTTTGTCCATCAATTTTCCCAAAACGCCTTCTGGTAGCTTGCAAAGGCACCGATCTGGTTGGCCTCGCTCAGGAACCGGCAGGGCACGATCTCCGGGCGGGGCAGGCAGCGGGCCTGCGCTTCGCTGAAGGGATGGCCCCGCAGGATGTACTCCTCATATACCTCGTTCAGGGTCTCCACAAGGATGGGCTGCTTGCTGATGCCGCCGCCGATGGCCACCTTTTCCAGATCCAGCAAAACGTTCAGGTTGTAGATCTGCACGGCAACGGCCCGGCAGAAGCTGCGCAGGACCTCGTTGGCCTCGGTCTCCCCGGCGTGGACCGCCTCAAAGAAGATGCGTCCATCCATGGGCGCATCGGCGGGCAGGCCCTTGCGGGCGCGGTAGCCGCTCAACAGGCCGCTGGTACTGCACTGGCAGGCAACGCTCTTTGCCGGGTCGCTCCAGGCATCGGCGTTGGTGTTCATAAAGCTGTACTCGCCTGCCGTGCAGTCCCGGCCGCGCACCAGCTTCCCATCAATGATCAGGCCGCCGCCCACACCGGTGCCGATGATGAACACTGCTGCGTTCCTGCAGCCCTTCAGCACACCCCGCTCCAGCTCTGCAATGGCGGCCGCTTTGCCGTCATTCTCGATCCAGACACGGCAGCCGCAGGCCTCGGCCAGCCGGGGGCCGACAGGCGTGCCCACATTGTAGGCCAGCGAGGGTGCTCCGCCGCCCCTGACCACGCCCTGCTCGGCATCGATGAAGCCGGGCAGACTCAGGGCAATGCCGTCCACCTCGCCCTTGTGGGGCAGGTAGATCTCCCGCAGGGTGTTCAGGAAGTGTTCCTGCGAATCCGCCGGGGTAGGCGTGCTGCCCGTATCGGTCCGGTTCAGCTGCTCATCCATCACGGAATACTTGATCCCGGTGCCGCCCACATCAAAAACCATTACTTTCATGTACAGACCCTCCTGCGCTTTTTTTCTATTATTGCAAATCGCTCTCCAAATGTAAAGAGCCATGCGCTCCGCCATGCCGGAAAACAAAAAAATCCCACGCTGCGGCAAAGCAAAACGCAGCGCGGGAACGAAGATAGCTTAATTCAGGATCGTGTCAGCGCTCAGCGGGCGACAACATACTTGTGCAGGGTCTTGCGGACTGCGCCGTTGCCAGCGTACAGCTCCTTGACCATGCCCTCGATCTGCTCACCCAGGCCGACCTCGTACAGGTCAACACCGAACACATCGGCACGGCTGTACAGGTTCTTCAGGCAGCTGAAGTCCTGCTCGCCTTCCTTGACTTCCAGAGGAGCCACGATGGCCTGCAGCTCAGCCAGCATCGGATCGGGAGAGATCTCGAAAGCCTTGCCGTTGTCATCAATTCCCTTCAGGTAGCGGGCATAACCTGCCAGCACCAGGGGGATCAGCACCAGGTTGGACTTGTCCAGACCGCGTGCCTGATATGCCTTGATGGTCTCGCCGAAGCGGATGGCCAACTTCTGAGAGGTATCGGTAGCGATACGCTGGGGAGCATCGGGCATGAAGGGGTTGGGCAGGCGGCGGTTGATGACAGCGCCGATGAACTCGTAGGGGTTCAGGACACCAGGATCAACGACCACGGGCATTGCCTCGATATAACCGATTTTCTGGATGAAGGGACGCAGATCCTCGTCGGCCATCTCGGCGCTGATGAGGGTGTAACCCAGCATGCAGCCGTAGATGGACATTGCGGTGTGCAGGGGGTTCAGGCAGGTGCACACCTTCATCTTCTCGATCTTGTCAACGGTCTCGCGGTCGCAGTACAGCACACCGCCCAGCTCCAGCGGAGGACGGCCGTTGGTGTAGTGATCCTCGATGCACAGGTACTGGGTCTCCTCTGCGTTGACAAAGGGAGCAGTAAAGGTGTGCTTCTCGGTCACGATGGTGTAGTTGTCCTCAAAGCCGTCCTTGGCCAGCATATCCTGGACCTTTGCGTCGGGACGGGGAGTGATCTTATCGATCATGCTCCAGGGGAAGGTGATCTTGGTCTCGTCCTGAACGTATGCCAGGAACTCAGCGGGAACCAGACCCTGCTCGACCCACTTGGAAGCATAGGCGTGGACAGCGGTCTTGACCTTGTCGCCGTTGTGAGAGCAGTTATCCATGCTCTGAACGGTCAGGGGCAGCTTGCCGGCCTTGAAGCGCTCGTACAGCAGAGCGGTGACCTTGCCCATGGCCAGAACGGGGGTCAGGCCGCGCTCCAGGTCAGCAGGAGCAACGCCGTAGCCCTTCTCGGTGATGGTGAAGGAGATCATCTGCAGGCTGGGGTTCTGGAAGATCTCGACCAGACGGGCCCAATCCTCGCCAAAGGAGTAATCAGCCTTCAGGCTCTCAGTCACGGAAGCAATGACCTTCTTCTCGATGTCGCCGGTGGACTTCAGGCAGACCAGCAGGCTCAGGTTGTCGTAGGGCTGGTAAGCCTTGTCGATGATCTCGTAGTCAAAGCTCTCAGCAACGATGACACCGCGGTCATACTTGCCGCTGTTCAGGGCCTCGTTCAGGATGGCAGCGGGGAAGGCACGGAAAATATTGCCTGCGCCGAAGTGCACCCAGGTGGGCTCTGCGTGGGTCTTGGCCTTGACAGCCTCCACGTCAAACTTGGGCAGCTCGTAGCCCTTTTCTGCCCACTCGGCGGACAGATTGCCGTTCTTGATATCAGACAGCTTCATAATAGTACTCAGCCTTTCTTTTTCTCTTCATCCAGACGATCCAGCAGGTCCCAGACACCCAGCATGTACTGGATACCCAGAGCACGGTCATACTTGCCGTAACCGGGGCGGCAGTTGCCGGGGCCTTCCTCCCACAGCTGACGGCCGTGGTCGGGGCGGATATAGCCCTCGTAGCCGCAGTCATGGTAGGCGCGCAGGATCTCGATGATGCCGGTCTCGCCGCAGCAGTCGCGGTGAGCAGCCTCGGAGAAGTCGCCATTGGGGAAGTGGTGGATGTTGCGGATGTGAGCAAATGCAATGCGGTCGCAGTGCTTGCGGACGATCTCGGCAACGTTGTTGTTGGGGTTTGCGTTCAGGCTGCCGGAGCACAGGGTCAGGCAGTTGTACTCGTCGTCCACCATGCTCAGGAAGCGGTCGATGCTCTCAGCATCCACCAGCAGGCGGGGCAGGCCGAAGATATCCCAAGGGGGATCGTCCATGTGGATGGCCATCTTGATGTCGCACTCGCGGCAGGTGGGCATCAGAGCTTCCAGGAAGTACTTCAGGTTCTCCCACAGCTTTTCCTTGGTAACAGGGGCATAGGCCTTGAACAGCTCGTCCAGCTTTGCCATACGCTCAGGCTCCCAGCCGGGGAAGGTCATGTTGTACTTCTCGGTGAAGCCCAGGATGTAGTCGGCCATGGCCTTGTAATCGTCCTGGATCATGTCCTTCTGGTAGAACAGAGCAGTGGAGCCGTCGCCGACGGGGTGGAACAGGTCGGTACGGGTCCAGTCAAAGATGGGCATGAAGTTGTAGCAGATGACCTTGACACCGAACTTGGACAGGTTGCGGATGCACTGCTTGTAGTTCTCGATGTACTTGTCGCGGGTGGGCAGGCCGATCTTGATGTCATCGTGGACATTGACAGACTCGACCACGTCCATGTCGAAGCCGTAGGCGTGGATCTGATCGGCGACCTTCTGGATCTCGTCGATCTCCCAGATCTCACCGGGCATCTTGTTGTGCAGTGCCCAGACGATGCTGGTCACGCCGGGAATCTGCTTGATGTCGTTGAGGGTGATGGGATCGTTGCCCTCACCGTACCAACGCCAACCCATTTTCATAGGCATAGTGGGTTCCTCCTTGTTTGTTGCTTTGCTTCTTAAATGCCCCGGCGGGTGCCGTGGCACATTCTTGCTTATATTCTAATATATCAGTTTCAAATTGGCAATTGACGTTTTGACAAGTTTTGATGTTTTTTCTTGTATACTTTACACAAAGAAACGGCCACACATGGGATTTTGCCCCCATCCGGCCGCAAAATACACGCATTGGGCAGTTTGACGAAAGAAATTTTTACCATGTATCACCGTTGCCGATAAAATAATCCGGGTGGGCGGCACGGGCCTGATCCACACTGAGCTTATACCGGTGCAGATGTTCACTCAGCGCCCGGCTCACATCCTCCTCCGTGCCGTGGAGCACAGCCTCCAGGATGCGGGTGTGGGCACCACAGACCGATTTGTTCTCATCCGTCTGCAGGCTGAACTTACGCAGCCGCTCGATGTGCTGAAAGGTGGAAAGCATGTGGTCAAAGTGTCCCTCCATGCCGCAGAGCTCAAAGGCGCGGCGATGGAAGGCGTTGTCCAGATCCAGCATCCGGGTCTCACGGTTTTCAGCCTCCGGGTGGCTTTCCAGCACACGGTACTGCTCGATCAGCAGCCGGTAGGCTCTCTCCTGCTCGCCGGTCAGGCGGCCCCGGATATGGTTCAGAAGCTCTTTTTCCAGCGTGAAGCGCGCAAACTGCTCCATCTCCATCAGCTCCAGATCAATGGGGGCCACATAGGTGCCGCTCTGGGGCTTGATGGTCACCATGTGGGCAATGTTGAGCATGATCAGCGCTTCCCGCATGGGGGTGCGGCTGATGCCCAGTTCCTGGGCCAGCTCGTGGTCGTTCAGTTCATCCCCGGGTTTGAGCTCCATGGTGATGATCCTGCTGCGGATGGTTTCGTAGGCTGCCTCGCGGGCGCTCCGAACTGCCATACTGTCTTCGCTCCTTTTGTGCTTCTGCACGCCTGTTATCTTTGTGTTTTACTAATATATCAGTTTCATTTTTATTGTACTCCACACACTTTGTCCGCGTCAATTGGGAAACTGCCAAAATTGAGAACTTTTTCTTGTCAATCCTGCCGCTTTTTCCACGGGCCGTAAAGGATCACGCCCCACACAGCCGCCAGCGCCAGACCGCAGACCACGTCAATGATGGAATGCTGCTTGGTGAACACGGTGGAAGCGCAGATGAGCGCTGCCCACACCCAGGCCGCTGCTTTGAGCCAGGGGCGCTGCTTTGTCAGCGTGCTGCCCGAAAAGGCAATGGCCATGCAGGCCGTGCTCTGGCAGTGGATCGAGGGGCAGACATTGACCGAGGCATCTGCTTTCCAAATGAGCTGCATCAAAGTCATGGCAAAATTCTCCCGGCCGATGGCTTCCGCCGTGGGGCGGATGTCAAGGCCGTTGGGCAGTACCATATAAATAATGAGGCAGAGCGTCATGCCCGAGAACATCATCAGGCAGAGCTTGTCATAGCTGGCGGTGTCGAACCACCACAGCAGGGCCGTGACCGCCGCCAGCAGCACGAACCAGCTGCAGTACGGGAAAATGAACCACTCGTTGAAAGGGATGAGGTCATCCATCGGGGAGTGGATGATGTATTTGGGGTCCGTGATGGTCAGATCCAGCCAAAAGAACCAGATGAGGTAGACCACCCAGTAAGCCTGATACCACAGGTGGGGCTTGAGCCGCGTGCGCAGAGTCTTTGCCTTCATATTCTTTTCTCCTATAAAATCACTCGCCGCATAGCGATTATTTTAACACAGAACCGGCGCTTGCGCAAATTTTATTTATAGGATAAAATAAGGATATCAGTCTCTCCGTCACCTATCGCGGCAGCTCCCCTGGCAGGGGAGCCATGTTTACGCTGCTGCCGGAGAGGTTCTTAAATCAAAGGAGAAACTATGTCACCTTCTACCCCGATCCGTCTTGTCGCCCTTGATCTGGACGGCACCCTGCTCAATTCCCAGAGCCAGATCTCCCCCCGCACCCGGCAGGCCATTGCCGATGCCGTCGGGCGCAGGGTCATCGTGCTGCCCTGCACCGGGCGGCCCCTTGCCAGCCTGCCGCCGTTGGTGGCGCAGCTGCCCGGCATCCGGTACGCCATCACCGCCAACGGTGCCGCTGTCTGGGATATGGGCACAGACCCGCTGGGTGCCGTATACAGCCGTTACTCCGATGCGGCCCGGCGTCCGACCCATGAACCGGTTCTGCTGGAGCGTCATTGTTTGCCCCCGGAAACCGCCCGGGAAGTGTTTGCCCTCTACCGGGAATATCATGGCCCACTGAGCATTTTTTCGGACGGGCGCTCTTATTTGGACGGTACCGGTATGGCCCTGTTTCAGAACCGTCATATCCAGCGCCATTCCACCGAGGCCAGACAGCCGGACGATGGCCGTACCCATGTTGTGCGGGATCTGGACGAATGGATGAGCCGCCACGCCCACGAAGTGGAAAAATTCTGTATGTTCTTCGACAGCATCGAAATTGCACAGGCCGCTCTCGTCCGTTTCCGGGCGTTTCCCGGCATCGAGGCCGTACAGGGTGCCCCGGACAATGTAGAGGTCACCGCCGCAGGGGTGGACAAGGGTACCGCCCTGCTGGCTCTGGCCGACCGGCTCGGCATCCCCCGGGAGGCCACCCTTGCCATCGGCGACAGCGACAATGACCGCGCCATGCTGGCCCGGGCCGGTGTGGCCGCCGTGATGGCCAACGCCCTGCCCGAGATCCGGGCACTGGGGGATATCGTCAGCACCCGCGACAACGACCACGACGGCGTTGCAGAGCTGTTTGAGCGGCTCGGGCTGTGACCGTTGGGCATTTTTGTGCAATGTATACAAGCTCTTATGCAAAACATTGTGCTTGTTGAGCATTACCAAAAGCGGCCGGGTCGTTTATACTAATACTGTGAACGTATGGTGGGGAGAGTGTGCCCATCCGGCCCTGCCCCGCCCTGAGTGTCAAATAAAAAGGAGAAATGCGTTATGAATCCCATCGTTGAAAAGGTCTATCAGATCGGCATTATCCCTGTTATCGCCTTCAACAGCGTAGACGAGGCCCTGCCCCTGTGCAAGGCTCTGGCCGAGGGCGGTCTGCCCGCAGCCGAGGTCACCTTCCGCACTGCATGTGCTGAGGAGTGCATCCGCAAGATCCACGAAGAGATGCCCGAGATGCTGCTGGGTGCAGGCACTGTCCTGACCTGCGAGCAGGCTGACCGTGCAATGGCAGCTGGTGCTTCCTTCATCGTTGCTCCCGGCTTTGACCCCGAGGTCTGCAAGCACGTGATCGACAAGGGCGGCATTATGATGCCCGGTACCGCTTCTGCCGGCGAGATGCAGCAGGCTATGAACATGGGCTGCGAGGCCCTGAAGTTCTTCCCCGCTGAGGCAAACGGCGGTGTCGGCATGCTGAAGAACATCGGCGCTGCCCTGAAGGGCGCACGCTGGATGTGCACCGGCGGTGTCAACGCAAAGAACGTCAACGATTACCTGGGCTACGACCAGATCTTCGCTGTCGGCGGCACCTGGATGTGCAAGAGCGATGTCATCAAGGCTGGCGACTGGGCAAAGATCACCGCTCAGAGCAAGGAAGCCGTTGACACCATGCTGGGCCTGCGCCTGCACCATGTCGGCATCAACACCGGCAACGAGGAAGAGGCCATGAAGGTCGCCACCCTGCTGGGCGGTCTGCTGAACATGAAGGTCGCTCCCGGCAACTCCAGCATCTTTGTGGGCAACAAGGAATTCGAGATCATGAAGAAGCCCGGCCGCGGCACCAATGGCCACATTGCCATCGCCTGCAACAACGTTGACCGTGCCATCTATCACCTGTCTCAGCGCGGCGTGAAGTTCGATCTGGACAGCAAGAATGTCAAGAACGGCAAGACCATCGCCTGCTATTTTGCTGACGAGATCGCCGGCTTTGCAATGCACCTGGTCCAGGCCTGAGTTCCTGAGCATTTCCACGGCGTTTCCCGCCGCACCGGTCCACCCTGCGGCGGGTGATATAAAACACATCTGATTATAAAGGAGTACACCACAATGAAAGTCGTTACTTTTGGCGAACTGATGGTCCGTCTGCAGCCGTTCAACTATGAGCGCTTTGTCCAGGCTAACAGCCTGGAGTTCACCTTCGGCGGCGGCGAGGCCAACGTTGCTGTTTCTCTGGCCAACTACGGCCTGGACGCAGCTTTCGTCACGAAGCTGCCCGCACACGCCATCGGTCAGGCCGCTGTCAACAGCCTGCGCCGCTATGGCGTTGACACCAGCATGATCACCCGTGGCGGTGACCGCGTTGGTATCTACTACAACGAGAAGGGCGCTTCTCAGCGTGGTTCTGTCTGCATCTACGACCGTGCCAACAGCGCTATCCAGCTGGCACAGCCTTCCGATTTCGATTGGGAGAAGATCTTCGAGGGCGTGGATTGGTTCCACTTCACCGGCATCACCCCGGCTCTGGGCGAGAACGTTGTCGAGATCTGCCGCGAGGCCTGCAAGGCTGCTAAGGCTCACGGCGTGAAGATCAGCTGCGACCTGAACTACCGCGGCAAGCTGTGGACCCGTGAGCAGGCTCGTGCTGCCATGACCGATCTGTGCCAGTACGTTGATGTCTGCATCTCCAACGAGGAGGACGCAAAGGACGTGTTCGGCATCGAGGCCGAGGCTACCGATATCTGCGGCGGCAAGCTGAATGCTGAGGGCTACAAGAGCGTTGCCAAGCAGCTGGCTGACAAGTTCCACTTCGAGAAGGTCGCTATCACCCTGCGTGAGAGCCACAGCGCATTCGACAACGGCTGGAGCGCTATGCTGTACGACGTTGCTTCCAACGAGTACTGCTTCTCCAAGAAGTACGACCTGCACATCATCGACCGCGTTGGCGGCGGTGACTCCTTCGGCGGCGGCCTGATCTACAGCCTGCTGACCGGCAAGAGCACTCAGGAAGCTGTTGAGTTCGCTGTTGCTGCTTCTGCTCTGAAGCACTCCATCGAGGGCGACTACAACATGATGACCGTGTCCGAGGTCGAGAAGCTGGCTGGCGGCGACGGTTCCGGCCGTATCCAGCGCTAAGCAAGCGTTACAGGAGGTCGTCCGCAATGGATATCCGTTATTCCTGCAACCAGAAGGATTTCAAGCGCTATACCACCGAGGAAATGCGGGACGAGATGCTCATCACCGGCCTGTACAAGGCAGATGAAGTTGTTGCCGTGTACAGCCATGTGGACCGCATGGTCACGCTGGGCTGTATGCCGGTGCACGAGACCGTGTCCATCGACAAGGGCATCGACATCTGGGCAAACTTCGGCACCCATTATTTCCTGGAGCGCCGCGAGATCGGTATGTTCAACATCGGCAAGGATTCCACCGGTATCGTGGTGGCCGACGGCGTGAAGTACGAGCTGGGCTACAAGGACTGCCTGTACATCACCCAGGGCACCAAGGAAGTGACCTTTGCTTCCGCCGATCCCGAGCATCCTGCCAAGTTCTATATGGTGTCTGCTCCGGCACACTGCGCTTACGAGAC
Source organism: Faecalibacterium sp. I2-3-92 (assembly GCF_023347315.1). Taxonomy (GTDB): domain Bacteria; phylum Bacillota; class Clostridia; order Oscillospirales; family Ruminococcaceae; genus Faecalibacterium; species Faecalibacterium duncaniae. The sequence continues at coordinate 2,221,298 of NZ_CP094470.1, forward strand.
CCGCCTGATCAAGATGGCCGATGCAAATCATCGTCCTCTGGGCAGCGTGGAGACCTGCAACAAGCGCACCATCAATCAGTTCATCCACCCGGACGTGCTGAAGACCTGCCAGCTGAGCATGGGCATGACCGAGCTGGACCCCGGTTCCAACTGGAACACGATGCCCAGCCACACCCATGAGCGGCGGATGGAGATCTACACCTACTTTGAATTGCCCGAGGGGCAGGTGGTGTTCCACATGTGCGGTGAGCCTACCCAGACCCGCCATATCGTGATGCACAACGAGGATGCTGTCATCAGCCCCTCCTGGAGCATCCACAGTGGTGTTGGCACCTCGAACTATACGTTTATCTGGGCTATGGGCGGCGAGAACATGGAGTTTGACGACATGGACAACATCGCTACCACCGACCTGCGCTAAACACAAACCAGACCCCGCACCGGCGAACCGGCGCGGGGTCTTTCAGTAAAGGAGTTCTACTTATGGATCTTACTGCATTTGATCTGAAGGGCAAGGTTGCCCTGGTCACCGGCGGCGCACACGGCATCGGCTTCTCCATTGCCGAGGGCATGGCAAAGTGCGGCGCTACCGTCTGCTTCAACTGCTCCAACGAGGGCAGCCTGGAAAAGGGCCTGGCCGCCTACAAGGCTGCCGGCATCGACGCACACGGCTATGTGGCCGATGTTACCGATGAGGCTGCCGTGAACGCCATGATCGCCCAGATCAAGGCTGATGTCGGCCCCGTGGACATTCTGGTGAACAACGCCGGTCTGATGAAGCGTGTGCCCATGATCGAGATGAGCCACACCGATTTCCTGCGCGTCATCGATGTGCACGTTGGCGGTGCCTTCAACTGCTCCAAGGCTGTTCTGCCCGATATGATCGCCAAGCGCGAGGGCAAGATCATCAACATCTGCTCCATGATGAGCGAGCTGGGCCGCGAGACTGTCTCCGCCTACGCTGCCGCCAAGGGCGCACTGAAGATGCTGACCCGCAACATCGCCTCCGAGTACGGCGAGTACAACATCCAGTGCAACGGCATGGGCCCTGGCTACATTGCCACCGCTCAGACCGCTCCCCTGCGCGAAATCCAGCCCGATGGCAGCCGCCATCCCTTCGATACCTTCATCTGCGCCAAGACCCCCGCAGGCCGCTGGGGCACCCCCGAGGACATGGTCGGCCCCTGCGTGTTCCTGGCCTCCCATGCTTCCGACTTTGTCAATGGCCAGATCCTGTACGCTGATGGCGGCATCCT